>CALAWP010000039.1 GCA_937895345.1 uncultured Paenibacillus sp. | reverse complement strand
TCGCTCGTTGTTCAGTTTTCAAAGAACAATCTTGTTTCTCTTTCGTTACCGCCATGTCTCAGCGGCGACTTTTATAATATATCACAGGGGCGCATGACCTTGCAACCCTTTATTTTATATTTTTTCGTTACAGTTTATGGAAGGCGCCGCGGCGGCGCTTACCGGTAGGTGCGGGCGTTAAGAGCATAGCGCGACAGTTCCTTCGGAGAGGCGATTCGGGCGTACATTCGGAAGATCACTTTGTATCTGCGGGCAATCGCGCCTTTAATGTCCCCATCCAGTCGCGAGTCGTTCAAATCAAGCAGCATCTCGTCCAATTCCTTGCGAAGCACATAATCCAGCTCTTTGCATTCCTTGTCGTTAAACAATATTCCGAGCATAACGGTAAGCGGCCTCCTTTGGGATCTAAAGCGCGTATGGGCCGTCTTGCGACGTACTCCAGCTTTGCCTTGGCTCTTGCAATCACTGCCTTACTGTTATGCTCAATATTTGGAAAGAATATTACAACGTCAGCAGCCAAACCGTTAACGTACTCTCGATCACCGATGCGGCGAGCAGCGAGACGACCAGCGCGGCCGCAACAGGCGCGGTCCATTTCATAAATCCGGCGAATTCTTCGCCGATCTTGTCCAGCTTGTCTTGCCGGAACAGCATGCATCCGATCGATCGAAGGGTGAGCGAGCCGAACTTCATTCCATAAGCGCAAGCGATGACGACGGCCGGAACTTCAATAATTCCGTGCGGAAGCAATCCCTTCACAATTACTTCCCATACAGCCGGCCCCGTCGGCTCATTCGATACCAGCGTCAGCAAATAGCCGATGACCATGCCGTTGATTAACAAAAAAACGATCGGGAGTATGCCAAAAAATGCTCCCAGAAACAAGACAAGCACCGATTTGATCGCGTTGTTCAAAAAAATGATCCACATCATCGTCCAAGTCGGATTATCGCTTTGGTCGATCGAATGCCTCAGCTGCTCCAAGCCGGCCAGTTGCCCGTCCAAAAACTGCTTCAGCTCCGGCTGGGTTCCCCCGATGACCATTCCCGCGAAAAATAATACGAATGCCCATCCGATATAACGTCCCATGCCGGCCATATGCGATTTGAAAGCTTCCCGTTTAAACAAGTCTCTTCCTCCCGGTTGAAAAATATGAATATCTCTGGTGTACGAGCATAGATTGTACTAACCGCCTCGGACGAGGTTATGCCAAGAGAGGAGTGCCCCGCCCCATGAACATGTTCTACGTACTGAACGGAAAAAAACTGAAAAAGTACTTTTTTATCGCCGTTGCCTTTGTCTTCTCCATCGGCATCATTTACGCGGAGAGAGACAACATTACCGTCTTTGCTCCGCAGCAGCCCGCCGCCATTTACAGCGTTCCGACCGATAAAAACGTCGTTGCGCTCACCTTCGACATCAGCTGGGGAGACAAGCGTCTCGAGCCTATCTTGCAGGTGCTGAAGGACAAAAACATTAAACAGGCGACGTTTTTCCTGTCGTCCGTTTGGAGCCAGTCGCATCCCGAGCTAGTTCAAAAAATTCAGGAGGCCGGATTCGAAATCGGCAGCCACGGCCACAAGCACGATTACTACAGCAAGCTGGAAGACGAAGAAATCCGCAAGCAGATTACGACCGCACACAACATTTTGTCCGATATAACAGGGAAGCAGCCGAATTTGATCCGGCTGCCCAACGGCGACTTCGACAAACGCGTGCTGAGAATTGCCGAAGAACTGAATTATAAAGTTATTCAATGGGATACGGATTCGTTGGACTGGATGAGAATCGGCACGGACAAAATCGTCAACCGCGTCGTCACGCGTACGCATCCCGGCGACATTATTCTTCTCCACGCAAGCGATTCCGCCACGCAAACCCATGAAGCGCTTCCGGTCATTATCGATCAGCTTCGCGCCAAAGGCTACGAGTTTGCCAGCGTGTCCGAGCTGATCGCGGGAACGGTCGCGCAAGGCGATCCCGTCAAAGACAAAGGTTCGGCCTCCGCCTCCTGAATCGTTATGAACCGGCAGGCTTCGTTGCGGCTACCGCGGCGGAGTCTGCTTTGCCTGCGTTCAGCAGCCGATGCATCATCATATTTTGGTAAGCATTGCAAACGAACAGCGGGATCATCATAAAGACGACGGCGGATATGTTCGTCTCCCCTTGCAAGGCCGGCCAAGCTTCGACAAACGTGACGACGAACAGCAGGAACATCGTCGGCACCATAGCCGTTTTGTTCGTCTGTTTGATTTTGATCCAGGTCATGACGGCCGATGCGGCAAGCAACACGAGCGGAAGCGTCCAGAAAAACCAGTTGTTCGTCCGCTGCTCATAAAGCACGTAGCCGAGGGCGAATACGGCGAATAACGTCGTATACCCTTGCAGCGCGTTCCATAAATATTTTTTGCGAAATACGCTTAGCGCGATGTAATTCAAGGTTAAATATGCGAAAAAGCCCATTTGGCTGAACGCCCCGATCATCAGGCCGGAGATCGCCATCATAAACGCATTGAATCCGGTCGCCTCAAATCCGAGAAAGCCGAATTCCTGATTCGTCAATAACATAATGGAGCCGCATACGACGCACACCAGCGCGCCGATCGCCATGGTGCTCCAAAACAGGAAAAACCATTTTTTCAAATTCACGCTCAAAATCCTCCCGATAACGCTTTGCCTTCATTTTACCACGAACGCAACAAAAAGCTAATGCCCGTCCATGATAAATCAGTGAACAATGCGCATACTAACGGCACGGGCGCCGTTAACCGTACAACTGCGCTTATCCCTGCGCGAGATGCCATTATATCCAAGGTATTGACATAGAAGGGAGCCAGCCAGAAATGCGCATGAGAAGGATCTTATTGCTCATGTCCCTTGCTTTGATCTTGCTTGCGACGAGCTGCGGCATGGAATCGTCAGGCGGCAACGTTCAGCAGATCAGCTATAAGGACATCAAATCGATGGTGATCGATATCCTGAAGACGGAAGACGCACAGAAGGCGCTGCAGGAATCGGCCCAGCAAATAAGCGGCTACAACGCCCAATCGTCCAAGCTGCTGTCCGTTCAGGACCAGGAGGAAGTGCGCCTTGCCGTCAAGGACGTCATCAGTTCGCCGGATTACGACAAAGTGATCAAAAAGCTGATGACCGATACGCGATTCGCCGGCGAGTTCGCCAAGGCCGTCAGCAAGGATAACAAGGAAATTCATAAAGAACTGATCAAAGATCCGCAATACCAGGCCGATCTTGTGAAGTCGCTTCGGACGCCGGAAATGGAAAAGCTCATTTTGGAGGTTCTCAAGAGCTCCCAATACCGCAAAGAAGTGATGTCCCTGATGCAGGAGTCGATGCAAAATCCGCTGTTCCGGCTCGAAGTGCTGGATTTGATGAAAAAAGCGGTGCAAGAGGAACTGCAGCCTAAGCCGGACGAAAAGGTTCAAAAACAGAAGGAAGGCGAAGGCGGCGGCGAAGGCGGCCAAGGGGGCTCGGAAGAGGAACAAGGCGGCGGCGAGGAAGAGCAAGGCGGCGAAGATCAAAGCGGAGGATAAAAAACCGAAGACGGCCCGTCCGTTTCGAGCCTTGCCTGAGGGCATGGCGGAAACGGCGGGCCGTTTAGCTTGTGCTTGATTAGGGGCTGCTTCTGAACTAGCCTCCGCTGCGCTGGATGACGCTGTCCGCCAGCTCGAGATAAAGCTTGCCGGTTTCGGTATCCGCTTTGTAAACGGACGGAGAGAAGTCGGGCTCCGAAGGATGATTGTCCGGCTGACCGAGCGGAATTTGCGCCAGCAAATCGCAATGGAGCGTCTCCGCCAGCCTTGCGCCTCCGCCGCGGCCGAATACGTATTCCTTCTCCCCCGTCGTTCGGGATTCGAAGTAGGACATGTTTTCGACGACGCCGATTATTTCATGCTCCGTCTTGATCGCCATGGCGCCGGCGCGGGCGGCGACGAAAGCCGCCGTCGCATGCGGCGTCGTCACGATAATTTCCTTGCTCTGCGGGATTATCTGATGAACGTCGAGCGCGACGTCGCCCGTTCCCGGCGGAAGATCCAGCAGCATATAATCGAGCTCGCCCCACTCGATTTCCTGGAAGAAATTGCGCAGCATTTTGCCGAGCATCGGTCCCCGCCATACGATCGGGCTGTTGTCCTCGACGAAAAATCCCATCGAGATCACTTTGACGCCGAATCGCTCGATCGGCACGACCTTCTCGTTGACGATGACCGGCCGTTCCTCGATGCCCATCATATCGGGCACGCTGAAGCCGTAAATATCCGCGTCGATGATGCCGACGCGCTTGCCCCTGCGGGCCATGGCGACCGCCAGATTGACGGTCACCGTCGACTTGCCGACGCCGCCCTTGCCGCTGGCGACGGCAATGAACTTCACCCCGCTGCCCTGCTCCAGCAGCGGGCTGCCCAGCCCGGCCCCGTGGCCTTGCACGGGGCCGCTGCCTGCGGCGCCGGCTGCGCCAGGCGCCGCCG
>CALAWP010000038.1 GCA_937895345.1 uncultured Paenibacillus sp. | reverse complement strand
CCAAGGCGGCAGCCTCGCCGCCGCCGCTCACGCCGGGCGGCGAGCCCGCAACCGCCGCCGCCGCGCCCTCCGGCAGCGGCAGCCCCATGACGGGATCGGGCACGACCTCGATCCCGCCGCGCGGGACGCCCATCTCCGCCAGCAAATCGGCGGATTCGGCGTCCCGCACGGACACGTACGCGCTCCGCCGCATCACATGGCGGATCAGCGGAAACATCGAGCGGCGGTTCACCGGGCCGATGCCCTGCGCGTACGCGAACGTCGGCTTGCCCAGCAGCTGGGCAAGCTTCATGATTCCGGCATAATACGGAATCGTCTTCGCGCTCGTGGCATCCTGCAGCAGGCTCCCGCCGCCGCTGATCAGCCCGTCGGCGCCTCGCAGCGCCCGCCATACTTCGGCGGGGCGCATCCGATGCGCCGACTCGACGCCGTACATGGCGCTCGTCCGCGCCGGATCGGAGCTCAGCACGACGGGCGCCACCCGGACGCCCTGCGCCTCGCCTTCCGTCTCCAGCGCCAGCAGAATCGAACGCAGCACGGCTTCGTCACCGCTGTTGTTGAAGCCGTAATATCCCGATATTACGATTCGGAAAGCTTGCGAACCGTTGGCTGTACCCATTTGCGCCATGCTCCTTCCGCGACGATCCAGACCGCGATGGCGATCAGGCCGATCAGCACGCCCGCGCCCAAGCCGAGCAGCGTGCGCACGATCGAAATATACAAAGGCGTATGAATATGCGTAAATGTGCTGACCATGGTCAGCTGTCCCAGCGCGCCGACGATAATAAGCGCCCACGACGCCCGGTAACGCAGCGCCAGGAACAAGCCGAGCAGCAGCGGCGGATGGCCGAGCATAAACTCCTTAAAGCGCGGCCGCACGCCGAACGTCGATTCCAGCCAGCCGCGGATGAGCAGCTCGATGCCGCTCACTTGTCCCGCATTGCCGGTACGCGTCAAATAATAATACCCGACGGCGCCCAGCACGGCCAGCGCGACGACCGCCAGAACCGTCACCGGCAGGCGAAGCAGCGTCCGCGCCCTGGTTGCGACGCCGCGTCCGTCGCTTCCTTCATAGAGGAAGACGTACAGCGCAACGAGAAATATCGGCGCAAGGTGAAGGACGCTGACGCCCCGGAACTGCTCCAGCACAAGGCTGTACGTAATATTGTTCAGCAGGCCGAACACCAGCGGCACGGCCGACAACGTAATGGCCGTCGCCATAACGAACCAGGCCAGCGCCGATCCGATCCGCTTGCCGACGGACGGACTGACGAATATCCATTGCAGCTTGCCGCCCGCCGCCGCAGCGGCATTCTCCCGGCCGACGGTCCACTCTTCTCCGCCGACCATCCGTCTGTCGCCCGCCGTACGGGCGTAAATCCGGTTCATCACCCAGATCAAGGCCAGCGAAGGTCCGCTGACCGCCGCTCCGAGCGCGAGCCCCTGCTCCATCAGGGAGCTGTTCAGCACATACAGGCCGGCCGAGCCGACAAGACCGACCGCAAAGACCGGAATAAGCACGCCGGGAACGAAAGCTGCGATAAGCAAGGAAATGATGGCGACGGCGCCGACCGCGACCACTCCGCGCACCGGCTTCTCCCAGCCCGGCTGGCCTCCGGACTCGAACGCCTGCGCCACGCCCAGCGGGAAGCCCGCCTGCACCAGCTTGGCGGCGACCCCCTCTTCGCCCGTCATAAAGCCGATCATCTTGTCCACCGAGTGCACGACCGTGCCGGCGTCCAGATTGGATTGGGCGCCCGTATTGACGAAGAACATGCGAATATTGCGGTCTTTGGCCGCCAGCACGAACCGGTCGGCGATCGCCTCCAGCTCCATCGACGCCGCGTCTTCCGGAGACAAGGAATAGAGGCGCGCAACATTATAATTCGTCAAATAAGCCAATTTATGAATGCCCGCCTGAGGCGCCTTTAAATTTTCGATGGCGGCAAGACCCATCCCGTAACGGTTCATGAGCCCGGCAAAGTGATCCAGGCTGTCCGATTCCGGCTGGTCCATCGCGCCTTTCGCCCGGTCGCCTTCGAACAGCAGCCGCGTGACGCCGAACCCGCTCAGTCTTTCCAGCTGCGCTTCGGTCCGGGCCGCATCGTAAGGCGTCACCCGGTCGGACAACCGGGCGAGAATATGAAATCCTTCATCCCTTAATTGCTGCAGCGTCAACGGATCGAAATCGAGCGTTTTCAACTGGGCCGATTGCACCGGCTCCTCTACGACGATCCCGTTCCTGCCGCCGAACGACCAGTCGCCGTAAGGCACGCCGCGCTGGTCGAACGCCTCGCGCACGATCGGGCCGACAGCCTGCTCGTCCTGCGCGCTGTTGAACAAAATATACGTATAGTTTCTCCGTTCGTCCGGCAGCTCGCCTTTCAGCAAAGCGGCTTCCTTCTCGCTATAAAAGACAAGACGCCCGGCCTGCTGCAGCTCGCGAAGCGAGCTTTCGTAGACGGCCAGCGTCGTGACGCCGGCTTCCTTCATCGCCTGCAGCCGCTCGTCCAAAAATTGCTGCGGGTTCGGCTGCAGCTCCGCCACTTCTACGATATCCCTGTAATCGAAGACGATTTCGACCGTGTCGGCCGACGCCTCCATCGTCATCCGCATCGCGCCGAGCGGCAATGCGGCGGCAACGCCCAGAAGCACCAGGCACCAGAGCCAAGTCTTCGCCTTTCTATTCCACAGCTGCCAACGTTTCAGCATATTCATCCTCCGTCCGAATCCCTCGTCTTATTTCAAGCCGTCGACGCGGGCCATGACGGCGTCCTTCAGCGTCTGCAAAGCTTCGGCGGCCGCCGCGGACGATTCCCGCTTGACCGCAAAATAAATTTTGATCTTCGGCTCGGTGCCGGAAGGCCGGAGACAGAACCACGACCCGTCCTCGCACATAAATTTCAGCACGTTTTCCGGACGGAGCCCGTTCAGACCCTGACTGAAATCAAGCGCCTGCGTCACCTTGACGCCGCCGATTTCGGAAGGCGGGCTGCTCCGCCAATCGTCCATAATCGACTGGATTTGGCGTACGCCGTCGATTCCCTTCAGCGTGCGGGACTCCAGTCCCTCCAAATAATAGCCGTATTCGGCGTACAGCTCCTGCAGCACGTCGTACAGCGACTTGCCTTGGCTTCGGTAATAAGCCGCCGCCTCGCAAATGAGCAGACAGGCGACAACCGCATCCTTGTCCCGCGCGTAGGTGCCGCGCAAATAACCGTAGCTTTCCTCGTAGCCAAACAAGAAGGAACGCTCTCCCGTACGCTCGTAGCGCGTCATCAATTCTCCGATATATTTGAAGCCGGTCAGCGTATTTTCCACTCCCGCTCCGAAAGAACGGGCGATGTCCGCTCCCATCTCGCTGGTCACGATCGTCTTGACGACGACGCCGTTCGCCGGAAGCTCGCCCCGCTCCTTCAGCCGGCTCAGCACGTAGTGCACCATCAGCGCGCCGGACTGATTGCCGGTCAGCACAACATATTCGCCCTCGTCGTTGCGCACGACGGCGCCCATCCGGTCCGCGTCGGGGTCGGTGCCGATAATGATGTCCGCTCCCGTTGCCTTCGCCTGCGCGATCGCCAGCGTGAACGCCTCGCGCTCCTCCGGGTTCGGCGACTTGACCGTGCTGAAATAACCGTCCGGCTGCTCCTGCTCCTTCACGACCTGGACGTTGCGGAAGCCGGCTTGCTTGAGCGCCTCGCGCACGGGCATGTTGCCCGAACCGTGCAGCGGCGTGAACACGATGTCCAGCTCGCCCCCTTCGCTCTTCAGCAGCTCCGGATTCAAGCTTTGCGAAGCGACGGTGTCGATATAGCGGCGGTCGGCCGCCTCGTCCAGCCATACGAGCAATCCATCGGCCTCTGCGGCGGCGCGGTCGATTCGCTTGACCTGCTCCAGGCTTCCGATGCTTCCGATGGCGGCAATGACCTGCTCCGCATCCTCCGGAATGAGCTGGCAGCCGTCGGCTCCGTACGCCTTGTAGCCGTTATATTCCGGCGGATTGTGGCTTGCCGTAATGACGATGCCGCCGGACGCCTTCAAATCGCGCACCGCGTAGGAAAGCTGAGGCGTCGGACGAAGCGAGCGGAACAGGTAAGTCCGGATCCCGTTGCCGGCCAGCACGAGCGCCGCATCCAGCGCAAATTCCGGCGAACGGTTGCGGGAATCGTGGGCGATGACAACCGAAATCGGCGAATCGCCGGCGGCGGACCCGTTCGCGCCGTTCGCCAGCAGCCAGTTCGCCAATCCTTGCGTCGCCTTCCCTACCGTATACGCATTGAGACGGTTCGTCCCCGCCCCCATTACGCCGCGCAAGCCGCCCGTGCCGAATTCCAGATCGCGGTAGAAGCGGTCGGCAATTTCCTTCTCCTGACCGGCAACGCCGCGAAGCTCCTCCTTCGTAGACTCGTCGATCAGCGGATCGTTCAACCAGGCCTCGTACCGGGCCATCGCTTGTTGATTCACTTCCAGCGCCATCTCTCACTACCTCTTTCTTTTTCCTGAAATATATCCACAATAATCAGCCGTTCTCAGGTCCGATCCGACAGCGCAAACATCAGCTCGCCCTCGGCCACTACCTTGTCGCCTACGCGCGCGGTTGCCTGGCCTTTGCCGATCGTCCCTTTCAGCCTCGTAATTTGTACCTCCAGCGTGAGCGTATCGCCCGGCTTCACCTGATCGCGGAAACGGAAGCCGTCAATGCCCGCAAAGAACCCGAGCTTGCCCCTGTTCGCTTCCACCATCAGCATCGCGACGGTGCCGACCTGCGCCAGCGCCTCTACGATCAGCACGCCCGGCATGACCGGATACCCCGGAAAATGACCCGTAAAAAACGGTTCGTTCATCGTCACGTTTTTCAGACCGACGGCGCGGACGCCCGGCTCCACCTCCAAAATGCGGTCAATGAGCAAAAACGGCGGGCGGTGAGGTATAATTTCCTGAATTTCTTGAATATCCAACATCGCAAAATCTCCCTTCGGAACCTTTACTCGTATAAAACATTGCGTTGTAAGCCACACTAGTCCTATCCTTCATAAAACTGCAGTTTATGAAGGTTAAGATAAGGGGACCGGGCCAAGCGGAACTGAAGCTTCCGCCGGTTCGGTCTCTTTCTGTCCTTGCAGCGAGTCCAACGATTCGCTCCCGTTATAGAGCGGCAAGAACGTTCTTCCCGGCCTGCCCGGCGTCAAGCATGGCCGTCCGGCGTTTGAGCCGTCGGCCGGTTCAGCGTCTTATAAGACGCGATGTACACGAAAGTAGTTGCAAACGAAAACGCGATGACCGCCCACAAATACGCATGCGCAAACGGTACTTGAAAGAAAATAAACATGATCGCAACATAAAAAAGGACCGTCGTCAGCTTGCCCATCCAATTGGCCGGAACCGTCTTTTTGCCCCGAAAGTGGGTCATCAGGCCGCCCGCGATCATCCCGAGGTCGCGCAGAAACATCGCCCCCGCCGCCGCCCACGAAATATGTCCCGCCACAAGCAGAGACACGATGACGGTAATGAGCATCAGCTTGTCGGCAAGCGGATCGAGCATGGCTCCCGCCGGCGTTACCATCCCGAACTTCCTGGCGATAAAGCCGTCCAGCACGTCCGTGACGCCTGCGGCGACAACGACAAGGAATGCGGGAATCATGTGTCCGCTCGCGAATATACCAATATAGACAGGTATCAGCACAAACCTCAACGATGTCAATAAATTCGGCAAATTCATACGTTCACACCCCCCGCATCCTCCGAATGGTCTATTCTGGTTCCCAACTATTATAAACCACCTCCACAAAAATGAAAACAAACGCCGTTGCAAGTCAAGACTTGCGCATCGGCCCATGCGGTGTTAAAATACTGACTATGCGTTCAGTGTATTTTTCTGGAAAGCAGGAATGGAGGGCGGAGACATTCATTGAATAAAAAGCAGTTGCAGCGCGAGCAGTCGCGGCAAGATATTTTGCAGGCGGCCGCGGAGTTGTTTGCCCGGAAGGGTTATCTCGCCACATCCGTCGAGGATATCGCCGCAGCGACCAATACCGGCAAGACGAATATTTATTACCACTTCAAGAGCAAGGAAGGGTTGTTCCATCAACTGATGCTTCGGCATCAGCGCGATTGGCAGCAGTACTGGGAAAGTCAGAAGCATCACTACCCGACGGCCGTCGAGCAGCTGTACGCCCTGGTCGAGCTGAGCGTTACCCGGGGATTCGCGCTGCATAAGGCGGCGGCGGAGTTTTTGCGGGAATCCTGGTGCAAGAACGAGGAGTTTATGGTCGACATGGCCGAAAAATGCGAGGAAAACCGTCGATTTCTAGCGGAAATCATTCGTACGGGCATGGACAACGGCGAGTTTCGCCAAGGTGACGCCAGACTGTTCGGTCATATATTGGAAAGCCTGTTCCGCGGGCTGGACGATGCGGCCAAATCGCTTGATCTGGAACAAACCAAGACGTTGTACCGCACGGGGCTGAACGTATTTTTGCACGGGATATCGGCTTCTTCGCAAGAGGCTTCCGTTCCGTCAAACCATCCATTGCCGTGACGGTCCAGCGCACGAGACGGGCATCGGCCTCCGGAACGATTCGCGCCGGCGGCATGCGATGCTACAATACCAGAGACAAAACCTATTGGATACGGAGGAACAATACATGGATATTTCGGCTGCCGCAACGCATGCCGGCACGAGGGATTTGAGCAATGTCAAACGATTGCCGATCCTCATCTCGCTTATTATCGGCGCATTTTTCTCTATTTTGAATGAAACGTTGCTCAACATCGCTTTTGTAGATTTGACGCATGAATTTTCGATCAATTATTCGACGGTTCAGTGGCTGTCCACCGCCTACATGCTGGTCGTCGGCATTCTGATCCCGGTGTCCGCCCTGCTCGTGCAGTCGTTCACCACCCGGCAAATGTTCCTTGGCGCCATGGCCTTGTTTACGATCGGCACGCTGGTGTGCGCCCTTGCGCCCAGCTTTTCCGTATTGTTGATCGGCCGGGTCATCCAGGCGCTCAGCACCGGCCTTATGCTGCCGGTTATGATGAACACCATCCTGGTGCTGTACCCGCCGGAGCAGCGCGGCGCCGCCATGGGCAGCATGGGCCTCGTCCTCATGTTCGCCCCTGCCATCGGTCCGACGCTGTCCGGTCTTATTCTGGACGCTTTGAGCTGGCGCTGGCTGTTCTGGATCGTGCTTCCTTTTGCCGTCTTCGCGTTCCTGTTCGCCTTCGTTTATTTGCGCAACGTGACGGACGTGACGAAGCCTAAGGTCGACATCCTGTCCATCCTGCTGTCCACCGTCGCCTTCGGCGGCATCGTCTTCGGCTTCAGCAGCCTGGGCGAAAGCTTCATGTCGGAACACGGGAAGGGCTGGGGCGAACCGAAGGTATACCTGACCATCGCCGCGGGAGCGGCCGCGCTCGTGCTGTTCGTATGGAGGCAGCTGAAGATGCGCCAGCCTTTGCTTGATCTTCGCGCGTTCAAATCGCCGATGTTCTCGCTCGGAACGGTGCTTATCATTATCGTCATGATGTCTCTGTTCTCGACGTTGATGCTTCTGCCGATTCTGCTGCAGCAAGGCATGGGCAAAACAGCGTTTATCGCAGGCCTCATCCTGCTGCCGGGCGGCATCGTCAACGGCTTCCTGTCCCCGGTGACCGGCAAGCTGTTCGACAAGTTCGGCCCTCGGGCGCTCGTCATTCCGGGCGCGGTCATTCTGGCCGTCGTTATGTGGTTCTTTACGCAAATCCAGCTGGACACCGCCGCTTCAACGATCATTTTGCTGCACTGTATTATGAGCTTGGCTATGTCCATGATTATGATGCCGGCGCAGACAAACGGCCTGAACCAGCTGCCGCCGCAATATTATCCGCACGGCTCGGCCATTCTGAGCACGCTGCAGCAAGTCGCCGGCGCCATCGGCATCGCCTTCTTCATGAGCATCATGTCGTCCGGCATGGCGGACCATGTGAAGGAGCTTGCCGCTACGAACCCGGAAGCGCTCGCCGACACCCAGAAGGTTATCGCCGAATCGACCAACGCAGGCATTCACAGCGCGTTTACGATTGGCCTGGTCTTCGCCGTCATCGCGATCGTGATCTCTTTCTTTATCAGACGCTCCACCGCTCCAACCGCAAGCGCTCAAGCTTCGGAAACGCCAAAGGCCGGGTAACCCCCGGCCTTTCGGCTTTTTTAGGACGGCCGGCGGACAGCCCGCCCTCTCGGCTTTTCAGGACCGCCGGCAGGCAGCCGGGGATTCGCCTTTCCAGATCGACGAGCCGCCGCCCTTCAGCCGCCAATCCCTCCGCCGTTCCTCCCGTCCGCCACCGTCCGCATACCGCTCCAGTCTACTTCCCAACTACCTCTCCGACCTGCCGTTCCTGCCTTCCCCCACCGTCCTGCCGTCCGCATACCGCTCCAATCTACTTCTCCCGCCTACCTCTCCGACCTGCTGTTCCTGCCTTCCGCCACCGTCCTGCCGTCCGCATACCGCTCCAATCTACTTCTCCCGCCTACTTCTAC
>CALAWP010000037.1 GCA_937895345.1 uncultured Paenibacillus sp. | reverse complement strand
TGGTAATTTCCAATTCGACCGAATTAGGGACTTGACATCATACCGCTGGACTTTGCTTGGTTGATGTACAGCTTTATCGTACTGCCGGTGCCGGCGCTCCGCAGTGCGGAAAGTCACAAGCGGGATACGTGCTTCGGCTCTCAAAAAATAACCGCGCGAGGCGGCTTGAGCTGCCGGTCTTCGCGCGGTCATATTTTGCATATTTGTTCCGGACAGGCCGGACATTCGGGGCAGCCGGCCGCCTGCCTCAGCCGCTGCAGCGACCTGACGCGCAGCAGCCCATTGCCGCAGCTTTCGACCACCCCGTCCTTTTTCATCACGGCCAGCATCCGGTTGACGCCTTCCCGAGTCGTTCCCGCCAGCTCGGCCAGCTCGCTGTTCGTCAGCTTCAGATCGATGAGAATCCCGTCTTTTTGCACGATTCCGAAGCTGTTGCAGAGCCGGATAAGCGTTGAGGCGAGCGCAGCGTTTTTGCCGCCCAGCAGCAGGTCGCGCAGCTTCGATTCGGTTTGGCGCTGGATGAGCGCCATCCACATGGCGAAGCGATAGGCGAATTCGCCGTTGCGGCATAGCATCAGCTCCAGCTGAAGCCTGGAAATGACGCCGACTTCCGCGTCTTCCATCGCTTCCGCGCTGCAGCGGTGGACCGAATTCCACGCATCGATGTCGGCGATGAGGTCGTTCGGACGCACGATCGACAGGAGCAGATCTTTCCCTTCGCTGGTCGATTTGCGCAGCTTCATGCGCCCCTTCAGCAGCCAGTAGACCGACACGGCGTCGTCGCCTTCCCAGAACAGGGTGCAGCCTGCGGACACCTTTTTGACATGCATGATCGAGGCCAAAGCGTCGAGCTGCTGGGCGCTGAACACCGACATATTCCCTTCGATGTCGTATCCCGGCGCAGCGGCGGCTTTTTTGGCGACGTCGGCCGCGAAGTAAATGCTCATGACGCTCATCCTTTCTTCATCCTTTTCCATAATCTTACGATGCCTGCGGATGTTCCGAAATCAGGGTTTTCCCTGAAAACGATCGGGAATTGTCCTGACTTACACCGGGGTGAAAGAGTTATATAATAAAGTTGCCGGCGAACGATGATGACGGAACGGGAAAGGAAATGAAACGGAATGAATCTGGCAAACGATGCGGACCGCTTCAAGCTGCTGCAAGTCATTCTGCAGGCGACGGAAAGCGATCTGGCGGCGTACGGCATATTGGACGCCGGAACCCGCAAGCTGCGCTGGCTCTATGCGGCGGGAGGAGCGAGCGAACGGACACCGATGATCCGCCAAGCCGTCAATAAAGGGTTGAGCGGAGAAGCGATTCGCTCCGGCCGAACGAGCAAGCGCGACGAGTTGTCGTCCGACGCGGCGCGCTTCAAGCTAGGAGAAGCGATCGCGGTGGCGGAAAATCTCCGCTCCGCCGCCGCCCTGCCGCTGCTCGGGGAGCCGGCCCGGCCTGCCGTGCTGCTTATTGGCCGAAGGGTGGCCTTGGCATATCTTCCGGAGCAATTGGCGGAAGCGGAGCGGTTGTCCGTTCGTTTATAATAAAAAATACAACGAAAATAAGGAAGGAAAGGGGGCCGGCAAACAGATGATCAGGCTGCTCATTTGCGACGACCATGCCGTCGTGCGGTCGGGGCTGGCAATGCTGTTGAACGGCAGGCACGGGATCGAGGTGATCGGCGAAGCGTCTGAAGGAGACGAGGCGATCACAATGTCGCAGGAACGGCGGCCGGACGTCGTGCTGATGGATCTCAGCATGCCTCACGGCAAAGACGGCATGACGGCTTCGGCGGAGCTGAAGAAGCTTATGCCGGACACCGCCGTTCTCATCTTGACGATGCACGACGATGAGGAATATTTGTTCCGAGCCATTCAGGCAGGCGCTTCCGGTTATATTTTGAAAAATGCGCCGCATGACGAGCTCGTATCCGCCATCAGGACGGTGGCGGAAGGGGAAGCTTATCTTTATCCATCCGCCACGAAGCGATTGATGGGCGAATATATGGCGCGGATGAAAGACGGTGGGGAAGCCGCCGGACCTTATGAATCGTTGTCGGAGCGGGAGAAGGAAATTTTGGGCTGGCTGGCCAAAGGTTACACGAACAAAGAAATCGCGGAAAGCTTGTTCATCAGCGTCAAAACGGTGGAAACGCACAAAAGCCATCTTATGGACAAGCTCGGCTTGAAATCCCGTCCGGAACTGATCAAATTTGCGCTGAAGAAAGGACTGTTGCATTTTGACTGAGCCATACCGCACCGGTGCGAGGGACCTTCCGGCCTCCGATAATGCCGGGGCTTCCGCTGGTAATCTCCACTCCGCCATTGGAGCGGATGTAGAAGGCCTGCTCGCCAGCTTGTCGGAGCAGATCGGCGACGCCGGATTGCTGGAACGGGCCAGACAATCTTTGAAGCAGCTTCTTGACGTGAAGTTTGCGCTGGACGAATCATCGATCATCGCGATTACGGACGCCAAAGGGAAAATTCAATACGTCAACGATAAGTTTTGCGAAATATCCAAGTACGCCCGCGAAGAATTGTTGGGGCGCGATCATCGCATCATCAATTCCGGGTATCACGGCAAAGAATTTTTTCGGGACTTGTGGCGAACGATCGGGTCGGGATCCGTTTGGCGCGGCGAAGTGTGCAATCGGGCCAAAGACGGCAGTTTTTATTGGGTTCATACGACCATTGTGCCGTTTCTGGACGATAAGCGGCGGCCGTATCAATATTTGGCCATACGTACGGAAGTTACCGCGCGCAAGCAAGCCGAACGGGAGCTGAAGGAAATGATGGTCAAAGTGATGGAAATTCAGGAGGAGGAGCGCCGCCGCATTTCCAGGGAGCTTCACGACGGAGTCGGTCAAAGCCTGTTCTCCTTGCTGATCCGCCTCGACCGGCTTATGGCGGAGCACGAGGAGCTGCCGGAGCTGAAGACGCTTCGGGCGGACGTTTCGGCGATGATGGAGGACGTGCGCGGAATGGCGTGGGAGCTTCGGCCTTCCGTGCTGGACGATCTTGGCGTTGTGCCGGCGATCCGGACATACGCGGACAATTACGCCGAGCATTTCGGCATCCGGATCAAGCTGAGTCTGGAGCTGAAATCCCGCCTAGGCCCGTTGAAAGAAACCGCCGTGTACCGGGTCATACAGGAGGCGCTGACCAATATCGCCAAATATGCGAACGTTATAGAAGCTGAAGTAGGCGTCTTGGAGACGGAGACGGAGGTGCTCGTGCGGGTGGCGGATCGGGGAGCCGGATTCGACCGAACCCGCGGCGGCGACGGGGTCGGATTGTTCAGCATGGAGGAGCGGGCTAACAGCGTCGGCGGCCGTCTGGAAATCGTCTCGGCCATCGGCGAAGGCACGGAGGTGCTTTTAACAGTGCCGAAGCGCGATTAACCTTTAAGATCTTGTGTCAGCGAATTATCAACATTAGATCGCCGTTACCGGCTTGATGGTGGCGGCGCGGAAAGCGGGGAACGGCCATGCGGGAATGTATTTTTCACTTTAAAGTCATTCGTCAAGGAGAGGTTAAAACGCTGCGAGCTTTGTTGTTGCTGCCGCCGGATCGGGAGCCCGCCGTTTCCGATTTTATCGGGATGTTCGGCGAGCTGGGCTACCGGGTGCGTCTGGAAAACGAGCGCGAGCTGATCTTCGGTCCCGCAGACGGGGAGGACGATTACAAGCTGGACATTACCCGAGTCGAGATTAAAGGGGAAACCGAAGAAAAAACCGTTCACGACGGCGATTTGAGAGCCATTATGGAGCATTTGGTCAAAAGCGGCTGGTAACGAATGAAGCGCCAGCCTGCTTTTTTTTCTACGACTGACCAATTAACATACAATATGAATTCTCGGTTTTCTGTA
>CALAWP010000036.1 GCA_937895345.1 uncultured Paenibacillus sp. | reverse complement strand
TGCTGGAAAATGACTCGAAGTTATGTTCTAGAAATACTATACGAGGAGTGATGGCTTTGAAATTCGATTTACATACCCACCATTTCAGATGCGGCCACGCCGACGGCACGATCGAGGATTATATCCAGGCGGCCATCGACGCCGGCTTGCAGGCGATCGGCATTTCCGACCACTCGCCTTACTTATATCATGAAGAAGACCACCCGGCTCCCAGCACCGTCATGCCGCGCAGCGCCTTTGCCGGTTATGTGGAGGAAGTGCTGCGGCTGAAAGACAAATATCGCGGGCGGATCGAGGTGCTGCTGGGTATAGAATCGGATTTTTTCCCCGAGCATGCCGATGTGTACCGGGAGGCCTTCAAGGGCATTCCTTTCGATTATTTGATCGGTTCCGTACATCAGCTCGGCGGCGTCAGCATCTTTAACCGCAACCGGTGGAAAAAGCTCCACGAATCGAAGCATGTTGACGAAAAAAGAAGCTACTTCGAGCTGATCAAGCAATCGGCGCAAAGCGGCATGTTCGACATTTTGGGGCACATCGACGCGATGAAGGGTTATTACCCTCCATTCTCCGACATCCCTGCTCACGAGCACATCGACGACGCGCTTCGGACCATCGGCGAGTGCGGCGTTTCCATCGAAATCAACACGTCGGGCAAAACGAAGGACTGCGGCGGCTGGTACCCTTCGGACGACATTTTGGAGCGGGCGCTTCACTTTGGCGTGCAAGTCACCTTCGGTTCGGACGCCCATGTGCCGAGCCGGGTCGGGGACGAATGGGAGCTTGTCGCCAAGCGGCTGAAGGAAATCGGATTCACGCAATGGGTATTTTACCGCCAACGCCAACCGGTCGTCGTGCCGCTGTAGAGCGGAACGGAAGCTGCCCGCAAAAATTCGGTATCATTTCTGCAGTTTGACCGGCGCCGCGCCCGAAGCCGCAATCGACTGAGCTGCAGCGCTGAAAAAGTGACTTTGCAGCTCGCGGCGGGCACTTTGGCGGTACCTGCAACGTTGATTTTGTTACTTAATTTTTCTCGTTTGGGCGGCGCGGGCGCGGAAGGGGGAGGCATGAGGTGCCTTCCTCTTTTTTGCGGCGTTGATCGTCCGGCTGGCGGATAAAGTAAGACTTATGGATGACCATTCCAAACAAATTAGGCGGCATAGGGCCTAGCGGACAATCAAGGGCAACTTGCATGGCACGCGCGAGGATCAAATAAGGCGGCTTGGCCGATTCACGCAGGCAAATAAGGCTTATGTGCTGCCTTCGCTGACAAAAAAAAGCGGCCTGCATCGCAGGCCCAAAAGAGAGATATATGAAAAGGGGGTCTTGTTCTTATCATAGCCCGGCGATGTAATAGCGGGGTAACAGGAACATTTCAATTGTGTGACAAATATTCGCTTGACCCGAGGAGAGTAATTTGACATGTGGCTGTTAACCGCGCTGGGCAGCGCCGTCCTGTTCGGATTGGCCGGCTGGTGGATGAAAGTATCGCAAATGAAGGGAGGCTCGACCCGCCTCCTTCTGTTCGGCCTGTACGCCTCCGGATCCGCGGGTTTCGCCGTGCACGCCGTACTGGAAAAATCGGCTGTCTTCCTTGCCGATTGGAGAACATGGGCGGCGGGCATCCTGATCGGAGCGGGCTCCGCCTGGGGCAACGCCCTGTTTATGAAGGCGCTGGAATGCGGTCCGGCCAGTCTCACTTCGCCGCTGACCAATATGAATATCGTGCTGGTCGTCGCCATGTCGACCTGGCTCTACGGCGAGCCGCTGGCGCTCGCGCAAGGCGCCGGCATCGCGCTTCTGCTGCTGGCGGTCGTATTGATTGCGCTTAAACGAAAAGAGCCGTTGTCGATCAAGGAAAAACGATGGTTTGGACTGGTCGGTCTCGCCGTCGTCATGTTTGCGCTGCGGAACGGCGGACTTAAAGTGACCGACGAGCTTGGCTTGCCGAGCGCGCCGGTATTGCTGGTCGCTTACGCGCTGTCGATGCTCTGGTTTCTGCTGCCGGACCGAGAGGACCGGGGGGCAGATTCCGACAACAGGACCGCGTCAACCGAGCCGACCCGCAACGATAATCGATCCGCGCAGGCGGAGGCCGGCCGCAGCGACCGTCGGCCTACGCAGGCGGGAACCAGCCGCAGCGACCGTCGGCCTGTGCAAGCGAGGCCGGGCGATGGCGCAGATTCCGGCGGCAAGCCCGTACTAGAGGAGACGCACGGCCAATCCCGACCGGCGGCGGGCGACGGTCCGGCATCCGCCGCCGGCCAGCGGCTCAGCGGGGCGTCCCGGCTTGGCCAGGCGGCAAGCCGGACCGCATTGGCGCTCGGCTTGGCGGCGGGCGCCTTCTCGTACGGCGGCCTGCAGCTGTATGCGGTCGCCATTGCGACCGGCCAGGCGAATTTGGCCGCTCCCATCTTCGCCACGAACAGCCTTGTCGTGGCGATCGGCTCCGTCGTCTGGTACAAGGAGCGGCTGACGAAGCTGCAATGGGCCGCCTTCATCTGTCTGCTCGCCGGCTTGGCCGTCATTCGGCTTGAATAATCGGCAATCGCACTTACTTTTTGTTTGTATATATGCTACAATAGACCTAACTTATTTTTCGGCATGTCAACAGGTTTGCGACATTATTCGTGTTTCAGGCGCGAAACGGGGTGAAACGATTGGATTATTCGACCATGTGTCCAAGATACGAAGCTGCTGCCGATCTGCTGGGCAAGAAATGGACGGGCAGAATTATTCGAGTGCTGCTTGGGGGACCGAAGCGATTTAAGGATATTAAAGAACAAATTCCGGAAATGAGCGATAAAATGCTGACCGACCGGATGAAGGAGCTGGAAGCGCTCGGCATCGTGGTTCGGCAAGTATATCCGGAAATGCCGGTGCGCATCGAATACGAGCTGACGCCTAAGGGACGGGATTTGAAGCCGGTCATCGAATCGATTCAGCACTGGGGAGAGCAATGGATGTAGCAGCGGATTCGTCCGCTTGAACGGGAGCGGGCATGCTTCGCCGCGAAGGGCGGAGCATGCCCGCATTTTCTTTTTAGAACGGAAAAAATAATGGCAAAAGCAGCACCATGGCAACGCCCAGCGCAAGCTGCACCGGCATGCCGACTTTGATGTAGTCCATAAAGCTGTACCTTCCCGCCGACATGACGAGCGCGTTGGGCGGCGTCGAAAATGGAACCGCAAAACAAATGCTCGCTCCCAGCGCGACGGCAAACAGAAACGGAACCGGATTTACGCCGAGCTGAACGGCGGCCGCCAGCGCAATCGGCGCAAACAGCACCGCGCAAGCGGTGTTGCTGATAAACAAGGTCAACAGCGAAGTGGCAAAATAAATCCCCGCCAGCATCGCCAGCGGCCCGAAGCTGCCCAGGCTGCCGACAAGCTGCTCCGAAGCCAGCGCCGCCGCCCCCGTCTTCTCGATGGCGGCCGACATCGGGATCATGCCGCCGATCAGAACGATGCTTTCCCAATTGACCGTTTTATAGGCGGCTTCCATATTGCGCAGGCAGCCGGTCGCCACCATCAGGACGGCGGCGATCATGACCGTGACGACGGCGGGAAACAGCTCCGCGATCAACGAAGCGACCATCAGCACCATAATAGCGGCGGCGATGGGCGCTTTATGGCTTAACGGCATCGCGGCGGCTTCCTCCTTGGGACGGCCGACCACGACGATGTCCGAATGCTCTTGCGCCAGACTTTCCAGGCTGCTCCATGCCCCCTGTACGAGCAGCGCGTCGCCGGAGCGGATTTTTTCGTCCTGCAGCCGGTGCAGCACCACCTCTCCTCTGCGCTGTATGCCCAAAATGTTGACATTGTATTGCTCCCGGAAGCCGGAATGCTTGACGAGCTGGTTAATATGGCGGGAATTCGGCGGAATAAGCAGCTCCGCGATGCCCGTTTCGAGATTGGCGTAGCCGCCTTGCTCGGGCACTTCGCCGCCCTTCTCCTCCGCCTGGCTGTCCAGCAGCTTCAAGCCGTATTCCCGGGCGAACCGCTCCGCGTCTTCGTAACGGCCCTTGACGTACAAAATATCGCCTGCCAGCACCGTCGTATCCGGGCCGGCCACTTCCATATTGATCGTCTTGAAAAACGGATTGGCGCCGGCGCTTTGGCGCCGAATTTCCCGGATATGCAAATCGAATTGCGAAGCGATCGGCAGCTCCCTCAGCGTCCTGGATACCGCCGGCGAACCGGCCGCCGCCTGCAAGCGGTACAAATCGTCCGACAGCCGGTATTGCTTGGCCAGCTCCTCCAGGGAACGGCCGCCTTCGTCCTTGCCGGCGCTTCGTTCCTTCCCCTTAAGCAGCCATTTGCTCAACACGACGGTAAGAACGGTCCCGATCGCCAGACAGACCAGCCCGATGGGGGTAAACGAAAAAAATTGAAGCTCCCCGAAGCCGCCGTTCATCAGCGTCTCGCGAATGACCATATTGGGCGGCGTGCCGATCAGCGTGAGCGTGCCGCCGAGGCTGCTTGCAAAAGCGAGCGGCATCAGAAGCTTTCCGGGACTGACCTCCGCTCTCATCGCCAGACTGACGACGATCGGCAGCATCACCGCGACGGTGCCCGTGTTGCTGACGAACGCTCCGATCAACGAACCGGCAAGCATGACGGTCGCCAGCAGCCTCGTCTCGCTGCGGCCCGCCAGCTTCAGCAGCTTTCCGCTGACGATATTGGCCAGTCCGGTATGAAAGATGCCCCCTCCAACCACAAACAAACCGATCATCATAATGACGACCGAATTGGAAAAGCCGGACAGCGCTTCGGCCGGGCTCAAAATGCCTAACAGGACCAGGGCGATCAGCGCGCATACGGCGACCAGATCCGAGCGGACCTTGCCGCTGACGAACAACGCCGCCGACAAGCCCAAAATCGATAAAGTCACAATCATTCCGGTGTTCAAGCTGCATCCTCCTAGCTTAGCGGCATATCGAATGGATATCTTTTCATTATCGCGCACAAAGACGTATGCCGCAACAAAATCGGCGCCTTCCAATCGATTGACAAATGGCATAGTTTTCACGTATGATATTGATAATAATTATCAATATCATACTGGGATTTCATATCCGCTTTACAGGCACGTCAAGACGAAAGCACTGCCCGCTTCATACCCGGTTTCGTCGCGTCAAAGACGCAAAAAAGGCCGTCCCGGGCAGCAGTTCGCCGCATCGGGACAGCCATCATCAGACCGTGCCGGGCGATTAACTTACATGCCCAGCCATTGCTTGAACAGATGTTTGGTCGTGTCGCGGTTGATCGCCGCGATCGACGTTGTAAGCGGAATGCCTTTCGGGCAGGAGCGCACGCAGTTTTGCGAGTTGCCGCAGCCCTCGATGCCGCCGTCTTCCATGAGCGCTTCCAGACGCTCTTCCTTGTTCATTTCGCCCGTCGGATGAGCGTTGAACAGGCGGACCTGGGAAATTGCCGCAGGACCGATAAAGCTGTTGCGGTCGTTGACGTTCGGGCACGATTCCAGGCAGACGCCGCACGTCATGCATTTCGACAGCTCGTAAGCCCATTGGCGCTTCGATTCCGCCATGCGAGGACCCGGACCGAGGTCGTAAGTGCCGTCGATCGGAATCCAAGCCTTCACGCGCTTCAGCGCGTTGAACATGCGCTCGCGGTTGATGACGAGGTCGCGGACAACCGGGAACGTACGCATCGGCTCGAGACGGATCGGCTGCTCCAGCTTGTCGACCAGGGCGCTGCACGCCTGGCGCGGCTTGCCGTTGATCACCATGGAGCAAGCGCCGCAAACTTCTTCGAGACAGTTCGATTCCCAGCATACCGGAGCTACCTTCGTACCGTCCGATTTGACCGGGTTACGCTGGATTTCCATCAAGGCGCTGATGACGTTCATGTTCGGACGGTACGGAATTTCGAACTCTTCCGTATACGCTTTGCTGTCCGGCGTATCCTGGCGGGTAATGATGAACTTGACGGTTTTTTGAGCGACAGTCGTTTCGGCCATCTTTATTCTCCTTTCTTCTTATCAGTTGTATAATCGCGCTTGCGCGGAGGGATCAGGCTGACGTCAACGTCCTCGTACGAAATTTTCGGTCCGTCCGGGGTCCAGTCGGCAATCGTCGACTTCATAAACTGCTCGTCGTTGCGTTCCGGGAATTCCGGCTTGTAGTGAGCGCCGCGGCTTTCGTTGCGCAGCAGCGCGCCGAGCGTCATCGCTTCGGACAACTCCAGCATGTTCCACAGCTGGCGCGTGAACGCCACGCCCGCATTGTTCCATTGCGCCGTATCGTTAATGTTGATGTTCTGGTAGCGCTGCTTCAGTTCCTTGATTTTGGCAATGGTCGCCTCCAGCTTGTCGTTGAAGCGAACGACGGTCATATTGTTCGTCATCCATTCGCCAAGCTCTTTGTGCAGCACGTACGCGTTTTCCGTACCGTTCATGCCGAGAATGCGGTTATACTTCTCCGTCTGGCGCTTCGTCTCGCGGTCGAAGACGGAGGAAGCGACGTCCTCGGCGGAGCGGCTCAAGCCTTTAATATATTCGACGGCCTTCGGTCCGGCTACCATGCCGCCGTAAATGGCCGACAGCAAGGAGTTCGCGCCGAGACGGTTCGCGCCGTGATACTGGTATTCGCATTCGCCCGCGGCGAACAAGCCCGGGATGTTCGTCATCTGGTTGTAGTCGACCCACATGCCGCCCATGGAGTAATGCACCGCAGGGAAAATTTTCATCGGAATTTTGCGCGGGTCGTCGCCCATAAATTTCTCGTAAATTTCGATGATGCCGCCGAGCTTGACGTCCAACTCCTTCGGATCCTTGTGCGACAGGTCGAGATAAACCATGTTTTCGCCGTTAATGCCCAGCTTCAGATCGACGCACACATGGAAAATTTCGCGGGTCGCGATATCGCGCGGCACCAGGTTGCCGTAAGCCGGATATTTTTCCTCGAGGAAATACCAAGGCTTGCCGTCCTTGTACGTCCAGACGCGTCCGCCTTCGCCGCGCGCGGATTCCGACATAAGCCGCAGCTTGTCGTCGCCCGGAATGGCCGTCGGATGGATCTGGATAAATTCGCCGTTGGCGTATTTGACGCCCTGCTGGTACACGGCGCTTGCCGCCGTTCCCGTATTGATGACGGAGTTGGTCGTTTTGCCGAAAATAATGCCGGGACCGCCGGAGGCCAAAATAACCGCGTCCGCCCGAACCGTATGCACTTCCATGGAGCGGAGGTCTTGCGCCGACACGCCGCGGCATACGCCGTCGTCGTCCAGCACCGCGCCGAGAAATTCCCAGTGCTCGAACTTGTTGACTAAGCCGGCCGCTTCCCAGCGGCGCACTTGCTCGTCCAGCGCGTACAGCAGCTGCTGTCCGGTCGTCGCTCCCGCAAATGCCGTCCGGTGATGCTTCGTGCCGCCGAACCGGCGGAAATCGAGAAGCCCTTCCGGCGTGCGGTTGAACATGACGCCCATCCGGTCCATCAGATGGATAATGCCCGGCGCCGCTTCGCACATCGCCTTGACCGGAGGCTGGTTGGCGAGGAAGTCGCCTCCGTATACCGTGTCGTCAAAGTGCTCCCAAGGGGAGTCGCCTTCGCCCTTCGTATTGACCGCGCCGTTAATGCCGCCCTGCGCGCAGACGGAGTGGGAACGCTTGACCGGCACAAGAGAAAACAGGTCCACGTGCACGCCGGCCTCCGCCGCCTTGATCGTAGCCATCAGGCCGGCCAGACCGCCGCCAACGACGATAATTTTATTTTTTGCCATTATGCTTCGCTCCTTGTATTCATACTATCCGATATTGGCCAGCGCCAGAGCGGCGCTTGCGGCTTCCTTGAACTCGTCTCCGCGGAACGCCACCAGCGACAAAATGAACCAGGCGGACACGATGACGAATACGCCCATGCAAATGTAAGAGGAAACGCGCTGCGCCCGCGGGCCCACCGTAATGCCCCAGCTGACGAGAAACGCCCAAAGCCCGTTGCTGAAATGGAATACGGCGGCGAGAACGCCGATCACGTACAGAACAAAATAGACCGGGCTGGAAGCGATATGGTTCATTGTCGAGCCCAATTCTTCATGCGTAATGTTGCCCAAATAAACTTGCATGCGGGTCTGGTAAACGTGCCAAAATACGAAGACGAACGTAATGACGCCCGTTACGCGCTGCGCGGTAAACGCCCAGTTTCTCCCGTAGCTGAAGCGCCCCAGATTCGAGTTCGACTGGTAGGCAACGTACAAGCCGTAGATGCCGTGAAACAGCAGCGGGAGATAGATGCCGAAAATCTCGAGCAGCGGCAAGAGGGGCAAGCTGTTGATGAAGTGCACGCCTTTGTCGAAGCCTTCCGGACCGCGTTCGTAAGCCTGGAAGTTCGTCAGGCCGTGAACGACGATGAACCCGCCCAGCGGGATGATCCCGAGCAGCGAGTGCAGCTTGCGCGAGAAATACGAATTTCCTTTCATGTCATGACTTCTCCTTTCAAGACTGTAAACTCTTTCGTAGTAAACAAACCTTCTACATTTTAACGCTGGCGCATACCCCCGTCAACAAATGCCGACACATATTTGCCACACTTCCCATCGTACTCCTTTTCAGCTTATAATGGAATTGCTTATTTTTTATAATTTCTTATAACCTATTATTATAAGGAGATGGACCGATGATTGACGAGCTTCATGTCTTTGCCGTTATCGTGGAGCAATCGAGCATGAACAAAGCCGCTTCCCTGCTCAATATTTCGCAGCCGGCCCTGTCGCGCAAGCTGGCCAGGCTGGAGCAGGAACTCGGCGTCGAGCTGTTTCGCCGCGTCGGCAAACGGCTGGAGCTGACCCGCATCGGACAGCTTACCTACGACTATACGCTGGAGCTGCGCCGGCTCCATCTGCAATATTTGCAAACGTTGTCCGAGTTCAAGGCGACGGGCCGCACCTCCCTGACGATCGGCGCCAGCCTGACGACGCTGCAGACGACGCTGCCGGACCTGATCCAGTCGCTGACCGTTTCCCATCCGGAAATCGACATTAAAGCGGTTACAGGCAAAACGCACGAAATCGTGTCGTACGTCCGCGAGCACAAAGCCGATATCGGCATCGTCGCCTCCCGCATCGACGATTCTTCGCTGCGCTGCATCCCGCTGTTCGACGACCATCTGCTGCTTGTGCTGCCTCGCAACCAGATCGTCACGAACAAAGGGAAGCTCGATATCGGCGACTTGAACGGCATGCCGATGATTCTGTTCAGCAAGGGAACCTGGTACCGCATTCTGACGGACGAGCTGTTCGACACGTACAAACTGACGCCCGACGTCCGGATGGAAATCGATTCGTTCGAGGCGATTCTTCGCCTGCTCCATACGTGCCGCGCCGCAACGCTGCTCCCGCAATCCTATTTGCGCCAGCAGCTGCTGGAGGACAACGAGCTGGCAGTCGTACCGATCCGCGAGCTGGAGGATACGAAGCGGACGACGTCGCTCATTCACGCCGACCCCGCCGCCTTAAGTCCGGCCGTCCGGATGTGCATCAGCGAAATCGCCGCCAAATATCCGGGAGCTGGCGCCGAAGGACCGTAAGCGTCCCCTCCAGCTGTTGCTGTTCCTATATTTATTGCCATGTCCGGCGCTTTCTTATCCGATCGCGTTGCAGTCGCGCAGCCCCTGCACGGCGGCGAACAAATGGTCGAAACGATAGTCCGGGCGCACGCCTTCAGGGACGCTTGCCCCAAGAAACACGGTGCGCACGCCCGCGCGTCTGCCCGCCTCGATGTCGACGTCCCGGTCTCCGGCCATAAAGCTGCGGCTCCGGTCGATCTTGTATTTATGAATCAAGGCGTCGAGCATGCCCGGCTCCGGCTTGCGGCAGGCGCAGCCGGCATGCGGCTTGTGGGTGCAATACCGCGTCTCCCGAATCGTGCCGCCCCCCTCCCGAATAAGCGTCAGCATATATTCGTCGACCCTTTTTAAGGCCGCTTTGCTCATATGCCCCAGCCCGACGCCGCCCTGATTCGACGCGACGAACACTTCGTAGCCCAGCCGGTTCAGCTCGCGGATCGCTTCCGGCACCCCGGGCAGCAGGACGAATTGATCGGGCCGGTTAATGTTGTTCCCTTCGTTAATGACGCCGTCCCGGTCCAAAATAAACGCCTTCATGACGCACCTCCATGGATTGAGCGCGTATGCGCCGTATAAACGACCCTTGGCATGGATAATTTACCCTGCATTGTGATATGGTAGTGAATGAATGATTACGAAGCTGCAGAGGTGAAGCATGAACGAACTTATCCAACCTAATGAATGGCGGCGCTACATTTGGGCCGCGCTCGTATTTGCCGTCATATTCGTCGTTATGGAGATCGTCCCTACGGTATCCTACATGCAGAAGCACGAATACGGAGGCAGAGTCATTCCCGAAGCCGAAGCCGAGCGGGCGGCGGCCGACTTTGCCAGCGGGCATCTCGGCTTGTCCGTCGATTCCGCGCAAGCCGTCCATCAAACCGACAAGCTGCTGACCGGCTACTTGTCCAAAGAAAAGCTGCTCGAGCAATATGAAGAGCGCTACGATAAGCAGCTGCCGACGGATACGTATCAGGTGGCCGTCAAGTTTGCCGACCGACAAGGGAGCGGCTTCGTCTACGTGCACATGTATAATGAAGCGGTGACGGCATGGTCCTTCCGAGTCGGAGGCGACATTCCGGCCGCGGAAGAGCAGGCCGCCGCCGTCGACGCGACGCTGAAGGAACGGCTGTCCCTCACCGACCAATTCGAAGCGGTGGACGGTTCGGAAAAAGGAAGATGGACGATCTTCGATCCCGGCAACCGCATCGGCGAAGCTTCCTTGTCGGCGTCGCTCGAAACGAGAACGGTTAACGGCAAGACGATCGTCACGACATACAAGCCGTCCTTCAAGGCGCCTTCCGATTATATCGACTACGTCGAAAAACAAGACAAGCTGGCCGGCTGGCTGGTCGGCGTCGGATATATATTGATGAGCATCATTCTTGGCATTCTCGCCATCGTCTATGCGATTCTGTATCGCAAACATACGTCGTTCAAATACGGCTCCGTGCTAACGGCGATCTTTTTCGTCACCTATGCCGTTATGAACCTGAACATGATCAAAGGGCTTCAAGCGAGCCAGGGCGAGCAGCTGATGGATAACGCCTTCCTCGTCTTTACGATGATTCTGACCGTCATGCTCAGCGTGCCGATGGCCGCCTCGATCTATTTCTCGCTCGTTGCCGGCGACGGCCTCTGGAAGGCGCAGGGGCGGCGATTGTGGCCGCGCCTCGGCGAACCCGGCTACGGGAACCACGTATGGCGCAGCGCAGGTCTCTCGTATTTGTTTGCGCTTATTATGCTCGGCCTTCAGCCGCTCATCTTCCGCGGCCTGGAATTCGTCATCGGCACCTGGAGCACCAGCGACGTCCTGATGTCGCCCTACAACGTGTCCGTCCTGTGGCTCATGCCCGTGCTCGCCTGGGCGGCGGCCATTTCGGAGGAAGCCGTCTTCCGCCTGTTCGGCATCGGGCTGTTCCGGAAGTGGTTCCGGCATACGTTTGCGGCGGCGCTGCTGCCGACCTTCTTCTGGGCTCTCGGGCACGTCAATTATCCGTTTTATCCGTCGACGACCCGGCTGATCGAGCTGATGATTATCGGATTGATGTTCAGCTTTATCTTTGTCCGCTACGGCTTCATTACCGCCATGTTCACCCATGCCATCTTCAACAGCGTGGCGGTAGCGACGATGCTGTTTATGGCCGGTTCGGCCGCGGATATGGCGTCCGCCGTCTTCTTTATCTTGCTGCCGGTGCTGATCGCTTACCTTCTCAAGCTGTGGAACCAAAAAAAGACGGCCTCGCCGGTTTAACGCGGCGGGTCGTCCTGCAGAGCGGCTATAATCGTCGCGGCGAGCTTGTCGCCGATCGAGAGAGGCTTGAAGTCTTCGACGGAAGCCTCTCTAATCCGTTTTAGCGAGCCGAAATGCTTCAACAGAAGCTTGCGCCGCTTTTCGCCGACGCCGGGAATCGAGTCCAGCCTCGACTCTACCATCGACTTGGCCCGCTGCTCCCGGTGAAACGAGACGGCGAAGCGGTGAACCTCCTCCTGAATGCGCTGCAGCAAATAAAACTCCTGGCTGTCGCGCGGCAGCGGCACGATCTCGGCCGGATCGCCCGTCATCAGCTGGGCGGTCTTATGCTTGGCGTCCTTGACGAGACCGCATACCGGAATGAACAGCCCCAGCTCGTTCTCAAGCACGTCCAGCGCGGCCGATATTTGGCCTTTGCCTCCGTCCACCACGATCAGATCGGGAGGCGCCAGCCCCTCCTTCAGCACCCGCTCGTACCGCCGCCGAATAACCTCGCGCATCGTTTCGTAATCGTCCGGGCCCTGCACCGTCTTTACCTTGTACTTGCGGTATTCCTTCCGGTCCGGCTTCCCGTCCGTGAACACGACCATCGCCGACACCGGATTGACGCCCTGAATGTTGGAGTTGTCGAACGCCTCGATTCGTCTGACGTTGTCCAGGCCAAGCCATTCGGCGAGCGAACGGGAAGCCTTGACGCTCCGCTCTTCGTCGCGTTCGATCAGCCGGAACTTTTCCTCCAGCATCACCTTGGCGTTGTCCTGCGCCATTTGCACGGCTTCGCTTTTGCGGCCGCGCTGCGGAAGCAGCACCTTCACCTTCAGCCAGCTTTGGAGCGCTTGGACCGTCTCCTCCTCCCGCTCCGCGTCGTTCTCGGGCGGATGCGGCAGCAAAATTTGCTTCGGCAAGGCAGGATTGTCGCTGTAATATTGCGTCACAAACGTCATAAAGTCGTCGTACTCTTCCCCGTAGTACGGGAAGGTGGACGCATGCCGCTCGATCAGCTTGCCCGACCGCATGTACATAATTTGCACGCACATCCAGCCCTTGTCCGTGGCGTAGCCGAAGATATCGCGGTCCATCGCGTCGTTCATCGTTATTTTTTGCTTCTCCATCACGGCGTCGATGGCGACCATCTGGTCCCGGTATTCCTTCGCCCGCTCGAACTCCAGCGCTTCCGCCGCCGCTTCCATCTTGCGCTGCAGCTCCTCGCGGACCGCATCGTGGCCTCCGTTCAAAAACTTCGCAATTTCGGCCACCATCGTATCGTACGTTCCCGGCTCCACCTCGTATTCGCACGGCGCGATGCACTGGCCGATATGGTAGTACAAGCATACTTTGTCCGGCAGCGTCTTGCATTTGCGCAGCGGATACAGCCGGTCCAGCAGCTTCTTCGTTTGCTGCGCGGCGAAAGCGTTCGGATAAGGACCGAAATATTTACCTTTATCCTTCGTCACCCGCCGGGTAACTTCCAGGCGCGGATGTTTTTCGTTCGTAATTTTAATATAAGGAAAAGACTTGTCGTCCTTCAGCAGCACGTTGTAGCGCGGGTGATGCTGCTTGATCAGGTTGCACTCGAG
>CALAWP010000035.1 GCA_937895345.1 uncultured Paenibacillus sp. | reverse complement strand
TTCAAACAAAGACAATTTGTCTCCGTATGCAGCATATAAACTAGGTTTCTGAATCTTCATGCGACGTGTCAGGTCACTCAGCGAAGCAGCCTCGTACCCTTTCTCCCAAAATACGTGCATAGCCTCTGTTAATGCCTCTTGTTCATCAAATTCTCGAATTCTAGCCATAACGCCTCCTCATAAAATACCTTTTGGTACATTAATATGTTATCAAACCACTTCATACAGGTCAACTTTTTATTGACATCATTGATTATTCATGAGTATATTGGTTGAAATATAAAATACCGATCGGTACAATAAGGAGATTGTTCAATGTCAAGTATTTCGAAGTTCCGTCTGAAAAACATGGAGTCACAAGCTCAACTTTCGCACGCTGCGGTTTTACTTTATGCAGTCATCTGCGGCTCGGCAGTAGCCACGGTTTATTTTTCACAACCACTGCTCGATTCGATTGCTATGGAATTTGACATCCATAGCACGATCATCGGTACGGTAATTACTGTGACACAGATTTGTTATGCATTTGGATTATTTTTTCTGGTCCCGCTGGGGGATTTGCTTGATCCACGTCGGCTCGCAACCGGGATGTTGGTGTTTATAGCGATCGCATTAAGTATCGTGGCGTTAGCTTCGAATACGTTATTTCTATTTCTCGGGATGGGAATGGTTGGATTCCAGGCTGTCGTTGCACAAGTCCTTGTGGCATTTGCGGCTGATCGAGCGCCGCAACACAATCGCGGACGGACCATTGGAGTCGTTACAAGCGGTATCGTAATCGGGATTCTACTGGCCCGCACCTTCTCGGGGACTTTAGAGGATATTGCCGGATGGCGATCCGTGTATATCGTCACGGCAGTAATCATGGTCTGTATGGCTTATCTATTCCGAACCGTTACACCCGCTGTACGGCGTCCGCCAAGGCAAAACACATACGTGGGGATGCTCCGCTCCATGAAGGATTTATTCATTCAAATTCCGTTATTGAGAATTCGCGGACTGCTTGCCTTCTTCATTTTTTCGGACTTCAGTATTTTATGGTCCTCCATGGTATTGCCGATGAGCTCCCCTCCGCTTTCGTTCAGCCACAGCGTCATTGGATTATTTGGACTTGCAGGTGCAGCGGGGGCGTTGGCCGCCAGAAGTGCGGGACGGCTTGCAGACCGAGGATTGGGGCAACGCACGACAGGCATCGCTTTGTTCCTGTTATTGTTTTCTTGGCTGCCAATAGGGTTGCTGCAGCATTCCATGTGGCTATTTATCATTGGGGTCATTATGTTGGATTTCGCGGTGCAGGCGGTCCACGTTACGAATCAAAGCATGATATTAAGCGTTCGTCCAGAAGCGGGGAGCAGACTGACTGCAGGGTACATGATTTTTTATTCCTTAGGCAGCGCAGCAGGCGCAGCCGCGTCGACCTGGATTTACTCTTGGGCGGGGTGGTTCGGTGTGTGCATACTGGGGGCCTTGGTAGGGATGATCGCGGTGATTTTTTGGGCATGTACTTTAACAATGTCCTGCCATGCTCCTAATGCAAAGGAAATAAAGCTGAAGGCGGCTAAATGAGTTTCTTCGTTGTAAGCTCACGCCCAGAGTTGCTGCAAAGTTTAGTCAGATGATATCTGCGAACTGCTGCATTGTGAACAAGCTGTATCTTGGACAGCTTCTTAGCGGGTTGCCGCAGCTTGCTCTGATCTAACCTCTGAGTTATAATTACGTGCAAAGCGAATAACGGGATCATGCCAGTGAAGAGCATCCAACTCGGAGGCGTTCTCGTCAAGGCAGCCGGCGCAGCGCCGCCTGTCCTAAGTTAACCGGAATCCGCCCGTTATCGCGGAACAAAGAGGATCGGACGGCGAAGCTCCGTTCGGTCAATTTGGGTGGCACCGCGAGACAAGCGCTCCTCGTCCCATGTGGATTAGGGCGCTTATTTTATTTTTAGCCACAAAGGAGCGGTGTACATGTTGGACATCAGATGGATCAGGGAACATGCGGAGGAGGCGCAGCGGTCGGCGGAGCTGCGGGGAATGAAGCTGTCGATTGCCGAATTGCTCGAACGGGACGCGCGGAAGCGGGCGCTTGTTCGCGAGACGGAGCTGCTGCGGGAGACGCGCAATCGGCTGTCGGAGGAAATCGGCCGGCTGATGCAGCGGCGCGGAGAAGGGGCGGACACGGCCGCAGAGGCGAAGGCCAAGACGGAGACGCTCAAGGCGGAGTCGCAAGCGATTGGCCGGCGGCTGGCGCAGCTGGACGATGAGCTTCGTTTGGCCGAAGCGGCCTTCGCCGAGCTGCACGGGCGCGTGCCGAACCGTATATCGGACGATACGCCGATCGGCCGTTCGGACGCGGACAACGTCGAGCTGAAGCGGGTTGGCGAGCCGGCCGACTTCGGCTTCGAGCCGCGCGATCATATGGCGCTCGGAGAGCTGCACGGCATGATCGACGTCGCGAGAGGCGTGAAAACGTCGGGCAGCCGGCATTATTATTTAAAGGGCGCAGGGACGCTTCTCCATCGCGCCGTGCAGCAGATGGCCCTTGACGTGCTGCTGGAACGCGGTTTTGAGCCGATGGAAGTGCCGATTTTGGTGCGGCCGAACGCCATGCAGCATACGGGATATTTTCCGCAAGGACGGGACAACAGCTACAAGCTGGAGGATGAGGAGGCGTATCTCGCCGGCACGTCGGAGGTTCCGCTCGTCGCTTATTATGCGGGGGAAGTGGTGAATGTGGACGTTCCGATCAGGCTGGCTGCGGCTTCGATGTGCTTCCGCAGCGAGGTCGGCTCGGCCGGACGCGACGTGCACGGCTTGTATCGGGTGCATCAATTCGCCAAAGTGGAGCAGGTCGTGCTCTGCCGAGGCGACGAAGAGGAGTCGGAGCGTCTGCTGCAGGAAATTACGGCCAATGCGGAGCGTCTGCTGCAGCTGCTGGAGCTGCCGTACCGGCAAGTGGCGGTATGTACGGGGGACATGGGTCACAAGACGTTCAAGCAATACGATCTCGAGACATGGATGCCAAGCCGCCGCTCGTACGGTGAGACGCATTCGTCGTCGAATTTGCTGGATTACCAGGCGCGCCGGGCCAACATCCGATACCGCGGGGAAGACGGCTCGTTGAAGTACTGCCACACGCTGAACAACACGGCTGTAGCGACGCCGCGCATCCTGATCCCGCTTCTCGAGAACCATCAGCGGGAGGACGGTACGATCCGCATTCCGGAGGCGCTTCGTCCGTATATGAACGGCCTGGCGGAACTGGTTCCCCCGGGCGGTAACGGCCAATAAGGTGAGTCCGGAAATGGCCGCGGACTCGGACTGTAACCTTATATGAATTAGGCTGCTAAACTTGGCGCGAGTCTTATTTCTTCCGAGCCGGCTGATCTGAAAGATGCTGCGTACCGTTTTGTGCAGCCGGAGGAGGGAGCTCCTCCGGCCTGTTCCTTAGAAGAGGGCTAATTATACTTCTAATAGGAACGATACATGAGCCATTGGCCGTCTATTTTGACAAAAATGTACTGACCGATGGATTCGTACTCCTGCAGTTGCCTATCCAATCTGATTGAAGTGATGTTGGCAATCGCTGCTTCGCTGTAAAAATCATATCCATCCATCATATGTTCTAAATCTGTGTTGTCCAGCTCTATTTTCGTAAACGCATGAATAAACGGTTCCACAACGGCATCAAAAGTGAGCTGCGACGGATCGTAATGAAGCTTGCGTTTCGTTTCCTCGTCGTTATTTTTGACGGCTTCCAGCAATGTCATGACCGTTTCCAGCAAATCGCCTTCAACACCTTCGTTTTCAATTTGATCTATTTTAATTTCGCCTGTTCGCTTGAGCTTTTCAGCCTCTTCCGCTGCCTTTCTTACCGGGTAGCTCATGGCATCCGGCGATGGAGAGTTTAAGAGAGATGATGCAGTTGACGGGACTACGCCGGTTGCCGGAGGCTGTTCATTCTCGGACAAAGAAGAGGCATCGCTGTTGCTTGGGGTAATTCCCGTATTTGAACAGGCAGCGAGCAGCAGAACTACGAAAAAAATGCACGCGTTTTTACACAGCTTACTTGTATCTATCATCCGCTTAACCACCTTTCTTTCCTTGTTAGACGTCACATTAACGGTTGTTGTTTCAGTAGCTAAAGTTCTTCAAAAATGCGATTCGTCTGGATAGCGGCAAAAGTGAGGATGCGGGCGGGTAACCAGTGTTAGTTTTGTCAGCGTGGGGGATCGGAGAGGTACGGTGCTGGCGATTGGTGCGGACGGAGCAAGCAAGGGGGAAAGCAAGTACTGGCGGTCAGCTGCACCTATGTATGGTTGGATGTAGGGTAACGGGCCGATGTTCACGACGGCAGCTGGCGATCTGATTTGTAACGAATCGCAGGAGCCTTAATTTAGGGAAAATAGGGGGTTGAAAAATGCAACGAATCCCAGAAAGCTTATTCAGGCAAAAATGAGGCGAAAGACCCCAAATTTCTGCGAATAGCGAATCTGTGGTTCGTTGCATTTTCTAAAAGTGTGGTGAAATTGTAGCTCTTCGGCCTACCGTCGTCTTGAACATATCAG
>CALAWP010000034.1 GCA_937895345.1 uncultured Paenibacillus sp. | reverse complement strand
GTACGCCGGGGAGTTCAGCGCTTCTCAGATTCGTTAGCTCGTATGAGGGAGTGCGTCGGGGAGTTTAGCGCTTCTCAGATTCGTTAGCTCAATATGCGAGCATATAAGCTGGAATTGTTTGGTGGAAGCGGCTGCGAATTAGGTCTAATGGCGGAGCTTTTGCCAATGTAAACGCTGCAAATGCGAATGTTGTTTTAAGAATTATGGCGAATATTCGTAAAATATGTTGACAAACCGTTCCCGGCCTCATTAGAATTGTTAACGGATAACAACAAACGCATATTCTTTCGTATAAACTCAAGAATCGGCTTGAGAGTCTCTACCGATCACCGTAAATGATCTGGCTACGAAAGGCGGGAACCGTCCGCACCGGTCCGGCGGATAACATTTCCCCTTTTTGCAAAGCCTGAGAGTATTGCTTTTACGCATGCTGCCAGGCTTTGTTTGTTTGTTCCATCACAATTTTGGGAGGTATCTGTTCAACAATGGAGCGTCTCTTTCGTTTGAAGGAACTCGGAACAAATGTCAGAACGGAAATTATGGCGGGTTTGACGACTTTCATGACGATGGCTTATATATTGGCCGTCAACCCCAGCATTTTGGAGCCGACTGGGCTCACCTGGACAAGCGTATTTATCGCGACGGCGCTGGCCGCGGGCATTTTTTCGATCGCGATGGGATTGTTCGTCAACTTTCCGGTAGCGCTGGCGCCGGGCATGGGTCTTAACGCTTATTTCGCATCGGTTATTTTGGCTTCGGCAGCGACCGACACGCCGATTTCGCCTGCGATGGGCCTTACGGCGGTATTTATTTCCGGTATCATCTTTATTATTTTGACGGTGACGCAAGTTCGCCAAATGCTCATTGACGCCGTGCCGGACAGCTTGAAGCACGCGATTACGGTGGGCATCGGTCTGTTCATTACGATCATCGGCTTGAAAAACAGCGGCCTGATGACGATCAACCTGAGCTCTCCAAGAGCGTTTGAAGCGGATGCGTACACGCCGCTTGCCGGATATGAAACGGTTATCGGCCTCGGCAGTTTCCACGATCAAACGGTTATTTTCACGTTGATTGCGATTGCGCTGATTGCCATTTTGATGGTGCTCCGCGTGCCTGGCGCGATTTTGTTCGGCATTTTGGGCACGACGGTCATCGCTTTGCTGACGGGCCACGTTAATATTAGCGAGGAGCTGGAAGGAAAAACATGGGTGCCGAACTTCGGCGAAATGAATTTCTGGCACTTCGACTTTGCGGGCGTCATTGAAGTCGGACTGATCACGGTCATTCTGACGTTCACGTTCGTAGAATTGTTCGACACATTCGGTACGTTGGTCGGTACGGCCAACCGCGCAGGCATTATGAAAGACCCTGTTGAGGGCAAAAAGCGCGTCGGCAAAGCGATGCTCGTCGATGCGATCGGCGTCGGCGGCGGCGCCGTGTTGGGCACAAGCACCGTCACGGCTTACGTGGAAAGCTCCGCAGGCATCGCGCAGGGCGGCCGCTCCGGCCTGACGGCCGTGACAACGGGCGTCTGCTTCTTGCTGGCGCTGTTCCTGTCGCCGCTCGTAGCGCTCGTCCCGGGTGCAGCTACGTCGGCCGCGCTCATTATCGTCGGCGTTCTGATGATGCAATCCGTCAAGGAAATCGACTTCTCCGACATGGTATACGCCATTCCGGCGTTTCTGACGCTGGCGCTGATGCCGCTGGCCTACAGCATCGCTACTGGCATTTCCTTCGGCATCGTGTCGTACGTGCTTCTGGCTGCGGTCGCCAATGTGGCCGGCAAAGGCAAATACAAAATCCACTGGCTCATGTGGGTGCTGGCGGTGCTTGTCATTTGCCGCTACGTATTCATGGGCGGAGAATAATCGAACGCTTATCAATCGAATATCGAATTCGCCAAAAAACAGCGCTGGACCGGCGCTGTTTTTTTGATGCCTGCAGGATGACGGCTAGTCCTGTAAATTTTGGAATCCGCTCGCCGGTGCCGTCTTTGCGAGATGCTTCCCAGTCTGAATATAGGTCCATTGTCCGATATAATGCAACCTTCGTCCATATAGATCGAGCCGGGAAAATGGCCGTTGACGAACGGGGGCGCCCGGATTATGATTATATTGTTAATAAAGATAGAAACATATTAACAAAACTATTAAACATATGAGCGTCGTTAACGCGGACGAAGGAGTCAATCATCTGGGCGAAACGGAGTCAAACGATTTTATGAAAGCGTTTAAACGGCGCAAGAAGGGGGGGGGGGTGCGGAACCGGATTTCGGGAGCTTTGTTCGCAAGACGACTATTCGATCGGGAGGGAAAACAAGGCATGAAGACGATGAATTTAAAGAGGAATGCCATTCGGTTTCTATCGGCGGCGCTGGCGGTTTTGCTGATGCTGCCTGCCGGGCTGGCCGGTGCCGCTTCAGGAGGCAGCGGGCATTCCGATGCAGCCGCGGTTTCAACCTCGGCAACGGGCGCAATGTCCCAGGCAGCCGTTCCGTTAAATGATATTGAGGGACACTGGGCGGAGGCCGACATCTTGAAATGGCAGGACAAACGGCTCGTTCAAGGATATGCGGACAGCACGTTCAAGCCGAACAGGCCCGTGTCGCGGGCGGAATTCGCCGTTCTGGTGAACCGAATTTATCAATATAAGGAGCTTGCGGACAATCCGTTCACGGATGTGGCACCGACAAGCGGCTATGATGCGGATGTGCGTAAGGCGGTTGCGGCCGGATATATGAACGGTTATCCGGACGGCACGTTCCGCCCGAACGATGCGATCAGCCGGCAAGAGGCGGCGGTCGCACTGGCGGCGGCTTTCGGCATCGAGCCTGCGGGCGGGACGGCCGCCGCGCTCTCGGACGTCGATACGCTGCCGGCCTGGAGCAAAGGGGCGGTGCTTGCGCTGATCGGGCAGCAATTTGTAAGCGGTTACCCTGACGGCAGCTTTAAGCCTCGGAACCCGATTACAAGGGCGGAAGCGGTCAGACTGCTGGACAATATATCCGGCGAAATTTGGAATCGGGCCGGAGTCGTCGACGGCGTCGCGACGCGAAACGCGGTGATCGGCAGCCCGAACGTCATTTTGAAAAACGCGGTGATCGAAGGCGATTTATACCTGACCGAAGGAATCGGCGAAGGCGATGTGACGCTCGACAATGTGACGGTCAAAGGGACGCTCCGCGTCGCCGGCGGCGGTACGGACAGCGTATACATCAACGATTCGTCGATTGCGAAGGCTTTTGTGAACAAGAAAAACGGCAGCGTACGCCTGGTCGTCAACGGCAATGCCGGCATCGGGGAGCTGCTTGTCCTAAGCGGCGCAAGGCTGGAAGAAGGCGCTGGGCTTACCGGCGAAGGCTATGAGCTTGTTGTCATTGGAGCAGGATTGCCTGCGGATACTGTCATCGAGCTGTCGGGCCGGTTCGGGAGGATCGTCTCGGAATCGCTGGCGGAGTACGGGCTGAAGCTGCTTCATGGAACCGTCGGGCAATTGGTCATCGGGGGCAATGTTAAGCTGCATGTCGAAGATGGCACGTCGATTGCGGATTTGTTGATTGAGTCGGACGTCGTCATCGTCATTACCGGTCTTGGCAGCGTAAACGTCAATGCCAAGTCGAAGACAAAGCCGGAATTCCGCGACAAGCCGCTTGTACCGATGCCAGTTTATCCGGGCAATCCGTCCGAGTCGGAGGAACCCGACAAGCCGGCCCCGACGTTTGGAGAAGCGTCCGTCCACGATCCGTCCATCATTAAGGATGGAGATACGTATTACGTGTTCGGCACGCATATCGAAGCGGCCAAATCGACCGACCTGCGGCATTGGACGCGCTTTACGAACGGTTACGTGGCGACGGGCAACGCGCTGTTCGGCGATCTGTCCGCCAATTTGGCCGAATCGTTCGCCTGGGCGGGCGAAGACGATGCCGACAGCAAGGGCGGATTTGCGATATGGGCGCCCGACGTCATGTGGAATCCGGACTACTTGAACGAGGACGGTACGAAAGGCGCTTATCTGATGTATTATTCGGCCTCGTCGACTTACATCCGCTCCGCCATCGGCATCGCAGCCGCGCGTCATATCGAGGGGCCGTATGAATACGTCGACACGATCGTCTATTCCGGTTTTACGAGACAGGAGGCATACGATGCCGACAGCGACGTGAACAAAATTTGGACGAACACGAACATCCCGCAGCTGATTGAGGACGGCGTGCTGGAAGAGGAATCGGCCGCCTGGTTCAACGGCAACGGCTCGTACCGGAACAGCGTCTATCCGAATGCAATTGATGCGACGTTGTTCTACGACGCCGACGGCAAATTGTATATGACGTACGGCTCCTGGTCGGGCGGCATTTTCTTGCTGGAGATCGACAAGGAGACGGGCCGGCCGATCTATCCCGGAACGGACGGCACCACCGAGGACGGACGGCTGATCGACCGATACTTCGGTACGAAAATCGCGGGCGGATTCGGCAAGTCCGGCGAAGGTCCGTATATCCGATACGACGAGAAGAGCGGCTTTTATTACCTGAACGTAACCTACGGCTGGCTGGGCGCCGACGGCGGCTACAACATGCGGCTGTTCCGGGCGGAATCGCCGGAAGGACCTTATGTCGACGCATCCGGTCAAAACGCGGTTCTGCCCACGGATACCGCAAACGATCCATACGGCAACAAACTGATGGGCAACTTCCTGTTCGAACGGAAGATTGGAGAACCGGGCGAGGGTGCTGGCGTCGGCTACGTATCGCCCGGCCACAACTCGCTTTATTTCGACGAGGCGACGGGGCAAAAGCTTCTGGTGTTCCACACGAGATTCCCGGGCAGGGGAGAGGCGCATGAGGTTCGGGTTCATCAGCTGTTTATGAACGAAGACGGCTGGCTGGTTGCCGCACCTTACCGATATGCGGGCGAGAAGCTGGCCAAAGTGAGCGAGGCGCAGTTGGCCGGGGATTATCAATGGGTCGATCATGGCAAGTCCTATTCGGAGGCGGTGGAAAAAGCGAAGCTCGTGCGGCTGAACCGGGACCGCACCATTTCCGGAGACGTAACGGGAAGCTGGCGGCTGGTCGGCGACTATTATGCCGAATTGACGACGGGCGGCCAGGTCTATAAAGGGGTTTTCCTTAAGCAGTGGAATCCCGTATCGCGGAACTACGACTTTGTGTTTACGGTCTTGTCCGATCAGGGCGTCTCGATCTGGGGCAGCAAGCTGCGCGATCGGACCGACAAGCAGCTGGTGCAGGATGTTCTGAATGATATCGACCTCGGCAATCTGTCCGCCGTCGTTTCGGATTTGCATTTGCCGGCGGAAGGGGCCCGTTATTCGCAAATTGAATGGCAAACGTCCGATCCTTCGGTCGTCACCGCTCAAGGCGTCATTACCCGTCCGGAATCCGATGCCGAACCGGCTTCGGCGACGCTGACCGCTACGGTGACGAAAGGAACGGAATCCGGAAGCCGAACGTTTGCCGTTACGCTGCTGCCGTATCAAAAGGCGGAGTTAACGGCGCATTACGCCTTCGAGAACGATTTGAGCGAGAAGCTGAACAAGCGTGAAGCGGGAACGGTCACGGGCAGCCGTATCGACAATGCGGGAGGCAAGTTGACGTATGCGCCGGGACGATACGGGCAGGCGGCCGTATTCGACGGCGGCTCGGGCGTACGCTTGCCGGACGGGCTGATAGAAGGCGGCAGTTATTCCGTCGCGCTGTGGGTCAACCCGCAGGAGTTGAATACGTATACGACCACCTTCTTCGGAGCGAAGGACAACACGAACTGGATCAGCTTGCTGCCGCAAGGACCGGCGGGCAATCAGACCATGTTATGGTCGGGCAGCGCAGTCTGGTATGACGCCGTCTCGGGCATGACGATCGCCGCCGGCGAATGGTCTCACTTGTCCTTTACGGTGGAGAACGGAACGGTAAAGCTGTACGTCAACGGGGAATTGAAGTTTACCGGCAACGGATTCCCGAATCTATTTGACGGCGGCGGCGTCTTCGCTCTTGGCGTGAACTGGTGGGATACGCCGTTCAAAGGTTTGATGGATGAGCTGCGCGTTTACGAGGGCATATTGACGCCGAAGGAAATTAGGGAGCTGGTGTTTGACACCGAACTGAAGGTTGAAGGGATTTCGTTAGGGTTTGCGGAAAAGAGAGTTTCCGTCGGCCGTACGTTTGCTCCGCAAGCGGTTGCGATTACGCCGGAATGGACGGGCAATCGGCAGCTGATCTGGAGTTCGGACAACGAGTCGGTCGCCGTGGTTGACGCGTCTTCCGGCATCGTGACCGGAGTGAGCGCAGGCAGCGCGACGATCACCGCGACAGCCGCCGACGGCGGCGGGGCAACGGCTTCCTACATGATTCATGTTGTAGAGGGACCGGTGGCGCACTATAAGTTTGACGGCGACTTGAGCGACGAGACGGGGCTTGCCGGCGGCACGGTTACGGGAAATAGAGCCGACAATACGGGAGGAGCGATATCGTTCGCGGACAGGGCGGAAGGCCAGGCGGCCGTATTCGACGGCAATTCCGGCATTCGCTTGCCGAACGGCCTTATTTCCGGCGGCGTCTACACGGTGGCGATGTCCGTCTATCTGGACCGGGAAAACCAGTTTACGCCGGCATTTTTCGGCGCCGCTTCGCCCGAACGCTGGATCAGCCTCGTGCCGAGAGGCCCGGGCGAGACGCAGCCGACGATGCTGTGGTCGGGAACGGCCTGGTACGACGCATCGACCGGCACGTCAATGCCTTTGAACCAATGGGTCGATATCGCATTCGTCGTGAATAACGGCCAGGTGACGGTCTACTTGGACGGAGAAGCGAAGTTTGCGGGAACAGGCTTCCCGAACGTATTTACGACCGACAACGCCTTGTTCGCCTTGGGCGTCAATTACTGGGATACCCCGTTCAAAGGCATGATCGACGAGCTGCGCATCTACGACGCCGCGCTGTCGGCGGAGGAGATCCGGGCGCTTCCTTCGGCATAAGGCCGCTGCCGTATGTAATGGAACGGTTGTTAATTGAATAGGTCATCGAAACGCAAAAACAGCGCTGGACCGGCGCTGTTTTTGCGTTCTAAGCGCGAAACTTGAGATAAGCAGCGGTCGTCAGCTATTTCGTATATTTATCATGCAGACATTCGAGTGCATTAATGCAACGCTAGCGATTCTCACAAATGAAAAGCATACGAAAAAATCCCTGCCGCCAAAGCAGGGAGTTTAGTCATGGATTCATGCAAATCAAACAATACCGTACGAATTCGACTCTCCGCCGTCGATAGCGATGGTTTGCCCGCTGACATAGCTGCAGTCTTCGCTCAGTAGAAATACCACAAGCTTGGCGACTTCTTCAGGAAGACCTAGGCGCTTCGTCGGATTGTTTTGTGCGTATTCCGCCTCCGCCTTCTTTGGATCCTCCGGATTCACCTGCTTGAAGGCGCCTGCAACCATCGGCGTCAAGATGGCACCTGGTGCGATCGCATTCGTAATGATCCCGTAACGGCCAAATTCGAGTGCGGCATTTTTGGTCATCCCCGTAACCGCGTGCTTGCTTGCAACATATGGAACCTGGTTAAGAACGCCGCGAATACCGCCGACCGAAGCGGTGTTGACAATTCTTCCGTATTGTTGATTCTTCATTACGGGAATGACATAGCGCATACCGAAGTACACACCCATCAGGTTAATGTCAATGACTTTCTGAAAGACTTGAACATCGTAATCGGGGATGAGCGCTTGCTTGCCTTCAATGCCCGCATTGTTATAAAACCCGTCGATACGGTCAAAGGATTTTACAGTCTCATCCACATAACGTTTCACAGCAGCCTCATCCGAGACATCCGCGGTAATCGTAAGAACTTGTGTCTCCGGATATTTTGCCAAAATTTCTTGTTTGGCTTGTTCCAGTGCGTCTTCTTTCAGATCGACCAACGCCAGTTTCGCGCCTTCTTTTGCTGCTTCCATCGCAGTTGCGTTTCCCAGTCCGCTTGCGCCGCCTGTGATGACAATTACTTTACCTTCTAATCGTATTCCCATTCAATTCATCCTTTCATTGATTCCTTATATTCATCCTCGCCGCAATCGTTAGATATGCGCTGCCTGATGCAGGTGAGCAATACTAATTATTACCTAATTGTTTACATTTATGAGATTTTAAAAACCATCTTTAACTTGTCTGCTGCGCTCTATAATTTCTTGCTTTGGATTACGAATCGGGGGAAGAGTATCCGGTAACGGATAAGCTAACCGCCTGCATAACGAGAAGCCAAAAAAGCCTGCCGCAAAATGGTTGCCGGCAGGTTCGTTTACGTCTTTATTTTCCGTTGTTCGGTAACAGATCTTTCGTCAGCTCGCCCAGCATATGCTTCATGAGCCGATATCCGCTTGCGTCGTCCTTCTTGGCGTAGAAGCGCAGTCCGTCAAGCGCCCGGTACATTTGGTAGCAAATCAGTCTCTCCTTAAAGTGCGGAATGTCCCGTCCTGCTCTTTCCATCGCGCCGCGGTAGGCGGACGGGAATTGGAGATGCGGCGCCCACATATGCATGACGGCCACATCGTACATAAAGTCGCCGTACATGGCGAGCTCCCAGTCGACGATCCCGGTCATCCGGCCGGCTTCCGCGAGCATATTGCCGGTATGAAAATCGCCGTGGACGAGGCAAGCTTCGTTTGGAACGACCTCCAGCAGCTCCTGCAGCCGGCTGTAGTAATCGTCGAACGTTTCTTTTTCCAAAATGCCTTGACCGTATAAATCCGTCCAGCCCTCATAGAAGCCGTCGATATCTTCGCGAAACGTGTTCAGCAAATAAGCGGTCCATGACGTAAAATGCGCCTTGCCTTGGGCGTCGAGCCAGCCGAATTCAGGCGGAGCTTCGTCCGGCTTGACATCGTGTATGCGGATCAAGCAGCCGGTCAGCTCGGGTATAAGGTTGTCGATCGACTCCTTGTCCAGCGTGCTGAGCGGCACGCCCGGCGCACGGTCCGTAATGGCGTAATGCCGTTCCCCGATCCGGCCTGTCCGGCGCACCCGCGGAATAAGCAGCTTGTCTCCGAATGTATCGCTTATAAAGGAAGCTTTGCGGATATCCGTTTCCTGCTCCCGAATATGCAGCACGTAGTGCCCCTCTCCCGAACGGAAACGGAAGACCCGGCTGAGCTCGCCCATCTCGATCGGCTCGACGTCGCAGGCGTCGCGTTCCCCGATTTCATGCAGGATCTCCAGCGCCGTCTCTGCGTTCATGGACGGCTTGAACGATTTCATGATCATCACTCCGTCATTGTATATTTGATTGTTATAATAACGCATCGGAATTTGAGGTGTCTGCGCATTGTTTACCTATAATTAAAGATTACGAGCTATATAAGTTGAACTAGAGAATCACACGAAACAAGCGGAATGAGGACATCGAACTGGAGAAACGTCAGTAGTTGCCATTGCAGAGGGATGGTTACCGTAATACGGTTTAAGGTATAGTCGGAGCAGGGAGTCGATATCTCGCGCAGCAACGGCGAAATTTGATATTATACGTGTAAAAGGAAAGCAAAGGAGAACGATCATGGCGACGATCGATTTGAACTGCGATATGGGAGAGGGGTTCGGGGCCTATCGGACCGGCAGCGACGAGCAGCTGATGCCGTATATTACGTCCGCCAACATCGCTTGCGGCTTTCATGCGGGAGACGCCGGAACGATGAGACGCACGGTGAAGCTGTCGCTGCGGCATCGGGTCGCCATCGGGGCGCATCCCGGCCTGCCGGATTTGGCGGGCTTCGGCCGCCGCAAGATGGACATCAGCCCGGCGGAGGCGTTCGAGATGACCGTGTACCAGATCGGAGCGCTTCAGGCTTTGGCTCGGGCCGAAGGCGGGAGGTTGTCCCATGTGAAGCCGCACGGCGCGTTGTACCATATGGCGGCGGCCGACGCCCGGCTGGCGGAGGCGATTGCCGAAGCGGTGTACAAAGTGGACGGCGGACTTCTGCTGTTCGGCCTTGCGGGAAGCGAGCTGATTCGGGCGGGAGAGCGGATCGGACTGAGGACGGTGCGGGAAGCTTTCGCCGACCGTTCCTATGAAGCCGACGGCACGCTGACGCCGCGGGGTACGGAAGGCGCGGTGCTGACGGACGCCGCCGCGGCCGCGGCGCAAGTGGCGGACATCGTATTGCGCGGCAGCATTCGCACGCGTCAAGGCGCGCTGCTGCGACTGCAGGCGGAGACGATATGCGTGCACGGCGATACGCCCGGCGCCGCCGAGCATCTGAAGGCGCTGCGGCTGGAGCTCGAAAGGGCGGGTATCGGCGTTGCGCCCGCTGGGGGTAATCGATGGCTCCCGTTGGAAGGAGTGAGGGACCGATAAAACAGCCGACGGAAATGGTTGCGATAGAACCTTTGGGCGACAGCGGCTTGATCATCCGATGGGGAAACCGGATCGACGAGCGGGTGCACCGTGTCGTGGCGGCGGCGGTCGAGCGGCTGCCGCTCGACGGAGTTGTGGAGACGGTTCCCGGCTATGCGTCGGTTGCCGTTCATTACGATCCCGTCCGGGTATGGAAAAGCCGAACCGGAGAAGAGCGGCTTCATCGAACGGTATTCGAGACGATGCGCGGCCGGATCGGCCGCCTTTTGGCGGATACGGGGCCGTATGAAGCGGCCGATCCCGCGAAAACGCGCACGGTCCGCATTCCCGTTTGTTACGGAGGCGAATACGGACCCGACCTGGCCGACGTGGCCGCTCATAACGGCTTGTCGGAGGAGGAAGTCGTCGCCGTACACAGCGGAACGATTTATACCGTATATATGATCGGGTTTGCTCCGGGTTTTCCGTATTTGGGCGGCATGTCCGAACGGATTGCCGCTCCGCGCCGGGCCGAGCCCAGGACGCTCCTGCCGGCCGGCAGCGTAGGCATTGCGGGAAACCAGACCGGCGTTTACCCGCTGCCGACGCCCGGCGGCTGGCAAATTATCGGCCGGACCCCGGTACGGCTGTTCCGCCCCGAAAGCGCAACGCCCAGCTTGCTGAGGGCGGGCGATCGGGTCGAGTTCGTCCCGATATCCGGGGAACAGTATCGGGATTGGCCTGCGGAGGCGCCTGACGGCGGATAGGAGAGGAGGGGAAGGGAAGCATGTCGTTCATCATTCGCAAGCCCGGGCTGCTGGCTACGGTGCAGGATTTGGGCAGATACGGGCATCAAAAATACGGCGTCAGCGCCAGCGGCGCGATGGACCCGGCCGCTGCGCGGACGGCCAATCTGCTCGTCGGCAACGACGGGACCGCGGCCGTATTGGAGCTGACGCTGGCCGGGGCCGAGCTGGCCGCCGAGGAGGATGCGCTGATCGCCATATGCGGCGGCGACATGGCGCCGCATATGGACGGCAGCCCCGTGCCGCAGTGGCGGCCGGTGTCGCTGCGCCAAGGAAGCGTGCTGCGCTTCGCCGCAAGAAAAAGCGGCTGCCGCGTTTATGTCGCGGCGGCCGGCGGATTTGGCGTCCCGTTGAAGCTGGGCAGCGCGAGCACCTATTTGCGCGCGGGCATCGGCGGCCTGGAAGGGCGGGCCCTCCGCGCGGGCGACCGGCTTCCGGTCCAGCCGGCGAAGCCGGGCAGCCTGGCCGCGCAAATGCTGGCGCATTTCCGGACGGGCGCTCCCGCGCCCCATTGGCATGCGGAGCATTTTGCGGTCTCGCATGCCGGCGGCGCCGCAACCGTTAGGGCCATCGCCGGACCCGACGCCGGAGCCCTTACCGCCGAATCGAGAGCGGCCCTGTTCGGCGGCGAGCCTTTTCGGCTCGGCGTCCATTCCGACCGGATGGGCTGCCGGCTGGATGGCCCGGCGCTGGAGCTCGCGGCGCCGAGGGAGCCGCTGTCCGAGGCCGTCGCCCTGGGTACCGTGCAGCTCCCGCCCGGCGGCCGTCCCATCGTGCTGCTGGCGGACCGGCAGACGACGGGCGGCTATCCGAAAATCGCTTATGCCGCTACGGTCGATATTCCGGTGCTCGCCCAGCTTGCTCCCGGCGATTCGGTCCGGTTCGAGGAGATCGCCCTGGAAGAGGCGGAGCGGCTTCTGCTGGAAGCGGAGCGAGATATGGCGCAACTCGAAACGGCGCTGCGCTTGAAGTTCGTCTGAACCTTGAGCGCAGCGCCGCCGCTTTACTTAAAGAACAAGAAGTGCGTCGGCAGCTTGCGCAAGCTGCCGTCCGACGGCTTGTTGATCACTTTGCCGTTAAAGACGAGCGAGGACGAGCCGCCGCCGTCCAGGTTGTAGGCGTCCACCGCGCCGAAACTTTTCAGCATCGTCTGCAGCTCCTCCAGCGTCGCCCCCGAGCTGCCGGCTTCGTTGTAGCCGTCCGTGACAAGGATGAGCAGCTGGTCGTCCTTGTAGTTGGCGATGACGGTGCGCGGCGCTCTTCGCGGACTTTTTTTCCACTTGTCCGGAATCGTCTGGGAACGGCCGTTGCGCAGCAGGACGGGGACGAAGGAGGCGCCGAACTTCGGTTTTTTGGCGTCGAGCTGATCTTTGGCCGTAAATTTGCCGCCGATCAGCTTGTTGTTTTCGTTAAGCCCGACAAAAAACAAATCCTTGTAGGAGGCTTCGAATCCGTTCACGTATTTGCCGTCCAGGACGGTTGTGCTGAGCGGGTAACGCTTGCCTCTGCTGTCGGCAAAACCGCCGGCGTTGACGCCTACCGCGGCTTTGTGCCGTTTGACGGCTTCCAGCGTCGTCGACGCTTCTCCGAGCACGTCGCCTCCCATCACCATTTGCATGGCATCGTCGGATTTCAGCTTGATTTTGACGGCATATCCTTTGAACAAGTCCTGCTGCAAATAAAACAGCTGCGCCCGAAGCTTGTCCGAATTGATGGTGGCGGACGGCTTGCCGAGCTTGCCCGTAATCTTTCGGTCGTAGATGGCGAGAGGTCGCTGCGCCTGCGCCGAAGCCAGCTCTGCGATTTCCTTGATTTCCGCATTCGTTTGATTGTACAGCTTCATTTCCTTTTGAATCGATTCGCGCGTATGTACGGCTGTGCCGCGAGCTTGCTCCAATCCGGCCTTTGCCTGCTCGGACATGCCGATATTCGCGGGCGCGGACGGGACCGTTCCCGCCGCCGGATCGGCTGCGCCGGTCAGCACGACCGCCGTTTCGGTCAGAAGCAGCCACAGGAGGATGCCAATAAATGGAGCCATGGCCAGCAGCATCGTTCGGTTTAAATATTTGACGGCCGCGTTCATTTCAGCAAATCCAAGTTTTTCTTCAGTTCGGCGAGCTGCTGCTTCACTTCGTTCAACTGCGTGTACAGCTTGTTGCTGTTGTCCGTTTTGGAATCGGCGTTGTCCTTGACGAACGTCAGCAGCTCGTTTAAGGCGTCGACCTTGCCCTTCAGCTCCGTAATCTCGCCGGTATAGGCTGTTTCCAGCTCTTGAATGCGCGAATCGTAGGCTTGCTCCAGCTCGCTGATTTGTGCGGCGGTCTGCCGCTGGACGTCGCTGGCGATGTCCCTTTGCATTTGTTCCATATACAGCTTGGCGCCATAGAGGCCGCCTCCGATCAATACGATCCAAACGAATAAAAATAGGAAGAAGGCCGCTTTGCTTCTCTTTTTGCGAGTGGAGGCGGCTTGTCTGCCCGGAATGGCCGTGTCGGCCGATATTTCGCTCATGTTTCATTCACCTCGTCGTGCAGGTAGTCGGGGCCGGTTGCAAGATGAATCAAGCATAAACGGCGCTTGTACAACTTCTATAGCATTAAACTGGGCCCGGCGGCAAAAGGTTGCGCATGTCATGTAATTGTAACAAAACCCGAATGGCTTGTCTTCTTCCGAATTTTTCTATATAAGTTGAACTACTGATGTTCACAGCTTATGGCCAAGCTTTATGAGGAATCTGCAAAGGCGAACACTGCCGTTTCTCCAGTTGATTTCCTCGTTCCGCTTGTTTCGTGTGATTTTCTGATTCAACTTATATAGGCGGATTGAATAGCCGCGGTAGTGTTTTTTCATGCGGCGGTCTGTTCATGTATAATGAAAGCAAGCATTCAATGCCGAAGCAAGGAGGATGAGAGAGCATGGATAAATCGCATACAGGCCGCGAAGCGCAGGCGATGTTCGCCGGCGGCTGCTTCTGGTGCATGGTATCGCCGTTCGAAGAGATGCCGGGCATATTGTCGGTCGTTTCGGGCTATACCGGAGGCCATACCGAAAATCCGACGTACGAGGAGGTGTGCTCGCATACGACGGGACATACGGAAGCCGTCCACATTAGGTACGATCCGGACGTGTTTCCGTACGAGAAGCTGCTCGACATCTTTTGGCGGCAGATCGATCCGACGGACGCGGGAGGCCAGTTCCACGACCGGGGAGACTCGTACCGGACGGGCATCTACTATTATACGGAAGAACAGAGGCAGCTGGCGGAAGCGTCCAAGAGAGCCCTGGAAGAAAGCGGCCGGTTCGACGGTCCGATCGTAACGGAAATCGAGCCGGCGGGGCCGTTTTACCCGGCGGAGGACTACCATCAGGATTATCACAAAAAAAATCCGTTCCGCTACAAAATGTACCGCAAAGGTTCGGGACGGGATGCGTTTATCGCGAGACATTGGTCCAGGAAGCCGGATGAGGCGGAATTGAAAAAGCGGCTGACGCCGATTCAGTTCGAGGTCACGCAAAACAACGGCACCGAACGCCCGTTTACCGGCGAATATTGGGATCATACGGAAGAGGGCATCTACGTCGATATCGTATCGGGCGAGCCGCTGTTCAGCTCGAAGGACAAATACGACGCCGGCTGCGGATGGCCGAGCTTCACGAAGCCGCTGCACGGCAGCTATGTGACCGAGCATATGGATACGAGCCATAACATGGTGCGGATCGAAGTGAGAAGCAAAGAAGGCGACTCGCATCTGGGCCATGTGTTCGACGACGGGCCGAAGCCCGGGGGGCTGCGGTACTGCATCAATTCGGCTTCGCTCCGATTCGTGCCGAAGGACCGGCTGGAGCAAGAGGGATACGGCGAGTATCTGTCCTTGTTCGACGACAAAGAGCAGGGCTGATCGTCCGCCATCGGAGCCGCTGCATTTGGCCGTTCTTCGGCAACGTTTATGGATGAGTTAACCGACTATAATTGACATTCCGTTTGTTACGGGTCATGGGAGAAGGGGATTGGCATGAGTAATTTGGGACAAAATGGAGCGGCCGGCGCGGCGGCTTTGAGCGGCGCCGCATCGATCGGGAAGGCGGCCTCTGTGAGCGTGATGGAGGCGATCCGGACGAGGAGATCGATCGGCAGAGTCAAGCCGGACCCGGTGGACAAGGCCGTCATTGAGCAATTGCTGGAGGTGGCGGCTTGGGCGCCCAGCCATCACAATACGCAGCCGTGGAAGTTTATCGTCATGACCGGGGAAGGGCGCAACAGGCTCGGCGAAGGCTACGCAAACGTGGCTGTAGCTCTGGAGCCTGGACTGGAGGGAGAGCAGCTGGAGGAGCGTCGCCGTAAGGAGCGGACCAAGGCGTTCCGGGCGCCGGTCGTCATCGCGGCGGTATGTTCGCCTTCCGACGACCCGCGCGCCGTGCCGGCGGAGGAGCTGGCGGCGGCGCAAGCCGCGGTGCAAAACCTGCTGCTCGCCGCTCATGCGCACGGCCTGGGAGCCATCTGGCGCTCCGGCGAACCGATGTTCCACCCGCGCATGAAGGAAACGTTCGGGCTGAGGGCGGACGAGGACATCGTCGGCTTCATCTATCTGGGCTACCCGGACATGACTCCTCCGGAGCCGCGCCGGGTGCCGGCGGCCGAGAAGACGGTCTGGCTGACGGAGTAGGCAAAGGACCGCCTGCCGGCGGCCGAGGAGACGGTCTGGCTGACGGAGCAGGCCGAAGGATCGCCTGCCGCGGCCGAGAAGGCGGTTCGGCTGACGGAGCAGGCGAAGGACCGCCTGCCGGCGGCCGAGAAGGCGGTCTGGCTGACGGAGCAGGCCGAAGGATCGCCTGCCGGCGGTCGAGAAGGCGGTTCGGCTGACGGAGCAGGCGAAGGATCGCCGCCGGCGGCCGAGAAGGCGGTTCGGCTGACGGAGCAGGCGAGGACCGCTTTCCGGATGCCGCGGCGGCGGGATTTGACGTCAGGGGTTAGGCTGTATCCACGCTGCACGCTGCAGACGACCCCACCCGTGGTTTTGAGCGAAATATCGTCTAAATGAACACAACAGTGGGGCTTAAACTACGGATTTGAACGATAAATCGTCTATAACATTGCTGCAGGACGGCCCGGCCGGTCATTTTGAACGATATTTCGTTTAAAAGAACATAGCAGGACGGCCAATCGATGGGTTTAAACGAAAAATCGTCTATACCAACGCTGCGGGATGGTCCAATCTAGTCAAGGCCACATTTCGCGTCAAACAGAAACGGCCGCCAGTGCCGCCATTTGCTTCAGATCCGCAATAAATGCGGAAATATGAGCAAATAATGGCCACGGCGGCCGTTATCTTTTAAACATGCTGCTGGGCAAGCAGCGCGCAACGCGGTGTCCCGGTACAGGGTGCGCACTTGCATCAAGTGAGAAAAACTAACAACGTACCGCCCCACAACTTGCCCCGCCCGCCGTCAGCAACATTACCGCAACCCAGTGAGAGCGGCCCCGCCCAACACATCATACCGCACAACCTGCCCCGCCCGCCGTCAGCAACATTACCGCAACCCAGTGAGAGAGGCCCCGCCCAATACATCATACCGCACAACCCGCCCCGCCCGCCGTCAGCAACATTACCGCAACCCAGTGAGAGCGGCCCCGCCCAA
>CALAWP010000033.1 GCA_937895345.1 uncultured Paenibacillus sp. | reverse complement strand
CAGGGCTTATCCCCGTCCGGCCGGCGCCGGTTTGCTTCGTTTATCCCCCGATGCCTCCGCGGCGCGCCGAAGCCTTCTTCGCTTGCGTCCGCGCCAATCGTTGCTCCAGCTTTCGCTCCAGCCTCTGCATCCTGGCCCGCTTGATTCGAAGCAGCTCGGTTCGCTTCGCTTCGCTCATCAGCAGCACATTGGCGTTCGCCGCCGCGATCAGCACGGCAAACGCCAGCCATGCGTACCAGAACAGGCCGGCGGACGCCCCATCTCCGGCCTGTCCGGCATAAGGCAGCGCATAAAGCACCATCCCCGCCGCGACGGCCAAATAAACGGCATTCGGCCATTTGGCCTTCCTCTTCCCCTTCATCCGCCCTCAACTCCTTGTCCGATTCCATGTCCCTATATCTTATGCGGGAGCATCCGCCCGTATGACCGGAGCAATCACCATACCGCGGGCAGGCTCATATGATGAACTAATTCGTGCTAAACACCTATAGGCCCTTTCCACTAATCGCGGCCCTTCTGATTCGGAAGGAGAATTCATTCATGCTCAAAACAAAAGCTGCCATGCAGGTGGTGGACGGCGAAAAGCTGCCGGAGGATACGATTTTGCTGAGCGAAGCTTACGCAAGATCGCGCAAAATTCCGCAGGGACAGCATATCGTACTGAAGTTCGGCGCCTTTCGCCGGCATGTGAAAGTCATACCGGCAGCCAGGTTCGACGGCATCCGCATCAGCCGGGCGCTGGCGGATAAGATGGGGCTGCGGGTGGAGAACCCGCGGCAGCTGCACTTGCGCATGCAATACCGCGCAAGCACCGGCACGCTGGCGCTCGGTCCTTTGATCGCGGTGCTCGTCAGCCGCGACTATCCGCATATGCCGGAGCGCCCTTTCGGTTCCATTACGATGTTCTGCAAGGAGCTGGCCGAGGCTTGCCGGCTGCAAGGCGTCTACGTCTACTTTGTGACGCCCAAGGACTTGAGAGGCGGCGCCCTGGAAATTACGGGATGGACGCACTCGGAAGGCGGCTGGCTGCGAAACGAGCTTCCCCTTCCCGACATCATCAACAATCGGTTGACTTCCCGCAAACTGGAAAACAGCCCTCGCGTGCAAAACTTCATCAAGCAGGCGAGACAGCTCAACCGAACGCATGTGTTCAACGAAAAGTTTCTGGATAAGACGGAAGTGTTCGAGGCGCTCCGGAAGGACGAGACGCTGCACAAGCTGCTCCCCGAATCCCATCCGCTTCGCGGCTACGCTACGCTGAAAGCGATGTGCGCCAAATATCCCGTCGTCTTCCTGAAGCCGGTGCGCGGCAGCCTGGGCAAAGGAATTATTCGGGTCTCCCGCGCGGAAAACAACGGCTACATGGCGCAATACGCCGCTCCGACCGGCACCCGGCGGCAGCTGTACCCGAGCCTGGCCAAACTGTACGTCCATCTGTCCAGCAAGGTCAAGAGCGTCAAGTACCAGGCGCAGCAAGGACTGCAGCTGATCGAAGTCGGGAAGCGGCCCGTCGATTTCCGCGCCCTCGTGCAGAAAAACGGCTCCGGCGAATGGATGATCACCTCCATCGTCGCGAGAACGGCGGGCAGCCAGCATTTTGTGTCCAACCTGGCGCGAGGCGGTACGCTCAGCAAAGTGAGCGCCGCCGTCGAGAAGTCCAATTTGGCCGGCGGGACGAAACGGCTGGAATCGGCCAAAAAGCTGCGCGGCGCGGCGCTTCTCATCGCCCGAGGCATCGAAGAGCATATCCCCGCCCATTTCGGGGAGCTCGGCATCGACCTGGCGCTCGATACGAGCGGCAGGGTGTGGCTGATCGAAGTGAACTCCAAGCCGTCCAAAAACGACAATACTCCGCTGAGCGAAGGAAAAATCCGGCCTTCCGTCCGGATGATGATTTTATATGCCCGCTATTTGACGGGATTTTAAAAGGGGGCCGGCCGCCATGACGCCGACTACGATCACGATGGGCATCGCCGTTTCGTCCATGGCGGACGCTTCGCCTGCCGGCGGCGCGCGAGGCGAGCGCATTCGCCCGCCCGAGCCGCGCCTGTGCCGCGAACTTAGTCTGGCGGGCAGGCCGATGGCGGTCGATGTGTTCGTCTTTGCGGCCGACGATTACGACGCCTCCGGCGGCAGCCTGACCGGCTGCCGTTTCCGGGACGGCGCGTGGCGCCGGGAAGCGGTCCCGCTGCCGGACGTCGTATACGACCGCAGCTTCTGCACCGGCGCGGAGCAGCGGCGGCGGCTTCGAAGCGCGCTCGGCGCCATGGCGGCGCGCAAGCCGCATCGGCAGCTGAACGGCCGGCTGCCGTCCAAGCTGGCGGTATACGAATGTCTCCGGCAGGACCCGCGCCTAGCGCCTCATTTGCCGGAGACGGAGCCGTTCGAGTCGGCCGGCCGGCTGATGGAGGCCGTCCGCCGTCTCGGCGGCGGCGTGATGGTGAAGCCGGCCGCCGGCATGCAAGGGCGGGGCGTCGTCCGGCTGAGGCGCGAATGGTCTTCGGGCCTTGTGCAGGCCGAAGGCCGGTCCGGCGCCAACCGTCCCTTCAAGGAGTCGTTCGGGAGCGAGCGGGAGCTGTCGCGCTGGCTGTCCGGCTTTATGAAGCAATCGCCTTTTCTCGTCCAGCCTTATCTTCGCCTGCTGGACGAGAACGGCCGGCCCTGGGACATCCGCGCGCTGCTGCAAAAGGACGGGAGCGGACGCTGGACCGCAACGGGGACGGCCGCCCGGCTCGGCCGGACGGGCACCTTGACGTCGAATTTGCACGGCGGCGGAGAAGCGGTGCGGGCCGATGCCTTACTTTGGGCCCGTTTCGGCAAGTCCCGGGGCGAACGTTTGCTTGAAGCGGTCCATACAATATCGAGGCGAGCCGCAAGCAGGCTGGAAAGCGGGTTCGGCCGCTACGGAGAGCTTGCCTTTGACTTCGGCGTCGAGCCGGACGGCAGGCTGTGGCTGCTGGAAGCGAACGCCAAGCCGGGCCGCGAGGCCTTTCGGCTGACCGGCGATGCCGAAGCGCAGCGATTGTCCGTCGAAAGGCCGCTGCAATACGCCCGTTACCTGTTCAACCTCGCGCAAGGCCGGACAACGATGCCGGCCGGGCGCGCACGCAGCCGCACAAAGGCTTTAACCGTTGGCAACGGCCAGTTTGAAGGGCTGGATCTATGAACATCAAGCTCCGGTCTTTACACGTTCAGGAGGTTCATCGATGAGTTTGACTACTTGTAACGTACACTTCTCCCAGCAATCGAATAAAGTCGTCTATTTGTCCAGGCCGCTCTTCAACCAGCTCAAGCTTTCCGGCAAGAGGTCGATTCATCTCAAGCTGGGCAAAGAGGTGATAACCGCTTCGCTGAGGCCCTTGAAGCGAACGGGCAACCATTTGTATTTGTCGTCGGGCGTCCGCAATTCGATCCGCGTGCCCAAGTCCGGCAATGTTTACCTGATCAACAGCGGCGAGAACGAACTGAAGATCGGTCCTCTCGTCGGCATATTGACGGACACCATGCAATCGGCGGGCAGCCATCCGTTCGGCCCGCGCTCCAGCTTCATCAAGCAAATTATCCGGATGGGCGAGCGCAAGGCCTATATTTTCGGTTTTACGCCGCGCGACATCAACTGGCAGCACGAAACGGTAAACGGCTATTTCCTGAACGCCCAGGGCGGCTGGTACCGCAAAACCGTGCCGCTTCCGGATGTCGTCTACAACAGGCTTCCAAGCCGCAAAGCGGAGACGTCCGCTTCGATCGGCGCGCTCCGCGACCGGTTCATCAAACGGCAAATTCCGTTTTTCAACTGGAGTTTCCTGAATAAAGCCGACGTTTACAGACTGCTGGACAACGATCCCGAAGCGCTCGTTCACCTGCCCGAATCGGTCTCCAATCCGACGCCGGCCAAAATCAAGGAAATGCTCGACAAACACCGGTTTGTATACTATAAGCCGGGCGGAGGCAGTCTGGGCATCGGCATCTACCGCCTTACCCATCACCCCAAGCGAGGCTATTTTATCCGGTACCGGAGAGGCGGACGCAACGTGCTGCTCCGCTACAATACCTTTCAAGGCCTGATGAAAATGCTGCAAGCCCGTCACGGCAGCTCGCTGAGCCATTACGTCATCCAGCAAGGCATCCGGCTGATCGAAATCGACAACTGCCCCATCGATTTCCGCTTTCATATGCATAAGAACGGACGCAACCAATGGATTACGGCCGGAATCGGCGCCAAGAAGGCCGGCCGGGGCAGCGTGACGACGCATGTCAAAAACGGCGGCACGCTCATGACGCCGAAGCAGGCGCTCGGCAAGACGTTCGGCAGCGATGCGGACGCCGTTCTGGAGAAGGCTAAGCGGGTGGCGGTCAAAATGTCCGAAGCGATCGAGCGCAATTATCCGCATCGGCTCGGCGAGCTGGGCCTTGACATCGGCATCGACAGAGCCGGCGAAATTTGGATGTTCGAGGCGAACGCGAAGCCGGGCCGGTCGATCTTCAAGCATCCTGCGCTCCGGTCGGAGGGCAAGGCGTCATTGTCCTATATTTTCGAGCATTGCTTATATTTGAGCCGCTTCCAAGGAGGAACCAGCTCATGAATACGCCGGTACAAGAAGAGCTGCCTATCGCCCAGGTGACGGGCAGCGCCCCCGTATTGGCCATCCTGACCGTCGATGACGCCGACGGCGATTTCCGGGGCAACCGCAGCAACTTTGCCGATTTGATCCGCACGGGAGAACAGATGGGGTTCATCGTATACGTGCTGACGGTCAAGCATTTGTCCTTGACCCGCAAGAAGCTGAAGGGCTACGTCTACGACAGGGAAAGCGCCAGCTGGCAGGCGCGGCTGATGCCGTTTCCGACCGTCATCTACAACCGCATCCCGCAGCGCGAAGACGAAATGCTCCCGGCCGTCCGCAGCAAAATCAAAGCTTGCCGCAAGCATCCGCGCGTCAAGCTGTTTAATCCGGCTTTCTTCAACAAATGGCATCTGTTCATGTGGCTGAGGCGCTCGCGCACGACCAAGCCGTTTATCCCCGCGACGCGCCGGCTGATGAACGCCGACGGGCTGGAGCGGATGATCAGCCGGCACGGTTATTTGTACCTGAAGCCGGAAAGCGGCAAAGCCGGCAAAGGCATCATGACGATCAAGCATCTCGAAGAGAGGCCGCTGCCTTACCGCCTCCGCATCCAGGAGGACAAAAAAAGCGCCACCTACCGCTGCTCCTCGATCCAGAAGCTGTGGTCCCGGATTCAGAAGCAAAGCGGAGGCGAGGCGTATATCGCGCAGCAGGGCATCCGGCTCGCCGCCTTCCAGGACCGCCGCTTCGACCTGAGGGCGCTCGTGCAAAAAAACCGCAGCGGAACATGGGAGCTGACCGGACTCGGAGCCCGCATCGCCGGCGCCTCCAGCATTACGACCCATGTTCCGCGGGGCGGCCGCATCGAGGACCCCGAGAAGCTGCTGACCTGCACATTCAGCCGGGAGCAGGCACATAGACTGTTATTGAAAGCGAAGATGGCGGCGCTGCTGATCGCCAAACAGATCGAGCGCGCCTCCGGATACCGGCTCGGCGAAATGTCGATGGACCTCGGCGTGGACCGCCAGGGAAACTTATGGTTTTTTGAAGCCAATTCCAAGCCGATGAAATTCGACGAGCCCCATATTCGGCAAAAATCTTTGGAGAGGATATTCCAATACGGCGCTTATTTGGCGGGCAGACCCGCCAAACGTACGAGACGCACGAGGAGGGCTTAGGCATGGAGCTGGAGCTGTTGACGCCGGAGGCATGGTTGAAGGAGCGGCGCAGGTTTATCGAGTTTGCCGTTAGATTCGGGGAGAAGCGGATTACCGTCTTCTCCCTTCATGCGATGCGGCGAATGAACGCCGACGCCCTGCGCTGCGCAGGCGACGGCTTCAGCTCCTCCGCGGCGGCGGCCGTCCGGATCGGCGGTCGGCTTGCCGGCATCGGGTTTGCGTCCGGCGGAGGCGAAGAAGGCTGCATCGTCGTCGTACACCCGGAGGCGCGGCAGCGGGGCGTCGGCTCCGCCATCCTTTCCGCGCTGACGAAGCGTATGAACGGATTGACCTGCAACGCCGCCGCCGACAATTATGCCAGCATGGCCTTGTGCTTCAGTCTCGGCATGCACGCCGTTTCCCTTCACAAGGGACCGACGGGCAAGCCGACGCTTCGTTTCGAAAGGAGAATATGCCATGACTCAGCCCGTGCTGGGCATACTGACCCTATACCTGAATGACGCGGGCGCATTGGAGGAAAGAAGCTATTACGAGAAGCTGACGCGCGAGGGACGCAGCCTGGGCATCGAGGTCATCGTGTTTACGCCGGAGGATGTCGACTTTCAGACGGATCAGGTTCGGGCGCAGGCGTACGTCCCCGAGACCGGCGCCTGGAAACGCATTTCCGCCGCCTTGCCCCGGATGGTATTCGACCGTTGCCGCAGGCAGCGGTCTCGCCGCTATGAACGACTTCTCCATTTTCGTTCGCGATATAAGCATTTGACTTATTTAAACCGTCCACTTCGCAACAAATGGGCCGTCTACAACCTGTTGTCCAAGGACAGCCGATACAAGCAATATTTGCCCCAGACGCGATACGTCGAAGGCGCGGGCGACGTCCGGGCCATGCTCCAGACTTACCCTCTCGTGTACCTGAAGCCGATTGCCGGGACGGGCGGACGCGGCATTCTCCGCATCGAAAAAACGCCGTCGGGCGAGCTGCTCGTGCAAGGGCGAGACCTGTCCAGGCGCATCATCCCGCCCAGGAAACTCAGCATGGAAGCGTTGAACGGTTACATCGCCCGCTTAAGCCGCAAATCCGTTCGTTATATCGTTCAACAAGGCATCGGGCTCAAGCTTTCCAACGGACGGGTTCACGACTATCGGATGCTGGTGCAAAAAAACGGGGCGGGAGAATGGAAGGTGACCGGCTGCGCCGGCCGGATCGGCGCGGCCGGAAGCATTACCGCCAACCTTCACGGCGGCGGAAAAGCCGTTCGCATGAACGATTTGCTGAAGCAATGGCTGCGCGATCAGCGCCGGATCGCGCTAGTGAAGCAGGAAGCCGAGCAATTCGGCGTCGGTCTGGCTTCCTATCTGGAGCTGTGCTGCGGCGCCTTGTGCGAGCTGGCCGTCGACTTTGCCGTCGACAGGAACGGCCGCATCTGGCTCATCGAAGTCAATCCGAAGCCTGCCCGCGAGGTGTTCCGTCAGGCCGGCGAACAGGACGTGTACCGCAACGCGATCGCTCGTCCGCTCGAATACGCCCTTTGGCTGTGGAAATCCGCGCTGCAAGATAAAAAAAACGCGGCGGGCGGCTCTATCCGAACCGACGGCGGCTTGCCCGAATCGGCAAAGCCGGCGGACGCTGCGGCGCCGGAACTAAGAACCGCCGTGTCGGACCCGGCGGGCGCCGCCCCCCGTCCCGGCCCGGCGGGCAAGCTCGTTCCCGTGCGCCGCAATTGCCGGCCTTCCGGCCGCACGCCGCCGTCTGCCCGCTGAAGAGCCGCCGCTTTCCAAACTCGACACACGTCGCACACTCGCCCACTGCTGTCTATTACCGAGCGCACACGCCTATACTCGCAGCTGAATCCGAACTTCGACATGTAACACTTAAACTAGTGTCTGGGAGGGGGTGCACCGCCATTAGCGATACTCCCTTCCTCCCGCCGACGCAGCAAAGCCGGGCCGGACGCGAATGCGTGCCGGACCCGGCTTTGTCCTGCGGTTGGCCCTCGACTCGATTGATCCGCCGACGCCCCGTCTGCGCTCAAACCAAATACCCAACAGATTACGAACCTCAGAGACGCTAATCGTCCATTATGAACCGCTTTTTATATTTAACGAACCGTGAACGCCTTAATCGGGGGGTAATCCGCGAGCTTGAACCAAAACGTCATCAATAACGATTCCGGTGTTCGTTGCAAATTTTAAACCGCCGAAATTGGCTTACTAAACGCCACCAGATTCGTTAGCGCAAACGGTGCCCGCCGAGCACCCCGAGCACCGCACTCGCACCCGTTACGCAGACGTCCATAACCTTTTGGTTACTTCCCATCCGCTTGCGGCTCTCCAATTCCAGTTCCAGTTCCAGTTCATATAGCCAATAGCCGCCTCATTCATGACGACCAGGCCAGCAGCTCCCGAAAATCGGCGATCAGAACATCAGCGTCTTCCAGCTCGGAACGTTTGCCGTAGGAGGCATACGCGCAGCCGACGGCGGACAAGCCGTTTTTCCGCCCCGCCTCCACGTCGGAGGAACGGTCGCCGACCATCCAGACGGCGGCCGAGGCCGTCAGGCCGTGATCCTTCAGCAGCCTCGCGACCAGATCGACCTTGCTGAGCGTGCCGTATTCGCCCGCGCTGTACAAGCCGTCGAACAACGCATCGATGCCTTTGTACTTGGCAATCCCTTTCACATACCGCTCAAGCCCGTTGCTGGCGACAAACAGCTTCACCCCCCGGTTCTTCAGCTCTCGAAGCGTCTCTTCCACCTGCGGATACAGCCGGCCTTCGCCCGCCTGAAGACCTTCCAGCTCGTACCGGAGCAGCAGCTCGTCCGCCCGTGCGCGGGCCGCCGCCGTGCCGTCCGGCATTAACAGCTTCCATATGTCGTCCAGAAGCATGCCGAGACAGCCGAGCAGCTTCTCGACGGGAGGCGCCTCCCCGGTGTACAGCCCTTCCTCTTTCAACGTCTCGAAGACGCGCCGATGAACGGATACGAGCAGCGTATCCGTTTCGAACAGCGTCCCGTCCATATCAAAAATAGCGGCCTCCGGCCGCGGCAATGAAGCAATCCGTTTCATGCTGCAATCGCACTCCTTTCCGTTCCCCATCATACCGGTTGCCGGGAAGGACCGCAACCCGGATTCAAGCCCGCTTCCACGCGAGCAAAGCCGTTCTAGCGACCGTATAGGCGCCCGCATAACCGCCCCCGATCAAAAAAGCGGGCTGAAGAATTACGCCGTGAATCGTCGTCATATACACTTCACCCTCCACCATGACGTTCGCCACGGCCGCCCCGAAGACGGCAAACAAGACGAGAAAGGCCGCGCTCGCGGCGGCATCCAGCCATCTGAGCCATCCGGCTCCTCTCGATCCGAGCCAGAACAGCAGCGCGGACAACGCGGCGAGCCCCGCAATCGACAAGGCCCCCATCATGCTGCATCCCTCCTTTTTTGTTACCTAGCATCGGTACGTTCGTCCGGCGTTAAACCTCGGGCTTTCCGCTATTGATTATGCCGGAGGATTATGTCACACTGTTGGTTGTATCGAGCCGCAATTAATAACATGGATAGGCACACTGCCGCTCGAGGAAAGGATGATGGATTCGCAATGACGAAGTGGCTGCTGCGTTCCATGACGGAGCTGAGCTCTCGCAAATGGATTTCCAGGCTGATGGGCGCTTTCGCGCATTCCTCCGCCAGCCGGCACCTGATTGCCCGGTTTGCCGCGCAATTCGGCATCCGCACGGAAGAAGCGGAAAAGGAACTGTCGGAATACAAGACGCTGAACGAATTTTTTACGAGGCGGCTGAAGCCCGGCTTCAGAGAGGTGCACGGCGGCGAACATTCCGTCGTCAGCCCGGTCGATGCGCTTATAACGGGAGCGGGCCGCGTCGAGGAAGGCGTTATGCTGAATATAAAGGGGCAGGATTATACGGTCGAGGAGCTGCTGGGCGGCTCTCCGAGAACGGCCAGCTACCGAAACGGCCATTATTTTGTACTCTATTTAAACCCGTCGGATTACCACCGGATTCATGTGCCCGCTTCGGGGCATATCGAGGAACGCGAGCATCTCGCGGGGAAAGTATACCCCGTCAACGATTTCGGACTGACCCACATGCGCAGGGTGCTGAGCCGAAATGAGCGGCTCGTGACATACTTGCGCCATGCGGCCGGGGAAATGGCCATTGTCAAGGTAGGGGCGATGAACGTCAGCAGCATCCGTTATACGGAGCCGCAGCGGTCGGACGTCCTCAAAGGGGACGAGCTGGCCTATTTTGAATTCGGTTCCACCGTCGTGCTGCTGATGCAGGACGGCAGCTTTGCGCCGCTGGAAGGGCTGAAGCCGGGGGACAAAGTGAAGATGGGCCAGCCGCTCGGCGACCTGGTCATCTGATTTCCGAGGGGCTCTTGCCCGTATATTGCTTGAATTGCCTGCTGAAAAAGAAAATATCCCGGTAACCGAGCGCGTCCGCCACCTCGGTTACGTTCATGCCCGCATGCATCAGCAGATGCTGGGCGCGCTCGATCCGGGTGCGGATCATATACGATTGCACCGACATGCCGATCATTTCTTTAAATTTCATAGAAAAATAGCGGGGCGACAGCTGAGCCCTTGTCGCCAAATCTTCCACCCGATGCGGAATGCCGGGATGCTGGCGGATGTAATTCGCAATTTCGTGAATGGCTTCCGTCAGCTGATTGCTCGCTTTTCGTTCCACGGGGGCTTCGTTGTCGGCGCGGAGCAGGTGAAGCATCAACTGCTTGATAATCAGCTTCGCTTCAATTTCCGCCGCATACGTATGCACTAGAAACAGTCTGACGTAACGCGAAAGCATATATTCGAAATCGACCGTTTCTTCAAGAATGCGATAGCGCTCCGGAACGAGATTCACAGGCTCCTCCACGTCAAAATGAATATACGTCAGCACCAGCGGCCGCTGCGGGTTGTGCGTCGCGCTCGTATAATCTCCCGGCCGGAACAAAAAGCAGCTGCCCTTGCGCACCTCGTAATGGGTGCCGTTCACTTCCACTTCCCCTTCGCCGCTCCATACGTAAAACAAATCGAAATTGGCCATCGGCTTCTCCCGCCTCGCCCAGCGCCAATTCGGCTCGCACGAAATTTTGGCGAAGGCGGGCAGCAGGACGAACTTGTCCGGCGATATATGAAGCATGGTCGAACCCCCCTCAACGTCCGGCAACGGACCCGGATTTGCTTGTCCATTTCCTATTATGAAAAAAACCGCAAGTCCGGTCAATCGCATTAAAAATAGAACGGAGCTTTTGTGCGCGTTTTTTTGTGTTTCGACATGGTTTGCCGGCTGCAAAAATGTTATAATATCACGAGCTATATATCGTCAATCATGAATTATTTCGGAAGGATGGAATGAAATCCATGAACCCACTGGCCCAGCAATTAAACGAGACGCTTCAGCGGCACAATCCCAACGTCTACGCGATGCTGTCAAGCTTAGGCAAAGCGATCTATTTCCCGAAGGAAGGCATCCTCAGCCAATCGGCGGAAGCCAAGGCGAAAGCCGGCAAATACAACGCCACGATCGGGATCGCGACCGAAAACGGTCAGCCTATGCATCTTAAGGTCATTCAAGATACGCTCAGCGCATACAATCCGAAGGATATATACGAATACGCTCCACCGGCGGGCAAGCCGGAGCTTCGCGCCGCATGGCGCGCCAAAATGATCAAGGACAACCCTTCGCTCGAAGCGAAAAGCTTCGGCAATCCGATCGTGACGAACGCTCTGACGCACGGACTCAGCATCGTGGCGGATTTGTTCGCGGATGAGGGAGACGCCGTCGTCATCCCGGACAAAAACTGGGAAAACTATGAACTGACCTTCGGCGTCCGCCGCGGCGCCGTCATAGCGGAATATCCGCTGTACAACGAGGACATGCGGTTTAACAGCGCGGGCCTGCGCGAGACGCTGCTCGCGCAAAAGGATAAAGGCAAGGCGATCGTTGTCCTGAACTTCCCGAACAACCCGACGGGATATACGCCGGGACCGGCGGAAGGCGACGAAATCGTAGCCGCGATCCGCGATGCGGCGGAAGCCGGCGTCAATGTCGTGGCGGTTACGGACGACGCGTATTTCGGCCTGTTCTTCGAAGATTCCATGCAGGAATCGCTTTACGCCAAGCTGATCGGCCTCCATCCCCGCGTGCTGGCCGTCAAGGTGGACGGCGCGACGAAGGAAGAATACGTCTGGGGCTTCCGCGTCGGCTTTATCACCTACGGCTCCGACTCGCAGGAGGCGCTGGCCGCACTCGAGCAAAAAACGCTGGGCATTATCCGGGCCACCATTTCCAGCGGTCCTCACCCGTCCCAGACGTTTGTGCTTCGCGCGCTGCAGTCGCCGGACTTCGAGACGCAAAGAAGCGGCAAGTTCGATATTATGAAGCGCCGCGCCAACCGCGTCAAGCAATTGCTCGACAGCGGCCGGTACGGCGACGTATGGGACTATTATCCGTTCAACTCCGGTTATTTCATGTGCCTCAAGCTGAGCAAGGTGTCGGCGGAAGCCGTCCGCACGCGTCTGCTGGACGCCTACGGCATCGGCACGATCGCCTTGGGCGAAACCGACTTGCGGGTCGCCTTCTCCTGCATCGAAGAAGAGCATCTGGAGGAATTGTTCGATACGATTTATAAAGCGGTCACCGACGTGATTGCCGGCTAATTTCGCCGACCGGTCCCGTCCTCCGTCAACCAATAGACAAGAGCCCTTCCGTTCACCGCCGGCAAACGGAAGGGCTCTTGCGTATATTCAGCCGGCCGAAGTTAACCGGCCGGCCTTTCCATTTGACGCTTTCGGCAGCGGCGAAAGCGGAACGCTAATCTTCCCGCTCCTCCGCCAGCAGCCTACGGCGCAGCCGCCGGGGCCTGACGGCGGCCGCATAAACGGCGGCCAGCGCAATCGTTGCAGCCAAGGGCGCATAGTGATCGTGCGGCAGCAGCGCGGCGGCCAGCGGCAAGGCCAGCGCGATGAGCCCCGCCGCCATGGCCGCGCGATCGACGCGCAGCAGCTGCTCCGTCAGCTCTTGCTCCGGAAGCGGATAAACATGCTTCCATACGGAATGGCGATGCGCCTGCCTCAGGCTGCCCGCCTGCACGCCGTACACGGCGGCAAACAGCCCGTACGCGGCGGCGGCGCCCCAGCCGTTCCAGGCCGCGGAGTCCCCGCTCCAATAGACGACGTAAGCCCCAAGCAGCGCGATGCGGATCAGAATGCCGCTTACCTCGGTCCGGATAAGAGTGGCGCCGAATAAATAGACGTACGTGTTGCTTCTCGCAAGCCGAATTCGTCGAAGCAGCCAGGACAAATAAGGTCGGCGGCGAATGACCGGCGGAAAGGACGGAACGTCGATAAACATCGAAAAAAACCGGTAATAGTTCCTCCTCGCCGACGTCTCCTCCCGAATGAGCCTCTCCCACGGCAGCCGCTGCCGCGGAAAGAGCCCATACAGAAAAAAAGTTAGCGCAGCGCACAAGACGAGACTGACGGCCGCTTGCCAAACCGGCAATACGAGCCATGCCGCAAGCACGAATGCCGTCAGCAGCCAGCGCACGGCCCGGCTTGCCGTACGGAACGTTCCCCATGCCATTTGCCTTTCCCGCCAGGCGGCCCAGCCGTTAGCCGCTTTTATCGCCGCAGAGACGAGAAGCAGCGTCCACGCGGTAGCGTATCCCGGCCGCTGCGCATAAATCGGCAAATACAACAGCAGCACGATGACGGCGGGCACGGCGGACACGGCGGCGGAATATCGTGCGGACATCCTCAAGTAAGCGCCCATCCGGGCTTCGCGCGGCATTAAATAGACGATGTCCGCCGGAGCCAGCCAGGTGCGCAGCGGACTCCAGCACAACGCCGGGGTCAACGCGGCGACGCCCGCCGGAACGACCGGAAAGTCGTCCGGCAAGCCCCGCAGAAGCCCGATATACCCGACGGCGGAAACGATCAGCAGCAAGGACAAAAAGGACGGAAAGCCGCTCTGGCCCATGTATCGGATATAAGGGGCGATTTCTTTGCGAAAGGCCGACGAACGGCGCTTCCACAATCCCTCCAGGCCGGATTCGTTCCGCATCAGGAACCGCCTCCGGATACCAGCTTGTAAAACGCGTCTTCCAGCGAATCCCCGTCCCCGTCCGAGCCGGCGGCGCGCAGCACCTCGCTCAAATTGCCTTGCGCGGCAATGCGCCCCTGGTGCATGACGATATACCGGTCGCAATACGCCTCGACCGTGGACAAAATATGAGAGCTCATCAAGATGGCCGCTCCTTGCCGCTTCACCTCGACCAGCCGGTCCAGCAGCGAGCGAATGCCGATCGGATCGAGGCCGAGAAAGGGCTCGTCGATAATATAAAGGCGGGGATTGGCCAGCAGTGCGCTCATAATCATTACCTTTTGCCGCATCCCTTTGGACAAATGTCCCGCCAGCGCCTTCCGTTTCGGCACCATCTGAAATTGCTCCAGCAGCCGTTCCGACTGTTCCCGAAAGTCGTTCTCCTTCACGTTGTACGCCATGCCGCTGAGCCGAAGATGCTCTTCGACCGTCAGCTCGTCGAACAACACCGGCGATTCCGGCACATAGGCGTATGCCCCCCGGTACAGCTCCGGCCGCTCGTCCAATGTCGTCCCGGCCACCTTTACTTCCCCCGCATGAGGAGTCATCAAACCGAGAATATGTTTGATCGTCGTGCTTTTGCCCGCGCCGTTCAATCCGATCAAGCCGACCATCTCGCCGGCCCCGACCCGAAAGCCGATATCGTGCAGCACGGGCTTGCGCGGGCTGTAGCCGCCCGTCAATTGCGAAACCTCCAATACCGTTTCCATACGCCCACCCTCTGCCTTGTCGCAAATCATGCGCAAACGGCGCCCGCCGACCGGCGCGGCCCGTCCGCTTTCATCTATATATCAGCATACCGAATTGCTTCCCATATATCAAAGCCAAAAGAAAAGGCCGCCCGTGGTCGTCAGACCAGGGACAGCCCCGGGCGCCGAAGCGCCGAATCAGTTCGGAATGATAATATTGGTTACAAAGCCGTTCTGGCCTTTCAGCTGAATCGTTTTGCCGGCGGAAATTTCGGAAATATTCCCCGTGATGGACACGTTCTCGGCTACGTTGTATACGAAGGCTTGCGCTTCTCCGTTAACTGTCAGCGAAATCGTCACTTTGGAAATTTTGCCGACCGCGTTCAGCACGTAGCTGACGAATTGACCCGTCACGTCAAACGTAACGACGTCCGGAGCGGCCTTCGTCACTTCGACGTAAGCGGCTTTTCCGTTGGAATAATAGCGGACGTATACTTCGTCGCCGGCATTCAGCTCGGAAGCAACCGTCTTTTTGCCCTCGCGGTAGATGAACGTGTTGGCGTCCAGCTCGACCGTTACTTCCGTGTTATCGGCTTTGACGATCACGATTTTGTTGCCGGCCGCTTCCGCCTTCAGCTTGCCCGCCGCCGCTTGAACTCCGGCCACGACTTGGATCTCCTGTACGACGTTGTCTTTCCCCTTCAAAATAACCGGCTGCCCCTTCACGAGCAGCGAAGCGTCGCCGACGATTTTAACCCCTTGCGCCGCCGACAAGGTTACCGTTTTTTCGGCGCCGTTCGCTTCCTGCTGCAATATCGATACGAGCTGGATGTTGGCATTGGCGTCGAAGGTCAGCCCTTTCAGCAGGCCGGCCGATTCGAAAGCGACGGTTTCGGCCGCTTTTTGCGTCACCTCGATAAATACGACCCGATTCTGATAAGTGCGGATGAACAGCTTGTCGCCCGGCTGCAGCGCGCTGAGCGCCGCTTTTTTGTCGTCTCGGAAAATAAATACGTTCGGATCGACCGTCAGCGTCAGCTCTTTGTTGTCGGATTTCACGACCGTCAGCTGGCCGTTTGCCGGAGCTGCTTTCAGCGTTCCTTCGATGGCGCTTGCGTCATGATCCGGCATTTCGCTGTCCGTGCGGTCGAGCAGAGCGGCCAGCTCGGCGCGGGTTACGGGCTGGTTCGGACGGAACGTCTTGTTGCCGTGCTTGTCCTCGTAACCGGTAATAATGCCTTTTTCCAGCGCCAGCGCCACATAACCGACGGCTCCCGCCGGAATTTCCTTGGCGTCCTTGAATTCCAGCTTCGTGTTGTTGAGCGCCTTCGCTTCGTCTTCCAGCTTAAGCGATTTGATGAGCAGGATCGTCGACCACAGTCTCGTCGCATTTTGCTCCGGCTTCACTTCGGTGTCCGTTTCGAAGAACAGATCGTTTTCGAGCGCGACCGCTACATAGCCGACAGCCCAAGGATATTTCTTTTTAACTTTGTCCCCATCCTTGAAATGCAGGTCCGTGTTCATTTTTTCCGCGGATTCCGCTTCCGCGCGCAGTCCCATCAGTCTGACGGCCGCCGTCAGCGTTTCGATGCGGGAAATTTTTTGATGAGGCTTGAACGTTCCGTCCTCATACCCGGTAAATACGCCCTTGGACGCCAGGCGCATAATATATTCCAGAGCCCATTGCAGCTCCTCTTCGTCTTTAAACTGCCAGCGGATATTATATTTGTCGTCTTTATCGTCATCGTCGTCGTCGTCATCGTCGCGGTCGCGGTCGTTTTGATGCCAACCGTTCCCTTTGCCGTTATTTTTTCCGTTATTACCGCCTTTCGCGTCGGCGAAAGCCGAGGTTGCTCCTCCCGCCAGCATCACCAGCGCCATAGAAGAGATCAATGTTTTTTTCCACATGCTCATATTGGTCACAAAAAGCCACTCTCCTTATTATCGATTCGCGGAAAGATCTTCCGCTTTATGCCCTCGCACATAACGTTCGCAGAGCTGAAATCGTTTTAAGGGGTGGCTTCGAAAAAAATTTATTTGCCGCCGTCGGATTTTCGTTTTTCCTTCAGCCATTTCGGCGCGCCTTTGTCCTTCGTGTCGCGCTTTCTCACTTTCGCTTTCGTTTCGGCGGCCCGCGGCGATTGCTTGGCGTTGCCTCCGGCCCGTCCGGCGTTCGGCTTCCCGGCCTGCTCCGCTTCGGCGGATGCGCCGTTCGATCGGACGCCCGAAACGCGGGCGGCCGCGGCGCGCGCTTTCGCCTTCGCCGGCACCCCGGCGCCGCGGCCGTTCCGCATGCCGTCGTTTTTGTCCAGCAGCTCGCCTCGGGCCAAGATCCGCTCCTTGATGTCGATGCCGAGCTTTTTGCCGAACTTGTCCATAATGAACCTCTCTTGCGGCGCAATGATCGAAACGACCGTTCCCGGGCGTCCCATCCGTCCCGTTCGGCCCGCCCGGTGCACATAATGATCCGCGTCGATCGCAGGTTCAAGCTGAAGCACGAGCGGCAAGCCTTCGATATCGATCCCTCTGGCCGCCACATCGGTCGCAATCAGCACTTTGCAGCGTCCATCCCGAAATCTGGCCAAAGTGGCGGCCCGGCGCTGCTTGTCCGCGTCGCCGTACAACGCTTCCGCCGCAAAACCTTCGTAGTTCAGCTTGGCTTCCCAATTGGCGATTTCGTTCGTGTCGTTCAGAAACAGCAGCGCGGCCGAAGGCTTGAGCGATCTTAAGATGCGCCTCGCCGCATCGGGCTTGTCCCTTTTGTCGCAGACGGTAAAATAATGGTCGATCGTCGGCGATACGCGGTGCTCCGGAGCAAGGGAAACTCTAACCGGTTCCTTCATCCAGCGGCCCTCGAAGCGCGCCATCTCTTCCGGATACGTCGCCGAAAAAAACGAAATTTGCCGCTCCTTGCCGATATGAAACAGCAGCTCCTCCAGTTCCTTGGCCGAGCCGAGCTGAAACGTCTGGTCTGCTTCATCGATGACGACATGCTTGACGGCATGCAGCTTCAGCTTGCGCAGCTTGAGCAGCTCATGAATTCTTCCCGGCGTGCCGACGACAAGCTGAGGATGTAGCTTCAGCTTCTCGACTTGCCGCTTCAAGGCGGCGCCTCCGATCAATTGCTGCACCCGGATGCCGAGCGGCGCCGCGTAGCTTTCGGCCACGCGCACGATTTGCATCGCCAGCTCTTGCGTAGGCGATAAAATGACGGCCCCGATCGCTTGCGAGCCGGCGTCCAGCGATTGCAGCACCGGCAGCAGAAAGGCGAGCGTCTTGCCGGTTCCCGTGCCCGACCGGACGGACACGTCGCGGCCCGCCAGCATAAGCGGAATCGTCTCCCGCTGCACCTCCGTCGGTTCCGACAAGCCGCTATGCTCCAGCGCTTCGTTCAACCTGTCGTCAATGCCAATTTGCTTCCATTCCATTCCGGATTTACTCATGCCATACCCTCTCTTAGCCTTACGTTCTATTTTTGATTCAACCACTTGCCGAACAATCGGTCGGCCGTTCTCGGGAACAAACCGTACAGCCGGATGCCGACGCCGGCCGCTCTTGGCAAATCGATCTCGTCGGTCTTCCGCTCCATGACGCGGATAATCGACCGGCATACTTTTTCCGGCTTCAACATAAGCCAGCTTATATTTTGGACGTAGCTCCCGTCCGGGTCCGCGATGGCAAAAAAATCGGTGTCGATCGGACCCGGATTAATGGCCGATACGCTGATGCCAAGCGGCTTCAGCTCCATGCGCAGGGCGTTCGTAAAGCCCAGCACCGCATGCTTGGTCGCCGAATAGGCGGTTGATTTGGCGGAGGCGAGCTTGCCGGCCATGGAAGCGACGTTGACGATATGGCCGCCGCCCTGCTTCTTCATGTACGGCAGCGCCGCTTTCGTGCAGCGCACGATCCCCATATAATTGGTGTCCATCATCGCTTGAAACGCTTCCTCCGGCATATCCTCAAAGCGCCGAAACTCGCCGTAACCCGCATTGTTCAGCAAGATATCGATAGCGCCGTGCTTCGAGGCGATCGCGTCCGCCGTACGCCGCACCTGCTCCGCGTCGCGTACGTCCAGGACGAAATAATCGCAGCCCGGGCCGATCTCGGCCGCCCTCTCCTTCAGCTTGCGCTCGTTGCGGCCCGTCAATACCGGCACCGCTCCCCGCTTGGCCAGCATCGCCGCCGTCATGGCGCCGATTCCGCCGGAGGCGCCCGTTATCCATACCACTTTTCCGTTCAGCATGAGCTTCACCCGTCTCGTCTTATCCTTCCTTCAATCCCCAGTTTACCGCATGGCGGCGTCCGAAAGCAAAAAAAGAAAAAAGCTCCCTAAAGGAGCTCTTCTTGCGGATTCCGCAGCGGTCGGCCGGGGCCGCCGGACCATCGTTATGAAGCGACCAGCACTTGAATATCCAGTTCGCCGATTCCGTCCATAATAAGAGGGATCGTCAAAGCTTGGCGGGCGTTGAAGCCTGCCGACTGGGCGGATTGGATCACCTTGGGCGGCGTAATGTCCACTCTAACGCCTTGGTTGTACAGCATCGTGCTGGCATTGCCGCTGATCATATTGCCCAGCTCCGAGATGGCGCTCCGGCCGATCTCGTCCATTTCCGAAATGGCGTATCCGCCCATCATGGCGGACACCATCTTCAAAGCGACCTCTTCACTCAGTCCGAATACGATATCACCGTTCATTTGTCCGTTAAGCCCGATCTGAATCCATATGTAATTGTCCACAAACTTGATGTCCTTAAGACCGAGCTGACCTGTTGCAGGCCGTATCTGCACTACTTGCTCGATGACTATTTTGGCCGATTCCAAAAACGGATTGATATACTCAGCCTTCATTAAGAGGATTCGCTCCTTTCGACACCTTTCGCCGCAAGTCTTTATGGCTATCATTATACTCGATTCGGTAGGCCAAGTATACTAGATTTGCCGTTTATCGTTCTTTAGGCCCAAAAAAAGCGATTAGATTTCCTTGCCGTCATCCGGCATCGCTCTCCCGGTGTCTGCGGAAGCGAAGCCGCATCAGCCTGAGCCTTTCGTAAAGCTGCTCCACGGAACGGCCGGAGTTTCCGGCTTCCTCGTCTCCGTAAACCTGTTGCAAAATAGGCTTCAAGTACCGGTCGCCGATCGAGACAAGCGCGTCCCATATCCTCTTCTGCTCCTCTTCCGGAACGGCCGTCAGCTCGCGCTCGATAAGCGGCTCCATATCGTACCCTTCCTGCTCCAGCTGCTCGAGCCTGCCGAGAAGCTCCCGCCGCGGAAGCGAAAGCTCGTTCTGAAGCGTCTCGAGCGTCCCGCTGCCGCTCAGGAGCGACAATATTTTTTTCTTCTCCCGGTGGCGCTCCATAATCGTCTTGTATTTGTTTTCCTTTTGCTTGAAGAGCCATTGCCGGTACGCTTCGGCATCGAGCTTGTCCGCCACCCATTGCAGCGGGAAGGAGGTGCTTCTTGGCGCTTCCTGCGTGATGGCCAGCACCGCCCCGCCGTAGGCGGCATGTTTCGTCTTGCCCCAACCCGGAATTTGCAGCAGCTCCTCCTCCGTCTTCGGAACGAAGGCGCCGATCATCCACAGCATCCGGTTCGTAGCCACAAGATAAGCCGACTTTTTCTCTTCGGCGGCCGTCGTTCGCCGCCACTCCTTCAGCGACTGAAACAGCGTCTGATCGCAATGAAGCTCCCCGTAGCATTGCAGCATGCTGAGAAAGCTGCCGGGCGTCCTCGACTGCTCCAGCATGCCGTCAATTATCGGCTCGTAGCCTTGCCCCATCATTCTTGCCGCGCCATGCCGGAAGGCGGCCAGCAGCTCCTCCCACGACGTCCCCTCGTACCAGATTTGCGGCTCCGGCGTCTGCTCCTGCCGACTTTCCGCGCCGGACAGCTCCAGCCACAGCACCGACCAGCGGCCGTCCTTCTCGCAGATCGACAGCTGCGCGCTGACGGCCGTCAACCCGTCCTCCTGCTTCTCGAACGTGTTCAAAAATACGATTTGCATGTTTTCTTCGCCCTTTCCTCATGTAATTCGCGTGAAAGAACGAGCGGAAACGGCTGATGCCGGCCGTCCTTGAGAGGCGCCGCTTGCGTTTCGCTTTTGACATGTAAGCTCGGTATAAGGAGAATCCTTATACTTCCTTACAATGCAAAAAAGCACCCTCTCCGCCTGCAGCGGAAAGGGTGCTTCCCCGTACTTTCATTCGATTGCTTCCATGGTAGCATAATCCATTTCATGTGGCAAGAGGCCCTGGACAAGGGAATGAGGAATACTATCGCAGCAACCCTTAAGGTATAATAGGATCATCGCCAATACATCACCTTACGGAGGATGCTTATGCTGCTGCCCGATTACGATTTTATGTCCGATTCGACGGAAGAAACGTCGACCCGGTTCGTCACGTTTATTTCGCCGGGCCTGAAGCGGTTCGATCTGGCCATAACGACGACGAACCGGTTTTACGGCAAAAAGCTCGTCGCCGATATGCAGACCGGGACGACGGCCATCATCGGCCCGGACGATCTGGAGGAAGAAGGTTATTTGGAGCGCGTCTTTAAGCTGTCGGAGGACGAAGCCTCGGAGCTGGCCCAATTTTTGTATTTTGTGGTCGGACCGGTGAATTATACGGACTGAACGGGGAACCTTATGAAGGATGACATGACCTACAGGAGGATGATCGCCGTGGATGACCGCTTTGACCGAGAACGGCGCCGGCCTTACCAGGATCTGTCGACCGTGGAGTCCCAGCGCAACGACCTGACCGCGGAAGAATTTCCGGAAGGGCCGTACGGCTCCAGCCTGCTGAGCGAATCGCTCGGCAAAAGCTCTCCCTGGAGAATCGACCAGCGCTCCCCGAACAGCTACAGCTTCGAGAACAAGGAGCTTCATGGCGGAATGGACCGGGAATATCCGGGCGAGGACAGCTACGGCATTCCGGAAGTGCAGGACGAGCCCTGAATCGGCAAAGACGCCCCTGACGTTCGCTGATAATCGACAAGCGAGCGCAGGGGCGTCTTTTTTTAAAATATAAGAAAGTATAAGCCCGAACCCGTTAAGCCGGGTTCAGTTCCATCTCATCCTCTTCGCCGCGGTTAAACGATTCGCGGTCGAACTCTCCTTCGGAATTGGCCACCAGAAGCGCCGTGACGGTCGTACCCGTCGCATTGACGGCCGTACGTCCCATGTCGATCAGCGCCTCGACGGCCACGACCAGCGCCAGCCCTTCAAGCGGCAGTCCCAGCGCCGTCAGCACGACCGTCGTCGAGATGGAGGCGGGACCGGGAACGCCCGCGACCCCGATCGACGAAATGACGCTGACGAGCACGATCAGCACGTAATCGGTCAAACTGAGCGTAACGCCGAACACTTCGGCTACGAACACCGATACGACGGCCGGCCATACGCCCCCGCAGCCGTTGAAGTTCATGGAGGCTCCCAGCGGAGCTACAAAGCTCGCAATTTTCGGCGAGATGCGCAGACGCTTCGTAATGACTTCAAGGTTGATCGGCAGCGTGGCGAAGCTGCTGCGCGTCGTAAAAGCAACCGCGACCGTCGGATAAGCTTTTTTGAAAAAGCGGATCGGGTTCACTTTGGCGACGAAAGATACTAGCCCGCCGAATACAAGCACGAAATGAGCGAGCAGCGCGATATACGAAACTGCGATCAGCATGGCAAGAGGCTCCAGCGTTTCCCAGCCGTATTTGGCCGCCATGACGGCGATCAGCGCATAGACGCCGTACGGCGTAAAACGAAGCACGTATTTGACGACCTGATGCATAATTTCCGTGGCGGAGCCGATAAACGCTTTGACCGGCTGCACCGCTTCCGGCTTTTTGCTGCCCACCTTCACGATGGCGATGGCGATAAACAAAGCGAAGATCAGAATCGGAACAACTTTGCCTTGCGCCGCGTCATTGATCGGATTGGACGGGACTTGATCGAGAATAACCTTGAAGAAGCTTGGAATTTCGCGAGCTTCATATCCTTCCGGCATATTCGCCTCGAAGCCCGCTCCCGGATTCATGGCGACGGCGACAAGCAAACCGATAATGGCCGCAACGCCGGTCGTGCCGAGAAACCAGCCGATCGTCTTGAGGCTGAGCTTGCGCAAATACTTCATGTTCGTAATCGATATAATGCTGTTGATAACAAGAACGAATACGAGAGGAATAACGATCATCCGGATGAAGTTGATATAAATCGATCCGATCGTGCCTACGCCCTCCGTCGCCAGCTGAAACTGGTTGAAGATCAGCCCGGCGCCGAGCCCGAGTCCGAGCGCCAGAAGGACGCGCGTTCCGAAGCCTACCCGTTTTTGGGCCAAAACATACAGAACGCCCAGCAGCACCGCCGATACGAGAAGCGAGATCGCGTTTGTCTCAAGTGCGTTTAACAGGTTGTTTTCCATGATGATTGTACGCTCCTTTGTGGGTGTAATAATCGACTAATCATTCCGTTCCTTCCTCTATTTATTGCCTTCCGGGCTTCTCTATATAAGTTGAATTAATTATCACTACTTATGCCAAGCTGCATGAGGAATCAACTTCCGATCGCTCTCGCAGAGGGAAGCTGGAATTCCTAGAACCCGTAACGGTTACCATCCCTCTGCAAAGGCGACTACTAGCGTTTCTCCTATTCGATTTCCTCATTCCGCTTGTTTCGTGTGATTCTTTAGTTCAACATATAATAATACGTTTGCTCCCTTGGAAAAACAAAAAAAAGAGGCAGTCGAATACCTCCGCAGATACGGTCGATTGGCTTATAAAGACGGCTTGAGCTATGAACGGCGATTTAATCCCTCTAATTCCCACAGGACTAATCGGATATTAATCATCTTAACAGCGGCTCGCTTCTTCGTCAATCCTAAATTTTATTGATCGGCCGAACGCGCCGAAGAAGGCCGCGGTCAGTTCCGCTGCCCTCTTCAGCGCGTTCCTCGTCGGCGGACGGCGCCGAGGCGGCGCTACAGCTCGTGCAAAGTAACCTCGCTGCGCACCATAAATCTGGCGTTGACGCCGGCCTGCCCGATCCCTTTGGATATATAAAAGCTGCCGAATTCGCTCCGATGAAGCCCTTTGTAAATGCCGGCGGCGGCCAGCGGGCCTTTCGGCTTGAGCTTGAAAAATCCGGGGACGTTCAGCTGCTTGCCGTGAAAATGACCGGCCATTAAATAGTCGAACGGCTTGCGGATATAAAGCACCGCGTTCGGATCGTGTGTGATGATCAGAACCGGCTTGCCGGCCGTCCCACCGCTCATCGCCTTGCCGATCCGGCTTCGGCCCGTGCTGAAATCGTCGATCCCGACGAGCCGGAATTCCGGCAGCTCCGCCGATTCGTTGCGAAGCACGCGGATGCCGTGCCGGCTGAACAGAGCGATCAGCTCGCCGATCCGGGGCAGCACGTAATCGTGATTGCCCAGCACCGCGTAAGCCGGCACGCCGCCTCCCGCGATCGCTTCCAAATACCGCGCCAGCTTTGGAAGCCGGCGCGGGTCGAAGGTATAATCGCCCGTCAGCATAATATAATCCGGCGCAGCGCTTGAGATAATGCCTTCGAGCCTGCGTGGCGATACGCGAAGCATATCGACGTGCAAATCGCTGATTTGCAAGATGCGTTTCCCGATGCCGAGCGGGAAGCGAACCGTTTCGATCTTCACCCATTGCGTCGGCCAGATGAACAGCGCGTATCCGGCGACGGCCGACGCGGCGGTTGCCGCGGCAAAAAGCTCCAACTGATCACCCCTCGATCTCCCGTAGCTCTTCTCAGCTTAGTACAGACCGGGCGGCGATGCAAATGTGGCGGGACAGCGGCGGTCGGTTCGGATTACAGGCAAAAGACGACGAGCTTGCCGTCGGACATCTCCGCCAGCGAGGCGAACACGCGCGCTTCGCAGGAAGGACGGTCGAGACCGCATTCGTCAAGCATCAAGTTGACGACCTTCCCCACCGTTTCGGGCTCGCCGATATGTTTCCATATGCGGCTTTCGAACGGATCGAGCTCGCGAACGCTGCCGTCCTCCGACCGGAACAGCACCGTCGCGTCTTCCGTTTCGCAAGTCAGCCAGCCTTGCGTGCGGACGACTCTCAAATGGGCGGACAGCGTCTCGTCCGCAACGCCGGGCGGCAGCAGCTCCTGACGGCGGATCACATTCCCGCCTCCCCGCATACGGCCGCTTCCTTCGCCGCTCCCCGCTGGAACAGGAGCATGTCCAGACACGGACCGAGCACGACGTTCTCCACCAGCTCCTCGTCCGCCCCCGCATACGGGGATACCGCAATGCGCGTCCCCTTCAGCATCCGGAATACGCCGGCATCCGGAATGCGCAGCGTAATAGACCGGACGTCCCCGGGCAGCGCGCGCGAAGCGGGATCGGCTCCGTTTTTGAGAAACGGGTCCAGCGTAATTTCAATATCCGGCCCGCCAACCTTGACCCCGGCGGAGCGGTCAAGCTTTGGCAGCGGGATATCGCTTGCTATAATCAATCCGCCGGCTTCGTACAACAATTTGGCGGCAACTGCCACGGCCATCACCTCGTTTAAGCGCTCGCTTCCTTGAATTGGCTGTTCAACAACCGGCCGAACAGGCTGCCGGCGTCCGCCGCCAAAGTCGCGTAATCGCCTTGCTCCGCCACTCTGCCGCGGTTCATCACAATGACCTGATCCGCATTGCGGATCGTCGTCAGCCGGTGCGCGACGACGATGACCGTCATCGAGCCTTTCAGCCGGTCGATCGCTTCCTGAATGCGCGCTTCATTGCCGGCGTCGAGCGCGCTGGTCGCTTCGTCCAGAACGAGCACGGACGGTCGACGAATGATCGCCCTCGCCAGCACGAGCCGCTGGCGCTCGCCGCCCGACAGCCTGACGCCGCGGTCTCCGATCACGGTGTCGAGCCCGTCGGGAAGGCTGCGCACGAATTCGGCGCAGGAGGCGAACTCCAGCGCCTCCCATATTTCCTCTTCCGTCGCGTCCTTCCGGAGCATCGAAATATTGTCGCGGATCGTCGCGTTGAAGAGAAACGGATCCTGGGGCACATAGCTGATCGATTGCCGGTATGCCAGCAGCCGCTCCCCCCCGATTTCTTCGCCGTCGACGAGGATGCGGCCTTCGTCCGGCTTGATCAGCCCCATAATCAAGTCGATCAGCGTGCTTTTGCCTGCACCGGAAGCGCCCGCGATGGCGGTCATCCGGTTCGCCGGAATAATGAGATCGATACGGTCCAGCGTCGCTTCTTCCGCCCCTTTGTCGTAACGGAAGCTGACGCCTCGGCACGCGATGCCGCGGCCGACCGGCAGCGGCGCGCCCGCATGCGCGCCTCCGTTCTGGAGCGAAACCGGCCTCTCCGCCGCCTTCCGGCTCTCCTCCTGCAGCTCGTACACGGCCTTGCAAGCCGGAATCATCGCATACAGCTGCTGCATATTGGACTGGATCGACGTAAACTGCGGCCACAACCGGGCAAATATGGCCGTAATGGCGAGCAGCTGCGCCCCTTGCGTTTGAAAAAGCGCAAAGCACGCCAATATAAACGCCGCGATCAGCAATGCCGAGCTGCCCTTATAAACGAGCTGGGAATTCATCCGGAGGCGGACATAGGACAGCTGCTCCTGCGCCATCCGTTCAGTCAGCCCTTCGAGCCAAGCGAGCCGCGTCGGCTCCAGCGTATTGCTCTTAATGTCCTTCATGCCGTTGAAGCCGTCGGCGATCCCCGACATGTAATGTCTGGCGTGCTCCGACGTCTGGCTGCCGAGTTCTCTGGCTTTCCGGATAAATCTTCTGGACAGGATGCCGAGTCCGGCCCCGCACACGAGAACAAATACGGTCAACGAAGGCGACAGCAGCAGCGCTACGGCGATTTGCACGATCGTAAAGATCAGCGACGACGCCAGCTGCGTCACAAGGTTGACCGCGCCGATCACTCGCGCCAGCTCGGTCGTCATCAGATTGACCAGATCGGAGCCGCGCTTCCGCAAATAAAAGGGCCATTCGGCGTCCAGCAGAAGCCGGTAAATTTCCAGCCTCAGATGGTTGGCGAAGCGCTGCTGAAATTCCGCATTGCGGATCATGACCAGCCGCTGCAGCATTTGCTGGCCGAACGATGCCGCGATGTAGACCGCGAGCACCAGCAGAAGCGCTTGCAACGGTTCATAGGCGTCCAGCCATTCGGCAGCCCGGCCCAACCAGCCGTCGCCGATGCCGACGCTGACGATTCCGATCAGCCCCAGCAACGGCACGAGCATCAGCAAGCCGACGCTTTCGAGCAAGCTTCCCGCGGCCAGGCCCGCAATGTTGATATACAAGGCGGGCCCGGAAAATGCGTAAAGCCCTTTTATGTAATGCCATACGTATTTCATTCCTATGCTCCTTCGGCCGGCCGGCCGCAGCTAGCCGGCCGTTCTGGCAAACATCTCCACCACGACGAATTGTTTTCTAACTTCGCCGCCGCTCACGTACAGCGGCCCGCTTCGCAGCCAAGCGTGGGCGATCAGCTTGCCCTGCTCGTCCTTTGCGGTGCCGAGATATAGCGTGCTCGATATGCGCCGCCGCTCCAGCATCCGCATGCCGGCAACCGCCTGGACGAGACATTTGCTGTCCCAGGGCGTATACCGGCTCATGACGCCGATCGCCGACGAGACGCGCTTCAGGGTGGCCAGCTCTTCCTTGCCGCAATCGCGAGGCGTTTCTTCCCGCTTGTCGCCCAGCGATTTCGCCACTTTGGCAAACGGCCGCAGCAATTGCAGCTTGGCAAGGCCGAGCTGGCCGAACGCCTCGGCGAACAGCAGCAGCGTCCGGCGGTCAAGCGAGAACAGAATCCTCAGCTTCCTCATGAACAAGGATAAGACCTTCCTTCCGCAAATGTTCTAAAAAGGAAAGCACCTGGCTGGCGCATTCGTCCGCGTCGACTTCGTATTCCTCCAGAAGCCGTTCGACGACCTGTCCGATCGGCGTTTCTTCTTCGATCAGCTCCCATATTCTTCCTCCGATTCTTCCCAAGTTGTAATAATTGCCGTTGCGGACGCTCAGCATAACCTTCTCTCCGCCCATATCGCTGACAATATTTTGGTCGCAGGCCGATACGCGGTCGGATAAAACAAGCTCTGTCGATTGGGACATTCAATTTTCCTCCTTGTCGATCGTTTCCAGCAAACGGGCGGCGAGCTCCCGGACGGAATCGTCCGCGGCCGGCCTGTACAGCCGATGCATCGGCAGACGGCCCGCGAATGCCGCCGACGTTTGAAAATGCCATTCCATCAATCCGAGCCGCTTCAGCAGCGACCCGCGAAATGTATGCTTAAGCAGCGTCTGGAACCGCTCCAGGCCTGCGATCGGTTCGACGGCTGCAATTTTATCGGATTTGACGAGTTCGAATATGCCGGCAAGAGGCAGCGGATCGGAACAGAACCGTTCCCGCACCGGAACGGAAAATTTCGTTTCGCGATCGGCGAGAGGCCGCAGGCCCGTCTTGCTCATGCCCAGCAGCTCCAACGACTCCTGCCATATTTTTTGCTGCGGATAAGCCGGCATCGCATACGGCCGGCCATCTTCCCCGAAACGAACCGCGATCAGATCGTCGCTGGCGAGCCGGTACCCGCTCATGACGAGATGCGCCGCCAGCGTCGACTTGCCGGCGCCGGACATGCCGACGATCGCATAAGCCTTGCCGTCAACGGCAATGGCGCTGCCGTGCAGCGGCAGCACTTTGCGCTGCATGAGGACGATCCCCATGCAGGTGCCCAGCACGTAGAGCCTGACTTTGTCCAGGTCGGCGTTCGGGGCAACGGAAACGGCCAACTCGCGGCCTTCCCGCATTTCGAAGACGGCGGTGCCGGGGATGCGAACGAGTGCGGAGCCATCGAGCAAGGCCAAATAGTCGTTGCAAATTTGTGCCTGCTCCCAGCGATCCGCCAGCTCGGCGGCGCCGATCCGTAGATCGGCTTCCTCCGCCGCTCCGGTCTCCAAGGCCGGCGGCAATTCCGGCAGCTCGTATTCGCTTTCGATAAGCATGCCGAACGATCGGTATTTAAACGCGGTTTGTACGGATAGCAAACGGGATCACCCCAAGCTCTCTGATCAGATGGTGAAGGAAGGGGCCCTCATACGCAGTCATACAAGGGCATCCGGCTTCCAACAACGATAAAGCGGCAATCATGACGATACTAGCTGTGATGAATCAATTCTTCCGGGTCCGGCTGGATGTCGTCCGGCGTTCTGATGCCAGGTCCCGCCATCGTCATGTTCACGTTCAACACTTCCAGAGCTGGCTGCTGCCATGCCTTTTTGTTCATAAACTCACCTCCTTTCAAGCGCCGCCGCTTAGGCATGCCGATGCATAAATCGCCGAAAAATAAGTCCCCTCATGAGCAGACGGAAATCGGTGTCGAACACCAGCTCGGGGCGAGGCTCCCGGCGCACGGTCTCGAGCGCCCTTATCAGCTCGGGGCGGTTCAAATACGGCGCGACAGATGCGTCGTCGACCAGCGCCTGCCATTCGTCGAGCAATCCGTTCCATGCCGGCAGCATCCGGTGAAGGCCGTCCGCCCCTTGAATGCCGCGAACCTTCTGATTCAGCCGGACCGCGTCGGGCAAGTAATCGCGCGTCGCCCGGCGGATGAGCGACCGGCCGTAACCGTTCCTGACGAATTGGTCTTCCGGCACCGACAGGCAAAACCGGATGACGCGCAAATCGTTGGTCGCATCGCGCTCCCACAAGCCGTATCTCAGCGATTGCTTGCAGCCGGCCGTCCCGGTGACGGTCCAATAATAAGGCTTTTCAAATTGCTTCCGTCTCACTTCGTAGACGTTCTGGGAAGGATCTCCCCAAAAATCGTAGCCGTGCTCCTTCAGCCGCTCGTAGACGCCGGTCCGCTTGGCAAATTCGGGATTGATCAATCGGGGAATGTCCGAATCCTCCGGCGCATCCGGACGGCGAAGCCTCTTCCATAGACCCGCAAGCGACGGGAACGCCTTCTTGGCGACAACCGGGTACAGCCGCGAGCGCTCCACGCCCAGATTGGCGCTGTACAGAGTCATTTCCCGGTACAGCCGGGCCCATCTCGCGCCGCGCAGCAGCTTGGCATGATAATCGAGCGCGGGTCCCCACGAGATCGTCCAGTTGCCTCGGCTGCCTGACAGCAGTACGCCGATGTTTTGCCGGCGGGCATTTTCGTAGATGCCTTTTTTCCAATACGAATTTTCATAAAATTTATAGGGAGACTCCATCATATCGAGCCAATCGTCAACGACGGACAACGGATTCAGTTCGGGAAACGCAAAATATTGATCGTGTATGTTGCCGACATGCCGCGCCGTTTCCATCATTTGCTCCCGCTCGTTCGCCATGCGGCTTCGCGGCGTCCAGTCCCGGAAATCGTCCACGGGCACGTAGCTGAACGTATGCAGCTTTTTGTTCGATTCCCGCAACGCTGCCGCCGCAAAGCTGACCACGGAGCCCGAATCGAGTCCGCCGCTCAAATTGGCGCCTACTTCCCGGAAAGTCCGCAGCTTGGAAACGACCGCGGTGCGGAAGACGTCGCGGAACGCCTCTTCATATTCGCCGTCGGAGCGCAGCTTCAGCTTCGTCTCCGGCAGCGGGCTTACATACTTTGCAAATTCGATGCGCCCTTCCCGTACCGTAAAGCTGTGAGCGGGCGGCGCCTGTCCGATGCCGTTATACGCCGTAGCTTGAAGATCCACCGCCTCCGTCGTGATCGGTATCGCCAGAAATTCGGCAAGCCAGCTTTCGTTCAATCCCCGTTTGGCGCCGGGTAGCGCCAGCAGCGGATGAATCGCGGTACAGAACGCAGCCCTGTCCTCCGCCTGCGTATAATAGAGCGTCCGGGCGCCTGTGAAGTCTCTCGCTCCGAACAATGTTTTGTCGCGCGGATCCCAGATGACAAACGCAAAATCTCCGACCAAATATTTCGGAGCGTCCAGCCCCCACTGCCGATAAGCGATCAGGATAAGTTCGCCGTCCGTCATGCCGGCCCGTTCCGTCCTCGGGACGCCCAGCCGTCCGAATAACTCCTCCCGATTGTCGATGATGGCGTCCGCCGCGATGACCAGCCCGCTTGCCGGGTCGCGCAACGGCAATATCTCGTTCAACGATTCCGGCGTAATCCGCTGCCCTCGGCAGCCGAGAAACGCGTCCCCGTCCTGCCAGACATGCTCGTAATCCGCCGGATACCGCCGCAGCTCTTTCATCAGCCGCATGCCCCGTTCAACCTGCATTCCTTCCCGCCTGTAGTCGACAATTGCTGTTATGGCGCTCATGAGTTCCTCCTGCCCGCGGTTCGGACGCGCCGAGCCGCAACTGCCTGTTTTTGCACTATGCTAGAATCGCTTGTTCTCATTAAAGAACAGCCGTGCATAAAGAATCGAAAACTTGACAACACTATAATTTACAAGCGTTTATAGTATGAATAACAAAGGCTGATGACCGTGTTTAATAGGTGATTTTGTTCTCAATAAAGAACTCGGTCATAGCTTACCATCCGAGCGTACCGTTGTCAATACGTTATTGCTTCGATTTGCGCAGAACCGTGTCGAACTCCCCCGGGAGACGGGCAATCGGGACTTCCAAAACTGCAATTGATATATTGCGCCGGATTATGTTTTTTTCATATAATCAATATAACAGTAAGCGCAAACGGCGTATCGCTGTCCTATGGAGGCGAAGCATCATTCTTCTATTCCAATCCAGACCCGCCTCGCCGTTAAAGCAGACACGGAGGATATTCCCATGATCGGACAACGCATACAGACTCTTCGCAAGCGCAAAGGATTATCGCTAACCGAGCTGTCCCAAAGGGCCGGCGTCGCGAAATCCTATCTCAGCTCGATCGAGAGAGGGCTTCAGCAAAATCCTTCGATTCAGTTTTTGGAGAAAATAGGAGAGGTGCTTAACGTTCCTGTAGAAGAGTTCGTGGGCAGCGAGCAGCCTGACCAGGCGGAAGAGAAGCTGGACCGCGAATGGGAGCAGCTCGTAAAGGAAGCGATGGCTTCGGGAGTTAGCAAGGAACAGTTTAAAGAATTTTTGGAATTCAACAAATGGAAATTCAACCGCCAATAGCGCTGTATAATGTTATACAGCGCTCTCTTGTACGACCGCTTCTTCCTGTTCCCGCAATATGAGCAATATTTTACGCACTTCTTCTTTTGTCAGTCCTTTCGACTTCGCATAGAGCATCAGCTCCACCCATTCCCCGTCGAGCGGTTGCTGGTTGTCCGAAAAAAAGTGTGTCATTGCCCTTAATCCCCCGTTTCATTGGGGCCGGTTGCACCACTGACTCCATGCGTTATAAGGTGCCCAGGTACTAAACGCATTTCCTCGTCTCCCAAATCATAAATAAATGGCCAGTTCAACCATCTCATACCATTTATGATAGCCGATCCGGAATGCATTTGCTGTCGGTTTCTGTCTCCAAATTTTGTGATATACTTTCTCTATTTGTCGAATTTGTTAGAAAGTTATCTTTGCAACCGCATTCAATAACAACCGCCTGCCGGCGTGCTTTCGATGCAGCTTTCGGGCGATTCGATCCAAATATTCGGCATCCCCGCATCGGATCGCTTCCAGAAGCGCCGGATCGAAATACCGGGCCGCCGCGGCATGCTCCAAACATTCAAGCACGGCGGCGTCCCGGCAGTAGGTCCGCATCGTTTCCCGGCGCTGCCTCCCGTCCATTGGGCCGTCGTGCAAATTGCGCAAGCACGTGAGCAGCGTATTGAGCAGCATGACGCTGGCGCCTCCCAGCTCCCGCAGCCGGCTGTCGGGATAATGCCGTTCGATCGTCTCCTTCTGGATGGCGTAACCGGCGGCGGCGTCGCGGAACAGATCGGGCATATAACGGCTCGTACTCCCCCCGGTCCGGTAATAATAAAGCGGTTCGGGCATGACAAGCACGCTTTCGGCTTGCAGAAACATTTCCAGATTGCAGTAGAGATCGTCGCCAAAAAAACGAATCCTTTCTGCAAACGCGCCGCACGCTGCGGGCAGCTCCCGCTTGTACAGCTTGGCATGCATGGCCGCGGGAAACGGATGGCCGTGCAAATAGGCCGCCGCCAGCTCGCTCTTGATTTCTTCGCCGACATACAGCCTTTCATTATTCAAATAAGGCGAGGAGTTTCGCTTGACGATTACGGAGCTGCCGCCCAAAGCCCGCCACGTGTTGCATACGGTGATATCCGCACCGCTCGCCTGCGCTTTTTCCGCGAGCTTTCCGAGCATGCGGCGGTCCAGCCAATCGTCCGCGTCGACAAACAACAAATAAGGCGAATCGGACGCCTCGATGCCCCGCCGTCTTGCGGCGGAGCTCCCCCTGTTCGCCGGAAGGTCGAGGAGACGAATGCGCGCATCGACGCGCGCATAGCTTTGGCAAATCCGCAGGCTGTCGTCCGTCGAACCGTCGTTTACGAGAATAAGGGTGAAATCTCCATAGGTTTGGCCGAGCACGGACTGGATGCATTTGTGAAGCTTTCGTCCTGCGTTGTAGACGGGAACGATAACCGATACGAGGCTCACCGCCGCACCTCCTGCCTTCAGTTCGGAAAGGAATACAGCCCGGACCGCTTGCGCTCGTAGCCGTATGGATTGGCCGACTGCCACCGCCAGGCATCCTCGCACATTTCTTGAATGCCGCGCACGGCCTGCCACCCCAGCTCCCGGTTCGCCTTGGCGGTATCCGCAAAGCAGACCCCGATATCGCCCGGCCTTCTGGGCGCGATCCGGTACGGAATCGGCCGGCCCGAAGCCATGGCGTAAGCCTCGATCATCTCGAGCACGCTGTAGCCGCGTCCCGTCCCCAAATTGTACACGTTCAGCCCGGATTGTCGCTTCAGCATCTCCAGCGCCTTCAAATGGCCCTGCGCCAAGTCGACCACATGAATGTAATCCCGCACTCCCGTTCCGTCCGGCGTATCGTAATCGTTGCCGAACACGCCGACTTCCTTCAAGCGCCCTACGGCTACCTGGGATATATATGGCATCAGATTGTTCGGAATGCCGCCGGGATCTTCCCCGATCCGGCCGCTGGCATGGGCGCCTACCGGATTAAAATAACGCAAAGCGGTTACGCTCCACTCCGGATTCGCTTCCGTCAGCTCCTGAAGCATTTGCTCGATCATTTGTTTGGTCCGCCCGTACGGGTTGACCGCGCCGAGAGGGGCGCTCTCCTGGATCGGCACTTCCTCCGGCATGCCGTAGACGGTCGCGGAAGAGCTGAAAATTAGGCGGCGTACGCCGAATTCCTCCATCACCTCGCAAAGCGAGATCGTGCTCATCAGGTTAATATGGTAATACTTCAGCGGCAGCCGGACCGATTCCCCGACGGCTTTCAAACCCGCAAAGTGGATGACCGCTTCGATCGGATGCTCGCGAAATATGGCTCTGAGCGATTCTTTATCCATCAGATCGCGGATGTACACGGGAAAGTCTCGGCCCGTAATTTCGCCAACCCGCTGCACCGCCTCGTAACGGCTGTTCGACAGGTTGTCGACCACGACGATCCGCTTGCCCGCCTCCAGCAGCTCCACGCACGTATGGCTCCCGATGTACCCTGCTCCTCCCGTAACCAGCACCGTCATCTTACCGCCTCCAAATTCTTTAGTGAGAACATTTGATTTGTTTTTTGTTCTTTATAGAGAACATCATAACACAGATTTTTTCTTTTGTCTTGCTCCGTCGGTCCGACACGGCTGAACGGCGGCGCTGCTCTGTCCGTCGCTGCCCTAACCGCGGCCCCCATTCGCGGATACGGAACTCCGCGTTGCTGCAATGTTGATTTTGTTACTTACAGCGCACTCGCTCACAATAAACCGGGCAGCTCTTCCAGCCCGCGGATCGCCGCGTGCTCTCGTACCCCGTTCAAGTAGTTTCGGTCGCGGTAATACCCGTCCCTGTTTATGCGCACCGTCGTAATCGGAAACAGGCTTCCGATGTAGAAGTCCTTTTCCGGATTATCGCCGACATACATCATTTCGCCGAACTGCACGCCCAAACGGTCGCGCATCGTCTCGAACGGCTGCGGATGGGGCTTCCAATACGCTTTGCCGCCGAGCTCGTCGGTCACGACGATATGGTCCATTTGCTCCTCGGCCCGAAGCGCCTCCAGCTTCCTCCGCTGCGCGCATGCATAGCCGTCCGTTATAATGCCGATGCGTACGCCGTTCTCCCTCAGTTTGGCCAAGCAAGGCAGGACGTCATCATAATAGGCGATGTCCGGCTTATGGTTCCGGTACTCATCTACCATCTCCCGGATATCTTTGCTTTCGTACGGCATGCCCAGCCGCTCCAGAAGCCGGTCGAACAGCCGCAGCGGACTTGCCGATGCCAGCTCCGTCAACAGGCCGAATACCTGTTCCGCCGGCAAGCCGAGCTTCCTGCCCATTACGCCGGCGATATGGCGATAGCCGCTTCTGGCGTAATCCCGCTCCGCGATCAGCGTATCGTCCAAGTCGAACACAACGGCCTTGATCACCGGACAACCTCCATCCGCTCATCCAGACAGATGCTGCCATCGAACCGCAAAAAGGTCAACTCGCTTCGATACGCTTCCGTATAGGCCAGCGTTTCTCCCTGAAGCAGCCGATACAAGTGCTCGCACGAGTCGGCCCCGCACTGAATGCTCATCGGCGCGCCTCCGCCGAACCTCGGATTGATTTCGATATATTGGATGCCTTTGTCCGTTTTCATCAGCTGCACCGTAATATGGCCAATCGGCTTCAGAACGTCCATCAGCGACTTGACGTCTTCGATGATGTCCCGATCCTTCACGATTCGGCCCTTCGCGATTTCCCCGCTGCGCGTGGCCAGCCGCAGTCTCGGCACGACCGTAATGACGCGGCTTTCGAAGTCGAGAAAAACGTCGACCGTATATTCCTCGCCCTCCATAAAGTCTTGAATAATCGGGTCGGCGATCAGTCCGGCGTACAGCTCCAATTGGGCGGCGTCGTTCACTTGATGGGCGTTCACGCTGGAGCTTCCGGATTTCGGCTTGATGAACAGCGGAAATCCCGCGTCCCCGCGTCTTGCTTCCTCAAGCGCGTGCATGCGGGGGACGCCGAAGCCGTGCCGTTCCAAAAACGTCTGCGTTTGGATTTTGTCCCTGCATATGGCGATGACGCTTTCGTCCGACACCAGCAGCCTCGCGCCCGTTTCGTTTTCAATCAAAGCTTTGTTCCGGGCCAGCGGCCGCAGGTCCGTATCGATGGTCGGGACGATCAGGGCGATGCGCTCTTCGTTGCAGATCCGGATAACCTCGTCGATGTAGCGGGGATCGGATATGCGGGGCAGCAGACGTTTCCGGTCTGCAAAATAAAGCGCCGGCGCCGTATCCGAGCAGTCCGCCGCGACGATCCGGCTGTCGACTCCGAGTCTGCGCGCCGCCCGTTGAAAGCACTCTACGAGCTCTACCCGTCTGCCGGCGCTTAAAATCAACACATTTTCCATCGTGGTTCGCTCCTTCGTCGTTCGAAATGTTTTTTTGCCAACAAAGATTAGGCCGCTTGCCCGTACAGCCGCATGCGCGTCCCTCCGGCGCGGCGCATATGATGGACATAATCCATCATTGCCGCAACAGCGAAACGAGGGGTGAACGATGTCTTCCGTATCCAACGGCTTTATTGAAGTGAACGGACAGCTGATCCGGGTGTACGACGATTCGGCGCTGCAAACGGCGCTGCAGCGCATTGCGGACACGTCGACCGGCAAGATCAGGCGGGAGGCGCTGCCGGACGGCTTTGGCGCCACAGGCCCGACCGGGCCGGCAGGGCCGCAAGGACCGCCGGGACCCGCAGGGCAGCCAGGGCCGCAAGGCACGCAAGGACCGCCGGGACCCACGGGGCAGCCAGGGCCGCAAGGCGCGCAAGGACCGCCGGGACCGCAAGGACCGCCGGGACCTGCGGGGCCGCAAGGACCGCCGGGACCGCAAGGCGCGCAAGGACCGGCAGGGCCTGCCGGCGGCGCCGCAGGCGGTTCAACGTATACCGTCGAGCTGGACCGCTGGGGCATCGTGCCGGGCCTCCCGGCCAAGCCTTACGGAACGGCCGACTATTTGCGGGCGGATGCCAACATTCAAGGCATCAACAAAGCGATTCAATGGGCGGCGGACAACCGGTATCGGACCGTCGTGCTTCCGACGGGCAGCTATGCCATTTGTTATCCCCGGTCCATTCTGATTGACCGCAGCCGTCTGACCGTCGACTTTAACGGCTCGACGCTGAAGGTCATCTACGATTCGGACCGGCAATCCCCCTTCGATCTTCGTGAAGGGGTGACCGATTATTACAATTTTCCGAGCCAGTCCCAGAAGTCGTATGCGATCAGCATTTTGATCCAAAAAGCCGTCAACGCCCGCGTCGTCAATCTGAAGCTGATCGGCTGCAAGGAAGACCGCAGCTTCTCGAACGCGGCGGAAGCGGCGGTCGAATGGACGTACGGCATTATGCTGGCCAACGGCAGCTCCCATTGCGAAATCCGCAACTGCAGCGTATCCAGCTATATGGGCGACAACATCTCGATCGAAAATTCCTCTCACGTCGAAATGGCGGAGTTCGGGCTCGGACTGACCGCAAGCGACATCGATCGCAGCACCGGCGCGCTGAAGGCCGCCACCGGCCCGACGCTCGTCTCCCAGCTGATCAGCCTGCCTGCCGGAAGCTACGACAGCTTTCTAATCGCTGGCGCGGGATATGCGCGGCTGACCGAAATTACGGCCAAGGAAGCCGACGTCTTCTACTACGGAGCGGACAATGCGTTTATTTCCGCCTACGAAGGCAAAAAAATATATACGCCGATTTCCATTCCTCCCGGTGCGCGCAAGCTCCGGTTTCTGTTCCGCAACGAAACGTCGGCGCTCAAAAATATGCAAATGACGCTGAAGTTCGGACTTACTCCCCATCACAACGCGATCGAGCATTGCGAAATTTACAACACGCACCGGGGCGGCATTACGCTGGGCGGCAATTACAACCGGATCGCCCACTGCATCTTGCACGACGGCACCGGCCTTCTCGACCGCAAGCCGCTGTTCCCCGATTCGACCCGTTACGGCATCAACCAGGAAGACTCCTACGGCGACAACTGCGTCATCGAGAACAACCTGTTTTACAACCTGCATCACGGCGTGTTGGCCGGCTGCTGGACGGTCGACGTGCAAGACAATCATTTCTACAACATGACCGGCAACGGCATCGTGCTGTATACGCTTCATGCCGCCAACGTCCACCGCAATTACTTGTATCGCTGCCAGACCGGCATCAGCCTGATGACGGCGTACGCTTCGGCGGCCCACGTTCATATCGAAAACAATACGCTTGTGCACGCCTACAATTCCGGCATGGCCGGCAACGGCTACCGCGTATTTTATGAAAGGAATACGATTGTCGACTGCTACAACTTCGCCCTGCCCGACGACGACCGGACGATATGCCGGGGCAACCGCTTTATTTGGACAGCCAACTATGCCGGCGCCGCCAGTCCGAACGTGACGGCCAACCGGATCGAGGACTGCTACTTTGAATGCATCGGCCCGCAGCGGGAGATCGGCCTTCGCAGCGGCGATATTCGCCAAACGGTCATGACGAACGTCAACGTCCGCATGCAGACCCGCAACGAAAAGCTGAAAGCGGAAACGGTCGTCTTCGACGATTGCCGGTTCGTCAAATGTCTGCTCAACAATCATATCTACACGGTCAAAAGCAGAACGGCGCTCATCCGCGATTCGAAATTGACCGATACCGTCGTCAAGGTCGGCAACATCAACACCCCTGGAGAATCGCCCGTCACCAAGCTGAGCCATTGCCGGATCTTGGCGGAGACGGCCGGATTTTTGTTCCAGAGCGAGTTCAATACCGGCTACGGACGGATCGAAGCGGATCGCTGCGACATCGAAATTTCGAACGCCGGATTCCTGTATCTGTTGACCAATGTGTTTAATGTGGCGGGAACCGTCAGCCTGTTCTTGACAAACAGCTCCATCCAATATGCCGGCTCCGGCAGGCTTGCGCTCCAATATTACAACCCGGCGGTCAAACGGGCGGTCAGAACGTTCGCCGATGCCCGGAACGTCTATGCCGGCATCCAGCTTCCCGCTCCCGAAGCCGGCATCGTCATCGATTACGATCCGGCCAAGGAAGGGCCCGCTCCTCCCGATTCCGGCCGCTGGTTCCGCGGCGACGTTTACGGTCATGCGGCGCCGGCCGCCGGAGGCTACGCGGGCTGGATTTGCGTCAAAGCCGGCATTGCGAGCAGGACCGCCTGGTCGGCCGGCGCCGTCAAAGCGAAGGGCGACGTCGTATACGCCGGGTCGTACGTCTACGAGGCGGCGGCAGCCGGCACGACAGGCACGAGGCAGCCTGTATGGCCTGCCGCGCCCGGAGCGACGGTGACCGACGGGACCGTCGTCTGGACGATGGCCGGCGACCTGGCCGTCTTTAAGCCTTGGGGCCCGATCTCCACGTAACGGCTAGAGGCCGTCCCGGGAAATGTAAGGCATCCGCCTCCTCCGCTTTCGGCGGGGGAGCGGGATTTTGCCGATCAGCCGCAGCGCCACCCCCTTGAGATAACCGAATTCGTCGGTGCGGTAAAAGACGGCCGCAAAACAAACGTTGATAACGACCGCGGCGGCCGCCGCCTTCAGAACGAGCCAGCCGATATGCCCGCCGGGAATGGCCATCACCGCAGCTTCGGCGGCCGCCCAGGCGGCAAGGCCGACGGCAAGGTAATAAAAATACCGCGCGTAGTAGCGGATCAGCGGCACTTGAAACACTTTGGCATAGACGAGATAAGGCGTAGACCAGAACGGAACGGCCAGCGAGCTGACAAGCGTTCCGGCAAATATGCCCGCCAGTCCCCAATGCCGGACCAGCAGCAGCGACAGGCCCAAGTTGACGGCCGCTTGCGCGATCGGCGCCAGCCGGTCCGCATGGAAGATGCCGGCCGTCGTCTTCACGGTCGTAATCGTATTGCGAAGGCCTCTTTCGTAGAACGTAACGACAAGCAGGACGACCGCGGCCTGCCCCAGCAGAAACGATTCGCCCAGCCACAGCTCGATCAGCGGGTCCATGAACATGTACAGCATAATCGCCAGGAAGGCGTACAGCCAAAAATTGAGCAGCCACGACACCTTGTAAATGCGGTATACGGTATCCTTCGTCTCTTGCGCCACCAAGTTGCCGATGCTGTGATACATATTCGCAAACACCTGGTTGACGAACGTGCGGCACAAGTCGATGATCATTTTGTAATTGGAGTACAGTCCGACGGCCGCCACGCTGATGAACGAGGAGATCAGAATGCTGTCCACGCCGAAAATAAAATAATTGCCGACGTTTTGCAGCATAATCGCCTTCATGTTTCGAATAAAGGAAGCTTTCGTCTCGGCGTCCAGCTTGTGGCGCTCGCGTCTTTTCAGTATCGGATACATCCGGTCGGCCATGCGGGAAAGCAGGATCGACGTCGCGATCGTCAGCGCGCTCTCCAGCGCCAGAAAGAGCAAATAGTTTTGCGTAAAATGCAGAATCGCGATTTTGGCGCAGGTCGATACGATAAACGACACCGAAAAGACGGCCGTCACGATATAGTTTTTTTGATTGACGTTCAGAAACGAGTGCTTGTAAATGAACAGATACGGCGCGGCCGTATTAAGCAAAAACAGCAAATAAATGAGCTCAAGCCGTTCCACCTCCGTATCGCCGACGAACAGGTGAAGAAACGGCAGCAGCAGCAGCCCGAGCGCCATAACCGCTGCCGCAATGGCGGCGTAAGCTCTTTTGTACAGCCCCATCAGCGCCATGATGCGCGGCTCGTCGCGCTCGGCCACCGGCTTGTACAAGCTGTACACGATGCTGGAGCCGATGCCGGCCTCCGCCAGCGACAGCATCGCAAGCACGCTCGTAAACAGGGCGTTGATGCCCAAGTAATCGAGGCCGAGGCTGTGGATGAATACCGTTCGGGATACGAAGCTCAACACGGCGACGATCAGCTGGTTGCCCAAGCCTACCGTAACATTCAGCAGCGTGCTTCTGACTCTCATGCTTTTCTCCTATCTGACGAAGCCGTTCTCGTACAGAAGCTCCTCCGCCATTTGGGCCCGTTTGTGCCGCGGCGCCTTATGCCCGATCGTGTAGGAAGCGTCGTACGTCTTGGCGGTTTGCGCCATGCGCGTCAGCTTGTCGTAATATTGCGCGACGTCCGATATCGGCCGCGCCGGATTGCCCGCCACGATGCAGCCGGGGGGAACCGATTTCGTGACGACGCTCCCGGCGGCCACGACGGCGCCTTGACCGATGCGCACGCCGGGCATAATGACGGCGCGGGCGCCGATGAAGGCGTCGTCCTCGACAACGACGCTGCCGACCCGGGTATAGCCGACGGCCGGTTTGCTGCTGGCGTCATGAGCCAGCAAATAAGCCTCCGGCGCGATCGTCACCCGATTGCCGATCCGGATCAGCCAGCAATGGGAATAGTCGAACACGACGCCCGGCTGAATGGAGCAGCCTTCCCCGACCTGCATGCCTTGCCGGATGCAGTCCTCCAGCCAGATCTCCTCCAGCAGCAGCTTGCGAATTCTTGCCCGGACATACCGCAGCGGCTTCAGCCATCGGCTCATGACGCTTCTCTCCTTATCAGGTCGCTCGCCAGCCGGATCGCGATGCCTTGCGTAAACGGCAGCAAGTCGAACTGCGTGGAATAGACGCCGATGTCCTTCGTATCGCCTTGGGAGAAGTCGACGGCGCCGTTTCTTCTCGTCACCTTCATCAAATAATCCGCCGCGCGGGCGGCGGCTTCGGAGCAAGCCGCCCGCAGCTCCGGCAGGCGCGAAGCCTGGGACAAGTACCAGCCGAGAATGGCCGTCGCGGAAGAATCCGGCCGCGCCTCCGAGCGGTTCACCGCCCAATTCCAATGGCCCGCAGGCTGCTGATGCGCCAGCACGGAGGCGGCGTAGCGGCGGACCATCGCCTCCAGCGCCGGCTTCGCTTCATGGCCGTCCGGCAGCTCCATCCAGGAGTCGATGAGGCCGATGGCGAACCAGCCGAGCCCTCTGCCCCAGCCGTACAGCCCGCCCGGCAAGCCGGTGCGGATATGGTAGGCGTGGCTCGGAATGTAATGTCCGCCGAGCATTCCCCGGCTTTCGTATTCCTTCAATTGCGTGACGGCGAGGCTTACGCATTCCTCCTTGCCGTAACGGATGCCGTAAGCGATCAGAAACGGGCATACGAAGCCGATCGTGTCCACGTACCGGTATTCCGGCATCGACAGCCGGTACATGACCGTTCCGTCGTCGCCGATATGGCGCCGGATCAGCTCCCATGTCTCGTCCAGCGCCGGCTTGCACCGGCCGGCTTCGTCTCCCGCGGCTTTCATGAGCCCGTAAGCCAGAATGCCGGCGTCAACATGCTCCGGCCGGCGGCGCCACCGGCCGCCTTCGTCGAGCTTCGCTTCCAGACAGCGCCTCAGCCGGCGCCTGACGTCGGCGCTGTCCCGCAGCGCCGCATAATCCGTCAGCCCGAGCAGCAGGGCGCCCTCCTGCCAATGCTGGATGGCGCTTCGGGAATAGCGGCCGCGCAGCATATCGATGACGACGAGACGGGTGTTGTCGGTCATCTTCACTTTCGGCGTACGCTGCAGCCATCTGGAGCCGGCCGCGATAATCGCCCCGCTCCAATCGTCCCTGCTTGCGTATTTGCCGATCCGGATCCGGCCGAGCCAATCGCGCGCCAGAAGCGCCGCATCGACCAGAACGGCGATCAGAACGGCGCCGGCGGCTATGCCGCCCAATAATGTAAACACGGGCATTTCCTCCCTTAAGAAATCATGTCGTACAGCCTTTCGATTTCGTCCTCCGTGCCGAGACGTTCGGCGGCAAGCCGCTCGGAGAATGCTTTCCGCAGCCGTTCGTCGCCGAGCAGCCGCGCCGCTCCGTCGCAAATCGCCTCGGCGCTCATGCCGACGACAAGGCCGTTTACCATCGAATCGATCTGGTCGCGCGCCGTCGTAAAGTCGGTCACGACGATCGGCTTGCCCAAAATTTTCGCTTCGTCGACGGCGATCGGCTTGCCTTCGTACCGCGACGGATGGACGTACAAGTCCGCTTGCCGGATTAACGGGTACGGATTCGGCTGCAGGCCGAGCAATATAAATCTGTCCTCAAGTCCCAATCTCGCGATTTGCGCTTCCAGCTTCGAACGCTCCTCCCCTTCTCCGACGACGTACCACCGGACGTCGAACCCCCGGTCCAGCAGCAGCCGGCAGGCGTCGGCGGCCATGTCGAATCCTTTCTGCTCGTGCAGCCGGCCGACCGAGACGATGGACAGGCCGGAGCTTCGCGGAAGCGAGGGCGACGGCTCGAGAGCGAGCCGGCGGATCGCGGCGGGAGACACGATATTGCGCATCACCTTTACCTTGGCAGCCATGTCCGGGAATTGTCGCTCCAGCACTTCGCCGCAAATGTCCGAAACGGTCACGATATAATCGAGCTTGCCGAACCAGGGGCGGTCCAGCGAAGGATCCATGCCCAGCATCGTATAGTCGTTATGAATAAAGCCGAGCTTGACGTCCGCTTGCACCTTCTCGACGCAATAGTAGATCGGCGTCTTCTCGAGGTAGCCGACCGCGGCGTCATAATGCCGGTCCAGCTTCGGCAGCGCGCGGGACAAATAGGTCCACAGCCGCTGCTCCCTTACCGCGGGACGGCGGTCCGTCTTGAACAGCACCCCCGCTTGCAGCCGGGCCAGTGCAACGCCGAATTGCCCTTGCGCCATACAACGCTTGACGGCTTCGCCGATCGGCATGTCAAAATACGGATACGCCGAAGGCGGCTCCAGCACGCGGACCCGGCCGGGCAGCTGCCCGAGAAACATCCCTTCGCGCTTGAGCAGCAGCAAGTCGACGCTCCAGCGCGCGTAATCGATCGTCTGCAGCAGCGAGACTAGCGCCTTCTCTGCGCCGCCGCAATGCAGGTTATTCATGATGAACAGCAATTTTTTCATGTGCCGTATGCTCCTTCGTACGCAGCAGCCCGTATATTTTGTCGATCTCCGCTTCCGTTCCGAGCTGCAAGCCGGACAAATAACGGACGAACCGTTCCCTCATCAGCCGGTTGCCGATCATCTCCGCCACGGCGTCCGCCACCGCCTCCGGCGCCATGTCGACGATCAGCCCTTCGAGCCCGTGCTCCAGCTGGTCGCGAGCGGTGCTGAAGTCGGTAATGACGATCGGCTTCCGCAATATTTTCGCTTCGTCGATCGCGATCGCTTTCCCTTCGTACCGGGACGTCTGCACGTAGATGTCGGCTTGCCGCACATACGGATACGGATTGCTGCGCAAGCCGAGCAGCCGGAAGCGCTCCTCCGCCCCCAGCTCGCGAATGAGCTCCTCCAGCCGTCCCCGCTCTTCCCCTTCGCCGATGACGTACCACCGAAAGCGGCAGCCCCGGTCCATCAGCAGCCGGCATGCCCGAACCGCGATGTCGAAGCCCTTCTGCGGATGCAGGCGCCCGATCGACACGATCACCGTCTCGTCCCCGCTGCGATCGTACAATTCGTGCCCCTCGGCTTCCGCCAAGCGGTGAATAAACGCCGGAGAGACGATATTGTAAATGACCTTGACCTTGACCGCATGCTCCGGAAATCTCCGCTTCAGCACGTCGCCGCAGCTTTCGGATACGGTCACGAGATGATCCAGCCGGTCGAAATAACCGCCGTCGAACTGCGCGTCCATGCCAAGCTCGTCGTAATCGTTATGAATCCAGCCGATTTTTGTGCCGGCCTTGACCTTCTCCACGCAATAATAGATCGAAGACTTTTCCAAAAAGCCGATCGCCGCGTCGTACGTTTTGGGCAACCGCCGCATGGAGCGGGACATATATTTCCAGCCGGCCTGCTCCTTCAAGGCGACATGCGAGATTTTGCGGTTGTTGACCGCGTACATGAACCGGCTGACGGCGAGCGGAAGCTTGCCGCGCCGGAGCAGCCGGCCCATCGAACGGGAAAGGGGCAGCTTAAACTGCCGGAAGCTTTCCTCCAGCGGAAGCAGCTTTACTTGGGGAGGGAGCAGCTCCAGAAAGATCCCCTCGTGGCTGAACATGTACAAATCGACGTCGAAACGGCCGTAGTCCATCTGCATGAGCAGGTTAACCAGACTTCGTTGTCCGCCGCCGGCCGACAGGCTCGGAATGACAAACAGCAGCTGCCGCTTCCCGGCCGTCACGATACGACTTCCTCCAAATAATGCGCCGCTTTGTACGACAGCTCCCGGACGCCCGGCAACGTCTGCCTCAGCCTCTCGCGCAAAGCGGCTTCGTCGGCCTTCATTTCCTCGAACGCCCGAATCAGCTTCCGGTAGTCGGACAGGTCTCCGATGCCGAGCACCAGCTTCTCTTCGCCGAACAAATCGGCGGCGATGCCCTTCGATTTGACGCTGTAGCCGAGCACCGCCGTCGGCACGCAGCTGGAATAGGCCGCAATCGTGGCGTGCGTGCGCGCGCCGATGAAAAATCTCATTCTGGCGATGTAGCCTTTATATTGCGTCGCGTTCAAATCTCCGGGCAGCAGCAGCACTCTTCCCGAAGTCTTGAACGTCTCGTGCATCTCGCGCAGCACCTCGTAATCGTCGTTGCCCGGCATGACGACATGCGGGGTGAGCGCCACCGTCATGTCCGTATGATCGACGATATGCCGGATCAGCCGGGCGAACGCCGCCTTGGAGCCGCTGTTGCGTTTCCAGACGAGAGGGCTGAAGTTCAAGCCGATCGTATTGCCCTCCTGCCAGCCTTCCGGCAGCGGCAGCTCTTCCTTCTCCATCGTAAAGGCGGGGTCCGCGACAAGACGGACGGCATCCAGCCCCTGCTCCTTCAGCAGCTTGTAAGTGAGCGATTCCCGGGTCAGGATCAGGTCGAACAGCGCCAGGTCGGACCGCTTGCGCGGCGACATGTCTTCCTCGCCGATGGAGCAGCCCCACAGCACCAGCTTTTTGCCTTGCGCCTTCACCCGCCGGTCGACCTCGTACAGGCCGGGCTGTTCGCCGTAGCAGTAATTGTCGCCTCCGATGGACAGGCACACGTCCATATGCTTAATATTTTTGACGATATTGCGATGAATCCGGCCCAGCACGTACGATTCGCTCCGCAGCATCCGAACGCTCAAGGCGGACAGCAGCCATTCCGGCGTATAGGCGCGGATCGTGCGGGGCGAGCCGTCAAGGACGCCGTCCAGCTGGCCGATGATCCGGTCCGTTTCCGGCTGTCCCGACGCCAAGTATACTTTCGCGTTCCGTACGCGTTCCTTGATCATTTGCGCGGACGAGCGGACGATCGCCTCGCAGCCCCGGTTCAAGCTCCCGTCATGGGCAAACATCATAACGTTCATGCCGATTTCCCCTGCTTTCTTCGATTTCTGAATCTGCTGTAGCCGGTCAACATCCACAAGCCCCAGGCCGAGCGGGCTTCGATCATTTGCAGCAGCAGCTTGTCGTACCGGTTCAGCTCTTGCCGCCGCGCCTCCATATAAAGGGGAAGCGCCTCCCTTACCGCCCGATGCGCGATCATGTGCCGGACGTAATCCAGCCTTTCGCGGGCGGGACGTTCGGAGGACGGGTGCAAATAAATATGGGCGTTGGCCATCACGCTTTGCACAAGCTTCACCGCCTTCAGCCGCATCTCCGTCTGCCGGTCCAGCAGGCCGCGAAGCGGTTCCGGCAGCTCCGCCTCGTAAACCTCGACGGCTCTTGCGAAATAATCCCGGCTGGCGGCGCTTCGCGTGGCGCTGTTCGCCGTTTCGCAGTAGTGATATCCGGTGTAGTCGATATATTGAACCGAGGCGGCGGCGGCGAAAAAAGAGATGTTGAACGCGCCGTCCTCGCCGAGCGCGACCCCTTTCGGAAAGCGGATGCCGTGCCGCCGGACAAGCTCTCCCCGGTACAGCTTGTTGCAGACGGTATTCATCGACTCGGTCATCACATACAAAGGAAGCAGCTCGCTGCGAATGTAGCCGGCCTCGAGCCTGCGTCCGCACGGCATCGGAGGGCGGACGGCCGACCGGACGCCGTCCAGCTCCTGCTCCAAATTCGAGACGACTGCGTCGCAGTCGTCCCGCTTCGCAGCTTCCAGCAGCCGCTGAAACATGTCTTTCTCGACGTAATCGTCCGCGTCGACGAAGCCGATATATTCGCCCCGGGCATGCTGCAGCCCAGTATTGCGAGCTTCGCTGACGCCGCCGTTGCGTTGGCGGAAGAGGCGGATCCGTTCGTCGTAATAGCGGAATTTCTCGATGACGGAGCAGCTGCCGTCGGTGGAGCCGTCGTCGACGAAGATCAGCTCAATATTCGGCAATGTCTGGTCCAGCAGCGAACGGATGCATCGGGCGAGCGCGCGTTCCGCATTGTAGACCGGAATGACGACGCTGACGGCCGGGTTCATCCGCTCCGCCTCCCGTCTTGCGCCATAAGCTCGTACAGCTTGCGGATTTCGTCTTCGTTGCCGTAATCCGCGGCGGCGCAGCGGGCCGCCAGACGTTCCCGCAGCGCGGCGTCGCGGTACAGCGCTTCGATGCCGTTCGCGATGCCTTCGGCGGACAGCTCGGCAATGCAGCCGTCCCGGCCGTCCTCCACCTGGCTGGCCGCGGTAGAATAATTCGTAATGAGGACGGGCTTGCCGATCATCTTGGCCTCCGTGACGGTGACGGCCTTGCCTTCGTAGCGGGAAGGCTGCACGTACAGATCGCATGCTTTCATATACGGATACGGGTTCGTTTGCTTGCCCAGCCAGACGAACCTGTCCCGCAAGCCGCTGCGTTCGGCCTGACGCTTCAGCGCCTCCTCTTCCCCGCCGTATCCGGCGACATACCAGACGATATCGCCGTACCCTCTGTCCGTCAGAATGCGAAGCGCCTCGATTGCAAGGTCGAGCCCTTTCTGGGACGACAAACGGGCGACCGTCAGCAGCTTGAACCGCTTGTCGGCGGCCATCGGGTTGCCCGGAATTTCGGCGGCGGCAAGCGACCTGACCATTCGGGGCGAAATCATATTTTCGATGACGGTCACCTTGCCGCGCAGTTCGCCGTACTTTTCCAGAAACGCCTCCTTGCAGGCGTCCGATACGGCGACGATATGGTCGAACCGGCGCCACATCCGCACATCCATCGAGCGTTTCGTCGGGATGGTCGAATAGTCGGTATGAATCCAGGCGATCTTGACCGCCGCCTGCACCTTGTCCGCCACGAAGTAATGCGGCCACAAGTAGCTGATCGCCGCGTCGTAACGCCGCTTCAGCTTCGGCAGCAGCGGGAGGGCGTACGACCACATCAGCTGCTGCTGAATGTAGCCGGATTCCGCGGCGCCCCGCAGCTTTCCTTCCATTCCCGCATGCGCCTTGGACAGCAGCCGGGACAACGCGATGCCGACCTGGCCGGACTTCGCCGTATCCGCGATGGAGGCGCGGAACGTGGCGTACTGCGGCATTTCCTCCAACAGATTGGCTTTGCGGGGAAGCAGCTCCATAAAGTCGCCCCGGTGCCGGTACAACATCAAGTCGACCTGATGCCGGTCGTAGTCGAACGCGTTCAGCATGCCGGCCAGGCTCCGTTCCACCCCGCCGACCTCCATGTCGCAGGAAGCGATCAATAGTTTGCTCATCGTATATCTCCTTTGCTAAGCCGGACATTTCCTTGCCTTGCGCCACGCCCACAGCAGCGGCCGCAGCGGAAAATAGAGAAAGTGAAGCCGCTTGGGCAGCGGCAGCGTCTTGGCGTCCACCGCATACGGATGCATGCAGCTGGACAAGAACAGCAGCTTCTGCCGCTTCGTCATCAGCGCAAACAAATATTGCTTGTGATAGGCTTCCACATCCTTCGGCAGCGGCGGGCTGTGCAAATTGACCATGCGCTGCACGTAGAACATCGTATCCTCCGCCAGCCACTCCGCCTTGCGGGAAGCGAGCAGCGGCCGCATCGGCTCCTGCAGCGGAGCGGCCAGGAGCCGCGCCGCCAGCACAAGCGCCTGCCCTCCGATATGGGTGCAGCGATGCTTGCGCAAAAGCGCGATCAGCTGCGGCCAATCGACGCGCTGGCCCATCAGCTGCTTCATGTCGAGCAGCCAGCGGAGGCGGGACCAGCCATGCCTCGCGCCGTGCGTGGCAAGAAACATAAACAGATCCTCCCGGCCCAAATAATAGATGGGCCGGCTAATGAGCGAGCTTTGTCGTTTGCGGCTCCACAAATCGTTGAAGTCCGGCTCGCTGGAAGGGGAAGGGTTAAGCCGCCAATGCACCTCCACCTTTATTTTTTTGACCGGATGGTGGAACGTGATATGGTGATGCCTCCACTTCCAGTCGTTCAGAATCGTTTCGATATAGTCGTCCTTGACGTAACCGCGCCCGGACAGCAGCCGTTCCGCCTCGGGCAGATCGGAGATCGGCACGAGCACGTCCAGATCGCTTGAGGTGCGCAGCGACACGTCGCCGTACAGGTCGGCGGCAATGACGGGACCTTTCAGAAACAGCGCCCGGACGTCCGCCTCCGCAAGCTCCTTGGCCAAGCCTTCCATCTCGCCGGACAGCGCCAGCATCTGCAGCGTATTGCGGTAATAGTCCCGCTGAAACAGCTCCTTCACGAACGGCGGAATATGCCCCAGCTTCAGCTCCTGCAGCTTCAGATGAATGGTCGGAAACACCCGGTGATGCCTCGCCAGCTCGATAAAGCCGTTCCAGTCGACGCCCTGCAGCAGCTCCCAATGCTCGAAGGATAAGCCGTCGCGGGAATCCGCCTCCAGCAAGGCAAGCAGCAGGCGAAGCTCCTGCGAATATTCCCAGCTATCGAGATGATTGTCGTTTAACATGCCGATCTCCCTTTATCATTCAATAACGAACAGTTTTGTTCTATTTAACGAACACAACAACAGATTATCATCTGCCCCGGGATCTGTCAATCCTAATGCCCCATCGGCTTACGCCGGCACCCGGTCCAGCGCCTTCAGAACGCAGGCGACGACTCTTGCCTGCTGTTCCTCCGACAAGGCGGAGCCGGACGGCAGGCATAGGCCCAAGCGGAACAGCCGCTCGCAGACGGGCTCCTCTTCGCCGTGGGGGTAAAAGCGCGTGCCGGCGAACAGCGGCTGCAGATGCAGCGGCTTCCACGCATGCCTCCCTTCGATGCCGGCCGCCGCCAGCGCCTCCAGCAATTGTTCGGCAGACCGCCCGGCGGCTTCGTCCGCCGTCAGCGCGGTCAGCCAGCGGTTGGACAGCGTTCCCGGCAGCTCCGGCATCATCGAGATGCCCGGCAGGCCGGCGAATGCCTTCTCGTAGCGGTCGAAGACCGCCCGCCTTGCCGCGACCCGGCTGTCGATGACGGACAATTGCGCCCGGCCGATGCCCGCCAGCACGTTGCTCATCCGGTAGTTGTACCCCAATGCGCTGTGCTGGTAGTGCGGCGCAGGGTCGCGCGCCTGCGATGCGAGAAAGCGCGCCCGGCGAAGCAGCTCCCTGTCGTCGGACACCAGCATTCCTCCGCCGGAGGTCGTAATGATTTTGTTGCCGTTAAAGGAATAAATGCCGAGCTTGCCGATCGTCCCGCTGTGCCTTCCCTTATACAGGGAACCCAGCGATTCGGCGGCATCCTCGACAATCGGGATGTCGTATTCGTTGCACAAAGCGGCAATCTCGTCCATTTTGGCGCATTGGCCGTACAGGTGAACGACGACGACCGCCTTCGGCAGCTTCCCTTCGGCGGCCGCCTCCCGCAGCGCCGCGCCGAGCGCTTCCGGCGACATGTTCCACGTTTCCGGCTCGGAATCGATAAAGACCGGCTCCGCTCCCAAATAGACGATCGGGTTCGCGCTGGCGGCAAACGTGAAGCTGGAGCAGAAGACGCGGTCTCCCCGCCCTGCGCCAAGCACCGCCAAAGCCAAATGAATGGCGGCCGTTCCCGAGCTGAGCGCCGCCGCGTCTTCCGCGCCCACATAAGCGGCAAGCTCCCTTTCGAAGGCGTCGATATGCGGGCCGACCGGCGCGATCCAGTTGACGCGAAACGCTTCTTCGATGTACGCCTGCTCCTTGCCGCTCATATGAGGGGGCGACAAATGAATTTTTTCCTGTTCCAATGGCTCCATTCCTCCCTACGCTTCCCGGTTCGCCGCCGTTCCTTCGAACAGCGGCATCGTGGCATGCCCGGCATTCGATATGCCCTCCGAGCGAATCACTTTTTTGACCGTCAACAGCAATATTTTCAAATCCAGCCCCAAGCTGCGGTTATGCACGTACCATACATCCCGCCGCAGCCTCTCCTCCCAGGTCGTGTCGTTGCGGCCGTGAATTTGGGCCCAGCCGGTCATGCCCGGCCGGACGAGATGGCGCTGCGCCTGCTCCTCCGTATACAGCGGCAAATAATCCATCAGCAGCGGCCTTGGCCCGACCAGGCTCAAGTCGCCTTTGATGACGTTGAGCAGCTGCGGCAGCTCGTCGAGGCTGTATTTGCGCAGCCACAGGCCGAAGCGCGTCAGTCGGAGCGCATCCGGCAGCAGTTGGCCGTGTTCGTCCCGCTCGTCCGTCATCGTGCGAAATTTGTATAAGCGGAACGGCTTGGCATGAAGACCCGGCCGCAGCTGCTTGAACAATACGGGCGATCCCAGCTTCAGCCTGACCAGCAGCGCGATGACCGCCGTCAGCGGCAGCAGCGCCGCAAACAGCAAGCCGGCCGCCGCAACATCCATCCATCGTTTGAGCATTGTTCGCTCCACTCCTGTCTCTATTTTTGATTTCCGAAACTTCATCCTTGCGGCTTGAACCTCTCCCGCAGCGCGGATATCGCTTTCGGTCCGACGATCCGGCTCGCCGCCCGCTTCAGCCGGCTTCTGAGCCGGACATGCGCGGGCAGCCACGATTGCGAATAATGGTGAATCGTATAGCTGTCCCCGGTTATATAGAACGCTCCGTCGACCGGGTCGTACGGACTGAAATACGTTCTCGGGTAAAAGACCGCGCCGTTGTCCAGCTCCTGGTGCCGTCCGTCCAGCTGCAGCCCCATCCGCTTGCAGATGGCCGATATGGCAGCCGTATTCGTCGTCAGATCGTACGATCCGTCGTCCTTTACAAACCGTCTGCCTTCATAATCGTCCAGCAGCGACTTGATCCATGGATGGCCGGGAACGGCGCCCATCGTGCCGGACTGCAAAAAACGCTCGTCCTCGAACCCCGAAAAAGCGCCGTGCGCAAGCAGCGGCTCCAGCGGCTTCAGCACCTCCACGTCGGTGTCCATGTAGACGCCGCCATGATGGTACAAGGCGTGCAGCCGGACGTAGTCGCTGACGAACGCGTATTTGCCCGCTTCGTATGCCTCCCTGACATAAGGAACCGATCGGACGTCGAACCGGTCCTCGTTCCATTCGACGATCTGCCAGCCGCGCAAATGCTTGCGCCAGCTGTTCATGCATTTGACGGCAAGTCCCGGCTTGGGACCGCGCCCGAACCAGCAATAGTGGACGATGCGGGGCATTGGCCCGGCCGCTGCAGACATCGTCACCCCTCCTTTTCCCGCGCTCAGAACGGCCATCGAATATAGTCGCTGCCGTACCACATGTCGAGCACGATCACATTTTCATAAAAGAAATAAACCAAATAAAAGGTAATCAAAGCCAGATAGACGATTCGCTGATCCTTGTCCCGGAACAGCTTGACGATCCAGCCGAGCAGCAAGAGCTGATACAGGCTGAAATAGATGCCGAGTCTGGCGAAAATCCAGTTCTGGGTCGAGATGATCATGAGCACCGCGCCGATGACCGACATGTTGACGATCGTATCGCTTCCCGGAAACAGCTCCCTCAGCTTTTCCCGTCCCATAAAGGCGATCAGGAGCGGAATCATGTACACCGCCACGCGAATAATGTTCGCCCCTTCGCCGTCAAACGTCTCGTAGCTGCCGTACTGGGTGCCGCCGATGACCGTAAACAGAGCGCTCGAAAACGCGTTGAACCCGACTACGATGCCGATGCCGAGCGCCAGCAGCAGCAGCGTCGTCTTCGTCCACGCCCGCCGTCGCACGATAAAGTAGATCGGAAGCAAAATGATGGCGCTCAAATGGAACAAGGACGCAAACAGCACGACCGCAAAATAAAGCTTCCACTTGCCGTCGACGAGCGCCTTCGTCGCTCCGAACACGATGGCGGCGGTCAAATATTGCCGAATTCCATTCATCGATACGATAAACGCCCCCGAAGCGATGTAGACGTACATGCTGATCTCGAACAACCGGGCGTAATGATAAAAAACGGCGACGATGATGACGTTGGTGACGACCGCCGTCGTCGCGATCATAATTTGCGGATCGTCCGACAGCAGCTTCAGCAGCATTTGCAGCACGTTAAAGCCGATGTCGCGCTTTTGCAGCACCGCTTCCCAGGAAAAGTCGTCCACCCTGTAGCTGTGCATGTACAAAAAGGTGTCTCCGATATTGTTGCGCAGTCCGGCGACCGTCGCCAGGCAGACGGCGGCCAGCCCCGCATAGAAGCGGCTCGGGCGGACGGAAGCCGGGACGGGCACGGGATGGACGGACATATATCGGGCCATGGCGGCGGAAAAAAAGACGAATATGAGCGTAAACCAGAGCATCGACACGTCCGCGCTTCCCTCCCGCTTAAGACTTCGTTCTCATGACGGTCAATCTTTTCGTATGGCGAATGTATAAATATAGCAGCACGCCGAACGGTACGGCCAGCATCGTCGTCCATTTGCGCGGCGATTCGGCCACGAACCGGCGGTTGCGCAGCAGCAGGCTGCTCGAAACGTAATGAATCGCCTCCCTCAGCCGGTCCCGGAAGGTCGGGGAATATTGCATGGCCGTCTTCCGGAAAAACGAGAAGCCTTGCGGGTTTTTCCTGTATTGCTGGATCATGTTCAAGCTCGAGCCGTCCTGCCGGTATTCGACGATGCAGACGACCTCGTTCATAATGAGCAGCGGATGCCGCTGGTCGACCAAAATGTATTTGTAGGACAGCGGGCAATATTTTTCCCCTTCGAACAGCGGATACGGCGGCGTTTGCTTGATGACGTCGGTGCGGTAAATCACTTTCTTGTCGCCCCTGACGCCGTGCAGGACGAACAGCTCGGTCAGCGGAGAGCAGATCAGCTTGTCGGGCAGCCGCGTGCCGATCACCTCGCCGTCCGGATAAGCGTCGAGCGCGACGATGCCCGCATAATCCGGTCCGCCGTTGCGGCGCCAAAAGCCGACGATCCGCTCCACGGCGTCGTCCGTCATGTAGTCGTCGGAGTCGATGCATACGTTGAGCTCCGTGTCGATATGCTCGTAGGCCGTATTGTGCGCGCCGTGCATCCCCTGATTGTCCTGGTAGACGTAGCGGATCGGAAACGGCGCTTCCCCGATCCATCGTTCGACAAGCTGCCGCGTGCCGTCCGTCGAACCGTCGTCCACGATCAGCCATTCGAAATCGCGGCAGGTCTGCCGCTTCAAGCTTTCATAACATAAGTGCAGCGTATACGCCCGATTATAGGTTGGCGTAAAGACCGTCAGCGTCGGCCGCATAACGTAAGCTCCTTTCCGCAAGTTCCGGTTCGTTCCAACATTCCGCATACCATCGCTGCAGCCAGCGCGCCCGTTCCTCGGCGTCCCAGCCGTGCGCGCGCATCGCTTCGCCCGTCTCGCGGCGCCCGGCGTTCGTCCCGAGAATGGCGTCGCGCCATCGCTCCGGCGGTCCGCTCGGGTCCGCAAACGTCATCTCCCCCGTCGCGTCGGCCTCCCGGGTCACCCGATCGGAGACGACGCAGGGCAAGCCCGCGGCTTGAGCCTCGATCAGCACAAGCGGCAATCCTTCGAACAGCGACGGCAGCACGAACAGGTCGAGTCCTTGCAGCAGCCTCGGTACGTCGCGGCAAACGCCGACGAACCGGACATGACCGCTCAGGCCCGCCGCGGCCGCCCATCGCTCCGCCCTGCGCCTCAGCGGCCCGTCGCCGGCCAATACGAGCACGCTGTCCGGATTCCGCTCGCGGACGGCCTTGAATACGCGAAGCAAATAACGATGGTTTTTTTGCCGGTCGAATCGTCCGACATGCCCGATGGCCAGCTTGCCTTCCAGCTCCAGCTCTTGCCGGACGGCGCGGCGGCTGTCGTCGTTCCGGGCAAAGTCCCTGACCGGGACCGCATTCCGGATCATCGTGACACCGCCGCGCTCCGTCTCCCGCTTCCCGAACAGCCATTGTCCCGCGGCGGCCGAGCAGGCGAACCGGTGCGTCGGCTGGTTCTTCAGCACATGCCGGGCGTACAGCCGGAACGGCAGCTTGCCGTCCAGCCCCAGACCGCTCAGATGGCTGTGCGCGATCCGGCACGGCACGCCGGCACGGCGGGCCGCCCGGAGCACGAAGGCGCTGTTTTCGTTCAGATGGGCATGAACGATCCGGTATTGTCCGGCATGCTCCTCGAAAAACCGGTCCAGCAGCCTGAAATAACGGCGGTAGCGGCCCGGCCGGATCGGGGGCATCCGGTAAATCCGTCCGCCCATCGACAAGATTTCTTCGTCGTAATGGGCCGGAGCGGCGCGATGAACGAGAAAATCAAACTGAACGGCGCCTCTGTCCATCGTCCGGTAATAGTTCATCAGCATCGTTTCCAGGCCGCCGCGGTTCATCGCGGTGACGGCCTGCAAAATCCGTATCGGCGGCATGGCGTGAACCTCCTGTCGGCTTCGTGCGAATGCGTTCGATCAGCAGCAGCATGACCAGCAGCGGCAGCGTCAGCCTTCGCTTGGCCAAGGCCATCCACAGGCGCCATGCCGGCGGGCAGCGCCGCAGCTCTACCTGCCGTGCCGCATCCCGGTACAGCGGGATGCGCAGCAGCTTGCCGAGCTCCGCATATTTGCGGCGCAAGGAGGCGGGATTGCCGGAGCCGGCAATGTTGAGGCCGAGGCCGAACAGGCTGAGGCCGATCCGGTTGGTCAGGGCGGCGCGGAAATCCTCCCTCTCCCGCCCGCCGTTCGCCGCCGCCTGCCGCATGAGCTCGAACAGCGCGGCGAACTGCTCCGCGAGCTTCGGATTGTGCCGGGCCGTCAGCGACGATTCGTTCGCCCGCCAATAGTGATAATAAGGGCGGTTCAAAAAGGCGAACGACGATGCCCGGAGACAAGCCTCGAGGTTAAAGAGCGAATCCTCGTTGCTGCCGATCCGCTTCAAATCGGTAAACCGCAGCCCGTTCTCGAGCAGCAGGGACGCGCGGTACAGCTTGGACCATACCGTCCCCCAAGCGTCCAGCAGCTCAGGATTCGCCAGCTCCTCGCCGACCGGGCCTAGCAGCCGTCTTGCAACGCGCTCTTGCACCTCTTCCCCCCGATATACCGTCAATTCGGGATAAGGGTAAACCTTCTCCTTGGCAAACGAGCCATATTCCCTTCGATAGCCGCACATGACGATATCCGCGTTCTGCTCGACCGCCGTCCGGTACAGCGCCTCGTACATCCCGGGATCCGCCCAGTCGTCCGGGTCGACAAATCCGATATAGTCTCCCCGGCATAACGCCAGGCCGGCATTACGGGCCGCCGATACTCCCCCGTTCGGCTGGTCGACGACGACAAAGCGGGGGTCGCCGCGGGCGTAACGCTCCAGTATGGCCAGGCTCGCGTCGTCCGAGCCGTCGTTGACGGCGACGATTTCAATGTCGCCGATCGTTTGCGAAGCCAGGCTGGACAGACAGCGATCCAGGTAACGCTCCATATTATATATAGGCACGATAATGCTGATCTTCGGCATGGCGCTCTCCCGATAAAATGGTCGCATACATCTCCTTCAGTTCGTTCTGGACGCGGCTCTGCGAGAAGCCTTCCACGATGCGGGCGCTTTCGGCGCCCATGCCGCTTCGCAGCTCCGCCGCGCCGGCGAGCAGCTTCAGCCGCCCGGCCATCGTATCCGCATCGCCCGGATCGGTCAGGAAGCCGTTGGCGCCTTCGCGGACAAGCTCCTCGTGGCCGCGGTTGCGCACCGCGACGACCGGCAGGCCGCAAGCCATCGCTTCCATCACGTTGACGGGCAGCCCTTCTCGCAGGCTGGAAGCTACGGCGGCATCGCACATGGGCAATATGTCGTCCAGATCGCTCCGGTACCCCATAAAGCGAACCATATGCGCCACGCCCAGCCGTGCGGCCTCCTCCCGGCAGCGCTCCATCAGCGGCCCTTCGCCCGCAAGCAGCAGCCTTGCGTCCGGGACGTCCGGCTTCAGCTTCGCCAAAGCCTGCAGCAGCAGCCTGTGGTTTTTGTTCCGATTGAACTCCGCCGCGTATACGAGCAGGAAATGCTCCGGCCCGAATGCGAATCGCTCCCTCAGCTTCCGCCTGCGTTCTTCATCCGCCGGCTTGAAGCGGCCCGTATGGACGCCGACGCCAGGCACCTTCACGATCCTCTTGGCGCGAAACCCTCTGCTCACGGCGAGCCGGTAATCTTCCCCGTTAATCGTCACGAGACAATCGGTCGAAGCCGCCAGCCATTTCTCTACCGGATAATAGAGCAGCCAGTTGATCAGCGGCGCGCCCCGGTAAAAATGAAAGCCGTGCGCCGTATAAGCCACTTTGGCGCCCCGCTTCCGGGCTTCGCGGGCGGCCAGCCTCGCGATAACCCCGCCCATCGGCGTATGGCCGTGAATGAGCTCGTAACGCTCTTCTCGAATAATCCGCTTCAGCTCCCGGCACGCCTTCACATTGGCGAATCGAAACGGCGAGCGGCAAATCGGCAGCCGGAACTTGCGGTCCGCGCCCGGCAGCTCCGTATTCCCTTGCGCCGCGGCATGCACCTCCCATCCCTGCTCCTTGAACCAAGCCATCGTCGGCAGGTGAAACGCCTGGAAATGCCGGTCGACGGTTGCGACGAACAACACTTTCGGTTTCATGGACGGTATCCCTCCGCGCCTCCCGCTACTGCCGGGCGGCCTCTCTGTCCATCACTTCCGACAAGTACGCGAGCAGCCCGTAACGCAGGTCGTCGCGCCGCAGCGCAAACTCGATCGTCGTCTGAATGAAGCCCATCCGCTCTCCGACGTCGAACCGCGTGCCTTCGAACTCGTAGGCGAATACCGCCCTCGTTTCGTTCAGAGAGGCGATCGCGTCGGTCAGCTGAATTTCTCCGCCGGAGCCCGGCGCCTGGTTGCCCAAAATGTTGAAAATTTCAGGCGTCAAAATATACCGGCCCATAATGGCCATATCGGAAGGCGCGTGCTGCACCTCCGGCTTCTCGACCAGATCGTTGACCCGATGAAAGCCGGGTTCCATCGTTTTGCCGTCGACGATGCCGTACCGGGACACTTCTTCCTCCGGGACGCGCTGGACGCCGATAATGGAGGAGCCGTATTGCTCGTGCTTCTCCATCAGCTGCTGCAGACAAGGCTTGGCGGACGAGATAATATCGTCGCCGAGCAGCACCGCGAACGGCTCGTCGCCGATAAACTTCCGCGCGCACCAGATGGCGTGGCCGAGCCCTTTCGGCTCCTTCTGCCGGATATAATGGATGTCGACCATCGTCGATGAACGCCGCACCTCGTGAAGCAGCTCGTATTTTTGCTTGGCGGTCAATATATGCTCCAGCTCCATGGAATTGTCGAAATGGTCTTCAATCGCCCGCTTTCCCTTGCCCGTCACGATAATGATATCCTCGATGCCGGACTCTACCGCTTCCTCGACAATGTATTGAATCGTCGGCTTGTCGACGATGGGCAGCATTTCCTTGGGCATCGCCTTCGTCGCCGGCAAAAATCGGGTGCCCAGACCCGCCGCCGGAATAATCGCTTTTCTAACTTTCATCTCTCTAACACTCCTTCGTCAGTTCGCTTATGGCGGCGGCTATCCGGTTACGGACGCGTAGGACGGATGCACGCCGGTTTGGTTCGCCAGCTCCAGCAGCCTGAATTTCAGCTCCGGCTTGGCGAGCTTCGGAAACTCGGCGATCAGCTCCTCGATCTGCTCGTAATAAATGTCGGCGGCCGAAGCTTTGCCGATATAAATTTTCGGATGAACCTGGCGCTCCATCACCTCGCTGTCCTTCAGCATTTCCTCGAACAGCTTCTCCCCGGGCCGGATGCCCGTATATTCGATGCCGATTTCCTCGACCGAATACCCCGACATGCGGATCATGTTTTGCGCCAGCTCCGTAATGTTGACCGGCTCCCCCATATCGAGCACGAAGATTTCGCCGCCCTTCGCGAGCGCTCCGGCCTGGATGACGAGTCTGGACGCCTCCGGAATCGTCATAAAATACCGGACCATATCCGGGTGGGTCACCGTCACCGGTCCGCCTCTCGCGATTTGCTTCTTGAACAGCGGAATGACGCTTCCCCGGCTGCCCAGCACGTTGCCGAACCGAACCGCCACGAACTTCGTCGGACTGACGCGGTCCATATGCTGGACGATCATTTCCGCCAGCCGTTTCGTCGCCCCCATCACGCTGGTCGGGTTGACCGCCTTGTCGGTCGAAATCATGACGAAGACGGATACCCGGCTCATGCCGGCCGCCTTGGCAACGTTCAGCGTGCCGATCACATTGTTTTTGAACGCTTCCTCCGGATTTCGCTCCATCAGCGGCACATGCTTGTGCGCGGCGGCATGGTAAACGACGTCCGGACGATGCTGCAGCATCACTTCCGTCATTTTCTCGGCGTCCTGCAAATCCGCAATTTCGGTATAAAATTTAATGTTCGTATCCTTGTAAAGCTCCTTCAGCTCCATTTCGATCGCATAGATGCTGTTTTCCCCGTGTCCGAGCAGCACCAGCTTCTCGGGCAAAAACCGCGAAATTTGCCGGCATACCTCGGAGCCGATCGAGCCGCCCGCGCCCGTCACCAGAACGACTTTGCGGGTGACGTAGCCGGAAATGCTATCGATGTCGAGCTCCACCGGCTCCCGTCCGAGCAAATCCTCCACCTGCACGTCCCTGAACTGGGTAACCGAAATGCGTCCCGACGCCAAATCTTCCAGCTTCGGAATCGTCTGCGTCTTCGCTTTCGTGCGGGCGCACTCCGTATAAATGTTATGCAGCCCTTTCTTGCTAAGCGAAGGGATGGCGATGACGATCAGATCGATGTCCAGGTCCTTCGTCTTCCGGACGATGTCCTTTACTCGGCCCGCGACCGGAATGCCCATAATTTCGAGCTTCAGCTTGTGCCGGTCGTCGTCGATGAAAGCGACGGGCATCAGTTCGGAGTCGGCATTGCCAAGCAGCTGTCTCGCCAGCATCGTGCCCGCCGAGCCCGCGCCGACGATGAGCGTGCGCTTCCGCTTCCCGCCTTGCCGGACGAGTCTCCCTCTCGCCAGCCGCCACGACAGCCTGGAGCCGCCGATCAGCAGCGTATGGACGAGCCATATGGCCGTCAGCAGCCGCAGCGGCGCGTCCTGCACGGCGGCGAACAGAATCAGTCCCGCCACGGCCACCGTCAGCGCCGTCGCCTTGACTATCATGACCAGCTCCCCGATGCTGGCGTACTCCCACGCCTTTTTGTACAGCTTGTAAGTGAAAAACAGCACATGATGCAGCAGGAGAAGCGAGCCTAACAAGACGGGTATCCCCACCGCGTCGGAATAGCCGTGGATGCCTTGAAGCCACAATGCGATCCCGAGGGCGGCCGCCGCGATGCAGCTGTCCGCTCCCGCCATCATCAGAAGCCTTCGCCGATAACTCATTTTTCGATCTCACCCTTTCACGATCAATGCCGTTCTCCCGGTTGTGCTTTATTAAGAACACCTCTGCAAAAGAAAAGCGTTATCCGATATGCATCATCAAACGCTCTTTTTATTCAATATCGCTCCGACGATATTCGCCCCTGCGAACGACAGCGATTGCTTCGCCTCGAGCGCTTTGCCGTGCGTCGTCTTGCCGCATTGGAACAGGAGCACCACTCCGTCGCATTGATGGACCAGCGCGTTCGTATCCGGCGCCGTCAGTACGGCCGGGCAATCGAGCACGACCCGGTCGTACGAGGCCGCCGCCGTTTCAAGTAATTCCGCCATTTCCCGCGAATCCAGCAAATCGGTCGAGTTGACTTGGCGCTGGCCGCTCGTCAACAGGTACAGGCCTTCGATTTCCGTTGCGTGCACGGCGGACTTGAAATCCAGCTGTCCCGCCAGCAAATTGGACAACCCCGGCGACATTTGCGCCTGAAAAATTTTGTGCAGCATCGGATTGCGGAAGTTGGCGTCGACGAGCAGCACTCTGTCGCCTTTCTTCGCCATGCTGATCGCCAGATTGACGGCGGCCGTCGACTTGCCTTCTCCTTCCGAAGGCGAGGTGACGAGCAGCGAACGTACCGGCTTGCGGCTGGCCGCATACTGGATATTGTTGCGAATCGTCCGAAACTGCTCCGCGATTTCTCCGGCAGGATTCAAGTAAGCGGACAAGCTGCGGCTGACGACCGCCTTCGACGCTTTTTCCCGTTCACGAACCAATGGATTCACTCCTTATCATTCCTTGCTTCTGTTTTTTGGGGGAGCTCGACGCATATTTGCGCTTCATTGTGGATACATTCCCCAACACGCTCAGACCAAGCAAACTTTCTACATCGTTTTCCGACCGAATCGATTCGTCCAGCGAATCCAGCACGAACGCGCAGCTCAACCCGATGAGCAAGCTGATGACGAACACCGCGTAAACCGCCGTGTAGCTTTGCGAATTAATCGGGTTCGCATTCGGCTCCGCCGGCGTCAGGAGACGAATGTTGTGCACGCCGAGCGTTTCCGCGGCGATAACCCGGTACACCGAGACGATCTCGTTGGCGATGTCCGCCGCCCTTCCCGGCTCCGAATCCAGCACCGTAATGACCGTGACAAGCGACTGATCGACGTTGTCGACCCGGATTTGCGACCGAAGCGTGCCGCTCGAATAGTCGAGCCCCATATTGCGAATCACTTGATCGAGCACCACCGGCTCTCTCGCCAGCACCCTTGCCGTCGGCATCAGGTTGCTGTCCGCTCCGATCATAACTCTTGCGGAAGACGCATAGACCGAAGGCTCGGGTCTTGAGCTGTACATATAAGCCAATCCCGTTAAGACGGCGGAAATTGCCACAATGAGCCAAAACCGCTTTTTGATCGTTCCCATGACCGCTTTCAGATTGATTTCTTTTCCGATGACCGTCTGATGCTGATGGCCGCTCTCCACTCGATTCGTTTCCATTGCTACACCCGCTTATCGATTTCGTTTGTTATAATGAACACACCTACAAGTTTAGTTCTTTATAACGAACGTGTCAACCCATTTGTTCCCTGTTTGTACAGCCGATGCTCAATCGATGTGCAAAATAATAATGTTGGACGGTTTTTTCTTGCCGTCTCCGCCGCCCTCATTCGACGCCGCAAGATGCTCCTCCCGCCATTTGTGCGACCGCATCAAATCTTTCAGCGCGCGAAAATCCCCTTTGCTCAGCCCTTCGTCGACCGCGTCGCGGATGATCGCTTGCCACTCCTCATCCAGCACGCTGTCCCTCCGCACCTTTGGGGGAGGCTCGCCGAGCAAATATTCAATATTCGTATCCAGATGATACGCGATTTTGGCCAGCACCTGAAGAGACGGGTTGTTTTGCACATTCCGCTCGATATAGCTGAGGTACGATTTCGAAACGCCCGCCAGCTCGGCAAGCCGCGTAATCGAATACCCTTTCTTTTCCCTGAGTGATTTAATCCGTTCCCCAATCATAATATTCTCCTTCGACCAGAATAGATCCCAGCGGAAGGCTCGTTCGCCTCGCAGGGAGTCGTAACAAAACGGACAATATCTACATTGTAGTTCTTTAAAACGAACAGGTCAATACATTCAGGAGGCTGCGGACGATTAAATGTTCTTAATAAAGAACCATTGGTTGCACAGGAAGGATTCTCGGGGGAACGCATGATTTTCTAATGTTGGAGAGACATTATACTCGTCGACGCCGGCCGTTCGTTTCCATGCAACTTCCGTCGTCCGAGTACAACTAGAAAGGGAGCGTGCAGCATGATCCGCGCCTACTCGGCTCAACTGTATCATTGGTTCGTTCGACCGAAATGACTGACGAAATGGTACATACATAATCCGATTTCGGAGGCGTTTCAGCTTAACGGGCGTTATGTTCTGGACTTTGGATCGGGCACCGGCGCCAACTGTTCGCTGTTTGAACCGACGCACTATGTCGGAGCGGATCCGGATGCAAGAAGAATCCGGTATGCCCGGAAGTTATATCCCCGGCATTCGTTCCAAGTGCTTGCCGACAATCGATTGCCGGCCGGCGACGAATCCGTCGATTACATCGTCATTATCGCGGTGCTGCACCATATCAGTTCGGAGGAAATCGCCCCGTATATGGCGGAATTTCGCCGCATTTTGAAACCTTCCGGAACGATCATCGTGATGGAGCCCTGCTTATGCCGCCATAAGCCCATTAGCAGCCGGTTCATGAAGCTGTACGACAAAGGCCGATTTATTCGGGACGAAGAGGGGTATTTGGAGTTGTTTCGCGCCAACGCATACGAATGCAGCGTCATTAAACGATTCCGCAAATGTTTGTTGTATCACGAGTTGTTTTTTACGGCTGTGCCGAAGCCGCAAGCCGCCTTGCCGGGTCACACGTGATTCCGGCTTTTTTCGCGGCGGCATGCGGCGGCGGCTCCGTTAGCCGATGAGCGCCGTCAAGCTTCTGAATTCCAGCTCCTCGAACTTGTTCAGCACGCTTGTCCGGTCGTAGCGCCACGGGCATTCGGCCAATTCCGCCTCCAGCGGAGCGTCGCAATTGATTTTCGCAAGCTTTCTGGACAGATGAAGCATATCGAGATCGGCTTCGATTTTGGCGCGAACCGACTTGGAAACGGCATCGAGATTCGACAGCAAACCTTCGATCGACCCATGCTCCTGAATCAGCTTGTGCGCCGTCTTTTCCCCAATGCCTTTCACGCCGGGATAGTTGTCGCTCGTATCGCCCATCAACCCTTTGACGTCGATAATTTGCGCCGGAGTAAGCTGACGCTCTTCCATTAAGCTCTGCGGCGTATAAACCATGTAGTTGCCGATCCCTTTTTTCATAATGGCGATATGAACCCGGTCGTCGACCAGCTGCAGCAAATCATGGTCGCCGGTCACAACGTACACATCCGCCGATTGCTTGAATTTCGCCGCCAGCGTACCGATGCAGTCGTCGGCCTCGTAACCTTCCAATCCGATATTCGGCACGTTGAAGCTCGCCACGACCTCTTTGACCAGCTCGAATTGCGGGATGAGATCCTCCGGCGCTTCGGGACGGTTCGACTTGTACCCGTCGTACATTTCCGACCGGAACGTATGGCTCCCCATATCCCAGCAGCACAGCACATGCGTCGGATCGAATTTCGTTACGGCGTCCATAAAATAGCGGACAAAACCGTGCACGGCGTTAACCGGCACCCCCGCGCTCGTCCGGCGAATGCTGCCGGTAAACGAGGTGGCGAAATAAGCGCGGAACAATATGGCCATTCCGTCGACAAGCAGCAATCTATGATTCATTCCATTCACCGTTCCCACTCCACTCGTTAAGATGTTTGCCTAAAGACATAGTAACATTAATGTCCCCCAGTCTCTAGTCTTAACAGCGGTCAGGGAAATATCGGAATACTAGACCTAAATTCTTAAGCAGAACCTAGTCCAGGCAGATTCGATCAATCGTCAGCTCGAAGCCTTCGGGCGCAATCGCCTCGATCTTCACCCGGCCGGGAGCTTCAATTCGAAGCGAAAGCCTGCCCGCAGATTCGATGCGCCAGGAAACGTCCACTCTTCCGCCTGACGGATGCGGCACGGAGCCTCGCGCCCATGTCAATTGACCGGGCTTGGGCGCAATCCGCATCTCCGTCCAGCCAGGCGTTAAGCCTTGAACGCCAAGCACATGCCGGCCCAGCACATAAGCCGGTGCCGCCGACCAGGCGTGGCAGTGGCTTCGCGTCAACAGGCGCGGGTTTGTATTGAACCCGCTCCAAGGAAACATCTCCCAGCATGTCGTGGCATCATGCTCCAGCATAAAGCCGTAATGCTTGCGCATGTCGCTGAGCAGAAGCTCCGTTGCGTCCAGCTTCATCAACGCCTCGTAGAGGAAGAACAGCATGAAAGGACTCCCCGCCGGCACAAAGGATGGGGGCGGGGCCTTGATGTAGCTTTCGATAAGCTCTCGACGGTCCCCTTCGGCGATATCGCACAAGTAAGCCGCGATCTGGCTTTGCATGCTGGTCGAAGACGAATATCGGCCATCCGGATGCTCGCAGTCGACATAGGCGGCTCTCGCTTCGTCCCATAGATGCATGTTTATCGCCGACCGCAATTGGTCTGCTGCCTCTCTGAAAGCTGCAGCCGTCCCAAAGTCATCCGCTGCGTCAGCAAGCGCTGCGGCATCGCGCAAGGCTTTGACCATAAACATATTTTGCGGCGTGACAATTCCTTCTCGCGGCTGTTCGAACGGCGCCCAGTCGAGCAGGTTCCAGCCCTTCCGATCAAGCAGCCCCCTGTCGTTGCGCAAGGCCAGATAATGCTCCATGGTCAGCTTGACATGCGGCAAGATCTCCACGGCGAAACCGCGTTTTCCGCTATATTGATAATATTCCAGGCACGCCGTTACCCAGAAGAACGTCCAGTTCGGAATAACGCTGTTCCACCCGCTTGGCACTTGATCGGCATAGAGCGGCGTCTGGCAAGCCGAACCCGGCACCAGCCTCAGACAACGCTCGACGATTTCAAGTGCGCCGAAGGCGTAATAATTGACCAGAGCTTCGTTGCGGGCATCCCCGACCCAATATGCCTGTTCAAGGGCCGGGCAGTCTACGAACGTATCCTCCATGCACAAGCGGGTCGTATCGCGGCTGATGCTCCATATTTCGTTCATAATCGGTTCGCTGCATGCGAACTTGCCCACGTCGGCTACGGGATAATTGCTTTGCAGCAGCTTTACCTCAAACAGCCGGACCGGCCGAGCGGCGTTGCGAATCGTCAAGGACAAGAAGCGAAGGCCGCGCCGGATGAACGAGACATGGGACTGCCGCCCTTCGCGGCACGTATAGCGGAAGGTGTTATCCGCCAAATAAGTTTCCTGCCTCCAGCCATCCCGCATATATTCGAATCCGTAGCCATCGACCCTGGTGCCCTCGGCCGCATCCAACTCGAAGGCGACGTACCCGGAGAGCTCCCGGCCGAAGTCGATGACAATCTCCGTATCCATTCCGTCGAAGACCGGAATCTCCGCCGCCTGAGGGTTAGCCAATACGGCATGCTGCATCGCCTGCGGCACCGTGCAAGCTTGATGCCCGGTTTTCCACACGCAGGAGCTGAATACGTCGTTGGGGTTGACCAGCTGCGGGTCGATCGGTTGTATCCAATCCCCGAAAAGGGCCAATTGTTCCGTATTCGCCGAGCTCCTGACTTGTGCATATACGGGATGCGAACGGCTCAGCGCCCGCCCCGGGCTATGATCGATGAGCATGGTCTGATCGAACGGGCCTATCCGGACAAACGGGGCGGCGGCGGCTCCCGCAGCAAGCCCTCCCGGAGCGGACAGCTCGAATGAAGCCTTGCTGTCGAAGCCGATGTGGAAGCCGTGGCCATGGCTTGCTCCCGTCACGTCGATCAGCAGCAGGTGCTCGCCTTGTTCGAGCTGATGCGTGACATAGCGCTCAGGATCATCGCCTGTATAACGGTCGTCGGTTATCCTCTCGCCGTTTAGATATAGAACGGCATGCAGGCGGCCGCTGTCGACCATGCCGATTGTAAATGGAGCGGAACGGTCCATCCGAATGCAGACAGCCAGCAAGCCGCAAAATTCAACGACATTGGCATGATCGGCGCTGTCCGGAACCATAACGGAGCGGACATCGATGACGGCGCTCCATGCCGCGGGTTTCACTTTGGCCAGGCTTTCCACGAGCGCAGGGTACACCGGCTCTTCCGTCAAATACGGGATGTCCCGTTCAATCAGCTTCGTCCAAGGCGGCATGCCTGCGGGACCCAGCACGGAGGCAGAAGCCCAGGTGCTGTCGTCGAATCCGGCACTTGTCCAAGCTTCATCCCACTTGCGGGCATCCAGTACCTCGGTGAAGCCCAGCTGACAAGAGATGCGGGATGACCTTGGATCATGACCGCCATGAATGCGCGTGCGCCACGTCTCGTCGGTCGCAATCGAACCGTCCGGCATATCCAGCTGAACGAGCAGCCCGCCGCGTCCGCGCACGTACTGGAAGGTGGAAATGCCATAATGGATGACCAATACTGCTATTACATTCTCTTCATCCGGCCGAAGCAAATGTCCGACCTCGTACTCGTCATAGGCCAGTTCGAAGGGCCAGGATCGAACGGGCCCGCGGCCCGCGAGCTCGCCGTTTACGTACAGCACATAGCGGGAGTCGGCGGTAATGCGCAACTTACCGGGGCCCTGCGGCCCTTGGAGCCGGAAGCTGCGGCGGAAGCACCGCCATTCATTGCGCGGGCTGCCTGCGGCATCGCTCCATATCCAGGATGCCTGCCATTTCATATCAAGGGTTGGAATCATTCGGGGCCTCCTTTATAGATGAATCAAGCTCTATATGCAATACTATTAAAATGACGGAAGCCCGTCCCGGAAGTGTATCACCTCATGATATTGCGCGCTGCGGTAGGCGGAGAACATGAGCCGCAGCGTCTTTAAATTATCTTCTCCGCCGGTCTGGAACGGCTTGCCGGAATCAAGCGCTTCAATGAAGTGCGACTGCAGCCGGACATGACTGTCGGCGTGATCCAGGACGGTTCCTTCCTGGAGGAGCTTCTCTCTGCCGCTGCCGTCGATCAGCGCGATGTCGCCATTCCTTCTGAGCTTGAGCGTCGCAAGCTCGCCTTCAATCACCATTTGCTCCCGGTGCTCCGCCTTTACATCGGCGTCCGGAGCCCGCTCCAGTTCGCCGCGAGCCGCCCAGCTCATATCCATGACGGCGTAGAAGCCGTCATAGCCCAGCGTTACAACGCCGGTATCCTCTCCTGCGATATGCGGGCTGACGCGAACCATCTCCGCATACAGCCGTTTCGGTTCGCCGAAAAAGAAGCGCATCGTATCGAACCAGTGCGCCCCCATCTCATAGAAGAGCAAGCGGGGCATCTCGCGGAAAAACGGCTGCGGGAGCCGGATGCCCGGCGCCATTCTCGGCGTATAGTAGTCCGTATGCGTGTACCGGGCTGCGCGCAAGGCGCCGAGCCGTCCTTCATCCAATATTTGTTTGATCGTTTGATGCGGCTGAAGCCAACGCCAATTTTCCGTGACCATCAGTCGGACGCCGCAGCTCTTCGCAATGCGCACCATCTCCTCGGCGGTCTCCTCATCTTGCGCGAACGGTTTCTGGCACAAAATATGCTTGCCGGCCCGCGCGGCTTTCCCGACCAGCTCCAAATGCGTCTCGGGTCCGGTCACGATATCGACAATATGAATGTCGGGCTGAGCCAGCATGGCGTCCGCGCTGGTAAACAGGCGCTCCTCTGCGAGTCCGAACAACCTTCCCTTCTCTCTCAGCTTCTCGGCGTTCTTATCGCATAAAGCCGAAATTCTCGCCCCATTGATGCGCTGCCAGGCCTGCAGATGATTCACGGACCAATAGCCCGCCCCGATCACGCCGACGTTCCGCATGCCCGCCTCACTCCCTTCCCGTCATCTCCGCAAGCTTCTCCGGATGAAGCATAAGGTCGATTTGCCGTCTCACTTCGCCGGGCTCAAAGAGGCGCTCCCAGCCTTCCTTGAGCCAATGTCTCCGGCCGTACTCCATGGCGACCTGACATGCGTCGGAGAACGGATTCCCCGCTTCGCCGAATACGATCGCAAGCTCGATGTTCAGATGCCCCAGCATAAAATCTCTGGCGGCATCGTACGGAACGCCTCTTCGCACCGCTTCATCCATTGCTTGCTTCAGGAACAGCGCCGCCGCCGCGCCGATAGTCTCGGACATCGTCGGCTCCAGCATCGCCATCTGCTCCACCGTAATGCGGTGCGTCCGCGACACGGGCGCATACATCGCGCGGACGATGCTTTCCCCTAGACCGTAATGCGTTTCGGGACCTTGCATCAGCGCGCATACAACGGCTTGCTTAGCATGGACGCCGCCGAAGAAGTCTCTTCTGGCCGCCAGATCCGGGTCATTGTGAAAGATCGACGGATGACACGGATGGGCGACGATATAGGTAATGTCCGGCCGGTCCGGCAGGTGCCCCAAATAGGCGGCGGCCGGATCCAGCACAATCAGCATGGCGCCCGGCTTCATCAGCGGCACAAGCTCCGCCGCTACCTTGCCGATCGCCGTATCGGGCACCGCCAGAATGACCGCATCGCTCTTTGGAACGGCCTCGTGCTGCGGCGTCGCGGCGAGTTCGCGGATTCTCAAATTTTCCAAGCCTCTTTCGCCGATTTCCGCATAATACATCGTATACGTCGAGCGCTTCAGGTTGTCGGCGATGCGGCATCCCATCTTCCCGCCTGCTCCAATCAGTGCGATGCTGGTCATGGTTATTCGTCTCCTTTGTTTTTATTTCCCTTCGCGAACGCGCACGAAGAAATCCTCTTTTCCTACCTGCCCGCCCTTCAGCGCCAGCTCGAATCCATCGATTCCCGCTTCCTCCGAGTAGCCTCGGCATAACGGTCCGCCCGGCGCGATCGGCTGCAGCGCTTCAATCGCATAGATCCCGAGCTCCCGGGTGACGAAGCCTGACGTGTCGCCGCCCGCAACGGCCATACGGCGCAGCCCATGCTCCTCGATCAGCGTTCGGGCGATGCGGCCGAGCCGCTCCCCGAGTCTTCGTCCCGCCTCGGCGGACCGCTGTCCCAGCTCCAGCAACGTCCTTTTCAACCTGCGGATGCTTTCGTCATCGGGTCCCGCCGCCGTGTACAGCAGCGGGCTGCCGCCGCGGCGCAGCACGTCGCCGGCGCGCTCCGCCAGCTCACGGCATGCCGCTTCCGCATCGCTCGTGTCGGCAACAAGTCGTTCCGTATCCACCTTAATGCCTTCAAAGCCCCGATCAAGAGCATAACGGATTTGCGCCTCGGTCATCGGCGAGCAGCTGCCGGATACGACCAGAAGACGGTCGACTGCGCCGCAGCCGGCGGGAGAAGTGGGGGAAGCTTCAGCCAGCCCGACTTGCTGCCAGTAAGACGCCAAGCCGTATTCGATCCCCGAGGAGCCGACGACGAACCGCTGCCCTCCCAGCTCCGCCTCGCTCCATATTAATCCGCAGGCGCGGCGGAGCCGGACATCGTCCAGCACGTCGAACAAGAGCACGCCCGGACACTCCGCCATTCGTTCTTCGTAAAGCTCCCTTAACGATTCCGCGTCGCGGTCGAGCTCCATAATCGATAGCGTTGAAGCCGTTCGGCTCGTTTGCCTCGCGAGAAGGATGCGCAGGTCGGACTCGTCCATCGGCGTTACCGGATGGCGGGACATCGTCGGGTGACGGTCCAGACGGTACGTCTTCTTCCCCGCCCCCGCGAAATGATGCCCGAACACCGTGTATCGCTTCAAAGCCGGCGCCCCGACGAGCAGCGGCACGCACGGCTGATCCCCGAACACAGCCGCTCCGATCTCGATGGCGCGGCCGATGCTGCCGACCTCCGGCGAGGAATCGAACGTCGAGCACATCTTGTAATGAACGAGGCTTGTCGGAATATCCCGCAGCCTCTCGAAGATCGGGCGAAGCTCTCGCTCCATCTCATCCGGACTCATCGTCCGGCTGACGCCGGCCACGCCGAACGCCCCGATGTCCGGGAATCGGCCCGCTAGCAGCTCCGCCGTCGGCGGCTCCAGGAACAGCACGGTGCGAATTCCGTTCCAAGCGAGCGCTTCCATCGCGTCAGCCGATCCGGTGAAGTCGTCGCCGTAGAAGGACAACAGCAAGCGTTGTTCGACAGCGGCTGCCGTCATGGGCGCCCCTCCTTCGAAGGCTTGCCGAACTTCTCCAGAGCCTGTCGCAGCTCGGGGCGGGTCTTCGCGTACTGCGACGCGTCGATGCCGGCGACGGCAGCCTCCCATGCCTGCCGCATGCTGACGACACCGGATGCCGGGCCGCCCGGATGCGCCATAATGCCGCCTCCCGCGACGTTCAGCAGATCGACGGTTCCCGTCAGCTTGTACGTGTCTTCCGCGGTCGCCGCCGATTGGCCGGACGACAGCACAGGAACCGCTTCGTAGCCTCCGAAGAGCGGCTGCCGCACCGCCCTGATCGACTTCAGCACCGATTCGTTGCTTTCATAAAATTTGCTGTCGAACCCGTTCACATGGAGATGGTCCGCGCCCGCCAGTCTGCAAAGCTTCTGGTAGACGGCAAACTCCATGCCGAGCGACGGGCAGCGCGTCATCATCCCCCATCCGTTGCGATGGCCGTGTATCGGCAGCTGACTGTACCGGTTCAGATAGGCCAAACCGGCGAGACCGATGCTTTGCAGACTGACCATGACGCATGTTCCGCCCGCGGCGAGCACCGTGTCATGATTACGCCGCAGCTCGTCGATATCTCCCGTAATGTTGAACGCGTACATCGCCTTTCTTCCAGTCCGGTCGGCGCCGCGCTCGATTTCCTCCATCACCGCTTTTACCCTTTCTTCGAACGGCGCGAACGTCGGATTCGCGCACAACTCGTCGTCTTTGATAAAATCAAGGCCAGCCATGGCCAGCTCGCGCACGACCGGCCGAAGCTCTTCAATCGTCAAACCGATGCTGGGCTTCACGATGGTGCCGATGACCGGACGGCCGCGGACACCCGTCAGCCTGCGGGTTCCTTCCATGCCGAATTTGGGACCGGGATAGGCGGCAGCGAACGCTTCCGGCAGCTCCAGATCGATTAATCGAATGCCCGACAATTCCTGCAGCTCGAACAAATTGCCCGCGACGGCGGCGAGCAAATTCGGAATGGAGGGACCGAAATTATGGAACGGGAACTCCAGCTCCACTTCGCAGCGGTAATATCGGCCGTCATGGCCGCTTGGCGTCTTGGAGCCGGGAAGCGAAGGAGCGCTTGCGATATCCGTCACCTCTACGTTCACGATGCGGGCGGCGCTCCTTTCCTTCACTGCGGCCGTCTCCCCCGGCACGGCGACGAATGTTCCCGTCGATTGCTCGCCGGCGATTTTCTCCGCGGTCTGCCAAGGCTCGAACGGCGTCTCTATGGCGTACTTTGCGCGTACAAATGATGTGGTCAATTTTGACACCTCGCAATCCTGTCGTCATTGTCGTCATTCTGCTCTCGATGACCGCAAGTCAACCGATACATATCCGTAAGGGGGAAGTACCGTTCGCAATGCCCCCGGCCCGCTTTCGGCAATCCGTTGATCGAGGCGGGCGCCGCCTTTCCATGCGAAGGGTACGGCGCCGCAGGCCCGTACGTCAACCTCGCGTTCCCGGCCCGTCAAATTCGCCAGCAGCAGCCGCAGGCTGCCGTCCTCGCGGCGAAGAGCCAGCGCGCATACGTCCTCCGACGAACGGCTGACCGCCAGCACATCTGCGCCGGCGTAATCCATAACATCCTTAAAGACGAAATAGACCGGGAAGGGAGCTCCGTCGACGAGCCCCAACGGCCCTGACAACTCGAAGTACGATACGCTTCGCAAGGCCCCTGCCCCCTCGTTGCATAGAGCGCATAAGCTGCCGAGCGTCCATGCGGCCGCGAACGGTTCCCTTTGTCTCGGGTCGGTGCGGTCAGCGATAGAGAGCGCGCCGTCACCGCTCGCCGCGTTCGGATTAAGGCGCGGTTTCAACGTAATCGGCCCGACGCTTACGGGAAGTCGTGTCTTGTCATAAGCGTCTTTCGTGAGGACGGCTTGCACGGTCAACGTTTCCATTACCGAACGGTCGTCGAATGCATGCACCTGCGGATTGACGGTAAACGAGGTGAAGTCCATCGCGGCGGCCGGCAGCCATGCGCGATTATGCTCCGCATAATAAGCGCGCGAGCCTCCGCCCGTCTCGATACGTCCCCCTGCTCCCGCTTCTTCGACGGCGCGTTTAGTCAACTTCAGCGTCGCTTCGTCGGTAACGAACGATTGGCCGGCGAACGGAATCAGGCGCGTGACAGGAATGCTCTCGGCAGCGATGCGTCGAACGGCTTCCCGTACGTCGCCGGGCTCGCCGCACAACAGCTCCAGTTCCAGGCTGCACCGATATCGGGCAGCCCATCCCGCCGCTTCCTCCAGTTGCCGTTCCCAGCCGCTCTTCCGCAGATCGAGCGTAAAGCGCAGAAACGACGGACGCAGCTCCCGCAACGCGGCTTCCTCGGAGACGCTCGCCTTGGTTCCCGCCGGCAGGCCGATGCCGATCTCGGGCAAACGGCGCAGCACCGTATCGCCGACGTCGATTCGAACGGGACCGTCGGAAGCCGGTCGAACGTTGGCAACGGCTGCCGGCTCAATGTCTATGCGGACGGATTGCCGGACTCGGTCGCCCGGCTTCATCGCGGCAGGAAACGGCCGGTCGAGCGGCGTGCAATACGTCTTGAACGAAGCGTCGGTCCAATTGCGCTGGTCCTCCATCTCGAAGACGTCGCCCTCGAACGCAAAGCCGACGCTAATCGACTCGGCCGCTTCGATTCGCATCGCGCGGATGCTCCGGTACGGCTGATGCGCCGAAACGGCGATCGGAAGCCGGCCGGTTACGATCCCCTCATCCGTCGTGACGGAGATGCAGGCACCTGCCTGCGACATCGGATGCAGCAAGCAGAAACCGATCCTATTTTTCAGAAACGCGCTGCGCGCCTTCCCGTCGAAGTCGAATTGCAGCGAGCGGTCCCGCATCCGGATCGCGCCGCGCCATTCGAAGTCGATATCCCCTTGCAGGTGAACGCAATGAAACTGCGCATCTACGCCGTCTTGACGCTTCTCCATGCGGAAATCGGCTACTTGGGGAGGCACCGTGCCCCAGTCCCGGTCGCGCACCGCCGCGTACAGCCCCCGCACGATTTCGGTCCCGTTATAAGCGATATAGCGCAGACCGCCCTCCTCGAACTCGGCTCGCCATCCGCCGGCTTCCAGCACTACGATTGACGCGCTCATCGGCCATCGTCCTCCTCCGATCCTTCCTTTCGCTTTCCGGCTCAGCCCCCCGATCCCGGCTCGCCCTGGAGCAAGAAACTTCGGAATGTGTTATTTTATTACTTCATCATCGGGTGCCTCTTTAATTAGGCTTAATAGGCCTTGGTTCATTAGCCGACAGGCGGGATGATCGCCCGCTGCTTCCGCAGTGCCGCTCTGACTTCCCTCATATTCACCTGCCGCACCGGCACGTCCGCAAGGGCCGCGATCGCGGCCGCCGCTCCCGCAGCCTGCCCCATTGCCATGCAGCTTGCCTGAACACGGTAAGCGGAATGGGCGACCTGATCTCCGGAAGCGCAGCGTCCCGCCGCAAGCAGATGATCGCTTCCGCGGGGAATGAGCGCGCCGTAAGGGATGGTCGGCACGATGCCTTCATCGAGCGGCCGAATTTCAGTCGTATTGGAATCATGTTTATGAATATCGATTGGATAGAAGCTGTAGCAGATCGCATCCGGCCAGTTGCGGCCGCTGACATAGCTTGCTCCATCGATTCTCTCCTCTCCGACGATTCGCCATGTCTCCCGAATGCCGCACTCGGCCGCAAAAAATTCCACATAAAGCCCTTCGCAGCCCGGGACACTCCTGAGCAGCGTATAGATTCGCATAAGCGCCTTGCGCCCCTCAATCTCCGCCTCGGTCTTGGACAACGAGGTTGCCCCGTCGATACCGGTGATATGGAGCGATGCGCTGCCTCGGCTTTGCAGCTCCCTGTACAGCGGCAGCTCTCCCGGCAAATGATCCGTTATTTTTATGTTTCCGGCCTTCAATGCTCTGTCGTATGCCTCCCGCAACGCCATTCGGTCGACCCGCTCCAGCTCATATCCAGCCAATGCGTAAACCAAAGTGCCCGGCTGAAGCGTCTCCCCCTTCTCTCTCGGATACCCCATCAGTCCGGCCACATTGGCATCCCCCGTAGCATCGATCAGCTTCTTGAAACGGATGGCCTCAAGACCCGATTTGCCCGCCACGTACAGCAGACGATCCTCTTCTTCGACCTCGACGGCCGCAGGGATTTCGTGATACCGCAGAGCAACGCCCGCTTCCAGGCACATCTCTTCAAGCACCGCACTGTATATGAACCTATTGACTCTTATTTGATGCTCCCAGTGCCGATCTCCGACCGGCCTTGTGAAGTCCGGCAGCGCCGCTCCGCCCTTGGCGGCCGTTCTCTCGATGGCTTCCCAGCCAATGCCGGCGATTATCTGCTTCCCCCATGCGTGGAACAATCCGGGGAAATCAACCGCGGCGACGACCGTTGTACCGCCCAAGAGGCTGTTTTTTTCGATCAGCGCCGTTTGCGCTCCCGCACGAGCGGCTTGAACGGCCGCCGTAAAGCCGGCAGCGCCGCCGCCGACAACTACAACATCATAGCCATTCTGCACGGCCGGCTTCTCCTTCATCCGCATAACGTCCCGCCCCTTCCAACTTCCGCCTAATGCTGCCTGCACAACTTACAATGGTTCCATGATACCGATTGCCGAGGAGATGTAACATGGCGAAATCCTTGTTTTATTGAAATTATTCATGCCGCCCGCATGCCAAAGTTGAACAATTTACAGATTGGTTGAACAATTGTAATCGGAATTGCCATTTTTGCGGTACTGCATACGTTTCTTCACTTCTTTACCGAATCTATTCACATACTGGAACTTTAAAAAAACAAGGCTGCCGCCGACGCAGAATGCGGTTCTGCGATCGGGGCAGCCCTTTACGGATGAGAAAGCCTTACCGTGTCCTCATGAAGGAGAAAGGACGATATCCATGTGCGCCACATTGATGTTTTGATGCGAAACGGAGCTGTTGTTGTGAATTTGCACCGTATGCGTTCCGGCGGTAACAGGTCCCAAAATGCCCTGGTAATTCGCCCAGCTGCTGCCCGGCGTGAACGACGCATTCGGCACGATTTGTCCGTCCACCTTCACCTGGAAGGAAGGGGCCGTCCCTTCGCCGTACGCTTTAATTGTAAAGTTATAATGGCCGGACACCGGGAAGTTTACGGTCCACGAGGCCGTTCCTGTTTGCCATATTTTACCCCAGCCGTCAGGGGTTTCGGTCTGGCTGCCCGGCCATGCGGTCGGTCCCTTGACTTCATTCATGTTGCTTGCTTCCGCGCCGAGATAGCGGACCGGTGCTGCCGGAGCCCCCGGCGTCGTGAAGCTGAACGCAGCCGAGGACGGCGTCGAGCCGTTGGCATTGCCCGCGATGACTTTCCAATAATAGGTGGTGCCGCTCTGCAGGTTGCTTAGGTGATGCGTAGTCGTTGTTACTGTTGTATTTACGATCGGATTGGCGAAAGCCGGGTTCGCGGCCACTACGACGTTGTATTGATTCGCTCCGAAAGGCGCATAAGCTTTGCCGTCCACCGTCTGCGTCCAATCGAGCGTCACGCTGTTCGAGGCAAGAGCTGCGTTGTTAGCCGGCGACTTCAGCGAGAACGCGCCCGGCGCCGCGCCCGCAATATCGATATGCGCCACGCCGACGTTGCTTAGCGCCACTGGACTATTGTTATGAATTTGGACGATATGTGTCCCTCCTTGTACCGTTCCGAGGCTGCCGTGATATTCCCCCCAGCTGCTGCCGGGCTGGAAGGCGGCATTCGGCACGTTCTGACCGTTCAGCTTCACCTGGAAGGCAGGAGCTCCACCTTCGCCATATGCTTTAATAATGAAGTTGTATACGCCCGTTGCCGGGAAATGCACCGTCCACTGGGCGGACGCGGTCCGCCATATTTTCCCCCACCCTTGAGGAGTGGATGCCGCGGTGCCGGGCCAATCCGCCGGCCCCTTCCGCTCGTTCATGCCGGCCGCATACTGACCCAGGTAACGCGCCGGCGCCGCCGATGCGGTCTCCGTCCCCGTCAATTCGATCATCGTAACGGAATGCGCCGGGAACGTTCTCGTGAAAGTGCTTGAGATGCCCGTAATCGTGTTGCCGGGAATAACCGGAAGCGTGCCGTTTGACAACACCTGCACATTGTTGATGCCTGCCCCGGTCGTCGAGTTGACGGCCGGCGCGTTGAGCACCCAAGCCGAAGCCGACGATTGCGGCGCAAAACCTCCAAGTTGGATGGTGGCGTTTAAATTTTGCGTCTGGTTTTTGTTGATGACCATGAGATACAGCTTGTTGTTCACGCCCGTCTTCTTGCTGGCCCATATGGTAAAATTCTGATTGTCGCTCGAGCTTGAAGCCACCATCTGATCGCCGAAATACCGTTTGAGCATCGGATACAAATAGTAAGCAGGCCTTACGTTTTTATTAATGTCCATCAACCCGTACGCCTGGTCTCCCTGAAACAGAAATTGAGTGACGAAGTCCATCTTGTGATAAGCCAGCCTGCCGAGCACATCGGCCAGCCATAACGCTCCGGCCATCGTATCGCCGATTCCCGCTCCTTCATTGCCGCCGGTCACCTGGCCCAACTCGGTTATTCCGATCAGAGCGCCCGGCGCGTACTGGTCCCGGTAATGGACGAGATTGTCCGACGGTGTCGTGTCAGTGAACTTGTTGGCCCAGCTGATGTAAGAGTTCGGATAATCTGTGCCTTCGTACGCCAGCAGATTATCGATTGTGGCATACGAAGACGACGCGGGATTCGTCTGTCCGCCCCATAATGGATACCAATGGATGGAAATCGCATCCACCGGCTTATTATTTTCCGCCAAAGCTTGAAGCACCGGCTTCGTCCAGCTCGTCATCTGCATCGGCTGCGAGTTGGCGGGACCCACGATGATGATGCTTGGATCAACCGCCTTCATGGCATTCGCATACGCCTGCATTCTAGCTGCATACTGAAGGGGCGTGACCGCGTACGCACCCTGAAAAAATTCCGGTTCGTTGCCGATTTCCCAATACTTGATGTTATAGCCCTTCTCCACATTGGCATACCTGACCATATCCGCCGCCATTTCCTTGTTGTCGATCTTGGCGTTGACCGTAATGAGCGGTTCTGCGCCGACCTCCCGGACCAGGCTCATAAAGCTGTCGAATATGTCTGCCGTCACTGTCCTTGTGTAAGGACTCGGGCCGACGTGCCACTCGTACGAATTCGTCCTGTCCCAATAAACATTGTCCGACTCGGCGCCAGCCGGGAACCGAATCATCTCGATGCCGGCTTCCTTCATCAGATTGACATACCGCTCCGAGCGGCTGCTTACCGGATGGAACTCGTTCCTCGTCCACAAACCGATATTCGTTCCTCGAACTTCGTCCTTCATCGGCGCTACGACCGTCCCGGCATCGACCGTCAACACGGCGTCCGCAAGGTCGAACGTTCCCGGGGCATTCGCGGCATTCGCCTTGGGTACAGCGTTCATAACCGTCCAACCACCTCCCATGAGGGCATGCATCGCGCACAGCCATAAAGCGAGAATTGTAATGCTCGTCCGCCTAACCATAAATACCATCCCTCCTTAATTATGAATGAACCGGCTTCTACTCCCCACCTCCCTCGAATATGTTCGACAGCATGTGAAAGCGCTTTCTAATCTATCGTATAAGGTCTTTCTCGGCTTATCCATGATCAATTTGTTGATTTCTTGAAAGGTTTTAATGTTTTGCCTTGGAGGATGGATTTTCGTGTGGTTGGTGGCTGGCAAAATAGAGATTTGTACGCGTCGGAAGCTCCTTTTCCCTCTCGATCCGGCAGCAATTCGGGGTACCTCCACTTTTTGGGCCTGGTCCGGACGGGTACCGCTCCCGCGGAACGGGGACATCTCCTTATGTTGAGGTGAAGCACAAAGAGGCCCATGACATGGTCATGCAGCCGTCTCTTTCTGTTATCCCTTTGTGCTCACACGATTGTCGTGCTTATCGCATCGACACATCGCCTCGAAGAAATCGGCCGATCCGTTCCGCCGCTTCCAACAGCCGCGTTTCTTCTTCGACGAGCGCGATCCGGACGTAACCTTGTCCTTCGGAGCCAAACGCTTCGCCTGGCACCACAACGACACCGGTCGACCGAAGCATTTCCTGGGAAATGGTTCTGGAGGACCATCGTTGCCCGTTATCCAGGCTCCAGGACAGTTCCGGAAGCCGGGCCCATACGAACATGGTCGCTTTAGGCGGCTGGACGTCCCAGCCTTCCTTGCGCAGAGCCGCAATGAAGCTGTCGCGCCGGCGCTCGTACAGCTTGCCCGCTTTCGGAAACGAAGGATCGCTCATCGCGGCGTTCAATGCCGCCATGCCCGCTTCCTGCACGGGATCGAATACGCCGTAATCGATGTTCGCCTTCAACTCGCTTAAAGCCCCGACCGCTTGGCGGTTGCCGACCATAAAGCCGATGCGGCAGCCGGCCATATTAAAGCTTTTGGATAAGGAATGGAATTCGACCGCCTGCTCCGACGCGCCGGGTACTTGCAAGATGCTCGGAGGCTCCACGCCGTCGAACGCCATTTCCGAGTAAGCCAGATCATGCACGACCAGGACGCCGTGACGGCGCGCCTTGTGCAGCAATCGTTCGAAAAACGGCAAGTCCGCAACGGCCGACGACGGATTGTTCGGATAGTTCAGCATAATTAACTTGGCTCTGTCCCATACCGCGTCGGGTATCGCATCCAAATCGGGCAAGAAGCCGTTCGACTCCTTCAGCGGCATCAAATGCGCGTCCACGCCCGCCAGCGCCAGCGACGCCATATAGATCGGGTAGCCGGGATCCGGCAGCAGCGCCAGATCGCCTGGATTGCAGACCGCCATAGCCAAATGCGCCAGTCCGTCCTGCGAGCCCATCAGCGTTACGATTTCCGCTGCGGGGTCCGCTTGTACGCCGAACCTGCTCTTCATCCAGGCGGCAGCCCGCTCGCGGAACGGCAGTCCGCTGCTGACTGCGGGGTATGCGTACATATCCGGACGCATCGCGGCTTCGCTTAACGCCTTGCGAACCGACATTTCCGGAGGCAAGTCGGGACTTCCGATGCCCAAATCGATCATATCGACGCCTGTGGCCGCGGCTTTCCGCTTCCATGCGGCAACTTCGGCAAATATAGAGGAGCCCAGCTTCGACAGCCTGTCCGATCTCCAGCTTTTTGCGCTCAACGTTCCCTCACCGTTTTCCGTTCCATTCCTGCTCATACAACTCCTCTTTGTATCCGATCGTCACCTTGCGGCCGTCCGTCACGATGGGCCGTTTGATCAGCATGCCGTGTTTGGAGAGCAGCTCCAGCTTTTCCTCTTCGCTCATCGCGGGCAGCTTGTCCTTCAACCCCAGCTCACGGTACACTTCACCGGAAGTGTTAAAAAACTTTTTCAAATCCTGCCCGCTCAGCTCCAGAAGCTCCTTCAATTCCGCGGCCGTCGGCGTATCTTCCACAATATGGCGGGAGACGACTTCATTCCCTTTCGCCTTCAACGACTTGACCGCCGCCTTGCAGGTGCTGCATTTCGGATATTCGATAATCGTTACTTTTCGTTGTTTCGACATGTTGCAAACTTCCTTTCCGCCGTCTTTATCTTTCGTGGCCCGGCGAACAGCCGCCCTCCCGTTCAAGCAACCGCTCCAGCCGAAGCAACTCGGGGGGCAGCGGCGCGGTCCACTCCATTCTTTCGTTCGTCATCGGATGCCGGAACCCCAGCTTCTCGGCATGCAGCGCCTGCCGGCCGACGGCCTCTTCCCATTCCGGGACCGGTACGTCGGGGCCGTACAGCTTATCCCCGATCAGCGGGCATCCGATATGCCGCATATGGACCCGGATTTGATGCGTGCGCCCCGTCTCCAGCTTCAGCCGGACGACGGCCGCCGCTCTGCCTGAAGGCCGTTCCTCGGACAACCGGCATATTTCCACGCCGCTATCAGAAGTTCGTTCGCTTAACTCTCGAAAATCCTCCCCGGCGCCGGCTGCAGTCCGTTTAACCAAGTCACGACTGTCCCCTCCGGCGCTGCCGAATGAACGCAACGTATCGTACCGAGTCAGAGACGGATACCCTTCCGGCGTTACGATGCGAAGATGCGGCTGCGCGGGATCGCGGTCGATCGGCCCGTCCACGCTGCCCGACCGGGGGGCGGGTATGCCGTACACACAGGCCCGGTACAGCTTCGTTACTTCTCCGGCCTGCAATTGTTCCGACAGCTGCTGGTGGACGTAGCTTGTCTTGGCGATGGCGACCAGCCCCGAAGTTTCTTCGTCCAGCCGGTGAATCGGCCTGAACCGAACCCGCTCGCCGCGCTCCTTCCAATGGTAGACGACGCCGTTGGCCAGCGTTCCCGTATAATGGCCGTGAGTCGGATGGACGATTAACGCCGCCGGCTTGTTGACGATCAGCAAATAGCTGTCCTCGTACACAATCGCGAGGTCCATCGGCTGCGGCAATATATCGGTCGACTCCTCGCGCTCCATGCGGAGCCGAATGACATCGCCTTCGGATACCGTGGCCGTCGTATATACCCGCCGTTCGTTCACGGTCAATCCGCGCTCGGTCAGCTTCACCTGGGACAGAAGCTTGCGCGACACGCCCAGCCTGCGCTGGAGGACGGCGCGCACCTGCTTGCCGGCATCCTCGGGTCCGACCGTTACGGTCAGCGGTTCATAGTAGTTGTCATCCAAGGCGGCTGCTTCCCCGCCCGGCGCCGTTCCATAACGGGAACGAGAGTGATCCATATCTCTGATTCCCTTCCTCTTTTTGGCATAACTATAACTGGCTGCTTGATCATCTTCGTGCATGCTTTCGGTGCCTGCAACGCTGATTTTGTTGCTTATAACACGCTAGGGCACATATTCAGGCCCTTGCTCTCCCCAGAGACACACCCGCTATTCGTTTGTTGGCGAACCGGCCGGTTTTTTTCGTTTGCGGAACACTTCGGCGCTGCGGACATATTCGGTGTCCGGCACTCCCAGCTTGGCATTGGCAACGCGCGCGGCGGCAAAGAAAAAGTCCGACAGCCGGTTCAAATAAACGGCAACGTCCGGATTCACGGCATGATGTGCCGCCAGAGTGACCACCCTTCGCTCCGCCCTCCGGCACACCGTACGGCATACATGCAGCATAGACGCAACGGCACTGCCCCCGGGCAAAATAAATCGTGTAATTTCGGGCGCCTCGCCGATATATTGATCGATCCAATGCTCAAGCCGCAAAGCGGGCTGTTCGTCCATTTTGAGCGGCGCCCCTTCTCTGGCATAAGCCAAATCGGAGCCGCAGTCGAACAGTTCCTGCATAATATCAATAAGCCGCCCGCCAAGCTCGGCCAGCGCCTCGTGTCGGGATGCCTCGGCAGCGGCCAGTCCGACAAAACTGTTCAATTCGTCGATCGTGCCGTATGCTTCGACCCGAATGTCGTCTTTTTTAACGCGGCCGCCTATCAGCGACGTTTCGCCTTTGTCGCCGGTCTTCGTATATAATCTCATTTGATCACTCACCTTTCGCATGAACCGTATCGTTAACTAACCGATCGACTCCGCGTTTTGTTCCGTTACAGCAAACAGCAGGCCAGCCGTAACCGTCTGACCTGCTGCCTATTTATGATCGGTTCAAGCCGTGCACAAAATTGCCGATCCGCTCGATCGCTTCCTGAAGCTGCGCGACGGACGTTGCGTATGAGCAGCGGAGATGGCCTTCACCGCCCAAGCCGAATACATTTCCGGGTACGGCGGCCACGCCCGCTTCCTCCAGCAGCCGCTGGGCAAACTCCTCGCTGCTGAGACCGGTGGACGCAACGGACGGAAACGCATAAAACGCGCCCTGAGGCTCATGGCAATCCAGCCCGATTTCACGAAAACCTTTGACTACGAGCCGCCGGCGCTGATTGTACGACTCCACCATATGATCTTTTTCCTCGAGCCCGTGCTGAAGCGCTTCTAGCGCTGCGTATTGGGCCATCGTCGGAGCGCACATGACCGTATATTGATGAATTTTGAGCATGGCGGCGGCCAGATCGGGATGCGCGCAGACGTAACCCATCCGCCAGCCGGTCATCGCAAACGCCTTGGAAAATCCGCTTACGAGAATCGTCCGGTCTTTCATGCCCGGCATCGCCGCGAAACTGACATGCTTCGAACCGTACGTCAGCTCGGCGTAAATCTCGTCGGAAATGACGATCAGATCGTTGTCTTCCACGACCTTGGCGATCGGCAGCCAGTCTTCGTACGTCATTATGCCGCCCGTCGGATTGCTCGGGTAACATAAGATGAGCACTTTGGAACGCGGGGTAATGGCGGCTTTCAAATCTTCCGCCTTCAGCTTGAACTGCTCCTCGGCCCGTGTCTCGATGCCGACCGGCACGCCGCCGCTTAGAGCGGTGATCGGCGAATAAGAAATGTAACACGGCTCGGGAATCATAATCTCGTCGCCCGGCGCGATGAGCGCCCGAAGCGCCAGGTCGATCGCCTCGCTGCCGCCCAGCGTCACGATAACCTCGTTGGAAGGTTCATAGGCGACTCCGAAGCTGTCGTTCAAATAATTCGCTATCGCTTCGCGAAGCTCGATCATGCCGGCATTGGACGTATACTGCGTCTTGCCCCGTTCCAGAGAATAGACGGCCGCTTCGCGCACATGCCATGGGGTGACAAAATCCGGCTCCCCGACCCCCAGCGTAATGACGTCCTTGCGCGTGCCGACCAAATCAAAAAACCGGCGGATACCCGACGGCTTGATGCTGCGGACCAGCGGGGTCAAGTAATCGGACATCGACCGCCGCTTCACCTCTTCTACCATCACCATCACCCTTTATTTACGGCGATACCATCAGCCGATGGTCACCTTCCTGCTCCTCGAAGATGATGCCGTCCTGTTTGTATTTTTTTAAGATGAAAAAGGTTTTCGTCGACAATACCGCATCGATCGGCGAAAGCTTGTTGGAAACGAAGGAAGCGACCTCCTTCAGCGTCTTCCCTTCCACTTCGACAAGCAGATCGTACGCGCCGGACATCAAATAAACCGACTTAACTTCCGGATATAAATAAATGCGCTCCGCAATGCCTTCGAAGCCGCGGCCGCGCTCCGGCGTAATTTGCACCTCGATCAGCGCCGTTACCTTTTCGTCATCGACCTTGCTCCAGTTCACGACGGTCGCATATTTGACGATGATATGATTGTCCTCCATCGCCGCGATCGCCGCCTTGACCTCATCCTCCGACACTCCCAGCATCGTCGCGATCAGTTCAGGCGTTCTGCGGGCGTCTTCCTTCAATAGCTCCAACACTTTCAATTGCAATTCGCTCATCGACGAAACCCCTTCCGCTTGCCTGTGGTTATAAACGATATTTTACAACGAATCGAAAGTTACTGCAAAGAAAAAATAAGAAGACCCCGAAGGGTCTTCGATAGAGAACGCTCAAAATATGCCCATGCTCAAGTACCGTTCGCCGGTATCCGGAGCAATGCACAAGACGCGCTTCCCTTCGCCGAGCCTGGCGGCAATTTGCAGCGCGGCCCATACCGACGCGCCGGAGGACGGCCCGAGCAGAAGGCCTTCCCGCCGGGCCAGCTCCCTCATCGTCTGCAGCGCGTCCTCGTCGCTTACGGCGATTATTTCGTCGTAGACGGACGTATTCAGAATGGCCGGCACAAAGCCCGGGCTCGTGCCGACCAGCTTATGCGGCCCCGGCTTGCCGCCCGACAGCACGGGCGAGCCCAAAGGCTCGACAACGGCGACGTGCAGCCCCGGCAGCCGCTCCTTCAACACTTCCCCCGTCCCGGTAATCGTGCCGCCGGTTCCAGCGGTCGCCACAAACGCATCCAGCCTGCCGCCGGTCTGCTCGATAATTTCTTCCGCCGTCGTTACCCGGTGAATGTCCGGGTTGGCGCGATTTTCGAACTGGTTCGGAATAAAGCTGCCCGGAATGCCGTCCCGCAGCTCGAGCGCCTTCCGGATCGCGCCGGGCATCCGTTCCGCCGCGGGCGTCAGCACGACTTCGGCGCCGTAAGCCTTCAGCAGCTTGATTCTCTCCGGCGTCATATTGTCCGGCATGACCAGAATGATGCGGTAGCCTCTGGCGGCCGCGTTCATTGCGAGGCCGATGCCCGTATTGCCGCTGGTCGGCTCGATAATGACGCCGCCCGGCTCGATCAGCCCATCCTTCTCGGCGGCTTCGATCAGCGCAAAGGCAGCCCGGTCCTTGACGCTGCCGCTCGGGTTGAACCTTTCCAGCTTGACGCATACTTCGGCGGAGCCCGGTCCGGCAAGGCGCCCCAGCCTTACCGCCGGCGTATCGCCGATCAGCTCCGTTATTGCCTTTACGGCCTTGGCCATGGCAGCCAGCCTCCCTTCGTCATGTAGTCGGTTCGTTGCGCCGCAAGGAAACGCCGAGCAGCGGCCGGATCAGCGCCCATCCGACGATCGGAAACACGCCGACGAACAGCAGCAGCCAAGTAATCGCCCGGGGCGAGTCGTCGATCGGCAGCACGATAAAGTAAGCGGCCAATCCCGTTATCCGGCCAAGCGCAAGACCCGTTTCCCGCAGCACGACAAACTCCTCGCGATGACTCGCGCTCTCCTTCGATTTCCCGATCAGATCGAAGGCGACCGAGGTCATAGGGACAATGAAAAGCGGCATAAACAAAGAAGTGCCGATGCCCAATATTAGCAGCGTGGCAAACGTTACCTTCCAAAAGAGCGGCAAAATGACGGCGGCGATCATAACGGCCCCGATCAGCATCGACCAGCGCCGGTTCCGCTGCTTGAGCAGCCGGCCCGTCAGCCAGAAGCTGACCAGCGCGACAAGCGACGTAATGAGGGAATATAAGCCCAGCTTGCTTTCATCCCGGGTAGCGGTGTAAACCGTCAGTCCGACAAGAAACATAAACACGCCTTCCCGGACGCCTTGAGCCGCGGCCGCCGGAAGCATCCGGCGCCATGGACTGCCCTTGTCCTTCAGCTGCCTGAAGCCGTGCAGCCATTCGTACCGGCCCTCGATCCGGCGCTTTTTGAGCCAGAAGCTCAGTATAGCGCATGCGGCAAAGATGACGGAGGAAATGGTAAAAATAATCCGGTACCCCTTCTCCCCTTCCAACGCCGTGATGAGCCGCCCCGAAATCCATGGAGCAAGCATGCCCGCGGCGGAGCCCAGCAGCCCGGCCCAGCCGTTGAACCGGTCCCGGTTGTCCGGATCGGTCACTTCGAAATAGACGATATTGAACGCCAGCCAAAAAAATCCGAGCGCCGCGCCCTGCATGACGCCGAGCAGAACGCTGTAGTTTTCGGCTTGCTTGCCGAGCAAAAGCACGACAAAATAAAAAACCGCGGATAAAGCGATCCCCGTCCGCAGACTGTTCATTTTGTTATGCTCCTTGACCCATTTGCCCGCGATCCAGAACGTCAGGCAGCTCGCGGCGTATTGCGCCAGCGTAAACCAGCCGATCGTGAGATAGGACTCGCTCGCTTTCCACAGATAGACCGGCAGGAACGTGCCGGACAACGCGCCTGCGGTTCCGAACAAAGCCTGAACGATTAAGAGCAGCACCGCCTGCTTCTCCAATGACTTGGCCAAAACGTATCCTCCCGCTCGGGCCGCGTGCGCGCGGCCCCAATAGTAAAAATACGTTTAGTAAGTTGCCCCTAATCGAACCATGCGATGCCCGTCCAATTTTGGAAGAATCGCGTACGTCAGTCCTGTTCCGACATCCGGTTCAGCATCGGCTTCCGGTCGGCGGGAGACAAGACGGACGAGGCGTGGAAGCACGAAGAACAGACGTACCAGACCAGCGCGAACGTTTCCGGCAAGATCGGTTTGCCGAGCGGCTGATGCGTCGTCGGCCGGAAGCCGGCACCTCCCATTTGCTGAACGCCCGCCTCCAGCATATACTCGCGGCATACGGGACATTCGGGAGCCTCGTCCTGCTCGTCCACAATGCGCCGGATCATCCCTTCCGCCGCAAGCATCCCCCGGTCCGTCGGCAAATAGCCTTCGTCCCATGACGGATTCGGCCGGCCGGCGTCCTCCTCTTCGTCCTCCCAATCGTCCGGCTCCGTCTCCTCTTCCGAGTCGCGGACGCCTTCATCGTCTCGCTCCAGGTTTAACCCGATGGACCGGTAGCCGCCCAGCTCATTGTCGCAATGGGGACAATGGCTTTCCGGACCGATTTCCTCGTCCCAAGTAATTTCGGTCATGCACCAAGGACAGATTTGGACCGATGGTTTCGATTCCATACCGATTGCTCATCCTCTCAATTCATCACTAAATATACGATGCCAAATATAAAAAACAGCACGGACACAATGGCCAAAACGATCCATAAATACTTCATGACTGCGGCCTCCAACTTAAATAATGACCGTCGCTCCGATCACGTACGACAAAGAGACGGAAATAATCATGGCGATAAAACCAACGGCCCGGTTATCCCGGGCGATCTCTTCGTCGATGCGGAAAACGGGCGTCATAAATTCGAACAGAAAATAAGCGACGAGCAAAATAACGAAGCCGTAAGCCCCCCAAATCATGCTCTCGTAAATCGAATCGTTGGCTTCAATGGAAAAGCGGAAAATATTGCAGATCCCGAATATTTTGCCGCCCGTCGCCATGGCCACGGACAAATTGCCTTTTTTGATTTCGCCCCAGCATTTATATTTCGTCACCAGTTCGAAAATGGACAAAAACACAATCAACGACAACACCGTCACCGACACGAATACGATCGATGCAGCGAACGGGTTATGGAGAAGCGTATCGATTCCCGGTTCCATCGCAATCCCTCCGATCCTATGCTTGGTCCCTCGAGCGTCCGGCCAGCGGCGCGGACGCCCTTCCGGCATCAATTATTTCAGCTCGGCCACGGTTACGCCCATGCCGCCTTCCCCGAATTCCCCGTTGCGGAAGCTCTTTACATGGCTGTGCTTGCGCAAATATTGCTGAATGCCCGTGCGCAATACCCCGGTTCCTTTGCCGTGAATAATGTAGACCTGGCCAAACCCCGCCAAAAACGATTCGTCCAAGAAACGGTCCACTTCCATAATGGCCTCTTCCAAACTTTCGCCCCGCAAATCCAGCTCCATCCGGACATGCTCGTCGCGCGTCCGCTTCATGGTCGCGGCAGCCTTCGGCGGCGCGGCGTTCGCCTTCTCCTTCGCTTTGACCAGCTCCAGATCGTCCATTGCGACCTTCATCTTCATAATGCCGAGCTGCACGGTCGCCTCCGTGCCGTGAAGCTCCAGAACGTAGCCTTTCTGGTTGAGGCTGTACACCATCACCTCGTCGCCGGCTTCGATCTTGTCGGCCTTTCCTTTCCCGCGCTCCGCATTCCGCTTCGGCCGCCGCTGCTCCGGCATCGCTTCCTCCAGGCGGCGCTTCGCTTCAATCAGCTTATGCTCCTTGACGGCTGCTCCTTCTTCCATCGCAAGCTTCCGCAAATCGGCTATAATTTGCTCCGCCTCGCGCATCGCTTTGGCGACCGTTTCGCGCGCTTCCTCCTGCGCTTTCAGAAGAAGCCGCTCCTTTTGCTCCTCGAATCTTTGACGCTCCGCCTCGTGCTTCGCCCTCAGCTGCTCCAGCTGCAGGCGAAGCGATTCCGCCGTCTGGCGCTCGGTTTCCGCGCTCAGACGATTTTGCTCCAGGGACGCGATCATGCTCTCGACCCGCTGATCCTCCTCGCTCACCTCGCCTTTGGCCCGATCGATGATCGAGGCGGCAAGCCCCAGCCGTTCGGCAATGGCAAAGGCGTTGCTTCGGCCGGGCACGCCGACAAGCAGCCGGTAAGTCGGGCTGAGCGTCGCGATGTCGAATTCCATGCTGGCGTTGATCACGCCCTTGCGGTTGTATGCGTACGCCTTCAGCTCGCTGTAATGCGTCGTGGCGACGATGCGGCAGCCTTTGGCATGGATATGCTCCAAAATGGCGATGGCCAGCGCGGAGCCTTCCGCAGGGTCGGTGCCCGCACCCAGCTCGTCGAGCAGCACCAGGCTTTTGGACGTCATAATATTCAGAATGCGAATAATATTGGTCAGATGGCTCGAAAACGTACTGAGGCTTTGCTCGATGCTTTGCTCGTCTCCGATATCCGCATAAATCGCATCGAACACGCAAAGCTGGCTGCCCTCGTCGGCCGGCACAAACAAACCCGACATGGACATCAGGCTGAGCAGGCCGATCGTCTTCAGCGTGACCGTTTTGCCGCCCGTATTCGGACCCGTGACGATGATGCTGCTGAACGTGTTGCCGAGCTCTACGTCGAGCGGAACGACCTTGTCCCGATCGATGAGCGGATGGCGGCCTTTTTTGATTTTAAGAAAGCCCCGGTCGTTCATCATCGGCCTGGACGCTTTCATTTCATGCGCGAGCCTGGCCTTGGCAAACGCAAAGTCGAGCTGCGCGAGCACGTCCAGGTTCAGCAGCAAATCGTCGGCGTCCTCGGCCGCGGCGGCCGTCAGCTTTTGCAAAATGCGCTCGATCTCCCGTCCTTCGGACGCCTTCAGCTCCCGCAGCTTGTTGTTCATCGCCACGATCGCTTCGGGCTCGATAAACAGCGTCGCCCCCGACCCGGACTGGTCGTGCACGATGCCGCCGAAGCTGGAACGGTACTCCGCCTTCACCGGGATGACAAACCTGTCTCCTCGCAGCGTAATAATAGCGTCCTGCAGCATCTTCTGAACGGACGAGGAACGGATCATCGATTCCAGCCGCTCGCGAATGCGCGATTCGCCGCTCCGCAGCTCTCGCCGGATGGAGGCAAGCTCGGGACTCGCGTTGTCCATCACTTCGGCATTGTCGTCGATGCACGACAGGATGGCGTCCTCGAGCGGCTTATGCTCGCTGATGCGTTCCGCGGCCTCCTGCAGCATCGGAACCGGGTGCTGCTCGTGCACGGCGGCGACATGCTTCTTGACGCGCCGGCCGCCGAGCGCCGTAGACGCAATTTCCAGCAGCTCCTGCGGATTGAGCGTGCCTCCGATCTTGGCGCGATGGAGCGAAGCCCGAATGTCGGCTATGCCGCCGAATGGCGCTCCTCCCTTGAGCCTGTCAGCCGCATAAGCTTCGTCCGTCGCTTGCAGCAGCCGCTTTACCTCCTCCAGATCGGAGGAGGGCCCAAGCGCTTCCGCGGCTTGCTTGCCCAGCGAGGTGGAGGCGTGCTGCGACAATCTATATAAAATCTTCGAATATTCAAGGGTGGTCAATATTTTCGAATCCAACGAGTAACACTCCTCTCGCCCTTATTATAGCCGAAGCTTTGCCAGGTTGCACGATTTCGTCCCTTTACTAAACGGCTATACATATTTTCGGCATCGGCGGCGATACTAATCCCGAATGAATCGCAACCATAGTTATCGGTTCCAAATTCGGTTTGTACACAGTCAAAGGAGGATGCAGCATGACATTTTTGGGACATGTCGTCCGTTTTATCGTGTCGGCCTTGGTTCTTATGCTCGTCGGGCTGATCGTGCCTCAGTTTTCCGTCGGCGGCTTTTGGAGCGCGCTGTTTCTGGCCCTCGTCATTGCGGCTTTGGGATGGGTCATTGAAGGCATATTCGGCAAAAAGGTGACGCCGTTCGGCAGAGGGATCGTCGGTTTTCTGGCCAGCGCCGCCGTCATATGGATTGCCCAATTTATCGTTGGCGGCGTTGAAGTTACTTGGCTGGGCGCCATTCTGGCCGCTCTGGTCATCGGGATTATCGACCTGTTTATCCCGGTCAGCACGCCATACGAATCCGGCCGCCGCAGAAGAGCTTAACGATTATACGATCCGGGAGAAGTACCGCGTCCCGGCTTTGCCAGCCGCAAGCCCTTGCCCCTTTTCCATAAGGCGGCCGGGGCTTATGTTTGTTTTCATCAAATCGCCATCATTTTGTCAAACTGTATTCACCACGGCGACTTTATCCTTGCGTCAAATGGATTACAATGAGAAAGAAACGATAATAACAAACGATGATTAGAGATGGAAAGGGGACAACTGATCATGAAAAAATGGCTGATTTTTGCGTCCGTCCTGACGCTGGCGCTTGTGATTGCCGCATGCGGATCCAACTCGGGCGGCAAAGGGGAGCAGGATGGCTCCGCTGTCGACGCAACAGCGAACGCGGGCGGCGAAGAGGGCTCCGGCATTGTCATTTCCGCATCCGACTGGGAATTCGACCAGGAACAATATACGATCAAAGCGGGCGAGGCAGTTAACGTCACGCTGAAATCGGTGGACGGCGTACACGGCATCAGCATTCTGAAAACCGACTACGACATTAAAGACGGCAAGACGGTTTCCGTCCAAATTGACGAGCCCGGAACGTACGATATCATTTGCAACGTGCCGTGCGGCAGAGGCCATCGGCTGATGAAAGCCCAGCTCGTTGTGCAATAACCGGCCGAATCAGGCGGTCTTTCATAAAAGGGGCCGTGCGGATATCAGAATTTGATATCCCGCACGGCTCCTTTTCCTATATTTCGCGCCGCTGCCGCAATGTATGGCAGGCAGGCTCCTGGCATCAGCTTTGCTCGATCAATTCGATCCATTCGTTAAATTCGGTTTGAAGCTTGGCATATTCGTTTTTGAGCTTGTTATGGTCGTCCAACAAAGAGGCTTGCTCTTCCTGCAGCTTTTTGGACGCTGCGGCCGCCTCGTCGCGCTCACGCCGCAGCCGCTCCAGCTGCTCCTCCCATTCGGTTCCGGCTTCCGAAGCAGCCGCCGCCTCGGTCATCGCCTCCCGCAGGCGCTGCTTCAGCTGCGCTTCCTCTTCCGCCATCAGCTCCTGGGAATGTCTAAGCTCGTCCGTTTCCCGGACGGCCAGCTCCAGCCGCTTCTGCAAGTCGTCCAGCTTCGCGGCGAGCTCATGCTCGCGTTCGGCGGCCGCTTCCAATCCGCCCGAAGCGAGCCGCTCCTTGGCTGCGGTCAGCTCCAGCTGCTCAAGCAGCTCGCGCTCGCGGTCCGATTGCCGCGCCAGTTGCTGCTTCAGTTCGTTCTCGCGGTCCGTCAACCGAGCCAATTGCTCTTGCAGTTCGCGCTCCCGGCCCGTCACTTGCGACACTTGCTCTTCCAGCTCGCGCTCCCGGCTCGTCCATTGCGACACTTGCTCTTTCAATTCGCGCTCCCGGCTCGTCAATCGAGCCAATTGCTCTTCCAGCTCGCGTTCCCGGCCCGTCAATCGGGCCAATTGCTCTTGCAACTCGCGCTCCCGGCCCGTCAATCGGGCCAATTGCTCTTGCAACTCGCACTCCCGGCCCGTCAATCGAGCCAATTGCTCTTGCAGCTCGCGCTCCCGGCCCGCCACTTGCGACACTTGCTCTTCCAGCTCCATCAGCCGCAATTGCAGCTCGTCCTTGTCCTCCGCAAATTGCCGCGTCAAGCGGTGGCGCTCCTCCTCCAGCCGGGCTTCGGCTTGCTTCCGATCTTCCTCCAACTGAGCGGCTTTCTTCCGCTCCTCTTCCAGCCTGGCAGCGGCCCGCCTTTCCTGCTCCTCCAGCGCCGCCTTCGCTAGCGCGCGTTCCTTCGACAGCGCTTCCTCCCGCTGCAGCCGCTCCTCTTCAAGCTGAGCGGCCCGAAGCTCCCGCTCCTTCTTCGCCGCGAGCTCGGCCGACTCCAATTGCGCGCGCAAGGCGGAAGCCTCGTCCTGCATTGCCGCGGCGTCTTCCTGCGCATCCTTCAGCTCGTCCCGCGCCGTCCTCAACTCGGATTCCAGCTGCGCGCAGGCCGAGCGGAGCGCCTCCTCCTGCTCCATTGCCTTCATCAGCTCGTCGTCCGCCAGCGTTATTCTTTGCTCGTAAGCTTCCTTGTCCGCCAGCCGCCCTTGCTGCAGCTCCTCCAGCCGGGCGGTCAACCGTCCGCGCTCCTCCAGCCACCCGCTGCGGCGCCGTTCCAGATTCGCCCGGTGCGTCTGCTCCAGACTTTCGGCCTCCCGTTTCCAGGCCGCTTCCTTGTCCGCCAGCGTCTGGCGCCAGAACGCTTCCTTCTCGGACAGCTCCTTGCGCAAAGCCTCTTCCTTCTCGGTCATCGAAGCGCTCCACTCGGCTTCCTTATCCGCCAGCTTCGACTGCCATTCCGCTTCCTTGTCCGCCAGCGCTTTCCGCCATGCGGCCTCTTTGTCCTCGGTCTCCCGCCTCCAGCGTTCTTCCCTTTCGGCAGCCGCTTTCGCTTGCTCCTCCGAGCTTGCCGCCGCCGTCTCCGACCATTGCCGTTCGCGATCGTCCCATTTGGCCTGCCATTCCTTCGCGAGACCGGCAAGCTCATCTTCGCGCTGCGCGTTTAACGCGGCGCCAAGCTGCGCGAGCTGCTTGTTTTTTTCTTCCTCCTGCTTCGCCAGCTCGGTTTCCAGCCTGCTTTTCAGCTGCACAAGCTCCGTTTTTTTGTCCAGCTCCAGCTCTTGCCTAAGCTTCTCCATCGCCTCACGATGCTCCCCGGTCAACCGGTTCATCGCTTCGTTATGCTCCGCCTTGGCCTCCTCCAGCAAGGCTGCGGCCGCGGCCGCAGCTTGCTCCAGCTCGTCAAGCTTCGCGCGGAAGCTCCGCTCCGCGTCTTCCATCGCTTGCCTCAGCTCCGCTCTGGAGCGCCTCTCATCGTCAAGCTGCTGTTCGACGGCCAGCAACCGCGCCTCCGCTTCCTGCAATCGGGCGACGTCCCTGCGAAGCCGGAACACTTCCTCCATAATTTGCACGGAGCAAAGCACCGCCAGCTTCTGCATGTCCAGCCGTTGATAATGGCTCGCCAGCTTCTTCATGCTCTCGTCTACCGACCCTGCAACCCTCTTTATATAATCGACGTTGGAATGGCCTTTCAGCTTGTACTGGATTCCATATATATCAACGGTTACGACGGTTTGACCTGCATCCATTTCACGTATCCTCCCATCTTCCAAGTCGAGCGGCTTGCGCTTCATGTCGCTCCCGCCCCGCCGGGCGGCAGCCGGCCGGCGCCGCCAATCGGCGCCAAACCTGCGCTGCATCCGGAATGACATTCACCGGCGCAAGGCAAATAGATTACTTTTTTTGCACCCCAATTGACTCCGTTTAACATGAAATGTATACGTTCTTATAGGGGAACAAAACCGCATCGATGTTCACAAGGAACTATTTCGATGCGGCTCGGGAGGTTTCCTGCCTATTTGCGCAATTCTGCTGCAAAAGATTGTTCCAATTTTTGCATCACCTTGTCTTGCAATCCGGCGACTTCTTCATCGGTCAATGTGCGTTCCGCATGGCGGTATACGAGCGACAGCGCCACGCTCTTCCGGCCCGCGCCGAGTTTCTCGCCGGTATAAACGTCGAACACCCGCACGGACTCGAGCAGCTCGCCGGCTTCGCCCTTCACCGCGTCCAAAAGGCTGGCTGCCGGCACTTCCGCGCCGACGACGACGGCCAAATCCCGTCCAATGGCCGGATAACGCGGCAGCGCCTTGTATGCGATCTCGGCGCCGGCCACCTCGTAAAGCGGGGCGAGGGCAATTTCGGCCAAATACGTGTCGCCCAGATCGGAATCCTGCTGCAAGGAAGGATGCAGCTGACCGACGTACCCGATCGTTTCGGGACCGTTCACCCCGTTCAGCACGACGGCAGCCGTTCGGCCCGGGTGGAAATGGCGCGGCTGGGCCGGAACGTAAGAGACGGCATCCTCCACGCCAAGAACGCTGAATATCGTTTCCAGCACGCCTTTGGCATCGTAAAAGTCATACGGCTGCGGCTTGCGGTTCCAGCCCGCCTCCGATTTGCTGCCCGTCAGCAGCGCCGCAAAGCGGTGTTTTTCCTGCGGGAGGCGGGTTAGCCGCTCCTCGTCCGTATGGAAGACGCTGCCGATCTCGAACAAGGCGAGCGATTCGTTTTTCCGGTTGCGGTTGTAGGCGGCCGTTTCGATCAATTGTCCGATCAGCGTCTTGCGGAGGACGCTTCGCTCCTCGCTCATCGGCATGGACAGCTTGATCGCCGCCGTTCCTTCCGCCAGCTCCGGGAACAGCTCCGTCCGTTCGGGACTTGTGAAGGAGTAGCTGATCACTTCGTGGAGCCCCGCATCCGACAGCCGCTTGCGCAGCTCGCGGCGAATCGCCTGCGCCTTCGTCAGCGCTCCCGGAATGACGTCGCCGAAGATCGGCGTCGTCGGGATGTTGTCATAGCCGTGCAGTCGGGCAATCTCTTCGATCAGATCGACGTCGCGCGAAATATCGCCGCGGCGCGTCGGCACTTCGACGACGAATACGTCGCCGTCCCGCAGCTCGTAAGGAAATTGCAGCCGGCCCAAGATGGCGCGAACCTCCAGGCTCGACAAGTCCGTTCCGAGATAGCGGTTCACTTTCTCCAACGCCACCGCAACTTGCGCCGGCTCAAACTTGCGGGAAGCCGCCTCGATATAACCGTCTGTCGCGAGTCCGTCCGCCAGCTCGGCGATGAGCGCCGCAGCGCGGTCCAGCGCCGGGATGACGCGGGAAGGATCTACTTCCTTCTCGAAGCGCAGGCTCGATTCGGAGCGGAGGCCGAGCTGCCTCGACGTCTTGCGGATCGTGCCGCCGTCGAACTTGGCCGACTCCAGGGCGATATTGACCGTGGCCGCCGTCACTTCCGTGCTTGCGCCGCCCATGACGCCGGCCAATCCGATCGGCCCGTTCATATCGGCGATGACGAGCATATGCGGCTCCAGCTTGCGCTCCTGATCGTCCAGCGTAACGAGCGTCTCGCCTTCCTTCGCGAAACGAACGACAATCCGTCCCTCCGGAATGCGGTCGGCGTCGAACGCGTGCAGCGGCTGCCCGTACTCGAGCATGACATAGTTCGTAACGTCCACCACATTGTTGATCGGACGGACGCCCGCGGCCATGAGACGGTTTTGCAGCCATTGCGGAGAAGGGCCGATTCTGACGTTCTTAATGTAACGGAGCGTATAGAGCGGGCATTGCTCCGGCGCCTCTACCCGGACGGATACGTATTGCTCCGTCCGCTCCGCGGCATGGTGCACGGAAGCGTCCGGCAGCTTCGCCTCGCGCCCCGTCAATGCGGCCGCTTCGTATGCCGCGCCGATCATGCTCAAACAATCGGAACGGTTGGGCGTCAGATCGAGCTCCAGCACCGCGTCGTCGATGGCGAGCACATCGCCGATCGGCGCTCCTGCCGGCACCGAATCCGGAAGGACGAGAATGCCCTCCTGCTGCTCCTTGGACAGCAGCTTGTCGTTCAAGCCCAGCTCCTTCGCCGAACATATCATGCCTTGCGATTCCACGCCGCGCAGCTTGGCTCGCTTGATCTTGAAATCTCCCGGCAGCTTGGCGCCGACGACGGCAACCGGCACGCGCTGGCCGGCGGCGACGTTAGGCGCGCCGCAAACGATCTGCAGCTCCTCGCCCGTACCGACGTCCACTTTGCACACGCTCAGCTTGTCTGCGTCCGGATGTTTGTTCCTTTCCTTCACGTAGCCGACCACTACGCCGGATACGCCTTTGTTGCGGGATTCGACGGCGTCGATCTCGATGCCTCCGCGGGTCATCTTCTCCGCCAGCTCTTCCGGCGTTATGCCGTCCAAATCGATATAATCCTTCAGCCATTGATAGGATACTTTCATTTCGTTTCTTCCCTTCTATCGTCTTGTCGCGACGGCAGCGCCTCCCGTCACATCCGGGCGAACTGGCGCAAAAACCGCAAATCGTTCGTATAGAAATGACGAATGTCGTCTATGCCGTATTTCAGCAGGGCGATTCGCTCGACGCCCATGCCGAACGCAAACCCGCTGACTTCTTCCGGATCGTAGCCGCCCATTTCGAGCACCCGCGGATGAACCATGCCGCAGCCGAGAATTTCCAGCCAGCCGGTTCCTTTGCACATCCGGCACCCTTTGCCCCCGCATTGGGCGCAAGTGACGTCCACCTCGGCGCTGGGCTCCGTAAACGGGAAGAAGCTCGGACGAAGCCGGATTTCCGATTGCGCGCCGAACATCTGGCGGGCGAACTGAAGCAGCGTCCCCTTCAAATCGCTCATGCGGATATTCGGGCCGACGACGAGGCCTTCGATCTGGTTGAATTGGAACGAATGCGTCGCGTCGTCGTCGTCGCGGCGGTACACCTTGCCCGGGCAAATGACGCGGATCGGCGTCTCGCCTTTGCGCGCATGCATCGTTCGCACCTGCACCGGCGACGTCTGCGTTCGCATCAGAATATCTTCCGTAATGTAGAACGAATCCTGCATATCCCGCGCCGGATGGTTCTTCGGAAGGTTGAGCGCCTCGAAATTGTAGTAATCCGTCTCGACTTCCGGACCTTCCGCCACCGAATAACCCATGCCGATAAAAATATCTTCGATCTCCTGCGCCACCTTGTTGAGCGGATGGACCGCGCCGGTCGGCAGCGGGTTGCCCGGCAGCGTCACGTCGATCGTTTCCGCGCGCAGCCGGTTGTCCGTTTCCTCCTGGCGGAACCGTTCGCTTTTCTCTTCGACGACCGATTCGATCGCGGCTCGCACGTCGTTGGCCACCTGGCCGATGACGGGCCGCTCCTCGGCGCTGAGCCCGCCCATGCCGCGCAATATTTCGGTAAGCGCGCCTTTTTTGCCCAAATATTTGACCCTTAAATCGTTCAGCGCCTGCGGCGTCTCGACGCCCTTCAGCTCCTGCAGCGCTTCTTCGCGGAGCGCCTCCAGTCTTTCCTTCATATTCATCGCCTCCAACATTTCATGCTGCCGCCCGGCGGCCGGTTAAGCCGGTCCGGACGCAGAAATTGCCGATAAAACAAAAAAGGCCTTCCTCCCCGAAGGGACGGAAGAACCGCGGTACCACCCTAATTCGGATTGCGCCAAGCCTTGCCTGCAAGCTGCAGCGGCATGCCGTAATCCCTCAAGCCCCGATAACGGCGGGAACCGTCCATTCCTACTGGCGAAGCGTGCGGCGCCGCCGGCGATCCAGATCGCGCCGGGCTGCATTGCAACCGTTCAGAACGATGCTCCGGAGCGAACTTCGGCAGCCTGGTTTCGCGGGCACGCTCTCAATCGGCGGCGTCCCCTCCCTGTACGAAGGCACTGCTTACTTTTCTCCATCTGCGCAATTCGTTTTATGCAAATATTACTGTTTATTATATGCAAAATTGCACCGCGTTGCAAGACGGATTCCCGCCGCCTTCACTCGATTCGCAGCGTTGCTCCGGAACCGGGGCGAACGGCCGTCATTCCCGGCGGACAATCCCTTGCTCCAGCGCATACCTCGCCAGCTTCACGCGGTTGTCCAAATGCAGCTTCTGCAAAATGTTTTTCAGATGGTTTTTGACCGTATGCTCCGAAATGCCGAGCGTTTCCGCGATTTCCCGGTTCGAGGCGCCCGTCGCCACCCGCTCGAGCACCTCTCTTTCCCGCTCCGTCAACGCGGAAGGATGGCGCTCGTCCGGCCGCCGCCCCTGCCGCTCCGGAGCGCCTCCCGCGCGTTCCGTTCCGGCTTCTTGCTTTGCGGCTGAAACCGGCCCCGGAGGCGCCGAGACGCCTTGGAACGGTTCGCCGGCCGTGAACCGGCCTTGGCCGGCCGATCCGAAGCCGCCACCGTTTGCGGCGCCCGCTTCTCCGGCGCTCCCTCCGGCGGAAAACTCGAGCAGGAGCCGGTACGCAAGCTCCTTCGACAACGGCGCCTCATCCACCGCCACCGCGCGCAAATAATCGAGCCAGGACGAGGGATCCAGGTTTTTGAGCAAATAACCTTGCGCCCCGCGCTTCACCGCTTCGAACAGATTCGCAATATCGTCCGATACGGTCACCATGACGATCTTCAGCGCCGGGAGCTCCCGCTTCAGCCGATAAGTCGCCTCCAAGCCGCCCATGCCCGGCATGTTGATGTCCATCAGCACGACGTCCGGCTTCAGCTCCGGCGCCAGCGCCAGCGCCTCCTCGCCGCTCGCGGCTTCGCCGACGATATGGAACAGCGGCTCGATCTCCACAATTTCCCGCATCCCTTCCCTGCCGTGCGGATGGTCGTCCACCAGCAGGACCCGAACCTGACGGGCGTCGCCGTTATTCATTGCGCTGCGCCTCCTTCTATCACGACCTTTGTTCCGCCCCGGTCGCCCGGCTCGACGATGAGCGTCCAGCCCATCGCCTTCGCGCGGTCGCGCATCATCTTCACGCCGTATTTGCCCGGGGCCTCCAGCTTCGCTTCGTCGATGCCGGTCCCGTCGTCGGCGACGACGCAGCGAAACGAACCGTCCCTCTCGGCCGGTCCCGCTTCCAGCCGGACATGCCGCGCTTTTGCATGCTTCTGGACGTTCATCAGCGCTTCTCGGATAATCGCCTGCAGCTCCACCTTCTGCTTCGCCGTCAGCAAGCCGTCGGACAAGCGCCAATCGACGTCGGCCGTTATGCCCGAAGACCTTTCCAGCTCCGCGATCCAGCCGAGCATGCCCTGCAGCCAATATTTGTCGACATCAAGCGGCTCGGTCTTCAAATTGGCGATGGCGCCTCGGACGTCCTCATGCACATGGCGGACCGTGCGCCTGATTTCGCTCATCGTCCGTCCGGCTTCCTCCTCCGAGGCCGCCCTGTCCAGCTTGTCCAGCTTGACCGACAGCATGAACAGCGATTGCGAAATGCCGTCATGCAGCTCCCGGGCGAGCTGCTCGCGCTCCTCGAACGCCGCCTTGGCCGCCTGCTGCCGCTTCAGCGATTCCTGCAGCGCTTCCAGCTTGCCGAACAAGCTGCGAAGCAGCGTAAGCGTGACGAGAAAGACAAGCACGGGAGCAAGCGCGTTGCCAAGATCCATCGAAATGTAAGGAAGCAGAAAGGCATGACGCACATATTCCCATAATCCGATAACGAACGTCGGAATCCACAAGATGAGCCGCTTTAACCATTTGTATGACATCCGATGCCGCACCTGCCTTTGTACATATTTCGCGATCCTTGCATCCGCATCTTCGCAGCCAAGGCGTGTGGTGACACCCGTTCCGCCCCACCGCGCGCTGGGAGCTGCGCGCGGTGCAGAAACGGCGATACCGCCCCGAGTTTAGTTGGTTTCAAAGGAAACGGTCTTCTCCGTCGTGCCGCCGCTCGTTTCGCGAATGATCAGCTCCGCGGTCCATTTGCCAGGATAAGGCAATGCGGCCGGCTCCGCCGACCGGTAGTTCGTTTCGACAAAGCCAGGAAACTCGTATTCCTTTCCGTCGTCCTGCCGGACGAGCTCCACCTCGACCGGCTTGCCCCGCCGCCCTTCGGCAGGCAACAGACGGAGGCGGACGTCGGCCGGTTCGCCGGAGCTTTCCGGAAGCCAGACGGTCAGCGTAATGTCGTTCGGCCCCGGCGCGTTAGGCTCGATCGCAAGGGTGTAATGCAGCTGCTCGCCCATTTCGTGCAGCCGCAGCGGCTCTCCGCCGGGCGCGGGCGCCAGCGACGTCATTACCGCCGCCGATGCGACGATGGCCGCCATCAACGCTCCGTCCAGCTTGAGCAAAACTCCCCTTGGCAGCTCCCGCCTTCTCGCTCTGCTCCGCAAGGCGGCGCCGAGCGCCGCGACGGCAACAACGAGCGCCGACTTGGCAAGCAGCCAGTTGCCCCAAGCGGTATACAGCAGATAAATCCATGACGGCAATATCGCCCATGCCATCGCGATGCCGCTTGCCGCCAAGCCGATGATCGCCAGCCAGGCGAAGCGGGCAAACGATTCGGCGAATCTGCCGCATTCTTTGCGGTCGTATCTCCAGAACAATAGCAGGAGAATGACCCCTCCCGCCCAAATCGCGGAGCAAACCAGATGAACAAAATCCGCAACAACGGCGACGGAGGCTTGCGAAGCGGCGAAGGCGTGTCCGTTGAAGCTTTCCGAAGCAAGCAGCAGCAGCGCCCATACCGCACCGAGCGGCTCCGGCAATCGAAGCGCGGCGAAGCCGGCCGCCGCCAGCGCGAGCAGCGCCAGCCAGGACCGGCCTGCGTCCGTCATAACGAACACGCGCGGCCATTGCCCGATGTCGCCCCCCAGCTGGCTGACCAAATCGTTGGCGTGCAAAAATATGTACGCCAGCGCCGCCAGCAGCAAAGCTTTGACGGCGGCGGCGCTCCACCGTCCGATTCTCTCCCGACGAACCGCTCCTTCCGCTCCCCGGGGAACGGCCGCGGCAAGCAGTTGAAATCCTGCGGCGGCAAGCAGCGCGACGTAATAGACCAGCTTCGACGCCGCCAGCAGCGTTAAACGCCCGTCAGCCGCCGCGCCGCCGCCGTCGGAGGCATGGCCGCCGTGCTCGTGAGCGGAAAGGACGGCGACGGCCGCCGACGGCTCGCCGGCAAACGGTTCCGGCAAGACCGGACCGCCGGCCGCGGCCGCGGCCGCATGAATCGTTCCCCCGGCGATGACGAACAACGCGACGAGCAGCGCCGCGCTCCGCAGCGCCCATCGTCCCTGCCTGCTTCCGAGCCGGATGCACGGACGAAACAGCAAACGGAACATTTGTGATGCCAGCTTGACTATCATAACGCCTCTTCCTCTCGATATATTGATGCGGCCATGCGGGACTTCCATTGGTTCAACTGCTTCAACTGCTGCCCTTCCAGCGGTGGTTCCGGCATGCCTCGGCGCATAGGAACAGCGCGTATTGCGCATTATGGTATTGAATCATAGCGAACATCCCAAGCTGACGCAAGGAGAAGGTGCAAATGGACCGAACGTTTCGCATTGCCGAGCTCGACCAGGAGCCCGAAGCGCTGGAGCAAATCCGCCAGCTGGAAGAGCGGTTGTCCGAACTGAAAGGGACCGACATCGCCCTGATCGCTTACTCCGCCTCGGAGGAGGGCGGCAACGGGTAACCGGCCGCGGCGCGCCGGTCTCCCCCGGCGGGCCGCCGCGCTCCTTTTATCGCTGCCGTTCTCCGGCTTGCTTCACTTTCCAATATTCCGCCCACGAATCCGAGCCGACCTCCGGGCAGCCCCGGTCGTTCGGCCATACATAAACCCAGCCCGCCTTGCCCGCGTCGAACGCATCGCGCGTCCATACCCGCTCGTAGTCGTTCATCTCCTCCGCGCCGCGAAATTCCTCCAGCTCGTCCAGCGCCGCCAGCCCTTCTCTGCCGACCGCAATCCACAAGCCGCGTATGCGGCTGCCCGCCGCTGCCGCTTCCCCGTCCCTTACCGCGGCGGGATACGCTCCCGCGTCGACGAGCCTTCCCGCGATAACCCCGGATTCGCACTTCCGGATTTCATCCTTGATGACGCCGTGATTGCTGAGGCCCGGCAGCAGCGAGCCGTATATAAAGACGGAATGCAGCCTCATGGCGCCAACCTCTCTTTTGTCCCGATTTCGGTCGTCTACTATTATGATCGGTTTTAACCCTCGCGGCAATATATGGTACAATTTAACGAGGCAAGCCAACTATATTTCATAATGCAGGCGCCTTCCGCTTGCGTACAAGGAGGATGTACAGCATGGCCAGTCAAACGTCAGCAATCGTACAGCAATCATTGAGCACCTTGATGGAAGACACCTCATTTCTGCCGCAGCTTACGGACCGCCGCGAGCAGGCGTTCCAATCGCTGGCGGCGCTGCTGTCCACGCCGAACAAAATCCATAAGGCGTTCTTGCGCATCGCGCTCGACAACGGGACCGTCGTCCGCATCCCCGCCTATCGCATCCAGCACAACGACGCGCTCGGACCTTACAAGGGCGGCATCCGGTTTCACGAATCGGTGAACGAAGAAGAAGTGACCAATCTCGCCGCGCTCATGACGCTCAAAAATGCGCTGCACGAAGTTCCGTTCGGCGGAGGCAAAGGCGGCGTAGTCGTCAATCCCCGCCATTATTCCGAGCGCGAGCTGTATCAAATATGCAAAAAATACGTGCAATACTTCAGCGACGTGCTCGGTCCGGACAAGGACATCCCCGCCCCCGACATGGGCACGGGCGAAAGAGAAATGGACTGGATGATGGCGGAATACAAGAGCATTCATCCGGGCAGCCCATACCTCGGCAGCTTTACCGGCAAGAGCATCATTAGCGGCGGCTCCCTCGGCCGCAGGGAAGCGACCGGCAAGGGCGTATATTTCACGCTGCGCTATTTGCTTCACGATTTCGCTAACGCAAACAAAGGATGGCTCGAAGGCAGCTCGAACGCCTTTGCCCGCACTGCCGTGGAGCATGCCGGACGCCCTCTCTCGATCGCGGTGCAGGGCTTCGGCAACGTCGGCTCCGTCGCGGCGCTGGAAGCGTACAAATGCTCCCATTTGCAAAACCGGATCGTGGCCGTCAGCGACCGAAACGTGACGCTTTACAACGAGGAAGGCTTGTCTATCCCGGCGCTGATCGAATTTGCGGCGTCGCATCGGGGCGACCTTCCCGTTTCCGAAGAGGAGCTGGCGGCTTGCGGCGTGAAAGCCAGCATTCTCGGCAGGGAAGACGTGCTTTACCTTGACGCGGACGTGCTGATTCTGGCGGCTCTGCAGGACCAGATTCGCAAGGACAACGTGGACCGCGTGCGCGCCCGGATCATCGTGGAAGGCGCCAACGCTCCGATCGACGGTGAGGCGGACGCCTTCCTGGCCGGCACAGGCACCGTGATTATACCGGACATTCTTGCCAATGCCGGCGGCGTTATCGTATCCTATTTCGAGTGGCTGCAAGGGCGCGAGACGCAATTTTATACGGAGGAGGAAGTGTACAAGCTGCTGTATGCCAAAATGCAAAAAACGATGCTGAGCATACTGCCCGCTTATTTCTCCGATCCGCTGCCGCTCAGGCAAAATTGTTACGTGCATGCGGTCATGAAGCTGTCTTCCGTCCTGTACCGGCAAGGCAAGCTGTTCTAGATTCGGATTCGCGCAACTTGAAGGAGGCATTAGCTTTTGGAGATGGAAACCTATCCGCTCGCTTCGATCGCCATCGGCAGCGAGCTGCAGCCGTCCCGCGTATTGGCGTTCGGCCGGGCGGAGCTTGTGTTGATTACCGATTACGGAGACCGCTCCTGGTATATCGACATCGACGGCATAACCGACGCGGAGCTGCTCGGCTGGTTCGGCCGGAGCGAAAACATCCGGGTGGACGTAAGGGCGGCGGATGCGGACGGCAAAACGTTTCGCGGATCGGGATTTTTTCATCCGAACGAACGCCACCAGGCGGCCGCCATTCGCGGCGAGGGCGAGCTGAAGTTCGGGTAACCGGTGCGCACCGGCGCACTCGGGCTGCCGATTGGGCAACCCGACGGCCCGGCGAACGGGTTGCCGGTCGGGCTATACTCGGCGAACTTGGATTGCCGATCAGTCAATACGACGCCCCGGCGAATGCGAGCGAGTTGCCGGTCTGGCAACCCTGATTCATCGGCAAACGCCAAACGGTCCGGCCTGTCAAAGGCCGGACCGTTTTTTTTGCTGGCCCGCATCATCCAAAGCAATCCGCGGGCCAGACCGCTGCCGTCTCTCAGCCGTTAGTCTCCATTCTAGCTTCTGCTATCGCCCATTCTCGCCCATTCCTGTCCATTAAACTCATTCCCGACTTCGGTCCGCTCCGCCGCTTACTCTAACGAATCCGTACGTTCTTATTCGGGCAAAAAAGCCGCCAAAAAAAATGTAACGAACCGCAGCAGCCTTATTTTGTTCGAAACGCCCTGTTGGGGGCTTAATTCGACTAAATAACGCGATTACGATTCGTTACAATTTGAATAGCGGCTAAAACAAACCATTAGTGATTCTAAGGTTCGTTAGGATGCCAGTCGCGCAACAGCCTGTCCGGATCAAATACGCCGATTACGCTCCGCCGCACGACCGGACCGAATACGCACCGCCGCACGACCGGACCGATAACGCGTCCGCACAACCGGACCGATAACGTGCTGTCGCACAACCGGTCCGAACACACGCCGCAGCACGATCGGACCGAAATGCCAGCCCGGCCGTACGCCGAACCGTGCGCAGCTATTATTTGTTGGCCGTTTCCGGCGTCGTCAGACGGTCGTAAAATTCGACGGCCTTGTCCTTGTCCGCCGTGGCGCGAAGCGCCATCGCCGAACGCGGGTGCTCATCCAAAATTCCGGTAATCATGTAAGGAATGATGTAGCCCCACTCTTCCTTCTCGCGGAGCGGAATCATGTACTTCTCGATCATGTCCAGCACCGGACGGACGTTGTATTTCGTATTTTGCAGCTCGGAAACAAGCAGCTCCGTGTTGCAGTTGCCCGCGGCGCGGCCCATGCCGTAGACGGAAGAGTCCAGCAGCTCGACGCCTTTGCCGGCGGCCAGCAGCGTGTTGGCGAACGCCAGCTGCAAATTGTTGTGAGCATGCACGCCCAGACGCTTGTTCGGCAGATGCTGCTGGAATTTGTCCACCAGGTAACCGACGTCGTCCGGCTTCAGGCTTCCGTAAGAATCGACGATGTAGACGACGTCGACGACGCTATCGTTAATTTGCTTGAACGCTTCGACGAGCTGATTTTCCATAACGTTCGACAGCGCCATAATATTCAGCGTCGTCTCGTAGCCGCGGTCGTGGAAAACCTGGACCAGCTCAAGCGCTTTGTCGACATCCTGAATATAACAGGCGACGCGGATCAGATCGAGCAGACTTTCGCTGCGCGGCAAGATGTCGTTCTCATCGACCCGACCGATGTCCACAAGCGCCGACAGCTTCGTACGGCCTTTGTTCGGGATCACTTTTTTCAGAAAATCGTCGTTCAGAAACCGCCACGGTCCTGCGCTGTCCGCGCCTTTCAGCAGCTTGGGCGAATTTTTGTAGCCGATTTCCATATAATCGACGCCAGCTTCATTCAGGCAGTTGTACAAATGCTGCACGAACTCGACGCTGAAATCCCAATTGTTGACGAGTCCGCCGTCGCGAATGGTACAATCGACGATTTTGCAGTGGCTGGTTTTCGAATGCATGGCTGTTGCTCCTTTGAATGAACATGAGTTCTTATTTTTTAACTACCATCATACTTGAAAAGAGATAGGAACGCAAAGGCTAAATGGCAATTCGAGGACGGGCTGCGAAAGCTCGGCGGCAACAATGGATTTACAAACGGATAGCTTAGGAGTAAAATATTATGTAAACATCATCGCTTAATTTTTCGATGCTCGTCATTGAAAAAGCGGGGGAACCAATCGCGGCAAGCGTTATGCCGGCCGCAAGGGGTGAATCCGGGGCATGCCCCGGTAGGGCCTTCTCTCTGGCCCGAATCCGACAGCTAACCTCGTAAGCGGAAAGGAGAGAGCAATATGCTTTCATTATCCGTCAACGATTTTCCTTACCCTGCAGATCAGCCTCAGCAATTGACCGTCAGCCGCATCGAAGTGTTCTTGATTCCCGCCTTGGCGGTCGACGCCGCCGGATACCGCATTTGCCTCCGAACGACCGCCGATCAGGGCTACGGCTGGAGCGAGCTATTTGCCGGCGAGCACGATTCTCCTCTCGATTTGGAACAATGGAGGTTGTCGTTGCAGCCATTTATCGGCACGTTTTCGTTGGCCTCGTTAAACGAACGACTGACGGGATTGGCCGCCGGACCGTCGTCCGGAGCCGAAGCCTTCCGCCGGGATCCCCGGCCTTACCGGCTTTTTGCATCGGCAATCGGCGCTTTGAAAGTCGTCGAAGGCCCGCCTCCGGCTGCCGGACGCCTGTCGGAGGAATCGGTGCTGCAGCAGCGCGCGGCGGCGTATCTGTCAATCGAATAAACGGCCAAACTTTCCTGATGAGCAGGCAAGCGATAAGCCCGCCGCTTCCAAGCAGAAGCGAGCGGGCTTATTGCTGTTGGTCCGTACTAGGAAGTGACGGTCCGGCTCTCCCTCACCCGGCGCGTCGCTTCCATCATATGGCGCAGCGAGGCGACCGTCTCCTCCGTCCCTCTCGTCTTCAGCCCGCAGTCCGGATTAATCCAGAACAAGGCGGGATCCAGCACTTGGAGCGCTCTCTCGATCATGGCGGTCATCTCCTCGACGGACGGCACGCGGGGACTGTGAATGTCGTATACGCCAAGGCCGATGCCTTGATCGTACGTATGCTCCTCGAAGCTTCCGATCAGCTCCCCGTGGCTCCGCGACGTTTCAATCGAAATGACGTCCGCGTCCAGCGCCAGTATCGAACCGATAATGTCGTGAAATTCGCAATAGCACATATGCGTATGGATTTGGGTCGTATCGCGGACGTCGGACGTGGCCAGCCGGAAAGCCCGGACGCCCCACTCCAGATAAGCGTCCCAGTCGCGGCGCTTAAGCGGCAGTCCTTCGCGCAGCGCCGGCTCGTCGACCTGAATCATCTCGATGCCCGCGCTCTCCAGCGCTTTCACTTCTTGCGCCAGCGCCAGCGCGATCTGGTAAGCGACCTGCTCCCTGGTCAAGTCGGCGCGCGGGAACGACCAGTTCAGTATCGTGATCGGCCCCGTCAGCATCCCTTTCATCGGCTTTGAAGTCAACGACTGGGCATAGACGCTTTCGGCAACGGTCATCGGCTCCGTGAAGACGACATCTCCGTAAATGATCGGCGGCTTGACGCAGCGCGAGCCGTACGACTGCACCCAGCCGTTCGCCGTAAAGGCGAACCCGTCCAGCTTCTCGCCGAAAAACTCGACCATGTCGGTGCGCTCGAATTCGCCGTGCACGAGCACGTCGATGCCGATTTCCTCCTGGATGCGCACCCATTCCTTGATTTTATCCTGAATAAAGGCCGTGTAGGCTTCGTCGCTCAGCTCCCGCTTTCTCCACTTGAGACGGGCCGCGCGCACGTCCGCCGTTTGCGGAAAGCTTCCGATCGTCGTCGTCGGCAGAAACGGCAGCTTCCACTTCTCGGCTTGCAGCCGCTGCCGCTGCGCGAACGGCGATTTCCTCGCGGAAGGCTGAGCCGCGACAGCCTCGGCGTCGGCCGCCTTCCGGTTGCGCGCCTCCGACTGCGCCAGCCGGCTCAGCCGTCCGGCGTTGTCTTGCAGCGTCCGGCGAACCGGCTCCGACTCCGCGTTCGTACCCGCGGCGGCCCGGCTCAGAAACGCGAGCTCCTCCAGCTTTTCCTCCGCAAACGACAGCGCTTCTCGCAGCTCCTCTGGCAGCTTTGTTTCCCCCACGGCTGAAACGGGCACGTGCAGCAGGCTGCAGGACGTCTGGAGCCACATCCGCTCCTTCGGAATCCAGGCGCTCAGCCGGTCGATCAGCTTCAGCTTGTCCTTGTAGTCCGACAGCCATATATTGCGTCCGTCGATGAGGCCGATGCCGGCGATCTTGTCCTGCGGAAATCCGAACCGCTCCAACGACTGCAGGTTGCCTTCCAGCCCGTGGACCAGATCGAGGCCGATGCCCTGAACAGGCAGCTTCGCGACCGTCTCGTAACGCTCGACCGCTTCGAAATACGTTTGCAGCATAATATTCAGCTTAGGCGCCGCCGCATGCAGGCTCGCATAAATCGACGACAGCAGCTCCGTTTCTTCGTCGGTCGCCGAGACGGCGAGAATCGGCTCGTCGATCTGCACCCAGGCTGCGCCCGCTTCCTGCAGCTCCGCCAGCACCTGCGCATACAGCGGAACGAACTGCTCCGCCAGCTTCGGCAGATCGGCGGCGGCATAACCTTTGGACAGCTTCAGAAACGTAAGCGGCCCGATGATGACCGGCTTCGTCTCGATGCCCAGCTTTTCTTTCGCTTCCACATAAGCCACGAGAGGACGGTTTTGCGTCAATGCCGGCTTTGCGTCCTGCAGCTCCGGTACGATGTAATGATAATTCGTATTAAACCATTTGGTCATCTCGCAAGCCTGGGCGCCTTGCGTACCCCGAGCCATCGCATAATACGTCGCCGTCGGCACCGGCCCGCCCTCGTAATCGAACCGTTTCGGCACAACGCCGAACATCGTCGCCGTATCCAGCATGCTGTCGTACAACGTAAAATCGTTCACCGGAATATGTTCGATCCCTTTGCCCAGCTGCGCCTTCAAATTCCCGAGCCGGATTTCCTCAAGCGCCGCCTCGAATTGCTCTTCCGTCAAGCCGCCTTTCCAATAGCTTTCCAACGCTTTTTTCCATTCCCGGTTTTTCCCGATGCGCGGATATCCGAGCGTGCTGCTAACCAATGTTTCCATGCTTCGTATTCCTCCCGTAATCTCCATAATCGTTACAGCCTTACAGTCAAGCGCATATGTGCAAAAAGGGCGTCCCTACCGTTAAGAAGCCATGGTAAAGACGCCCGGCGACAGCACAAAATCGCGGATCGATTCTTTAACACCTCCCTATCTCCCGTAGGTAAAAGCAGTGTCGTTCAAGCAGGCAGGTCTCCTGGCTCCAGGATCATCGTCGTCAGCATGCCTTCCCGGCGTTAACGGCCAGTGGCTGATTGGCGTTCGTGCCAATGCGCGTTGCTGCGGCTACTCTGTTACAGTGGCGGGACCGCGCCGGCTTTGCACCGGACTTCCCTTTTAAGCTCAAGCCGATCGGCAAGAGCACCTGCTTCCACGTATTCGGTTGTCGCCGCATCGCCCGGCGGCGTCTGCGACATGAATAACTATACAACTTATATAATATTTATACAACCCACTTCATGGAAATCGTTTATAAGAACTATTTATAGCCCTATTACAAAAAGCTGATGTCCGCCTTTTTACGCTCCATCAGGAGCCCGTAGAGCGGTAATGCCTTACGCCGAAGCTCCAGACGAGCAGGCACGGAAGCACGAACAGCGCGCCCGCCATCGGCGTCAGCCAGAGCAGCGGACTCCCTTCCTTTTTGTCCAATAAATACATGAGCGGCAAGTAGCTCACGCATCCGAACGGGATAATGAACGTAAAGAAGCGCGTCACCCATTTCTCGTATATGTTCAGCGGATATTGCGCCATCTCGCGCCCGCCGTCCGTAAAAATGTTCGCGACCTCGATCGCCTGGATCGTCCAGAAGCAAAACGTGGCGGCGAGCATGAAGATGCCCGTAAAAATAAGGACGCCGTTGACGACCATAAGCAGCAGCAGCGACATTTTGGGCAAGGTCCACACTTGCGGCAAATTCATTAGCGCCCACACCAGCACGATCAGGCTTTGCAGAAGCCTTCCGACCCTCGTAAATTCGAATTTGGAGCCGAGCACCTGCACGACCGTGCTTCGCGGCCGGACGAGCAGACGGTCGAAATCGCCGCCGGCCACCAGACTGCTGAACGCGTCGAACCCGCGGGCAAAGCATTCGCTTAACGAAAACGACATATGAATGACCGCGAAGCAAAGCGCCGCCTCGTAGAAGTTCCAGCCCGGCAAGCCGCCGAACCGCTCGAACATGAAATACAACCCGCCGAACACCGCAAACGGAATAAAAAACTGCCCGGCGCTAAGCAGCAGAAACGACGCCCGGTATTGCAGCTGAGACCGGAAATGAATCGACAAATATTTAAAATAGAGACCCATAGCGAATTCAACCTCCCTGTACGACAACGTTGCGAAGCGCACGCTTCATCAGCAGCCGCCCGATAACGATCAATGCCGCCAGCCACAGCAGCTGGATCAGAATGCCCCACAGCGCTTCATGCTGCGGAATATGTCCCGAATAAACCCGAAACGGAAAATCGGTCGTCCACCGAAACGGAAGCGCATAGGTAATCCGCTGCATCCATTCGGGCATAAGCGGCACGGGCACTACCGCCCCCGCCAAAAATTCGCCGGCCACCGATACCATCAGGAGCGAGCCGGTCGGCGACATCGTCCAAAAGACGGAAATGTAGATAAGCATCGAAATCGCCACAATGACAAGCAAGCCGAGCAGCAGCGACGCGATAAACAGCAGCAGCGCGCCGAACGAAGGCGGGATTCCCATCCGATACGGCTCGGGCAGCACGAAGACGACCGCCAAGATCGGGAAGCAGCGAAGCACGGCGCTCGACACCCGCTGCGCCAGCAGCTTCGAGTACCAGAACGGATACAGCTCCGCCGGCCGGCACAGCTCGTACGCGATTCCTCCGCCTGTTATCAGCGCAAATATCTCGTTGTCGCGAAACCATAACATAATGAACGACAAAAAGATTTGCTGCAGCCAAACGTATGTGACGACTTCATGCAGCGACATCGGCGCGGCGGAATCGCTGAAGCGGTAAAAGGCGGCGAAGATCATGATGAAAATAAAGCCGAAAAACAGCTGCGTCGCAATGCCCGCCGCCGCGGCCGCCCGGTATTGCATGCCGTTGATGAACCGGAGCCTCCAAATCGAAACGTAGGCGTTCATATGCCGTGCTCCTCGTACAGCTGCACGATGATTTCGTCGATGCCCTTCGCTTCCACCGTCACATCGACCAGCTCCACCGATGCGGACAGCCGGGAAATGACGTCGGCCAGCACGATTTGCTCCATATCGAAGCTGTACACCGCCCTCAACGGCGACCATTGCAGCAGCGTCGCGCCTGAAATTTCGACCGGGTCGCGGGTTTCGCGGAAATCGGCCGTCACCGTCCGCTGCGCGCCGAACCGGCCCTTCAGATCGTGCAAGGATCCGTCATACAGCAGCGTCCCTTTGCCGATCATGAGAATCCGGTCCGCCAGCGCCTCGATATCGCTCATATCGTGCGTCGTCAGAATGACCGTCACGCCGCGTTCCCGGTTAATATCCTTAATAAATTTGCGTACCGCCAGCTTGCTGACCGCATCCAGCCCGATCGTCGGCTCGTCGAGAAACAGCAGCTTGGGGCTGTGCAGCAGCGAAGCCGCAATTTCGCATCGCATGCGCTGGCCGAGGCTCAGCTGCCTGACCGGCGTTCCGAGGATGTCTTCGAGCGCCAGCATTTCCGTCAGCAGCGACAGGTTCGCGCGATACTCCGCCGGCGGAATCCGGTAGATGTCGCGCAGCAGCTCAAACGAATCGATGACCGGAACGTCCCACCACAGCTGCGAGCGCTGACCGAAGACGACTCCGATGCGGCCGACATAGCCGGTCCGCTCCTTCCATGGCGTGAACCCCATAATGGAGCAGGTCCCTTCGTCCGGCACGAGAACGCCGCTCATTACTTTAATCGTCGTCGATTTGCCCGCGCCGTTCGGTCCGATATACCCGACAATTTCGCCTTCCTCGATGTCAAAGGAAATGTCTTTGAGCGCCTCGACGATTTTGTGCTCGCGCACGAACAGCGCCTTGACCGCCTGCTTCAGCCCCGCCGTCCGCTGCGCGACCTTAAACGACTTGCTGATGCCGTTCAGCCGAATAATATTGCCCATCCGTTTCCAACCTCCGATCGTCTCTATAAAATTGTTTTAGTAGGCAGAAAAAAAATATATCCGAAATACCAAAAAAAGTATAGACTTATATTATCGGAGCGGTTATAATACTATTATAGATGGCGAGGACATCTACATTTAGTTCAAAACTGTCATTTTTATATTTCTTCATATTATGTCATCATGAAAACGAATCTGGTTGGTTTTCAACCGCGATTGGTTTTTTTTATTTTGTACGCCTCTCCCCCTCAGCTTCATCACTCTGTTCCTTTTAGATCTGTAAATTCCAATTGTCGCATAATGGGAGGCATTCCTTTGAACGGATGGATCTGGTTCTTGATGGCGGCCGCCGCGATCGTTCTGTTAGCCGCGGCTGGGTACTTCTTCAGGATTGCCGAGAAGGATATCGACTCCCGGCGCGACAAGCACGGGAACATCGTGCTGCTAGATACTCCGCGTATGCGGGAATTTGCCGCTGATTCTTACGACCGCACTATTGAGATGGAGAAGCGTGGCCACGTGAACTCCAATGGCATGACCTGGAATGAACGGTGGCTGGGCACGATCCGATCGATTCGAAAAGGAACGGAAAATCCGGAGTGGTATGTGCAATACATTATCGATCAACGGCGAAAAGCAGGGCTTCCCGAACTGGAGGGCGTCGACGAAGCGAAGCCGTAAGAGGCCGGCGCCTATGTCCTCGGGACAACTTGTCAGCCCAAACGAAAAAAGCGGAACGGAGCATAATGCTCCGTTCCGCTTTTTTCCGTTTATAAAGGCCTGGCTTAGCGAACCAGCCAGCCGCCGTCCACGGCCAATATATGTCCGTTCACGTAGTCCGACGCGGAAGACGCCAGGAAAACCGCCGCTCCGGCCAGATCCTCGCCCGTGCCCCAGCGTCCTGCCGGAATACGCTCCAATATTTGCTTGCTCCGGACAGGATCTTCCCGCAGCGCTTCCGTATTGTCCGTGCTCATGTAGCCGGGAGCGATCGCGTTGACCTGAACGCCCTTCAACGCCCATTCGTTGGCGAGCGCCTTCGTCAAACCGGCTACGGCATGCTTGCTCGACGTATAGCCGGGTACGTTGATGCCTCCCTGGAAGGACAACATCGAGGCGATATTAATGATTTTGCCCGAGCCGCGCTCGATCATATGACGGCCCGCCAATTGGCTGAGCGTAAACACGGAGTTCAAATTGACCTCCAACACTTCCTGCCAATCCTCGTACCGGTGATCGGCCGCCGGCGTGCGGCGGATAATGCCGGCGTTGTTGACGAGAACGTCGATGCCACCGAGCTCCGCGATCGTGCGGTCGATAATGGCGGCAAGCTGCGAACGATCCGATACGTCCGCCTGAATCGTGATCGCCCTTCTGCCCATCGCCCGAATCGCCGCGGCTACGTCCTCCGCCGGCGTGCGGTTCGTGACGAGCGCCACATCGGCTCCGGCTTGCGCCAGTCCTCTGGCGACCGCTTCGCCAAGTCCTCTGCCCGCACCGGTCACGATAGCCGTTTTGCCTGTCAGATCAAAGTAACCCATGGTTATCCCCTTCCTTTTGGCCGTTTTCCATCCTTCGGCATTTCCGCCCGCAGGATGCGCAGACCGTTTGCTTCATAACGGGCAGCCGTCTCGTCCGAAATGCCTTCGTCCGTTATGAGGCAGTCAATATCCTGCAGCGAGGCGAACGTAATAAGCGCGCCTTTGTCGAATTTGTTGTGATCGGCCAAGCAATAAACCGTTTTGGCATTGTCCAGATACAATCGTTTCAGCTTCGTCAATTCTTCCGTAAAAATCGTCAGGCCGTATTCGGGATGAACGCCGGTCGTGGACAAAAACAGCTTGTGCACGTTCAGCTTGGCGATCCATTCCTGCGACTCCGCCCCGATCAGCAGGTTGCGGTGACGGTAACCGCCGGGAACGACGAGCCGCACCTGCTCCTTGGCCGTCAGCTCCCGGATAATGAGCAGATCGTTCGTCAGCACCGTAATCGGCATATTGGGCATGGCCTTGGCCAGCTCCAGCGTCGTGCTGCCCGCATCCAGCGCAATGATGTCGTTCGGTTCGATGCAGGAGAGCGCTTTGGCGGCGATGGCGGCCTTCTCGCTCCGGTGCTTGCCGTTCGGCACTTGCAGCGGCAGCAGGCTGTCCTCGCTCGCTTGATCCAGCACGGCGCCGCCATGCGTCCGCTTGAGCAGCCCCTTTTCCTCCAGCTTCTCCAAGTCCTCGCGGATTGTCTTCTCGGTTACCTGGAACGATTCGCTCAGCTCGGATACTTTAACCGCTCCGCTGCTCTCCAGCTTTTCGATAATTTTGCGATGGCGCTCTGCCGCAAGCATAACGCTCCCCCTTCCAACCGGAGCCGATTATTTCAGCTGGCTGGCGGGCACGGCGTCCATATCCGTGAACGTGTAGTTTTCCCCGGCCATCGACCAGCAGAACGTATAGTTGCTTGTGCCGACGCCGGAATGAATCGACCACGGCGGCGAAATGATCGCCTGTTCGTTCGCGACGACAAGATGGCGGGTTTCCGACGGCTCGCCCATCATATGGAAGACGCGGGCGTCGTCCGCCATGTCGAAGTACAGGTAAGCTTCCATGCGGCGGTCATGCACGTGGGACGGCATCGTGTTCCAGACGCTGCCCTTCTGCAGGCTGGTAACGCCGAGCATCAGCTGGCAGCTTTGGATGCCGTCGGCGTGGATATATTTGTACAGCACGCGCTCGTTCGACGTTTCCTGAGCGCCCAGATGGGTCGGATTCGCTTCCTCGCGCGTCATTTTGCGGGTCGGATATTCCGCATGCGCCAGCGCAGAGCAGAAATAAAGCTTGGCCGGATTGGCGGAATCTTTGCTGGCCAGCTTCACCTCGCGTTTGCCCTTGCCGATGTACAGCACGTCCAGCTTGTCCAGCTCGTACGACTCGCCGTCTGCCGTAATAACTGCGGGACCGCCGATGTTCAGGAAGCCGATTTCGCGGCGCTCCAGGAAATACTCGGTTTTCAGCGTATCGCCCGCTTCCAGCGTCAGCGTCTCGTTTACCGGCAGCGCTCCGCCGACCACCATCCGGTCGTAATGGGTATATACCATTTCGATTTTGTCTTTCGCAAACATCGTTTCAATCAGAAACTCCTGGCGCAGTCTGGTTGTATCGTAACCTTTGACATCCGTTGGATTCGTTGTGTGGCGCACTTGCATTCGCAGTTCCTCCTCATCGTCACTGACCGGCGCGCGTCGGCGCCGATGGTTTGTTTTCGTACGTTTTTAATCATATCACACATTTTCAAACTTAAAAAGAACCCTCCTGCCGTCGGGAAAAATTATTCGTTTCGTTTGCAATTGGCTGCACCTTAAAGAGTTACGGAAATTTTGAGAACCGTAAATTGGCGAGAAACGAATTGGAACGTACAGATTATCCCGAAAAATGCGGAGTCCGAGCATTAAAAATATAGTGACGACGAGATTCCGGCGGTCGTTATAGCTTCATTGCGATGTCCGCCTCTACCTTCAGATGTCAATACCATTCAAAAAAAGCAGGAAGGCACGAACGTTCGAAACGTTCTGCCCTCCTGCCCGCGCATTATTCACATTATATTTCCGCGATGCCCTTCACTGGTCCCGAAACTGGCAGCCTCGTCTGCCCAAGCTTCTAGTCCCGACCGACTGTCAGCTCAAATACTCCTTCACCCACACCGCCATTTCGCCCTTGCCGCGGTTGGCCCAAGCGAAATACGGAATAAACGTGACGGCTTTCTCCGTCATGCGGATGTCGCGGTCGGAGCCGTACAGCTCGTCGCCCCAGCTTTCGGTTTCCAGGCGAAGCGCCATCGCCTCGATAGCGACCACGCCGCCCGCCAAATCTTCCTTCCGGGTGACCAGCAGCTCCGCATCGCGCGGCAGCATGAGCCTGCCGAGCAGCGGGCCGTTGTCCGCTTCCTCCAGGCAATAGACGAGCGGGCCGCGCTGCAGCGCGACTTTGCCCGCATTCGGCTTGACCAGCGGATGGCTTCTAACCCGCATAACCGGCATTCCGAGCGTCAGCTCCACCTTGTCGCCGTCGCTCCATTCCCGCCGGATGACCGCGTATCCCTGCTCCATCGCCGCTTTGACGTCGACCGCTTTTCCGTTCACGGTCAGCAACGAACCCGCCGACCAGCGCGGAATGCGGATCGCCAGGCCGAACGTCGCCGGACGGTCCGTCTTCACGCGGTAAGAGACGTTTCCTTCCCGCGGCACGCCGGATTGCTGGCTGAGAACTACACGGGATCCGTCCCATTCAAATTCCGCTTCGCTGCCGATAAACAGATGCGAATAAATTGTATCGCCGTTCACGCCGTAGACGTACGAGTTCAGGCTGGCGAGCAGGCGCGCAACGTTCGGCGGGCAGCAAGCGCAGCCGAACCATTCCTGGCGCACCGGCTTCACGTGATTGTAGTTGTGGTTGCGCCCCTCGCATACGGCGGGATCGACCTCCAGCGGGTTCACGTAAAAGAAGCTGCGGCCGTCCCGCGCCATGCCGGCCAGCACCGTATTGTACAGCGCCCGTTCCATCGCATCGGCGTACTTGGCGTCCGGATTCATCCGCAGCATCCGCTGCGCCGTAAAGATCAAGCCGATGGACGCGCACGTTTCCGAATAGACCGTATCGTTCGGCAAGTCGTAATCGACGGAAAACGCCTCGCCGTGCACCATCGAGCCGATGCCGCCCGTCACGTACATTTGCCGGTTCGTAATATTGTCCCACAGCTTGCGGCACGCTTCCGCCAGCGACTCGTCGCCCGTCTCGAGCGCGACGTCCGCCATGCCCGACAGCATATAGACGACGCGGACGGCGTGGCCGACGGCCTTGTCCTGCTCCCGCACCGGCTTGTGCGCCTGGAAATAGGCATGGTCGATCCGGATTTCCCCTTTATGCCAATGGGTCGTCCGCCCCCGCTTGTCCGCCTCCGCTTCGAAGAAGCTTGGAAGGGTCCCCCGCTTATCGACAAAATATTTGCTCAAGTCCAAATATTTGGTTTCGCCGGTTGCCCGGTACAGCTTCACGAGCGCCAGCTCGATTTCCTGATGGCCGTCATAGCCGGCGATCTGCCCCGGACCGTCGCCGAACGTATCGGCAATATTGTCGGCGATGCGGCAGACGATATCGAGCAGGTTGCGCTTGCCGGTCGCCTCGTAATACGCCACTCCCGCCTCGATCATATGGCCCGCCACGTACAGCTCGTGGCATTCCGTCAGGTTCGTCCAGCGGTTGCCCGGCTCCTTGATCGTGTAATACGTATTCAAATAACCGTCAGGCTGCTGAGCCCGCCCGATCAGCGCAATCATCTCGTCCGCGACGGCCTCCAGCTCGGGATCCCGCTTCTCCTCCAGCAAATAGGCAACCGCCTCCAGCCATTTGGCCACGTCGCTGTCCTGAAACACAAAACCGTGAAACTCCCCTTCTGCCTCGCCGGCCGCAATCTTGAAATTGCGCACCGCGCGGCTCGGCTCCGCTCCTTCGACGCGGTCGTTCAGCGCCTCCCATTGATACGGAACGACGACGTCCCGCACCAGGGCGGCGTAATAATTCCAGAAGCTGTCGTCGATGCGCGATTTGACGGCTTCGACCACATTTTGCGGCTTGATCGTATTCGAATTTGGATTGCTAGCTCCCGTTTGCTTCATTCGCAGCGGCCTCCCAGATCATTTTTTTCAAAATATGAAACCTTCGACCTTATTGTAGCTTCTGCCGCAGCGCAAAAACAGTTATAATAACAACCAATAACTTTCAAAATATCACACAAGGCGTAATTCGCCGTAAAAGGACGTGAACCGGCGATGGACCACTCCCTGAATCTGTTTATGGCGGCGCCTCCGCTGCCCTATTATCTCGAAAGCGGCAGGACGGTGCACCGGCCGGGCGACCAGCATCCGAACCGGACCGGCATCGGCGTCTTCGACCTGATCGTCGTGGAATCCGGCGACCTCCATATCGGCGAGGAGGACCGTCTGTGGAGCCTGACGCCGGGGCAATGCGTCGTGCTGCTGCCCGACCGGCGGCACTTTGCCGTGAAGCCGTCGGAAACGGAAGCTTCCTTCTATTGGATTCACTTTCAGACGGCGGGACAATGGACGCTGACCGAACAGGAGCATCCGCAGCTGGACGCGCAGGAGCATGCCGGCCGCTTCGCCGCCTTGCCTTACGCGCTCCACTTGAAGCAAGCCTGGACGCTGCCTTATCCCGAGCGCGCGTACGAGCTGCTGCGCAAAATGAACGAAGCCGGCGGCAAGCGGCAGTCGAGCGCGTTCTGGATGCAGCAGCAGCTGTTCGAGGAGCTGCTCCGCATGATGGATTTGCGGCAGAACGATGGCCAGGCCGGCCCCGTCGTCGCCCTGGCGGAAGCGGCGGAAGCGTACATCAAATCAAACTACCGAAGCCCGCTGACCGGAGCGCGGCTGGCGAAGGCGCTCAATTTTCACTACAACTACATTACCCGCTGCATGAAGCAGGTGTACGGCCTGACGCCGATGGACTATCTCGCGAAGGTTCGTATGGAACAGGCCAAGCTGCTGCTGCTCAAGACGGAATGGCCGGTCGCCGACATTGCGCGCGAGGTCGGCTTCGACAATGCGCCTTATTTTACGAGCTGCTTCACGCAGCTGATCGGTCAGGCTCCCTCCAAATTCCGCAAACGTTATATGAGCTGAAACAAAATATTGGCGGTTGTCGGTTGAATATTTATTCTTTATACTGTATATTTATACGGTATAAAGAATGAATCGGAATGGGGGAATCCATCGTGCTCCAGACAAAAGACAAACAAAAAACCGGCAAGCCTGCCGCCAAGATCGCTTCTGCGGAAGCTTCGCCGCTTGGACGGCATCTGTTGTTTACGGCCAACCGCCCGGAAATCGTCATGGAACGCGGGCAAGGGATGTGCCTGTACGATACGGAGGGCCGCGAATATTTGGATTATAACGGAGGCTGGGCCGTCAACTGCCTCGGCCATTCCCCTGCCGCCCTGCAGCAGGCGCTGGCGCGGCAAGCCGGAGAGCTCGTTCATGCGAGCCCGGCGTTTTACAACAAGCCGCAATTGGAGCTGGCGGCCAAGCTGACGGCGGTCAGCGGCATGGACAAAGCTTTTTTTGCGAGCAGCGGGGCCGAGGCGAACGAAAGCGCCATTAAATTGGCGCGCAAGCACGGCCAGGTCAACTTGAACGGCGCATATGAGATCATTACGCTCGCGAACGGCTTTCATGGGCGCACCTTGGCGACGATGTCGGCCACGGGCAAGGAGCGGTGGAAGCCGCTGTTCTCTCCTAAAGTGGAAGGCTTCCGCCATGTGACGATCAACGACCTGGACGCCTGTTTTGCCGCCGTTACGAACAACACCTGCGCCATCATGCTGGAGTTAGTGCAAGGCGAGGGCGGCGTACATGCGGCCGATGAAGCCTATTTGTACGGCCTGCGCAAAATTTGCGACATGTACGGCATCCTGCTCATCTTCGACGAGGTGCAAACGGGCTTCGGCAGGACCGGCAAGCTGTTCGCGTTCGAGCATTACGGCATTAAGCCGGACGTCTTGACGCTGGGCAAAGGAATCGGCGGCGGATTTCCGCTGTCGGCCATGCTGACGACCGAGCGGTTCGACCTGTTCGAGCCGGGCGACCAGGGCGGCACGTATACCGGGCAGCCGCTGGCCATGGCCGCGGGACTTGCCGTGCTGCAGGAGCTGCTGGATCGGGATTTGACCGGCAATGCGGAACGTCAGGGGCAATATTTGAAGGAAGGATTGGCTCGGCTGTCGAAGCGGCTCCCGATCCGCAACGTGCGCGGCAAAGGGCTGCTTGTCGCGTTCGACGTCCCCGAAGGAAGCGCTCCGGCGCTCGTTTCCCGCTGCATGGCGAAGGGCGTGCTGCTGAACGCGCCGAGCGACTCCGTCATCCGCCTCATGCCGCCGCTCATCGTCGCACGGGAACATACCGACCGGATGCTTGCCGTATTGGCGGAAGCGATGGACGAAACGGGGCTGCGTAACGAAGCCTGATAGGTTGACTGCGAATCGGCCGGCACCCTCCCGCTTTTCCATAAATTTACGCATGTCGGATAAGCAGGCGCACATACATTAGGGGGGATGAATCGGCGAACATGCAGGAGGACGGGCGAAGCGATGCTATTGAGATACGGCAAAAATAAAACGGATGGCGATGCGTTTATCGTTTACGTCATCCCCTCTTGGCAGTGGAAGGAATTTATCGCCTTCGAGCTTATCGGCGGCGCTGCTTTTTATTTGCTTGGCAAGTTAATCGTTCAAGCGGAATGGTTTTGCGTTGCCGCCAATATTGCCGGCCCTCAAATGCTGAAATATTTGACGGCTTCCTTTCGCGTCTGATTGAAATAGAACTTCATATGTATCAACAAAGGCTCCCGAGAGGCAGATGTCTCCCGGGAGCCTTTGTTGTCGGTGCCGGCTGATGGTCGCAACGGAAACCAGCGGCAATTATTTGACGAAATCGTTATAAAATCGATTAAACGGAACCCGTAAGCACGCTGACGTTCGTTACATTTCTCGCTGCAATTGTAACGAACCTGACGATCGCTAATCGCACCGAAATCGCGGGTTTGATTTTGTAACGAATCTCTGCGGCGCTATCACTCTGATTCCGGACTAGATTCAGCCAAATTGGGGCAATTAAGCTCGATGACGTTCGTTAGAATTCTAACCCGGCCTTTTGTGGCCGAATAAGCCCGCTGACATTCGTTACGTTCCCCGCCTTCCCTCCAACGAACCTGACGATCGCTAATGGCGCCGAAATCACGGGTTTGAATATGTAACGAATCTCAGCGGTATTATCATTTCCGTAAAAGCTGGGCAGAAGACGTCTGGCCGGCTGCGGCGGGCTAATTGCCAAGATGAAGCCATGGCGACCGGACCCATTGTGCCCGGTCAAAACCCGAAATAAGCCTTCGCGTTGCGGTACGATACGTTCTGCACGAGGCCGCCCAACAGCTCGAGGTCGTTCGGCGCTTCGCCGCTTTCGACCCACTCGCCCAGCAAGTTGCAGAGCAGACGCCGGAAATATTCGTGGCGCGTGTACGACAGGAAGCTGCGCGAATCGGTCAGCATGCCGACGAAGCGGCTCAGCAGGCCGAGGTTGGCGAGCGATTGCATCTGGTCCAGCATCCCGGACTTTGTATCGTTGAACCACCAGGCGGAGCCGAGCTGCATCTTGCCCGGCACGCCGCCGCCCTGGAAGCTGCCCATCAGCGCCGCCAGCACGTCGTTATCGCGCGCGTTCAGCGAATACAAAATCGTCTTCGGCAGCGCGTCGTCCCGGTCCAGCGCGTCCAGCAGCCGCGTCAGCGGCTGGGCGACCGGACTGTCGTTGATGGAGTCGAATCCGGTATCCGGGCCCAGCTTGCCGAACATGCGCGAGTTGTTGTTGCGCGACGCGTTAATGTGAAGCTGCATCGCCCAGCCGAGCTCGGCGTACAGCCGTCCCATGAACAGGAACGTATACGTTTTGTATTGATTTTCTTCCTCAAGCGTTACGCTTCCGCCGCCCAGCGCTTTGGCGAATATAGCCGCCGCCTCTTCCTTCGTCGCCGCCGCGTAAGGCACGTAGTCGAAGGCATGGTCGGACACTTTGCAGCCGGTTTCGTGGAAAAAGCGGATGCGCGATTCCAGCGCGGCCAGCAGCGCGTCGTAGCTGTCGATCGGCTTGCCGGCGACCTCGCCCAGCTTGCCGATCCACTCGAGGAACGTCGGGCGGCTGATCTCAAGCGCCTTGTCCGGACGGAACGAAGGCAGCACCTGCACGTCGAAGTCCGGCAGCTCCTTGATCTTCCTGTGATATTCCAGGCTGTCGACCGGATCGTCCGTCGTGCAGATCACTTCCACCTTCGACATCCGGATCAGATCGCGCGCCTTGAACTTTCCGGTCGCCAGCTTCGCGTTCACTTTCTCCCAAATGACCGGAGCGTTCGCTTCGTTGATCAGCTCGTGCACGCCGAAAAACCGTTGCAGCTCCAGATGCGACCAATGGTACAACGGGTTGCCGATCGTTTGCGGCACGGCGGCCGCCCAGGCGAGAAAGCGGTCGTAGTCGGAGACGCCTTCCCCGCCGGTCACGTATTTCTCCTCGGCGCCGTTCGCCCGCATGGCGCGCCATTTGTAATGGTCGCCGTACAGCCAAGCCTCCGTCAAATTCGCGAAGCTCGCATTCTCGTAAATTTGCTGCGGACTCAGATGGCAATGGTAGTCGATGATCGGCATTTCTTTGGCGTAATCGTGATACAGCTTGACCGCCGTTTCGTTCCCCAGCAAAAAGTTATCGTCCAAAAAAGGTTTCATTCCCGCTTCTCCCCCTGGTTTTTACATTGTCGCCACACTTGCCGCAGATCGCGCAAAAAGCCGGCGGCGGTGCTTCATACCTCGCAGCAGCGCACCTCCGGCCGCAGGCTGAAGAGATAACCTTACCGCGCGTCCCGGAACCGGACCAGGTCGTCCACCTTCACCGGCAAGCCTGTCGCGATGGCGCGGTTGGCCGCAATGCCGGTCAGAATCGAACGTGCGCCGTCCACATGGTTGGCCGCGCGGTTAAACGGATCGGGCTCCGGCGTGCCGAACAAATCGTTCAGCAGCACGGGATCGCCGCCGCCGTGGCCGCCGACGCCTTCCTCCACCTGCACCGAATACGGCTCGCCGAACATCGGGAACACGTTCATCGTTTTCCCTTTCAGCGCGCCCTCCAGCGTCTTGTCTCCGCCGGAATTGACGTACGACTGCTCGACGATGCTCATTTCGAGGCGGCCCTTCGTGCCGTTGAAGGCGATGCGATACCCTTCCCACGGCATGTAAGCGTTTAACGAATACGTCAAGATCGCGTTGTTTTTGTACTTCACGACAACGCCCATCGTGTCCTCGATGTTGATGCCGTCGCCGAATACACTTTGATCGCGGCGGTAGCCGTCCTCGTGTTCCGCGTCGAGGTACATCGACTTCAGATGGTCGTTTTGATCCAAGTGTAGCGCAAAAGGATCGTCGGCCGCAACCGGATTGCCCGTCGCCCGGTCGTAAAATTGCGTCACGCCGCGGCTTTCCGCATTTTCCCGGCCGTAAAACAGCAGGTCGCCGAATGCGAACACCGTCTCCGGCTGCGAGCCGATCCAGAAGTTGACGAGATCGAAATGATGCGTCGACTTGTGCACGAGCAGGCCGCCGCTGTTGTTTTTGTTGCGGTGCCATCGGCGGAAGTAGTCCGCTCCGTGCTGCGTGTTGAGCAGCCATTCGAAATGAACCGAGGTTACCTTGCCGATGACGCCGTCGCGGATCAGCTCCCGCGCTTTCGTATGATGCGGCGCATAACGGTAGTTGAACGTTACCCGCACGTTGCGGCCCGTCCGCTCGACCGCGTCGATAATGTCCTGGCATTTTTTCTCGTCGACGGTCATCGGCTTCTCGGTAATGACGTCGCAGCCGAGCTCCATCGCCCGGATAATGTACGTATGATGCGTCCGGTCGACGCTCGTGACGATAACGTAATCCGGCTTCTCGATTTCGATCATCCGGTCGAATTCCTCCGCCTTGTAGGTGCGTACCGGCTCGTGATCGTATTTTTGGACCAATATCCGATTGGCGTAGTCCATTCTCGTTCCGTTAATGTCGCAAAACGCAAGCAGCTCCGACGTCTCCCTGTAATGCGATGCAAGCGCCCCGTAAAAAAACTCCGCCCGTCCTCCGCTGCCGACGAGCACGTATTTCTTTTTGGCCATGATGGATGCCTCCCCGTAATATCGATCGTAGATCTATAATCTGTCCCTTTCATCATACCGCATGCAAATGCTATAATTCTTGTCATATCATGCTGTTTTTCGCATAAATCCCGCATATCTTGCGATAGAATGATCGATAGGGGGAAACCGGATGAACGACGCCAACGCCGGCTTCAGCTTCGGCTCGACGGAAAGCCTGTACGTGGAATATATGAAACGTTCCGATCCGTTTACGATGACGGACGATCATTACCATTCATACTACGAAGTCTATTACCTGTTGTCCGGCCGCAGAGTCTATTTCGTGCGCGACCGCACCTACGAGGTCGAGCAAGGCGATCTTGTGCTCATCGGCAAACACGAGCTTCACAAAACGATGCAAAGCGGCAGCGAGCCCCATGAGCGGGCCATCCTTCATTTCACGGAAGAGTTTATCCGGAGCGCCGCGGGCCGGCAGGCGGAGCTGCTGCTTCATCCGTTTGCAGCCGGCGGCAGCCATGTCATTCGGCTGCCCCGTCCGCAGCAGATGGAGGCCGACGCCGCGATTCGCGCCATGCTGCGGGAAATCCGGGAACGTGAGCCCGGCTTCGAGCTGCCCGTCCGGCAATACGCGCTCGCGCTTATGCTGGCCGCCGGCCGGTACGTCCGGCGATACGGACCGGTACCGTTCCGGCACGCAACGCCGCTGCATGCCAAAATATCCGAAATTACGCGCTACATCAACGACAACTTCCAGCAACCGCTGCGGCTGACGGACTTATCGGATACATTCTATATCAGCCCGCACTACTTAAGCCGGATGTTCAAGGAAGTGACCGGGTTTGCCTTTTCGGACTACGTGACGCTTACGAGAATCAAGGAAGCGCAGCGGCTGCTGCGGGAAACCGAACGGAGCGTGTCGGACATTGCGGAGGCGGTCGGCTACGACAACTTTTCCCATTTCGGCAAAACGTTCAAGCGGCTGACCCGCCAATCGCCGCGCGAATACCGCAAATCGTCCTTGTCCGTATGAAGATGGCCGGGAGCCGGCGCGGCGGAACAATTCCGCCGTTACCCTCCCCCTTGTTTCCGGCCCGTGCCGTTTCCTTCCTCGTGTCCGTCAAGCTTCAGATTGCCCGTATTTTGAAGGATCACCTCCGTCTGAAAGTCCCCCTTCAGCCGGGGCAAATATTCCGATCGCCAATCCGCCAGACGCTCGCGGGGCAATACGGTACGGAACAGCTGTCCCAGCCCCAATATATCCGCCTCGTTCCGCTTCATCTTCTCCAACAGCCGGTTGAACCGTTTGGTCATCAGCGCATCCAATTCCTTTTCGATTGTCGCCCTGTTCAAGTCCCCTTTCGTTTCGAGCACCGATACTTTCAGCCGAAGACGGGATTTCAGCACTGGAGCGTTCCCCGACATCGAGGCCGTATGCCTGATCCGATTGCCGACAATCAACACGTCGACATGGTCCATCACCTCGATTTTCCCTTGCGCCCCTCTGCCCATGAACACGTTGATGAGCAGCGTATCGTCCGGACTGATCAAATCGACCATTCGTCCCCGCTTGATCAAGGCCGAGCCTGCGCTTGCGATCGGCGTGCTGGAGCCGGATTGAATAACCGGAACGACTACGTCGTTCGTGTACGAATGGATGCTGCGAAACATCTCCCATATGCGGGTTCGCGCAAGCTGCGGATTCCAGCCCGCATTTTCCCCGAAATAATGGTACAGCATAAGCCCGCTTCGATTTTCGTATTTCGTCAATCGCTCAAAAAATCGTTCCAGCGGCTCGTTGCAAATGACGGCTATCGCTTTCGGCGAGATGTCCCTGCCTCTCATGAAACTGGCCACGCTGTCATTGACGCCTTCTTCGGCAAAGCTTCTTTCGAACAATATGATTTTCAAATGGAGCAAATCGACGCGGGTTTCCATGTTCGTGCTGATGTCGTTAATGATTTCGTTGATCGTATCGCCCGTCGCGCTGACAATTCTCAGTTTGTCCGAATGAGGGCTGGGCTCGGGAATTTGCAGAAACACTTTGTATTGCCCGTCATGCTTGGACACCCCCATAATGATCGGCAGCGACCGGTGATTAATGTCCACATTGTCCCAGCAGCCGGGCAAGACAAGCAGCAGCGCGGCGGCAGCCGCAAGAACGAAGCCCGAGCGAGCTTTACCTCTCCATGCCATGCAAGCCTACCTTCCTTCTGCGGCGAATGCCAAGAACCAGCACCGCGGCGGGTATGACGACAATGATGTACAGCCTGAGATATGTATTCCACCACATCAGCTCGCTGACCCTCTCCCAATCCGGAATTTGGAGGCATACGATGAAAATCGCTCCCGCCAAAACCGCAACGGCCGGCACCCGAAATTTCGACAGCTTTCCGTCCAGCTTGTTTAAGCTGACAATTCGGCTGACCTTCCATAGAAGAAGCGACAAGAACAGAGTGACGAACGTCACCACGCTGAGCAGAAAAAACAGATTGATCCGCTCGAACATAATCCATCGCATATCAATCGTATCGATCGCCATAATATACGGAAATTGAAACCGGCTGGCCGTTTGCCGGCCGAAGGTCAGGAGCGGAACGTACACCGACAAAAGGAACATCGGGACGAGCAGCATGCTCGCCTGCAGCACCCGCTTTCGCTTGTACGCCAATGCCGGCTGCACAAAGCCGAGAAACAAGAATCCGCCGGCAAAGGCAAACAGGCTTTCCAGAAACGGCCGCTTTGCCACAAAGGACAACGTGGCGGATTCCCGGTCCGCGAGCGGCAGCAGGTAATGCCAGTCCACGTTTTTGAAGGACGTGCAAACGATAAACAGCAGCGGAGGGATAAACAAAACCGCCAGCATGACACCGGTCCGAAATATCGCTTCCAGCCCAAGGGACGCCAAATAACCCGCAATGGCGACCAGCAGCAGCATGATCGACCAAAGAGGCGTATTGGACAAAAAGACGAGCGTAATAATTTCCGAATACGCCCTGACGGTCGTAATCGCCGCAATCGTCAAATAAGCCGCCGTTGGAAGAAGCAGCGCCGCCGCTATCAATTTGCCGCTGTTTAAACAAATTTGAATCAGGTTTTGTCCCTTGAACGCTTCCAGACCGTACATATAGGCGGCAATCACGGCCAAATGAACGAGATAGCCGGTCATCACCGCGATCCAGTGCCCGCTGTCCAGCGCTTCAATCACATTCGAGGGATACATAAAAAGATGAGCCCCAAATGCGTCAGCACGTACATGACGACGACCTGTACCGTCTTATCCATGCGCATCGTCCCTTGCGCGGGCCATGTGCAAATACGGAATGCCGAAAGACGTCACGCTTGCCAGGTAACCGCACACGATAACCAGCCCGGACAGCAGGCCGAATACGCCGAATACGGCGGACAGGATCAATATGATATATTTGAACACCCGAATCGAAATCGCGTTCTGAAATCCGGCGACGGTAAAGCTCGCAATCGTTGTGGCGGCCAGAATGATGATGAGCAAATTGCTCACCAGCTTCGCGGACACGACGGCTTGGCCCAAAATAATGCCCCCGACCATCGTTATGGTAGGACCGATGCTTTTGGGCAATCGCACGCTCGCCTCGAGAATCAGCTCCAAAATGATGAGCAAAATAAGCGTTTCGACAAACGCCGGATACGGCACGTCAATGCGGCTGGCGGCGACGGACAGCGCCATTTCGATGCGCAGCACGTCCGGATTGACGGATACGAGCGCCACGTACAGTCCGGGAAAGATGAAGTTGACAAGCACGCCGATGATGCGAAGCAGGCGGATGGAGTACATTAACGAGATCGGATAGTTCCGGTCGTTCTCCACATCGAACATGTCCCACAGCAGGCTGGGGACGATAAAGGCAAACGGATACCGGTCGACCAGTATGACCGCTTTGCCCTTCTCCATCGCGCTGGCGGCTTGCTGCGGCAGCTCGGTCGAATTCAGCCTGGTCACGATCGACCATTTCGACAGTCCGAGCAATCCGTTCAAGCTTTGCAAACTTGTTACATCTAATTCGAGGCGGCTTTCGATCTTCCGTACGATAGCATCGAGAAGCCGGCGGTTTACCCGATGTTCGAGGTATATGACCGAAATCCGCTTGCGCTGATCGCTTCCAACCTGATAAGAAAGCGCCCTCAGCCGCTCGGAAACGACTTGCTTGCGAAGCATGCCCAAGTTCGAATCGATATCTTCGTTAAACGCGCTGACCGATCCGCTCAGCACGTTTTCGGTCAGCGGCGCTTCAATTGACCGCGTCAACGTCTTGGGCGCGGGAGCGATGCTGATATGGATGTCCGACCCTTCAAAGGCAGCAATTATCCGCCCCGCCGTCAGGTGGGCGGCCAACTGATCAGCATCCGGGCTGATCAGCGTCTCCCCGATGCCGCCGGCAAGCGCGTCCGCCAGCTGTTCCGGATTGACGGATTGCCGGGTTTGAAGCCCGATATGGAGCATTGTGCGGGGCATGTCGATAAGCGAGCCCAGCGCCATTACCGTCGCCGGCACCTCGCCCAGCTTCGTCCGCTTGCATATATAATCGGCATCTTCCTTGAAGCGCTCGCTAACCTGATCGATGATCGCCATGGAATCACGCTGCTTTCGGGAAAATTGGTTACTGGTTAACTTCCCCTCTGTTTCCGATTATATACGCGAAAAAGCGCATGGCCGTTCAGGCATCATGCGCTTCATCGTTTGCGCTTTCAGTTGTTGCGGGTTTAGGCTTCGCACGTCCACTTCACGCACGCTCTCAAGACGCTTTGAAACGCCTCGTCCGCGAGGCCGTCCGGCCGGTGGGCGGGCGTCAGACAGCATACGCGCCCGTTGCCGAACCGATGCCGCCAGCCGGCGACGGAACGCCCGTCGACGGATTCCGAGCGGAGGAACGGTTCCGTCTCCGCTTCGTCGCAATGCACAAAATAATGCTCGTCCGCGATTTCGAACGAGCCGGGCGGCAAAGCGCCGCCTTCCGGCGCGTAGCGGACGGCTTGATGCTCGGCGGGATGCATGACGAAGTGCCCTTTGAGCATGCGAACGTAAGCGCCTGCCTCCGGATACGAGGCAAGACCGGAATGCCAGGCCAGCCAGCCTCCTCCCCGTTCCACAAACCGCACGATCCTTGCCGCCGACTCTTCGTTCATCCAAGTTTTCTCCGGATCTTGTTCCGGCGCAACCCGGTCTTCCGCAAACAGAATGGCCGCATCCGCCTCGTCCCTCTCCAGCCATTCCGTCAGCTGCCCGGGACTCTCGGCGAACCGAACGGCGAGCGAGCCGTCCTTCAGCTCTTCTTGCAGCGCCGACTCCAGCGCTTGGCGTATCGGCTTTGCCGGATGGTAATAATCGCCGATATAAGCAGCGATTCGTTTCATTCCTTTTATCCTCCCTTCTCCCGTTCGACCTTCTCATTTCGCCTCTATCGTTCAAATTTCATCTTGTCAGTCCGTTACAGCGGCATCGGCTTGCCCGTATGGTCGACAAACCAGGCCCCCGCTTCGGGAACGCGTTTGCGCTCGGCCAGATCGAGAATGCCCTTGGCGGATTCGGCGGCATCGCCCGGCGCCTGCCCGCCGCCCATGTCGGTTCGGATCCAGCCGGGATGCACCGCCAGCACCAGCAGGCCGTCGCCTTCGAGAAGATTGCGAAGCTGAGCGGTAAACATATTAAGCGCCGCCTTGGACAGCGCATACGAATAGTCGCCGCCGTACGCCCCCGCCATGCTGCCGGCTTCAGAGCTTATATTGATGACCGCGCCGCCGCGTCTGCGCCGCAGCAGCGCCGTTCCGTGCTTCATCACCAGCAGCGGCCCGAACAGATTCGTCCGAAACGACCGTTCGACCTGGCCCAAATCCAGTTCTTCGATCGATTGTCCGCGTCCCTCCAGAATGGCGGCGTTGTTGACGATAATGTCCAAGCCTTCCGTTCGCTCCGAAATGTCGCGAAACGTCCGCAAGACGGACTGCTCGTCGGCGACGTCCAGAAGCACGGGGACGACTTGTCCCGGATGCCGCGCCGACAGCTCGGCCAACCCGCTTCCCGCGGCGGGAGCTTGCCGGGTTCCGGCCCATACCCGATATCCTCTGGCGGCCGCCTCGGCCGCCATTTCAAGCCCCAGCCCTCGGCTTGCGCCCGTAATCAATATATCCATGTTCGCCGTTCCTCCCTTTTATACCGTCCGGTCTTCGTTTCTTCCGGCTCAAACGTGCTTCCTTGCGCTCCTGGAGCGGCCCGGCCTTTCCGGCGATTCCGATTAATCGTTTTCGAGCAGCTCAAGCATTACTTTCAAAGGCTCGAACGTGTCCATATAGGCGTAACGGCCGCCGGTATATTCGCCCTTTTGGACCAGCCGCATTCCATTGGCCTCCAGCAGCGCCGTCTTCTCCTTCATGCCTTCCACGACGAATGCAATGTGGTGCACGCCTTCGCCGTGCGCGTCCAAATGCTCGCGCCAGGTGCTCGGGTGCTCGTCCGGCTCGATCAATTCCAATTGAAGCGCTCCCATATCGAAAAAAGCGAGTTTCGCCCGTGCCGAGGTCGGCTTGCCGTCCTTTTCCGTCATCGCCTTGTCCGGCGTATCGGTCCAAAACCATTGCGGCTTCTCCATGCCGAAAAAGTCCGCGTAAGCTTGCGATACCTTTTCGATATCATGCACCAGCAGCCCGATTTGCGTTACCGTATTCGTTCCGAGCATTCCTTTTCCCATTGCTGCACCACTCCTCGAATTGTAATGTTGTACGCGTGTACAGCGAGCCGGTCGATGACCGCGCGAACGGCGAAAGGGGATATTCCGCTGGAATCTCCCCTTTTTCTATCGACTCCTTTACGCGCCTATCTTAGCAAGCGTTTTCCGGAGTGTCAACCTATTTTCGCCGCCGAAGCGCAATGGCTTGCGATATAACCTGTACAAGCCCATTCAGAATGAAGAGATCAGATCCGCATGATGTACGAAATATCGTTCATACGCAGCCCGCCCAGACTGTTATGCTGATCACTTCGAACGATATTTCGTACCGATAGATTCGCGGTTAGTTGACCGTCTCCAGCTCGGCGGCTTCCGCCTTCGGAAAGCCGTCCTCGAAGGAGCGCCAGTCTTGTCCCATTTCGTCATCCGTCAGCAAACAGCGGTCGAGCGAAGCCGAGATGACCGAGCGATCCAAGCCGATGCCGATAAATACCAGCTTCGTGACGCGGTCGCCGTACAGCGGATCCCACTTGGCGGCAAGCTCCTGTTCTTCTTGAAGCAGCGCCTCCCGCTCGTCTTCGGGCAGCGCGGCGACCCAGAAGCCCGCCGGCCCGAATTGGATGGAAGGCCCCGCCTGGCTCAAGCTTTGAGCCATCTCGTTCCGCGTGGCCAGCCATACGATGCCCTTCGCCCGGACGATGTCCTCAGGCCATTCGTTCATCCACGCCATCAGACGCTCCGGATGAAACGGCTTGAATCGTTCGTAGACGAACGAACCGATGCCGTACTCTTCCGTTTCGGGCGTATGAACCGGAGCCTCCAGCTCCCGGATCCAGCCGGCGGACCGGCTCGCTTCCTCGAAATCGAACAATCCCGTGTTCAGAATCGCCCGCGGATCGATCTTTCCTTTCTCGGAGCGAATGAATCGCGCACGCGGCTGCAGCTTGCGCAGCACGCCTTCCAGCTCGCTCAGCTCTTTTTCCTCCACCATATCGCATTTGTTCAAAATGAGCACATCGCAAAACTCGATCTGGTCAATCAGCAGGTCGACCACCTCGCGCGTATCGTCCTCGCCTACGGCCTGGCTGCGGTCCAGCAGCGATTCCCCCGAGGAATAGTCATGCCAGAACCGGTAAGCGTCGACGACAGTGACCATGCAATCCAGTCTGCAGTAACGGCTAAGATCTATGCCCTGCTCCGGATCGACGTACGTGAACGTTTGCGCGACCGGCACCGGCTCGCCGATTCCGGTCGATTCGATCAGAATATAATCGAACCGGTTCTCCAGCGCCAGCCGTTCCACTTCGCGAAGCAAATCCTCCCGCAGCGTGCAGCAGATGCAGCCGTTTGACATTTCCACCAGCTTCTCGTCGGTGCGGGACAAGCCGCCGCCGTTCTGGATCAGATCGGCGTCGATGTTGACCTCGCTCAAATCGTTGACAATCACCGCCACGCGGAGCCCTTCCCGGTTATTCAGCACATGGTTCATAATCGTCGTCTTGCCCGCTCCCAAGTAACCGCTCAATACGGTCACCGGTATTCGTTTGTCGTTCATCTTTTCACCCCATTATGTGATTGAAAGCCGTTTCCGGCCTCAATGCCAGCTTCCCTTTAACGGTCACTAGCGGCTCTTAGAAACGTTTTTGCGAAGATTCCATCTTTTAACGGTCATGAGAAACCTTTAGATGCAAATTTCGGCCTGGAAACGAGCGATTTTTTTCGCTAAGAGCCTCTCATGTCCATTACTACTTCAAAACGGCTCCCATCCTGCGTTAAGCGGCTCCCATGTCCATTAAACCCGCGGCGCATCTCAAAACCTGTTTACAGTGTAATCATTACGATTTACAACCGTGATATCACCCATTCGATTATCTGCATTTCATCGAGGATCGATTATCTGCATTTCATCGAGGATCGAATCGACGCGCCGATGATCACAGCATCCATCCCCGCCTTCGCCATGCACACTTTCGCTGTTCATTCGATTAAAGCACATTAAACCGTAACCGTTACGATTAATAATATAGCAACGAATAACCCGCTTCGTCAACACCAAAAAAGCTCCTTAACCGGAGCGTTTCCGGTCAAGGAGCTTGTCAGATGAATTTGCCCGCCAATACAAAAGCGGTTATGTCGGGATCCAGCGGCCAGAATCGAGCGGGTTATACCGGACATATCCCAAGACGGACCTGCTCCGTCCCCCCGCCTATCCTTCGACCTTAACCGCATCTCTTTGAGCGATCAAACAGAGCTCCGCCGCTTTGAAGGCGTGCTCCTGCGACATCGCCTTTTCCGTACCGTTCAGGCAATCCATAATCAGCTCGCCGAAGTATGGATAGCCAACCTTGCCCGTCAGCTGCATATGGCGCTCGCCGTCTCCGTTTACCAGGTACAGATGATTTCCGGACGTCTCTCTCGCAATGTCGATATATTTGCGAAGCTCGATATACCCGTCGGTGCCCATAATGAGCATGCGCCCGTCGCCCCAGGTGCCCAAGCCGTCCGGGGTCAGCCAGTCGACGCGGAAATAACCCGTCGCGCCGTTCTCGCCCACCAGCGTCATGTCGCCGAAATCCTCCAGCTCCGGATAATGCTTGTTCGCATAGTTGGCCACTTTGCTGCTCACGACCTTTGCATCGCGGTTCCCCGTAAAATAAAGAAACTGCTCGATCTGATGCGAGCCGATATCGCACAGTATGCCGCCGTACTTTTCCTTCTCAAAAAACCAGGACGGCCGGCTCGGCGCGTTCAGCCGATGCGGCCCAAGTCCGAGCACCTGAACGACGCGGCCGATCGCCCCTTCGCGAATCAGCTCGCCGGCGTAAACGGCGCTCTCCACATGGAGACGTTCGCTGTAATACACCATATATTTTTGGCCCGTCTCTTCGGCGGCCGCCCGCGCATCCGCGAGCTGCTCCAGCGTCGTGAACGGCGTCTTGTCAGTAAAGTAATGTTTGCCCGCCCGCATGACGCGAACGCCGAGAGGGCCCCGCAAATTCGGAATCGCCGCAGCCGCTACCAGCTGCACTTCCGCATCGTCCAATATTTGCTCCTCCGACTCCGCGGCGCGCACGCCGGGATACTGCTTCAGAAACTGGTCCACCTTGGCCGGGTCGGCGTCGTATACCCATTTCAGCTCCGCGCCCGCCTCGATCAGGCCGTTGCACATGCCGTAAATATGACCGTGGTCCAGCCGCATCGCCGCAAACCGGAACTCGCCCGGTCCGACGACGGCGCTCGGTTTTCCTTTCGGAGCGTAATTCATGCCGTCTTTTGCGCTCATGCCGCTATCCCTCCTTGCGAAACTTCGAGTCCGCTATTTTTTGCTGCAAAATGTCGTAGTACAGCTCCTCGTCGATCGGAAGATCCACCCATCCGTCCGTCCAGGTGGACAGAAGCATCGCATTGGAAATCATCAGCCCTTTAATGCCTTCCTCGCCCGGGGCAATCAGCTCCTCGCCATGGAGGATCGCATTGACCCAGTTTTGCGTAATGCCTTTATGGTCGGGATACGGGCCCGTAACCGGAATATCGCATTTCCAGCATTCCGGCTGACCGAAGCTGCCTTTGTACGTCGCGTTAAATTCCGGTTCGGAAACGCGCAGCCTCCAGAACGTCAGCTTGCCGTCCTCGATGACGATTTTGCCGCGATCGCCGCTAATTTCCAGACGGTTTGTGCCCGGCGCTTCGCCGGTCGTCGTCACGAAGACGCCCGTCGCCCCGTTGTCGTATTCCACAAATGCCGTTACGTCGTCTTCGACCTCAATATTGCGGTGTTTGCCAAAATAACAGAACGCGCGCACCCGCTTCGGCATCATGCCGATCGTCCACTGCCACAGGTCGAGCTGATGCGGGTCCTGATTCAGCAGCACGCCGCCGCCTTCTCCCGCCCAGGTCGCCCGCCACGTGCCGGAATCGTAATAGCTCTGCGAACGGTACCAGTTCGTAATAATCCAGTTCGTCCGTCTAACCTCGCCCAGCTCGCCGCTGTCGATCAAGTCCTTTAATTTCCGGTACAGCGGATTCGTCCGCTGATTATACATCATGCTGAAGACGGAACCGCTTCCGGCAGCCGCTTCGTTCATCTCCCGCACCTGCTTCGTATAAACGCCCGCCGGCTTCTCGCACAGGACGTGCAAGCCTCGCTTGAAGCAGGCGATCGCCAGCTCGGGATGGGAATAATGCGGAGTGGCGATCAGCACGCCGTCCACTTCTCCCGAATCCATCATCGCCAGCGGATCGTCAAACAGGCGAACCGAATCGCCCAACGTTTGACGGGCCCATTCCAGCCCGGCCTCTTGCGCGTCGCAAACGGCGGTCAGCTTGACTCCGCTCACCTCGCCCTTTTGAATATACCCGATATGACCCTTTCCCATATTGCCCAGACCGATAATGCCTAACCGTACGGTTTGCATTGTCCACGACTTCCTTTCCTTCGAGCCTAAGAGCGCAGTAACAGGCTTCTGTCGGCTATTACTTTGCTACTTCGTATGCTATCATGCAAGCGATTCCGGAGCTTCTTTCCCATTAGCCGGATTAGGCTTTTATTTGACTCTGGTTGGTGTATAATGTAGGTATTTACGAGGGGGGAATCGCCATGAGAGGAGTCCAGCCGCATATCTCGCTTCCGTTCATGATGGGAACGTCGTCGACCGTCAATGCCCATATCCCTTATCATACGCATCCCCATTACGAAATTTATTATTTTCGAGGAGGCAAAGCCAATTATTTGATCAACGACCGGATCTACGTGCTCGAACCCGGAGACTTGATTCTGATGCACGGCATGACGCTGCACCGGGCGCATGTGGACCAAAGCGAGCCCTACCATCGGACGACGATTCATTTTGACCCGTTTTATTTCGAAAAGTATATTCAACCCGCCTATGCCGCCAATTTGCTGGAGCCGTTCCAAAAGCTGCAAAACGTAAGGCTTCAATTGCAAGGAGAAGCCAAGGACGAGGTCGAGCAGCTTCTCCAGACGCTGGGCGAGCTGTACGACCGGCATACGGCGCATGCTCATCAGCGGTTTCAAGCCCGGTTCGCGGACTTGATGATGGTCATCGGCGAGCTGTGCCGCCAGCCGCTGCAGGAAGCGCCCACCTTTCCTTCGTCGAAGGAAAAGCGCGTCCAAGCCGTTATTTCTTATATCGAATCGCGTTACCGGGAAGACATTACGCTCGAGGACTTGCAGCGGGACTTGCATTTGAGCAAATTTTATTTGGCCAAAACGTTCCGTGAAGTAACGGGCATTACGATCTTCCAGTTTCTGATGCAGCGGAGAATTTACCATGCCAAGCTGGAGCTGATCCAGGCCGGAGGCAGCATTACCGATATCGGCTATGATGCCGGCTTCAAGCATCCTTCCCATTTCAGCCGGGCGTTCAAGGCGCATACGGGGTTGACGCCGGAGCAATACCGGCGCCGGCACAGCATTTCCGCCACGAGAAGCTGATCGGATTGCAGGCCTTGCCAAGTTCTCTGTCATCCAGATCGTTATTTCATAAGGAGGACAACGTACATGATCATTCGCGAGCGAAGCGAGGAAATCGTCATGATCGGCCAACATGAGCATGGACAACTAAGCGGGCATTTTGCCGATCGGTGGCAAACGGACGATTTGGCGGGAAGCCCGCGCGAAGCGGTTGTATTTGCCGCTTACGAGCACGACCGCTGCTGGCTCGATCTGGACGATATCCCGATATGGAACGATGCGGACGAAGCCCCTTATTCGTTTATCGATTATCCGATCCGTCCCAAGCTGCTCGCCTACGGCAAAGGGATCGATGAAATCCGGCAGCGCAACGGTTACTCGGGCCTATTGGCAAGCCTGCACTTTTCCGCGCTGCTCGAGCCCTTCAATCATCCGGCGATTTCGGCCTATTTGGCGGAAAGGCGGCTTTGGGAGCAGCGATGGAAAGCCGAGCTGGGGCTGATCGACGACGACAAGCTGCAGGAGCTGGACCGGCATTTGCGTATTTTGCAATTTTGCGATCACCTGTCGTTATACATGTGCATGAATGAACCCGGCGCGGACAAATCGGAAGAAATGCCCTGGTACATTAGCGGCATCCCGGAGTCTTCCTTGCTGCCGCCTTCCGGCGGAAAGACCATCGTTGCCCGCTGGCTGGACGCTTCCGCTATCGCCGTTGGCCCGTTCCCGTTTCAGGCGCCGTTTCGTATCGAGCTTCGCGGCAAGACGGTGGCGAAAGCGGACATTAAACGGCGCGGGTTGGTTCATGCTTATGAAAGCGCTGCCCTCCAAACCTGGCCGATCGATATCTTACCCGGCTGAACCAAAAAAGACGCTTCCTGCGCCGCAAAGCTGCGGGGCGGGAAGCGTCTTTCTATTCGCAGAACGGGGCTTCGGCCCGTCGGACATTAGCCTTGAAGCAGCAGCTGCTCCGGATCTTCCAGCAGCTCTTTCACCGTGACGAGGAAGCGAACGGCTTCGCTGCCGTCGACGATACGGTGGTCGTACGACAACGCAATGTACATCATCGGACGGTTCTCCATGCGCTCCTGATCGATAGCGACCGGACGCCATTGGATCTTATGCATGCCCAGAATGCCGACTTGAGGCGTGTTCAAGATCGGCGTCGACAGCAAGGAGCCGAATACGCCGCCATTCGTAATCGTGAAGCTTCCGCCTTGCAAATCGCTGAGCGAAAGCGTGTTGGAACGGGCTTTCTTGGCGAGATCCACGATCGAGCGCTCGATTTCCGCAAAGCTCAGACGGTCAGCGTCGCGGACGACCGGTACGACAAGACCTTCCTTCGCCGCTACCGCAATACCGATATCGTAAAATTGCTTCACGACGATATCTTCGCCGTCGATTTCCGCATTCAACAGCGGAATTGCCTTCAAAGCGCCGACGACAGCCTTCGTAAAGAAGGACATAAAGCCGAGGTTGACTTCGTTTTTGTCGAAAAACTCTTGCTTGCGGCGTTTGCGCAAGTCCATAATCGCCGTCATGTCCACCTCGTTGAAGGTGGTCAGCATGGCGGCCGTGCGTTGAGCCTCGACCAGACGGGCGGCGATCGTCGCGCGGCGGCGGGACATGCGCTTGCGCTCAACCGGCTTGCTGAACGTCGCAGCGGAAGAAGCCGGAGCGGCAGCAGCCGGTGCCGGTGCCGTTTGCGGAGCGGGAGCCGCACCTTGAGAACGGACATTGTCCGGATAAATGCGGCCGATGCCGTCCTTGCTTTGCACTTGCGTCAGGTCGATGCCTTGCTCGCGGGCCAGCTTGCGGGCGGCCGGCGATGCCAGGACGGAGCCTGCCACCGATACCGGCGCGGCGGCAGCCGGTGCCGGAGCAGCGGGCGCTGCAGGAGCTGCCGCGGCCGGAGCCGCCGGGGCGGCAGCTTCGGCTTGAGGAGCCGCCCCGGCCGGTGCCGGTGCGGCGCCGCCGGCGGAAGCGCCAATCGAGCCGATCGCTTCGCCGACTTGCACGACGTCGCCGTCGGCTTTGCGAATGCTCGATACGACGCCGCTGCTTTCCGCGCTGATTTCAATATTGACTTTATCCGTCTCAAGCTCCAGAAGGACGTCGCCTTGATTGACGCTGTCGCCTTCTTTCACAAACCATTTCGTTATTGTTCCTTCCGAGATCGATTCTCCCAATTCCGGTACGATAATTTCTGCCATTAGTTGTTACCCCCTGACCAAACTCGATTCGAATGGCTGACCATTCAAAGCGGAAGAAATGATGGACTGCTGCTCAGCTGCGTGCACTTCCTGATGACCGCTTGCCGTACTGGCTCGTTCCTGGCGTCCGATATACCGGACGGCGACTTTATCCGGCGCGATGGCGCGCAGCCGCGGCTCCATATAGAACCAGGAACCCATGTTTTTCGGCTCTTCCTGTACCCATACGATCTCTTCGAGCTTAGGGAACAGCTTGACGATGCGCTCGATTTCGGCTTGCGGCAGCGGATACAGCTGCTCGACGCGCGCAATGCGCAGCCATGCGTAATCGTCGGCTTCGCCCGAGGACAACGCTTCGTCCAGATCGACCGTAATTTTGCCGGTGCCCAGAATGAGGCGCTTCACCTTGTCGCGGGAAGCCTTCGATTCCGTCAGGCTGAACTGAGGCAATACCGGCTTGAAGGAGCCTTCGCTGAACTCGATGCCGTGCGATGCGACGCGAGGATTGCGGATCAGGCTCTTCGGCGCCATCAGCACGAGCGGGCGGACGTTGTCGCCGCCCAGCATGGCCGCCTGCTTGCGCAGCAAGTGGAAATATTGGGCCGATGTCGTCAAGTTGGCGACCGTCCAGTTGTTGTCCGCGGACAGCTGCAGGAAACGTTCCAGACGGGCGCTGGAATGCTCCGGTCCCTGGCCTTCGTAGCCGTGCGGCAACAAAATGACGATGCCGGATTTTTGCGACCATTTGGCGCGTCCGGCCGAGATGAACTGGTCGAATATAACTTGCGCCACGTTGGCGAAATCGCCGTATTGCGCTTCCCAGATGACGAACGTTTCCGGCGCAAATACGTTATAGCCGTATTCAAAGCCGAGAACGGCCGTCTCGGACAACGGGCTGTTATGCACCGCGAAGGAAGCTTTTGCCTGCGGCAGCAAATGGAGCGGCGAGAACTTGTCTCCGGTCGCGTTGTCGTTCAGCATGATGTGGCGATGGGCGAACGTGCCGCGCTCGGAATCCTGTCCGCTCATGCGGATCGGCGTGCCGTCGGCCAATATAGTCGCGAAGGCCAGCGTTTCCGCATGCGCCCAATCGACCTTCTCGCCGTCGTTCAGCGCGGTAGCGCGCCGCTGCAGGATGCGCTGAAGCTTCGAATATTCCGTAAAGTTCTCCGGACGGTTCAGCAGCTCGAGATTGATCTCGCGCAGCGTCTCAAGCGGAACGGCCGTGCGCACGTCCTCCGGCACGATGACGCCGGCCTCATGGCTGTCTCCGGATTTCGGCTGTCCGGCGTTCGCTTTCATGCTGTCGTATGCCGCCTGCAGAGTGCTTGCCGTTTTTTGACGAAGCTCCTCCACCTTCTCTTCCGTCATCGCCTTGGCCGCGACCAGCTTCTCCGCGTAGAGCGTCGCCACCGTCGGATGCTTGCGGATCTTGGCGTACATAAGCGGCTGGGTCACTTCCGGATCGTCCATTTCGTTATGGCCGAAGCGGCGGTAGCCGATCAGGTCGATGACGAACCCTTTGTTGAAGCGCAGCCGGTATTCCGTCGCCAGACGAACCGCCGCCAGGCATGCCTCCGGATCGTCGGCGTTGACATGCACGATCGGAAGATCGAAGCCTTTGGCCAGATCGCTCGCGTAATGCGTGGAACGCGAATCGACGCTGTTCGTCGTAAAGCCGAGCCGGTTGTTGGCGATGATATGAATCGTGCCGCCGTTGCGATAGCCTTGCAGGTTGTTGAAGTTAAGCGTTTCGGCTACGATGCCTTCGCCGATGAACGCGGCGTCGCCGTGGATGCACACCGTCACCGCGCTGTGAAGGTCCTGCTCCGGGAAGCCCGGCTTGCTGCGGTCTTCCTGCGCCGCCCGTGTGAAGCCTTCCACGACGGAATTGACGAATTCCAGGTGGCTCGGGTTGTTCGCCAGCGTGACGCGGGCGCGCACCGTTTCGCCTTCCTTGATCGCGCGGTCCGCGCCAAGATGGTATTTCACGTCGCCCGTCCAGCCGTAATTGATGCCCATAGAGCCTTCGGACGGAATAAGTTCCTTGTTAGGCGAATGATGGAATTCGGAAAATATTTTTTCGTAGGGCTTGCCGAGCACATGAGTCAGCACGTTCAAGCGGCCGCGGTGCGCCATGCCCATCAGAATGTGCTGGGCGCCGTCATGCGCCACCGCGCGGACGATTTCGTCGAGCACCGGAACGAGCATGTCGAGCCCTTCGATAGAGAAGCGCTTTTGCCCTACGAACGTTTTGTGTATAAAAGTTTCGAACATTTCCACTTGGAACAGACGTTCCAGAAGGGTCTCTCTCTCCCGCTGCGACAACGGCGCAGGGAAAGAGCCGGATTCCGCTTTCTTGAACAGCCAGCTCCGCTCGTTCTCATCGTGAATATGCGTAAATTCGTAAGCGGCGGAACGGGAATAGATCTCTCTGAGCCGCTCGATGGCCTCCCAGCCGTTCGTCATCGAGTCGGGCGCGTTGTCCCAAATCAGAGATGCCGGAATCGAAGCGAGATCTTCCTTCGTCAGCCCGAAGGTAGCCGGATCCAGCAGCTTGGAGTCGGTAACCGGCCCAAGTCCGAGCGGATCGATATCCGCGTCAAGATGGCCGTATCTGCGAATGTTCAGCATCAGCTGATGCGCGGCAACGACCTTCTTCAACATATTGCTGTCCACCGGACCGCGGACTGCGGTTCCCGCCGGCGCTGCCGCCGCTGCAGTTGCCTGCGGCGCTGTAATGGTTGCGGCTGCGGCTGGAGGCGGCCCCCATTGTACGAACATTTCGCGAACCGACGCCTCGACGGCGTTCGGATCGTTCAGGAACAATTCGTACTGCTCCTGCACATAACCAAGATTGGGACCAAAGTAGCTTTTCCAAGGCGAAGGATTGCGCTCATCATGGATGCTCATTGCAGATAATTCCACCCTCTCTATTCTTAACCATCCTATTGTTTATCAAAGCGGCCGCGAACATGCATGCCGCTTCCCGACGCTCCCGATACAAAAGAAAAAGGAAGCGCGGACGGCCCTCTAGGGGTCGCACAGCTCCCTCATATTTTAGTACATTCAACGCTTGTCAACCATAACCTTATTGGCATCGGTTTCATCGCTTAAAAGCATTAATTGCGATACGGTCGCCGCCGATGCGCCGATCAGGCCAGCAGCTCCGCAATGGTGCGGACCATGACGCCGGTCGCCCACTTCGGCTCCCACCCTCTGGCCGACTCCAGCCACGCGGTGCCGCCGATATCCAGATGAACCCAAGGCAGTCCTTCCGCAAAATGTCCGATAAACAATCCGCCGACGATGGCGCCGGCAAATTTGCCGCCCCCGTTTTTCAGATCGGCGGCGTCGCTGCGCAGCGCCTTCTTGTATTCCGGGTAAGCGGGAAGCTCCCAGATTCTTTCTCCCGAGCGGGCCGATGCTTCCATCACCTGTTCCATCAGCTGCCGGTCGTTCGTGACCGCCCCCGTCGCCTCGTAGCCGAGCGCCGATATGACGTTGCCGGTCAGCGTCGCCACGTCGATCAGCCGGACGGCCCCGCGCCGGATCGCCGTCGTCATCCCGTCGGCCAGCACCAATCTGCCTTCGGCATCGGTATTGACGACCTCGACCGTGTACCCGCTCATCGTCTGCAGCACGTCGCCGGGCTTGAAGGCGCGGTCCGACGGCATATTTTCCGCGGCCGGTATGACGGCGACGACGTTCACGGGCGCCTTGAGCCGCGCGAGCACGCTGACGGCGCCCAGCACGGCGGCCGCCCCGCCCATGTCGGAGATCATTTCCTCCATGCCGGCCGCCCTCTTCAACGAAATGCCGCCCGTATCGAACGTAATGCCTTTGCCGATCAGCCCCCACTTATCGTCGGACTGCGGATTCCCTTCGTAGTGCAGCACAATCATGCGGGGAGGATTCGCGCTCCCTTGCCCGACGGCCAGCAGGCCGCCCATTCCCTGCTCCGCGGCATCCCATTCGTCCATCACTTCGATGTCCAGCTCCAGCTCGCGCGCCAGCTCCTCCGCGTGAAACGCCAATCGTTCCGGCGTCAGGTCGTTGCCCGGCAAATTGGTCAAATCCCGGGCATAGCAGACGCCATGCGCCATGATTTGACCGCGAACCGTACCGCGCTCCCATGCATCCTTGCCGGCCGCCAGCGTCTCGTCAAGCGCGAAATCCGCGCTGACCGGCGCATAACGCTCCTTCGTCTCCTTTCGGAGCGGCAGCCGGTCGTGCAGCGCAAGCAGCAGCCCTTCCGCCAGCGCCTGCGCGGCCGCTTCCGCTCCCGTCAAGGCAATATCCCGCTCGAGCACCGATGCCGCCAGCGCAAACTCCGCCCTTTCGGCGCGTACGCTTTTGAGCGCCTTTGCCGCCGCCGCAGCCGCCGTCCGTATGCCGGCCGTCCCCGTTTCCGGCTCAAAGCCGACGAATATAATAAAGTCCGCCCGATGCAAGCCGAGGGAAGGAACGATCTCCGTCTGCTCCGCCTTGGCTTGAAACGTTCCTTTGGCCCATTTGCTCCGAACAGCCGCGTCGATCGCTTCGTTTATGATCATGCCGCCGCCGCTCAGCTCGTTCTCCGTTACAAACCGAACGACCGCCTCCGGCGCCGTTCTAATGTCCGAATGTGCCACAACCGTTAGTGTCGCCACTCGCGCATCACTCCTTCTGCCAGCAAAAAATCGGGGCCCGCGCCCCGATTAGATTCTAATGCTTTATCCTGCCAATGGCAAATAAATAATGAATTCGGTTCCGTTGCCGACCTGGCTGTTCACCCGGATGTTGCCGCCGTGGTTGCGGATAATCCGGTAGCTGACCGACAAGCCGAGGCCCGTTCCCGCTTCCTTCGTCGTAAAAAACGGATCGAACAGCCGGCTTAGCGTCGTCTTGTCCATTCCCTTGCCGTTGTCCCTGATCGTAATCGCCACGTATTGGCCGTCGCTGCTCAAATTAATTTCGATCCGGCCGCGCCTGGAAGCCGATATTTCCTCCACCGCGTCCAGCGAATTTTTGACGATATTGAGAATGACCTGCTTGACTTGCTTGACGTCGATCGACACCACCGCCTCCGAATGGAACGGCTCCACCACGATTTCGCAGTTTTTGAGCAGCGCCTCGCTTTCGGTCAGAATGGCGACTTCCTTGATCAGATGGTCGATCAGAATCGCCTTTTTCATCGGGGCGGACGGCTTGGACGAATTCAAAAATTCATAGATGATGTCGTTGGCCCTGTCGATCTCCGTTAAAATGATGCGGGCGTATTCTTCCTTGCCGACCTCAAGCAAATACGGGCGCAGCAGCTGAATAAAACCCCGGATGCTCGTCAGCGGATTGCGGATCTCGTGCGCGATGGCCGCCGCAATTTTGCCGAGCATCGCCAGCTTGTCGTTTTGCAGCGCGCTTTGCTCGATCTGCTTGTATTCCGAGACGTCCTTGACGCTGATCAAATAATCTCCGTCCAGCTGATCGCCGTATGTAACCGTTGCCAGCAAATGCTTGCCGTCCTTATGTTGAAACTCGTAATACCGGTTTCGCTTCATAAACATTTCCCGGTACAGTCGGAGAATGGTCCGTTTCGTTCCTTTTCGCAGCTTGGGATGAAGCAATATTTCCCGTATGCTGCATCCGACAAGCGTCTGGCGCGGTATGTCCAGCAGCTTGGCCATCTGTACATTAATAAACGACAGAATGCCGTCGTTGTCGAACAGAGCGATGCCGCTGTCCATATGCTGAAGCACGTTTTCGTATTTGTTTTTGACCTTTTCGAAAGACCGGTCGCTAATTAGCAGCATCTCCCGAAGCTCGGTTAATCTTTGTTCGGCGCTCGTCTCGCTCGCCGCGGCCGCTTCCCGTCTTCCTACGTCGTAACGGCAGGAAACCATCAGCTCCATCAAAAATACAAACGATCGATGATATAATTGGACCGCCTCCTTGCAGTCTGCGTTGACGGCTAACGTTTGAATGCATTCGTCGTGAATCGATATGATTTCTTCAGGATTGACTCCGTTCAACTGTTTGCCCAGCTCGCTGGCCAGAATAAGAGATGCTTCCTTTCCATCCCGGATATACTCGGCGAGCGCCGGGAAATAACGCTTGCGAATGGCCTGCACCTTTACTCCTCCCCGGCAACCATCTATGAATATTAACAATTATTTGCTGTTCATATATAATGATAGGTTTGGTCTGCAAAGGCTGTCAATCAGAAATCCTGTCGAAAAATGAAGGGGTTGTCCCGCTCCCGCAAAACGCAAAATAGGTCCTCGGAGCCAGTCCGCCGCTTCTGCGGAAAGGTCCGTCGAACATGTGAATGGCCCGTATCAGCGCGAGCCTTGGCCTCCGTTGCCGTTGCCATTGCCGTTCCGGCCGTTGTTCTGGCCTTGATTGCGATTGCCGCCGCGATCGTCGCGGTCGTTCCGGCCGTTGTTGTCCCGCTCATTGCGATCTCCGCGGTCGTTCCGGCCGTCGTTGTCCCGCTCATTGCGGTCTCCGCGGTCGTTCCGGCCGCCGTTGTCCCGCTCATTGCGATCTCCGCGCTCGTTACGGCCGTCGTTGTCCCGCTCATCGCGATCTCCGCGGTTGTTCCGGCCATCGTTGTCCCGGTCGCCGCGTCCCCGGCGATCGTCGTCATCATCGTCGTCATCGTCATCATCGTCGTCGTAGCGGCCATGATGCCGTGCGTCGTCATCGTCACGGTCATCCTTGTTTCCGTTGCCCGGCTTCCCGCCGTCCGGGCCGCCCCTCCCTGGGCTTTTGTCGTCCGTATTTTTAGGTCCGTTACCGTTTCCGTTGCCGTTTCCGTTGCCATTGCCGTTTCCGTTGCCATTGCCGGCGTTTCCGTTCCCTTCCTTTCCATTCGAAGAGCCGCCGTTCCCGTTCTTGTCGCCGGGCTTTGCCGAAGGCTTGGCGGTCGGTTGATGGGTCGGTTTGGTCGTCGGTTTGGCCGTCGGTTTGGCCGTCGGTTTGCCAGCTTCGGCCTTTGATCCGCCGTTTGCCGTTTTCTTTTCATCGTCGAGCAATTCGCTGAGCTTTTGTTTAACGGCCTGTTCCTCCGTACGGCCTACAATCTCCCGAATGCCCCCGATCGGTTCCGTCACGGCATCGATCGACTGTTCCTTCATCTGGCTGAGCTCAAGCTCGTAGCCTTCATACTTCGCCATCAGGTACAACGCCATCTTGCCGGACGATATGCCGTTCGTCTCCGCTTCCGCTCTCAGCTCCGCCGGCGCGGACAGCGTAATGACCGTTATTTCCTGCTTATCGTCCAGCAACTGAAGAAGCAAGCGGCTCATCGTTTCGTTCAACCGGCTCGTTACGGCCGACTCCAGCTCCGCGCGGCCTTCGCCTTCCATCACGATGCTCGTCACGAGAATATCTTTGTGCGCTCCGTCGGCGTCCAAATAATGTTCCGTCCTCGCGTTGGCCAATATCGAAGCGGCCACGGGCTCGAGATCCAGTCCTTTATACTTGACGCCTTGAATAACGCGCGCCCCGTCCTCGTTCAATGCGCGCAGCAGGCGAACTTTCCCGTCAGCGTCAAGCCCGATTTCAAGGCTCGGATTAATATCCAGCGATACATAAGCCGCCACCGGATCGGCGCTCCGCACCGCGAATAACATCACGGAGCAAAACAAGAGCAGCAGCACGGCGGCCGCAGAGGCTAAGCGAAACGTCCCGCCGGACCATCGACGTCTTTCGATATATTCCGCGGAAAACTCCGCCTCTTCTCCGATTTGCATGCCGCTGCGAAGAGGCGCGCGCAGAAATTGTCCGTCCGCTGTCATGACGACGGCCCAATCCTTATGAATGCTCATGACAATTCCCCGCTTCATCTGCTCGCCTCCTTCCAACTTGCGCGCCGCGCTTCGGGCAGACGCAAATATTCGTTCAAATAGGGATATCCGCCGTTTATAATAACGGCAAGCGCAATAATATATTTGCGGTTCCGCTCCACCGTCTTGCGCGATACTCCGCAGCGCGCCGTCAATTCTTTAACGGGCAGGCGGGCCGAATCGACCAGCATGCCGTAAAGCTTCGCATCTTCGGCAAGCGTCTGTGCGATGCCGATCAACAGCAAGCGGGAATCCGAATGCTTGGGGGAGCTGGCCGCCAGTTCGGCAAATGTAATGCCATATGTATCAAGCGCCTCGTTCAAATCCTCGATTTCCGCCCTTCGTTCCTCCGCCGTCCGCGCAAGCTCATGGGCATCCATAGCCTGCTGCACATCAATCGAATTAAAGGAGGAGCCCTCCTCCTGCTCGGCGTCAAAGGCGCTGTAGGGAACGTTCCGCTGATGGCGCTGCTCTTTGCGGGCATGATCAATCAGACGCCTCTGGATAACGGTTTTTGCAAAACCGAGAAACGAAGCGCCTCCTTGTGGATCGTATTGGTCAATCGCCTCATTGAAAGCAAACAACGCAACGCTGAATTCGTCATCCCTGGCGGGATCGACGTACCTCTTGCTAAATCGGCTTGCAAGCTTCGCGACATAGGGCTGGTACTGTATAATCAATTGCTCGCGCAGCCGCTCGTCGCCTTGCTGCGCTTCAGCTACGATTTGCTCCAGCTCCAGCTTGGACCCCGAACGCCGATCCCAAGAGGCGGCCGTTTTCCCGAGGAAACGCTTGAACAGGATCAGTAGCAACCGTTCCACCTCGCTATTATTAGTTTCGTACCCGGCAGGTCCTTTTGCGTGGGTATAGATTAAATTTTTTTCAAAAAGAAAAGCCTCCGCACCGGAGGCATCGTGTTCATGTCTAACCTCAAACCGAGGAACGCCGCTCTCGCAGCTTGTTGCGTCTGCCGTTCAGCACGCAAAGTCTTTTCTTCAACGCCTGCTGCCATTCTTCGTCTTGGATGCGGCAAGCGAAGCTGAGCAAATCCAGCGCCATGTCGATCTGGCTGCGAACGACCTCCATCGGATCTTCTCCATCGTGATTGACGCAGTTTTCCAATAGCTCCTTGCCCCGATGGTTGACATAATGGTCGAAATCTACTTCTTCCGCGCCGTCGTCATGCGCATATTCCGCAAGAATCTCATATTCGGAACGCGCCAAATAATGAACTTCGGTCCGATGGCACACCGGACAAAGGGTTATGGGCACATTATGAATATGGGTACGCTTATGCTTCAGCGTGCCCATCGTGCCGATCATACTGGCTCCGCAGCAATAACTCAACAGCGACACCTCCCGATACCATTGTTGTATTCGCCCTCCTGCGGTCAAATTCCTGCAAACTGACAGACAATGAGTAATTCTTCATGAATCCGCGCGGTCAAACGACAAAAAAGGACATGCTCTCCGCGTATAAAAGCGAAAGACGCATGTCCCGAATGACTCTCTATTATTTTTTCATCGCGGCAACGATCAGATCGCCCATGGCGGACGTGCCTACCGCCTTGCTCTTGTCTACCGCGATATCGCCGGTGCGATGGCCGGCGTCCAGCACATCCTTCACCGCATTTTCGATCGAAGCGGCGGCTTCGTGGTAGCCGAACGTCAGGCGGAACATGAGCGCCACCGACAAGATTGTAGCGATCGGGTTGGCGATGCCTTGACCCGCAATATCCGGAGCGGAGCCGTGCACCGGCTCGTACAAGCCGAAGCTGCCTTCGCCGAGCGATGCGGAGGACAGCATGCCGATCGAGCCGGTCAGCATGGCGGCTTCGTCGCTCAAAATGTCGCCGAACATATTTTCCGTTACGATGACGTCAAAGCTGGAAGGACGGCGAAGCAGCTGCATCGCGCAGTTGTCGACGAGCACGTGCTCCAGCTCGACTTCCGGATACTCGACAGCCACCCGGTTTACGACTTCGCGCCACAGACGGGACGTTTCAAGCACATTTGCTTTGTCGACGGACGCGAGACGCTTGCTGCGGGTCATCGCAATGTCGAACGCTTGACGGACGATGCGCTCCACTTCCTGCACATTATAGACGCAAGTGTCGACCGCTTCTTGTCCGTTCGCGCCTTCGCGGCGGAACTTCTCGCCGAAGTAAATGCCGCCCGTCAGCTCGCGCACGACGATCAGGTCGGTGCCTTCGAGCACTTCAGGCTTCAGCGTGGAAGCTTCCTTCAAGCAATCGAATACGGTCGCCGGACGAATGTTGGAGAACAGTCCGAGCGCCTTGCGAATGCCGAGCAGGCCGGTTTCCGGCCGAAGCTCCTTCGAATTGTTGTCCCATTTCGGTCCGCCGACGGCGCCCAGAAGCACCGCATCCGCCTTTTGGCACAGCTCCAGCGTTTCCTGAGGCAGCGGCGTCCCTTTCTCGTCGATCGCAATGCCGCCGAACAGACCGTCTTCCGTCTCGAATTGCAGTCCGAACAGCTCTTCCGATTTTTTCATAACTTTCAGCGCTTCCGCGACGACTTCCGGACCAATGCCGTCGCCGCCCAAAACCGCGATTTTTTTAACTTCAGCCATGATTCGTTTCGCTCCCAACATATCGTTCTCATTGCATTCTCAATCTAGTATCAGTTGTACCATAAAAGCATCCTAAATACAAAGATATAAAATCTATTAGCTTTATAGTCCAGGGCTATAGAGATGCGGCTTCGGCGGCGGGCCAACGAATCTGAGACTCGTTATTAGCCCGTTTTGCCCCCTCGTGATGCGCTAACGAATTTGAGACTCGCTATTCAGCCCCGCATTGGTAAAATCTCCATCCATTCGTCTAAATAACGTTTCTTCGATTCGTTACATTTTGAATAGCGCAATTTTAGCCCTAATAAGTTTGCTGGTGTACGTTACGCCTAGTGCCGCAGTAATCGACTTCCGTCGCCGGGACGAAATGCCCCGCCGGCCATCGGACCGGGGGTACCGGCAGTCATGCAAAAAGCCCGAACAGAGCGTTCGACTCTGTTCGGGCTTGTCCTTAAAGTGTAATACTTTGACGGCGAGCCGCTTACTTCTTGATCCAGTGCATCAGCTCGCGAAGCTGAGCGCCCGTTTGCTCGATTGGATGAGCGGCTTCGTTGCGGCGAGTAGCCGTCAGCATAGCGCGGCCGGATTGGTTTTCCAGGATGAAGTCGCGGGCGAAACGGCCGGATTGAATGTCTTCCAGCACGCGTTTCATTTCTTTTTTCGTTTCTTCCGTCACGATGCGAGGGCCCGTTACATAGTCGCCGTACTCCGCCGTGTTGGAGATGGAGTCGCGCATCGTAGCCAGACCGCCTTCGTACATCAGGTCAACGATCAGCTTCAGCTCGTGCAAGCACTCGAAGTAAGCCATTTCCGGAGCGTAGCCGGCTTCAACCAGCGTCTCGAAGCCCGCTTTGACCAGCGCGGAAGCGCCGCCGCAAAGCACGGCCTGCTCGCCGAACAGGTCCGTTTCGGTTTCTTCTTTGAAGGACGTTTCGATAACGCCCGCGCGCGTACAGCCGATGCCCTTGGCATATGCGAGGCCAAGCGCCTTTGCGTTGCCCGTGGCGTCTTGATGGATCGCGATCAGACCGGGAACGCCGAAGCCTTCCTGATACGTGCGGCGAACCATGTGGCCCGGCGATTTCGGAGCGACCAGGAATACGTCCTTGTCCGCGCTAGGCACGATTTGGCCAAAATGTACGTTAAAGCCGTGGGAGAACATCACCGCCGCGCCTTGCTTCAGGTTTGGCTCGATTTCTTCCTTGTATACTTTCGCCTGCGTCTCGTCCGGGAGCAAAATTTGAACGATATCGGCAAATTTCGTAGCTTCCGCTACGGACAGCACCTCAAACCCGTCTTTTTTGGCAACGTCGGCCGATTTGCCGGGACGAAGGCCGATCACGACTTTAACGCCGCTGTCGCGCAAGTTTTGCGCTTGGGCATGGCCTTGGCTGCCGTAACCGATAACCGCGATTGTTTTCCCTTGAAGCACGCTCATGTCTGCGTCTTTTTCATAATACAATGTAACTGCCATTTGAATAATTGCCTCCTTTAATTTGACCCTTTTGAGCGGGTGTTTAAGCGGAGAAGCCGCAAGGCTCCATATCTCCCCTTAAACTCCCGCTCAAAGCGGGATAGTGAATAAGTACGCGCCGACCGGCAACATCGCGCCGGACCGGACGCTTGTCCCCGCGCGCGGCGAATGGCCGCCGGCCGCGCGGGATGGGCCCCGCGCCGCCGCTTACGGCTTCACGTTGCCCCGGTTCAGCGCCGTCGCGCCGGTGCGGGACAGCTCGCGAATGCCGTAAGGCTTGAGCAGCTCGATCATGGCGTCGATCTTGTCCGTATCGCCGACGACTTGCACGATGAGCGAATGGGTGCCGATATCGACAACCGCCGCCCGGAACGTCTCGACGACGCCCAAAATTTCCGGCCGCATGGCCGGCTCCGCATGCACCTTGATCAGGGCAAGCTCGCGGGCGACCATCGGATTGGCGCTCAAATCAATAACCTTGATGACGTCGATCAGCTTATACAGCTGCTTCGTAATTTGCTCCAGCGTATGGTCGTCCCCCGTCGTGACGATGACCATGCGCGACAGACCTTTCTCCTCGCTCGATCCTACCGTAATGCTCTCGATATTGAAACCGCGGCGTCCGAACAAGCCGGATACGCGCTGCAGAACGCCGGGCTGATCGTTCACGATGACAGCGATCGTATGCTTCTTCATTCCGCATCCCCCATGATCATTTGATCGATAGTGCGTCCTTGCGCCACCATCGGATACACGTTTTCGTCCCTGCGAACGACAAACTCGACTACCGCCGGTCCGGGATGGTTAAGCGCCTCCTCCCACACCGCGCGGGCTTCTTCCTTGTTCGATGCGCGGAAACCTTTGACGCCGTACGCTTCCGCCAGCTTGACGAAATCCGGGCTTCCGGCCAGGTCGATATGACTGAACCGGTTTTCGTGAATGAGCTCCTGCCATTGCCGAACCATGCCGAGCACCTGGTTGTTCAAAATAACGACCTTGACCGGAATGTTGTTAATCGCGCAAATGGCAAGCTCTTGCGCGCACATCTGCATGCCGCCGTCGCCGTTGATCGATACGACGGTCCGGTCCGGATTGGCCAGCTGGGCGCCGATCGCCGACGGGAATCCGAAGCCCATCGTGCCCAGGCCGCCGGACGTTACCCATGAACGGGGCTTATTGAATTTGTAATATTGCGCCGCCCACATTTGGTGCTGGCCGACGTCCGTCGTGACGATCGCGTCGCCGCCCGTCGTTTCGTAGATATGCTCAACGACCCATTGCGGCTTCAGCTCCGTATCGGAATCGTTGTACGTAAAAGGATATTTCGCTTTGGAAGCCGCTACCTGGGCTCTCCATTCGTCCGCCTTGCCCGCGCGCACCGCAAGCTTGTTGGCGACTTGAAGCACGGTCTTGACGTCGCCGACGATCGGAATTTCCGTCGGCACGTTTTTGCCGATTTCGGCCGGATCGATGTCGATATGGACGATCTTCGCATGAGGCGCGAAGCCGGAAAGCTTGCCGGTCACGCGGTCGTCGAACCGTGCGCCGATATTGATGAGCAAGTCGGCCTGCTGCAGCGACATGTTGGCCGTATACGTGCCGTGCATGCCCGGCATGCCGAGCCACAGCTCGTTGCCGCTCGGGAATCCGCCCAGACCGAGCAAGGTCGTCGTAATCGGAATTTGCGTTTTTTCCACGAATTCCAGCAGCTCTTCATGAGCCCCGGAATAAACGACGCCTCCGCCCGCCAAAATAATCGGCCTCGTCGACTCCTCGATCGCTTTGATCATTTTGTCCACTTGCAGCTTGTTGGGCGATACCGTCGGGTTATACCCCCGGATGCTCACCTCGGTTACAGGCTTGAACAGCGTCTTCGCCGCCGACACGTCCTTCGGAATGTCGATCAGCACCGGCCCTTTGCGGCCCGTATTGGCGATGTGGAAAGCTTCGTGAATGATGCGCGGCAAGTCTTCGACGTTGCGCACGAGATAGCTGTGCTTCGTGATCGGCATCGTAATGCCCGTAATGTCCGCTTCCTGGAAGGCGTCGGTTCCGATCAGCGTCGACATGACGTTGCCCGTAATAACGACCAGCGGTACGGAATCCATATATGCCGTTGCGATACCGGTGACGAGGTTCGTCGCCCCGGGTCCGGATGTCGCGATGCAGACGCCGACCTTGCCGCTGGAACGCGCGTAGCCGTCCGCCGCATGAATGGCGCCTTGCTCGTGCCGCGTAAGCAAGTGGTTGAAATCGGGATTTCCGTGCATGGCGTCGTAAATGTACAATACCGCCCCGCCGGGATAACCGAATACGCAATCCACGCCCTCCAGCAGCAAGCTGCGCAGCAATATTTCCGACCCCGAAATGACTTCAGGCTTTGAAATTCTTTCCATCAATTCTTCTTTTGCCTTCAATGTTGCTTCTTGCGTTGCCATCAGTGATCCTCCTCTCAAGCGTAAACGCTCGTCGCCGCGCATCGGCGGCAAGACCGGCGCCTCGCGCTGAAATATAAGCTTTGTTCTTATATTTCGAAAACAAAAAAACCTTTCGCTCCCCGGCCTGTCAGCAGACCTATAGGGACGAAAGGTTGTTCTTCCGTGGTACCACCCAAATTCGCCGCGCATCTTGCGATACGCAACCTCAGAAGGTTAGAACGCTGTGCACATATCGACGTTCTACCTATGGCACGTTAACGCTTGCCTTGCGATTTCCCCTACTGCGCATCCCGGGATGCTGTTCAGGAAAATGGCTCCGAGGCGACTCGCATGAATGGGATTTTGGCGGCGGTTGCAGCTGATCCGTCCGCTCTCTGAGCAAAAGAGCCCTCACGCTTCTTCCTCATCAAAGCCAATTGGATATGAAACATGTCTGTCATCGAAAAGATAATACTTTTCATCATTATATGCCGTTCCGACCCGTTCGTCAAGCGTTGCCGGCGGCGGCTTCACGAATCTGTGTTTTCAAATGGGCAAAAGCCCGGAAGCGGCATACAGTAGTATATCCCGCACAAAGTTCGTTTCATGCAGCGGCGGGTCAGTGGCGGTCCAGCGGCGGTCCAGCGGCGGTCCAGCGGCGGATCAGCCGCTCTAAGTTAAACTCAAACTATTCTGCGATTCACTTCTAGTTCAACTCAATCCATTTTGCACCTGGTGCAAGCTGCATGAGGAATCGACTTCCGATCGCTCCCGCAGAGGGATGCTTGGATTTCCTTGAACCGTATAGCGGTAACCATCCCTCTGCAAAGGCGACCACTGACGTTTCTACAGTTCGATTTCCTCATTTCGCTTGTTCGTTGCAGGTATTACCTTTAGTTAAACTCATTCGATTTTGCACCTGGCGCAAGCTGCACGAGGAATCGACTTCCGATCGCTCTCGCAGAGGGATGCTTGGATTTCCTTGAACCGTATAACGGTAATCATCCCCCTGCAAAGGCGAACACTGACGTTTCTACAGTTCGATTTCCTCATTTCGCTTGTTCGTTGCAGGTATTACCTTTAGTTAAACTCATTCGATTTTGCACCTGGCGCAAGCTGCACGAGGAATCTACTTCCGACCGCTCTCGCAGAGGGATGCTTGGATTTCCTTGAACCGTATGACGGTAACCATCCCTCTGCAAAGGCGAACACTGACGTTTCTACAATTCGATTTCCTCATTTCGCTGATTTGTGCAGTTCCAATTTATGTTTGAAGGGAGATAGCTTATGGTTACGCTCAGGGTCCGCAAGCCGAGCGACGACAAGGAGCTTGTCCGGTTAATTCGTGCCGAGCTTATACCGCTCTCGCATACCGCCCGTCCGTTGGACGCCCGCATCGTTCGCGAGCTTCCGCTTCGCTTTCGCCGCGGCGTTACTTATGTCGCCGTCCCGTCCAAATACGCCCCGCCCGCCGGATTTGTCCATTTCGAAGTCTTAGACAGCCAGCTCATGATTCATATGCTGGTCACGAATCCGATGCATCGCCGGCGAGGCATCGGGCAGAAGCTGATGCAATGGGCGGAAGCGTTCGGAGCAACACGGCAATGCGGAATCTCCCGCTTGTACGTGGACCTCGCAAATGTAAGCGGCCAACGTTTTTACGCCAAGCTTGGCTACCGCGCGGTTCGCTACGTCCCGGACATGCAGCTGTACGAGCTAATAAAGCCGCTGCCACTGCCCGTGCAAAGCTGAGCTGCCTGCTCTAAGGTCGTGCGCGGACTTATAACGGCGATTCGGCGCTCGTGCGATCGCTCCAAGGTCGCGAATGAACTTACAGCGGCGATTCGGTGAGCGCGCGCCTGCTCTAAGGTCGTGCGCGGACTTATAACGGCGATTCGGCGCTCGTGCGATCGCTCCAAGGTCGCGAATGAACTTACAGCGGCGATTCGGTGAGCGCGCGCCTGCTCTAAGGTCGTGCGCGGACTTACAACGGCGATTCGGCGCTCGTGCGATCGCTCCAAGGTCGCGAATGAACTTACAGCGGCGATTCGGTGAGCGCGCGCCTGCTCTAAGGTCGTGCGCGGACTTACAACGGCGATTCGGTGCTCGTGCGCTCGCTCCAAGGTCGCGAATGAACTTACAGCGGCGATTCGGCGATCTCGCGCCTGCTCTAAGGTCGCGCGCGGACTTACAACGGCGATTCGGCGCTCGTGCGATCGCTCCAAGGTCGCGAATGAACTTACAGCGGCGATTCGGTGAGCGCGCGCCTGCTCTAAGGTCGTGCGCGGACTTACAGCGGCGATTCGGTGCTCGTGCGCTCGCTCAAAGGTCGCGAATGAACTTACAGCGACGTTTCGGAGAACGCGAACCTGTTCTAAGGTCGTGCGCGGACTTACAGCGGCGATTCGGTGCTCGTGCGCTCGCTCTAAGGTCACGCACGTACTTACAGCGCCGTTTCGACGCCCGCACGCTCGCTCTAAGGTCGCACGCGTACTTACTGCGCCGCCTCGACGTACGCACGCCCGCTCTAAGGTCGTGCGCATACTTACCGCGCTGCTCCGACGCCCTCTCCATCGGCGCCCTACCGCCTATCCGCACCTCAACGCGCAACGCGCAAAAAAGGCCCCATCCGCCCGTTCAACGACGGCGGAGGAGCCTTTCCTAGCGCTGCGAGACAGCGCTCGGTTGCGCGCGCAATTACGCGTTGATTTTTTCTTTTGCTACGCCGGCCAGGGAGTTGAACGAGTTGATGTCGTTCACAGCCAGGTCGGCCAGCATTTTGCGGTTGACTTCCACGCCGGCCAGCTTCAGGCCGTGCATGAATTTGTTGTAGGACAGGCCGTTCAGGCGGGCAGCCGCGTTGATCCGGACGATCCACAGTCTGCGAAGATCGCGTTTTTTCGTGCGACGGTCGCGGTAAGCGTACATCAACGATTTGTTGACTTGCTCCTTGGCCGTTTTAAACAGGCGATGCTTCGAACCGAAATAACCTTTAGCCAGTTTCAAAATTCTTTTGCGACGACGAGTGCGGACAAATCCGCCTTTCACTCTTGCCATGAGAAAAACCTCCTGTAGATGTAGTGATATTTATAGGGTCGAACGATTATTTCAAGTTGGAAAGACCTTGCTGAATGCGGCGAACGTCGCCTGGCGCCATGAGCGGCTGGCCGGCCAGCACGCGCTTCTGGCGACCGGATTTATGGGAAAGCAAATGGTTGCGGTATGCTTTGTAACGTTTTACTTTGCCGGTACCGGTAATTTTGAAGCGGTCTTTCAGACTGCTGTGCGTTTTCATCTTAGGCATCTTGGGATATCCTCCTTCAAATTGTCTGACAGCTCTTAGCTGTTGTTTTTGGGTGCCAGAATCATAATCATACTCCGGCCTTCGAGCTTCGGAGCGCGCTCGACGGTGCACAAGTCGGCAACTTCCTGGGACAGGCGGTCAAGGATGCGCTGGCCGATCGCCGCATGCGCAATTTCGCGGCCGCGGTAACGGACGGAAGCTTTGACCTTGTCGCCTTCCTTCAGAAACTTGACGACATTGCGGTATTTCGTCTGATAATCGTGCTCCTCGATGTTGGAACGGAACCAGACTTCCTTCACGTCGACGATTTTCTGGTTTTTGCGGGCTTCCTTTTCCTTCTTCTGCTGCTCGTAACGGAACTTGCCGTAATCCATGATGCGGCATACCGGAGGCTTCGCCTGCGGTGCGACGTTCACCAGATCCAGATTAAGGTCGGCTGCCATCTGCAATGCGTCGCGAAGCGACTTAATGCCGATCTGCTCGCCTTCTGCGCCCACCAGTCGAACCTCTCTGGCCCGAATTTCATCATTGACTTGATGTTCCCTGCTAATAATGTGCCACCTCCAATTTGTACTGTCGTGCAAGACGCGCAAACGGCGCTTCAACCCCCGCCGGGGCGGCAGCCGTTCCGCGTCCAATATAAGCATAGTATAAAGCGAAGCCTATACTCTCTTATATCAAACCAAACAAAAAAATGCGGGTTCGCGCGAACCCGCATTCCATAACCGCAATTCACGTCGCCGGCGGCGCAAGGCTGCCATGACGGCTTAAATTCCGAATTACCGCAAACCAGACGGGACGTTCCGAAAGGTGAGAAGCGGGCGCTTCTGCTTGTGCGATGCATTTGTCAAATATCACTTGTAAACTATATCACAGCCTGAAACGGGCTGTCAACACGAACCGCCCGCTACTTGCTCTGCACTTCCTCGATGCGTACGACGCGCGTATGCTGCGTGTGGCTCCACGTTTTGTTGTTCTGGGTAAAAAACGCGTAGAACGTAATCGGCCACCACGAGACGAGGAAAAACGGCAGCGTCAGCAGATGCGCATACATTTTCCACGACTTGACCTTCTCCACCATCATTGCGGCCGGGAACTGCGCGACCGTTGCAATAATAATGACGGCGACCAGCCACCAAGGCAAATAGCTGTAGACGGAATGAATGACGTCGTCGGCCGGAATCGCCAGATCGATCCACAGCACCGCGGTCAGCAGAAAGCCGAGCAGCGTATTGTAGACGGAAAAGGAATAGACGGCGGCGTCGAACTTCACAAGATTGCGTTCCTTAATGCTCGCCCACAGGAGCGGCAGGAAATAATGGCGGGCCACCGTAAAATGCCCTTGCATCCACCGCAGGCGCTGTCTTGCGGAAGCCCGGAACGAAACCGGCTTCTCGTCGTATACTTTGGCGTCGTAGTTCAGCACCGGATAGACGCCGCGGCTTACGCAGCGCATCGAAAACTCCAGATCCTCCACGAGGCTGGTGGCGCCCCAGCCGACTTCCTTCAGCAGGGCGGAATCGAAGCACATGCCCGTTCCCCCGAGAAAATTGCTCATCTTCAGGTTGCGGCGCGACAGCTGCCACAGCCGGTTGCAATACCAGTAAGTAATCGCGTATGCCGCCGTCACCCAGGAGTCGTTCGGATTTTTGGTATCCAGGTATCCTTGAATGACTTGATGGCCCGCGCACAAATCGTCGTTCATCAGCTTCAAGAAATCGCGGTTGACCAAATTGTCGGCGTCGAACATGACGACCGCGTCGTACTGCCTCGGCATGGCCCACAGCTCCTTGAGCATCCACTCAATGGCGTAGCCCTTGCCGCGCAGGTGGTAATTCGTCCGCTCGCACGCGTGAACGCCGAGGCTGCGGGCGATATTGGCGGTGCCGTCCGTGCAGTTGTCGCAAATGACGAAAATATCGTACAGCTCCTTGGGATAATCGAGCTGCTTCAAGTTTTCGATCAAAGCGCCGACAACCTTCTCCTCGTTATGCGCGGCCACCAGAATGGCAAACGACTTTTGCGGAGCGACACGCTTGCTGCTTTTGTTTTTCATAAACCCGAACATCGAGAGCGAAAACTGATACACGGCAATGGCGGCCAGCGTCACTTGAAAAACAATAAACAAAATCGTAAAAAACATGGCGTACTACCCCCTTGACCCCTTTTTCGAATGGCTTGCTTCATCACCGGAAAGCCGGAGCGGCAAGCTTTGTTTTTTGTTATTACGTCTGATCGGCAATTTTCGGTTCAAACGAGCGGGCATCTATTTGGTTTACGCCCGTCTTCGCGAATCGGATTTACTGATTTTCCATCCTAACCGGCTCTTTTGTCAAAACGGGAAAACACCTTAATTGATTCTAAAACTTCCAGAAAAACGCTTGCATTGCGGCTGGATTGACCATTCCCCCCGCTTTGCTTCGCTTCCGTCTTATTCTCAACCAATTGCTTCGTTTTTAGCACCAAGGAACCCATTTTTTGCGGCATCATTAAAATTAATTAATTCCGGCCCGTTAATTCTCCATTATTCGCTTTCCGGCGGCGCCCGCATACTCCGGTTCACGATAATTTATCGCGAATTTAATGCTCAGACAACAAATCAGTGGTAAGATGGGGTCAGCGAAAGCTTCAACCAAGGGAGACGGGAAGGATGACTGGCGATGGAAAGAATGATGGATTGGTTGAGAACGAATGAGGAAAAAATGCTCCTGTGGGCAAACCGGAGAAACTCCGGAAGCAGGCGGTATGCGTTCATCGACCGATGGCTGACCGTCATTACGCATATGGGCGGCGCCACGTTCACGCTTGCAACCGCGCTTCTGGCCGCGCTGCTCGCCGGCGGAAACTGGAGCACGGCCGGATGGAAATGCTTTGCCGCCGTCGTCATCAGCCATATACCGGTAGCCATCGTGAAGAGGAAATTCAAGCGGCTGCGGCCGTATCAGGCGCTCCCGGATGTCAACACCGGCCGGAACCCGCTGCAGGACTCCTCCTTCCCGTCCGGCCATACGACCGCGATCTTCGCCTGGCTGATCCCCTGGCTGCTGGCGGGCGGGTCGCTTATCGTTATTTTGACCCCGATCGCGCTCGTCATTGGCATATCCGTTGCCTGGTCTCGCATGTATCTCGGGCTTCATTATCCTTCCGACGTCGCCGCGGGAGCCGTTCTGGGAACGGTGACCGCCCTGATCGTCCATCTGCTGTGGGCGTCTCCGCCAGCCGCCTGAAAGAATATACGCTCCGCGTTGCTGCAACGCTGATTTCGTTACTTACAGCGCTCCAATATCCCGCGGGCCCGCGGGCGATGCGCCCCATCGGGCATAGACGATAAATCGACATGAAAGGCCATTATGGCCAAAATAAAAAAGAGGACTCAGGTCCTCTTTTTTGTTGCTGCAGCGATTCGTTTCGCTTATTCCGCCTGGCGGCGCAGCAGCTCGCGGTGCTGCCTCAGCGCCTCTTCGCCGATAACCACCTCGACGCGGTGAATGTTTTGCCCCTTCTCCATAAACTTCATTTCATACTCCGTGAAGACGAGGTCTTCCCGCGGGCCGTCCTTATGCAGATGAAGCGAAATGTTCCGCATCGTCAGCTCCATCTCCGCAAAGCTGTTCAGCGAAAATTCGAAGAGCGGCTGAGAATCGGTCTTGAAATGAATTTCGCCCCGTTCGTTCAACAGCTCGATATACCGCCGCAAAAAACGCGGATGCGTCAGTCTCCGTCTCGCATGCTTGCTCTTGGGCCACGGATCGCTGAAATTCAAATAAATGCGTTCGATTTCGCCCGGCGCAAACATCGTTTCGATCCCTTCGATATTCGCGCGAAGCAGCGCCAGATTGGGCGGATTCTGTTCGCCGCGCGCTTCCCACGCCGTCCGGGCTTTCTCGCTGGCCCGCCGCAGCAGCTCGTCGTACATGTCCACGCCGACAAAATTAATATCCGGATAACGGACGCTCATTTCGCTGATAAACCGCCCTTTGCCCATGCCGAGCTCGACGTGGATCGGCCGGTCGTTGCCGAAAAATTCGCGCCAGCGCCCTTTGTAAGGCGAAGCGTCCAGCACGACAAGCTCCGGCTGGCTTTCCAAACTTTCCCGAATCCCTTTTCTGCCTCTTAAACGCATATGTTGCAGCTCCTCTTATACTCTCCTGTGCCGAATGCGAACGCGCATGAGAATGATTTCGTCCTTATTGTGCCCAACTTTGCCGCCTTTGTAAAGCTTGCGCTTCCGGCCGTCGCGGACTAAAGCGGCTGTCCGCCGGGACTTCCCAAAGCTTGCCAGAGGACATGCTCCGTTCGCACAGCAAAGCCGCGGCACGCCGGCCGCGGCTTCTTCGGATCTTCAAGTTGTCGTCAGTTCAACATCTGGTATGGAATCGGAGCGTTGTCCTTGCCGCCCGTCTCGAACGTGTCTTCCAGCACGGACTTGAGCTTTTTCTTGGCTTCGATTTCAAGCTTGTGGTTGTTCGGAAAACGGATGCCCGTCAGCGCGATCAGTTCCTTCACCGTCAGCTCTACCGTTACTTTTTCGTCCCCGTTCGGAATTTTCGTCATATTCATCTCACATCACCTCATCGATTTTTTAAACATCATTTCCAATAAATCGACTTTTTATGTGTGCGGTTTCAACTAGTCCATGTCAGGTATTTTTATTGATTTGTCGCACTTTTAATATAACACATCATGTTAGGTTATGCAAGCATAATTTCTCGTTTCAACGGTTCAATTTCCAGTTTCGCCAATATCCGAACGATATCATGCGGGGCCGGTTTAAACGATGGCTTTTCGGTCCGTTTTTCGTTAAAATGAAGGTTGAATGTCTGGAAAGAAGGGAAAACGATGATCGGACTGGACGCGTCTTTGCAGCCGAGGCTGTGGGGGGACAAGCGGTTTCATACATGGAATTATGAAATGCGGAAGCAATTCGGGAGCAAGGCGTTCAAGGTGACGCTGGATGCCGGCTTCACCTGTCCGAACCGGGACGGCTCTATCGCCGCGGGCGGCTGTACCTTCTGCAGCGCCAGAGGGTCCGGCGATTTCGCGGGCAGCCGGCGCGACGATCTGGTCACCCAGTTCAACAAAATCCGGGACAGACAGCACTTGAAATGGCCGAACGCCAAATATATCGGCTATTTTCAGGCCTTTACGAACACGTACGCGCCGGTCGAGACGCTGCGGGAGTATTATGAGGTTATATTGGAACAGCCGGGCGTCGTCGGATTGTCGATCGCGACCCGGCCGGATTGCCTGCCGGACGACGTCGTCGATTATTTGGCCGAACTGAACGAACGCACGTATCTATGGGTGGAAATGGGCCTGCAGACCGTGCACGAATCGACTTCCCAGCTGATCAACCGCGCTCACGATACGGCTTGTTACCTCGATGCGGTGCGGAGGCTGCGGGAGCGCAACATCCGCGTATGCGCCCATATTATTTACGGCTTGCCGCAGGAAACGCACGGGATGATGCTGGATACTTGCCGCGCCGTGTCGCGCATGGACGTGCAAGGGATCAAGATTCATCTGCTCCACCTCATGCGCAAAACGCCGATGGTCCGGCAATACAACGAAGGGCTGCTGCGGTTTCTCGAGATGGACGAATACGTGAAGCTGGTCGTCGACAGTCTGGAGCTGCTGCCGCCGGACATGATCGTGCATCGGCTGACGGGAGATGCGCCGAAGGAGCTATTGATCGGACCGATGTGGAGCATGAACAAATGGGCGGTGCTCAATGCGATCGACGCCGAGCTGAAACGACGCGGCACGTGGCAGGGCAAGCTTTGGAAGCGGGAGGCGTAGGCGGGATATGGGATTTTTGTCCGTATTGAGCATGGCCCACCAGTGGACGGCCGAGCGCGCGGGAGGCGGCGATGCCGTCATTGACGCAACGGCGGGCGGCGGGGTCGATACGCTGGCGCTCGCCCGGCTGGTCGGCCGCAAAGGAAAGATCTATGCGTTCGATATTCAGCAGGAAGCGCTGGACCGAACGGCGGACCGGCTTCGCGCCGAGCTGGCGGGAGACGCTTCGCCGGATATTCGGCTGCTGCTGGCGGACCACGCGGCTATGGCCGAATATGTCGATCCGGAGGACCGGGGACGCATTGCCGCCGTCATGTTCAACCTCGGGTACTTGCCCGGAGGCGGCGATCCGTCCGTCATCACGAAGCCGGATACGACCTTGGCGGCGCTTGAGACCGCTTTGGCCCTGCTGCGGCCGGGCGGCATTCTCACCTGCGTCCTGTATCCCGGCCATCCGGGCGGGGACGCGGAAGCGGCGGCTGTGGAACGCTGGGCGGCGGAGCTGCCGGCCGCCGAAGGGCGCGCCGCGCTGTACCGCCAGCCGCAGCGACCGTCCGCGCCTTATTTGATCGGCGTGGAGCGAAGCCGCTCCGGCCCGTGCGGCCCGGCTTGAAGACCGGGCCGGCTTTACATATTTTAAGCGTTGCATACAAGAGAGGAGACTGATGATGGCAGTCACAAAAATCGAGCATTTGGGCATTATGGTCAAAAACATTGAAGCTTCCGTTGATTTTTACGTCAAAGTGCTGGGAATGAGACACAAATTTACGATGCCTCACACGAACGGCGTCATCCGCCTGGCGTTTCTGTCGTTCCCTGGCAGCGACGAGACGGTGCTCGAGCTGATCGAAGGCTACAACGACGGATTGCCCGCCGAAGGCAAAGTGCATCACGCCGCCTTTACGGTGGACGATATCGAAGCCGAGTTCGCGAGAATCAAGCAGCTGGGCGTGCCGCTGCGCGATACGGAATTGACGACGCTGCCGGACGGATCCCGCTACTTTTTCTTCTACGGGCCCGACGGCGAGCTGCTGGAGCTGTTCCAGCCGGGCGGCGCCGCGCCTTACCCGCTGCAATTCAAGCCGGAAATGAAAGAGCGGATCTGGGGCGGACGGGCTCTCGAGCGGTTTGGCCTCGAGCTGCCGGAAGGGGCGATCGGCGAAGGCTGGATGATCGGCGACCACCCGAACGGCACGACCCGCGTCGTAAACGGGCCGCTGGCCGGTCTCGGTCTCGATGCCATCCGGGAGCTGTACGGCAAGGAATGGTTCGGCAGCCGCGGCTTCTCGGAAAAAAACGGCCGGTTTCCGCTGCTCATCAAGCTGCTCGACTGCAACGACGACCTGTCCGTCCAGGTGCATCCGACCGACAGCTACGAGCGGCTGCCCGAGGGCGAGCTCGGCAAGACGGAAATGTGGTACATCCTCGACGCGAAGCCGGGCGCCAAAATCATTTACGGCCTGAAGGAAGGCGTCGACCGGGCGGCGATGGAAGCCGCCATTGCGGAAGGCCGCATTATGGACACGCTTCAGGAAGTGTCCGTGGAGGCGGGCGACGCCTTCTATATTCCGGCCGGCACCGTTCATGCGCTGTGCTCCGGCGTCGTCGTGGCGGAAATTCAGCAAAATTCGGATACGACGTACCGCCTGTACGATTACGACCGTCCGGGACTGGACGGCAAGCTGCGCGAGCTGCACGTCGAGGATTCCTTGAATGTGATCGCCTATGAAGGCGCTGGCGCCCGCCGGATGAAGACCGGAGGCGTGAATGCCGGAGAATGGCTGACGATCGCGGAATCGCCTTACTTCCTCGTCGAAAAGGGCGTCGTCGACGGGCCGCTGGCCTTGTCCACAACGCCGGAAAGCTTCGTCATTCTCGTTATCGCGGAAGGGACCGGCGAGCTGCAATGGAACGGCGGATCGCAGGCCGTCAAAGCCGGCGAATGCTTCCTGCTCCCGGCCACGCTGGGCGGCTACTCGCTCTCCGGCCGCATGACCGTGCTGCGGAGCGTCGTGCCGGAGTAAGCGGAACGTTAGAGCGATACAAAAAAAAGCGGCAGCCGGGGACCTCATTCAGAGGTCCATGGCTGCCGCTTTTTGGGTTGCGGGTCCGTTCCGGTCGCCTCACACTCGCTCCAAGGTCGCGCGTGAACTTGCGGCTGGCATCCGCGTTGCTTCCGCACACTTTAAGGTCGCACGTGAACTTACAGCTCCGTTTCGGGCGCCTCACACTCGCTCTAAGGTCGCGCGTGAACTTACAGCTCCGTTTCGGGCGCCTCACACTCGCTCTAAGGTCGCGCGTGAACTTACAGACTCGTTTCGGGCGCCTCACACTCGCTCTAAGGTCGCGCGTGAACCTACAGCTCCGTTTCGGGCGCCTCATGCTCG
>CALAWP010000032.1 GCA_937895345.1 uncultured Paenibacillus sp. | reverse complement strand
CGCCGGAAGCAAGCCCCAGCCGCTCTCCCGGATGTGCCGGCAGCGCTGCTCCTCGCGGCGAGCGGCCTCCGCCGCCCCGGCGGCGGCCCGCTCCGCCTCGTGCGCTTGCCGGCGCGCCGCCTCCAGCTCCGCCTGCAGCCGCTCCTCGCTCCGCTGCTGCCGCTCCTGCCGGTCGCGGACGCTCCGGATGTAATCGCGGTCCGCCACCGTCACCAGCAGCTCGCGCAGCTGCCGCTCCGTCCACTCCGGCGATATTTGGGAGACGGCTCCGGCGATGGCCTCGTCCAGCCCGGCCAGCTCCGTCTCCCACTCCGTCAGCTGCAGCTTCACCGCCTGCATCCGGTCCGCCGCTTGCAGCAGCGCCTCCGTCTCCGCGGCACGTTCGAGCAGCTTCCCGTCGAACCGGAGCGGCGCCAGCTTCTGTTCCAGAAGCCGCCGCCGCTGCTCCCGTCCGCTGAGCGCCTCTTCGGCCTCCCGCCTGGCCGCGGACAAATCTTCCCACGCCTTGTCCGCGCCCGGCGCGATCCGCTCGGCATAGGCCAGCTTGGCCCGCTCCTCCTCCAGCTGCCGCTTGCGTACCCACAGCTCCCGCAGCACAAGCGCCTTTCCGAGCGCCTGCGCCTTCTCTTCCGCCTCGGGCAGCGTCCGGCTCAGACGATCGAGCGACCTTTCCGTCCTTTCGGCTTCCTGAAGCAGACCGTTATACGTCTCGATCTCGCTGCCGAGAGCGCGCAGCCCGGCTTGAATGCGCTCCATCTCTTTCGCGGCTTCGATCAGCTCCTGCTGGGTTCCTCGCGGCTTAAAAAGGACTTCCATTTCCGCCGTCAGCCGTTTCTCGGCAGCCGCGATCGCCTCGCCGTCATCCCAGCCGGCCAAATAAAGATACTGCCCCAGCTCGCCGCCCGACAGCCGGCCCGCCTCTTGCAGCTCCGACAGCGTAATGGCGTACAATTGACGGTACAGCCTTTCGTTAACGCCGCCCAAATATTGCCGTTCCCACTCCGCTTGATCGTCCAGCCTGCCCCAATCTTCCGTCCCCTGGCTCCGCCCGGCCGCCGGCGTCTCCAGCTTGCGAATGACCGGCTTGCTCTCATCCGCATACCGTTCAATAACGATCGGCCCGTCCGCCGCGCGCACGAACAGCCTCCCGCCATGGCGCCCTCCGTACACGGGCTCCCGCCTCTCCGACGGCGCGCTCCGCTTCGGGAAACCGTACAGCATCGTCCGGATAAAACCGAACAGCGTGCTTTTGCCCGCCTCGTTGGGCCCGTAAACGACAACAACCGGCGCATCCAGATCGATCCGCCGGCGATGAAGCTGTCCGTAGCCGTTAATTTCCGCTTCCGCTATACGCAGCTCGCGCATTTCGCTCATATCAAGCATGTCGTGCATGCTGCGTATGTCGTGCATGTCGCTTATGTCGCGTACGTCCCGCATGTCGCACCTCCGATCGCTTGGCGCCGTTGCGGGGCCGCCGTTGATGCGCCCGTTCCGCGGCGCCGTCGCCGTTTATTCGCCTTGCCGGCTCCGCCGCTGTCCGGCCAGCAAATCCGCCGCCAGCTCCGCCGCTTCGCGAAGCCATCTCTCCGGCGGGTCCTCCCACTTGTCCCGCTGCAGCCGGCCCAGTCTGGCATGCGAGGCGGCGGGACGCAAGGCGGTCTGCGCAAAGCTTTTCCATTGCCCGTCGTCCTCCCGCAGCCGACCGGCCAGCCGGAGAAGCTCGCCCGCAAAGCTGTCCTCCTGCGCCAGCGCCGCCCAATCCAGCGCGCGGTCCGTCGACGCCGCGATTTCGTAGACGTATGTCCAAGTCTCGCCGCCGGCAAAGTCCTCCGCCTCCTGCAGCTGCTCCAGCAGCGTCCGGAGGATGGCCGTCTCGGACAGCCAATCGTGGAGCGCTCCTCTGCCCGTCAGCTTCAAGCGCAGCATAACGCTGCGGCCCTCCGCGGCGCGTCCCGCTTCCGCCGCCGCGGCCTCCAGCCGTGCCAGAAGCTCCTGCTCCGTATCGGCGCCGGCGATCGGAACTTCCAGCTCCAGCCAACGGACGCCGTCGAGCGGAACGAAAGTCAGGCTTGTCCGCCTCCTTTCGTCCACGTCGACGACATAACAGCCTTTTGCGCCGGTCTCTCTCGGGTTCCGGCCTTGTGGATTGCCGGGGTATACGATATGCGGATATTCCGACAGCACCCGGCGCTGATGGATATGGCCCAGCGCCCAATAGTCGAAGCCGCTGCCCGTCAGCTGCTCCAGGCTGCACGGGGCGTAAGCGTCGTGCAGCGGATCGCCGCCGACGTTGCCGTGCAGCAGCGCGATATGGTACGCGTCTTCGGGAAGCGGGCGATAGTCCGCCGCCATATTGCGGCGGACGGCCCGTTCGCCGTACGACTGTCCGCAGACGACGGCGGCCCGCTCGCCGCTGCGCCGATAAGCGGGCGCCGCGTCCGCGGCGTCCGTGCCGAATATATGTACGTTGCCGGGCAGCTCCAGCCTGGCCCGCATGCCGCCCAGATGATCGTGATTGCCGTGAATCGCGTAGACGGCGATGCCGAAGCGGGACAGTCTGCTCCATTCCTTGTGCAGCGCCAGCTGCGCGCGCAGCGAGCTGTCCGCTTCATCGTACAGGTCGCCCGCGATCACGACAAAGTCGGCCTCCCGTTCGATCGCGGCGTCGGTCAGCCGCTTGACCGCGGCAAACGTCGACTGCGTCAACGCTTCCCTAACGGGCTCCGGAACGCCCGTCAAGCCGCGGAACGGACTGTCCACATGCAAATCCGCAGCATGGATAAAACGAAACGGCACACTCATTCTGCTCCCGCCCTTTACGCTTCCGTCCGGCTGCCCTGGCCGTTCCCCAGGCCGACGTATACTTTTTTCAACTGGGCGATGACCCGCTGCAGCGAATAAACCTTCTTCGCTTTGTTCCATGCCTCCCGCGCCATATTGTACCGGTAATCGGGATCGGTCACGAGCTTCTCCAGCGCGTTCGCCAGCGCCTCGGCATCGTCCGGAGGAACCAGAAGCCCGTTGACGCCGTCCTCGATCTGCTCCGAGATGCCTCCGACATCCGTGCCGACCAGCGCCAGCCAGCATAACGCCGCCTCGGCGAAGACGGAGCCGAACGCCTCCGCTCTCGAAGGCAGGACGAAGATGTCAAAAAACGGCATAAATTCTTCCGGATGCAGCATATAGCCGTAAAAAATAATATCGTCGTACAAATGCAGCTCCTTCGCCAGCTGCTCCAGCTCCTTGCGCATCGGACCGTCCCCGATAATGTGCAGCACGAACGGGCAGCCTCTTTGTTTCAGCTCCGCGCAAGCGTGCAGCAGCACGTCCAGCCCTTTGGCCGGCACGAGCCGGCAGACGGTAATCAGCTGCGCGACTTCGTTCTCGTGCGAGATCGGCTTGAACCGTTTCTCGTCGAAGCCGTTCGGAATAACCTTTACCGCTTCCGGACGTTTGATATAAGGGGCCAAATATTGGCGGAACGACTCCGATACCGTCAGCAGCAGATCGGCCTTCGCTTCCAGTTCTCCGTAGATCGACTTCAGAAACCGGTGCTCCGGACCGTCCTCCTCTATTTTTTTGTTCAAAATCAGCTCGCGCTCGTAGCTCGAATGGACGGTCATCATGAGCGGCGTGTCCGGAAACAGCTGCTTCATGACCAGCGCGGCGATCGGATGGTGCGCATGGATAATGTCGTACGTCTTGTGAATGCGCATGCGCGTCCACCATACGTAATCTTTGTACGTCTGGATATACTTATCGACCAAAGGATTGCCGATATATTCCGTATAGTCGAACGTGGAAAACGAGACGTCCTCCTGGCCTTTGCCTCGGATGCGCTTAGGCAGAGAGAACAGCTCCATCTGCCATCCCAGCTTGACGAACCTTTCCTGGATATAGGGGACCATCGACGACACTCCGCCGGGCTGCTCCGGAGGAAAAAACAACGCTTGCAGTATATTCATAAGTCCCAACTCCCAACTCCGTTTGTAGCGGGCCGCCTTTGCTCGATGAAGCTTCCCAACGGTTTAAAATATGATATAATAGAACGTATGTTTCTGTAAAGCTGCTAGACGACTCTGCTAATGGTGGTAGATTTATGACAATGGCCCAATGGCTTGCCGGACCGAACGGACAACTGCTTTCATCCTTATCCGCGATCGTTATTTTGAGCTTGATGCTGTTCATGGCGGTCAAGCTGTATATCAGCTACAGCAACAAGACCGTCTACCGATGGCTCATCGCGGCGATTTCGCTGCTGGCCGCCCAGCAGGGAACGCTCGCGGCGCTGGCCGCTCCGGCGCTGCGGCTCCCGGCGTCCGTCGAATTGTTTGCGAACGTTCTGCAAATCGTCTCCTTTATTATTATAAACTTTGTATTCATGAAATTGTATACAAACCGCTCGGCCCAGCTCAAAGTCGTTCCATTCCTGCTCATGGCGGCGCTGGCGGCGGCGCTGACCGCCGTCCAATTCTTCTTGGAGCCTTACGGCGCCGATACCGGCGGCACGGCCGCCTTCCCGCTGCTGGACCTGTACGGCATCGTCGTCACGCTCATTATTTTGCTGGCGACCCGCAGCGCGGATATGAACACCAAATTTTATGCCGGCCTTGTCGTTTATTTTGCGGCGGAGCTGGCGAGACTGTCCGATCTGTACGTATTTGAAGGCGGTCAGGCGTGGCTGTCGCTACTTCGGCTGCTGCTGCCGGTCGTCTACTTCGCCCTATTGTTTATGCTGCTGTTCGAATGGGTCATCGACCGGCTTCTGTCCACTTATCAATCGTCCATCGTCGACGGGCTGACCGGGCTGTACAACAGGCGGCACTTTAACGCGAAGGCGGAAAGCCTGCTGGCCAAAAGCAAAAAAGCGGCCGTCATTTTTTGCGACATCGACAACTTCAAGAAGCTGAACGACACGCACGGCCATCATAAGGCGGACGGAGTGCTGAAGAAGGTCGCGGAAATTATTAAAGAAGAAGCGAGCGGCATCGGGGCGGCCGGCCGCTACGGCGGGGAGGAGCTGCTGGCTTGCATCGGCACGGACCGGGTCAAGCCGGACATCGTGGCCGAATCGATCCGGCGCAGGGTGGAAGCCGAGACGATCGTCACCGTCAGCGTCGGCTTCAGCACTACCAAAGAAACGGCCAGCCTCCAGGATTTGATCAAGCAGGCCGACGCCGCGATGTATTATTCCAAGACTACCGGCAAAAACAGAGTCACTTCCTTCCGGTCGATGCCCGCCTCCGCCAAAAGCATGCAAGCGTAAACGGCTGACGCTGTCCTTTGGAGGCGCAGCTTACGTTTCGCGTTGACTTATAAGCTCGGTATAAGGTGAAACTTATAGTTTCTTATAGGTGCCTAAACCGGCAGAGCGCCGCTCCCGCGATTCGTTTGCGGAGCGGCGCTCTCGTGTTTAACCGTTCCTGTCGTTACGGCCGCTTCAGCAGCTGCGCATCAGCCTTCCAGCTGTCCGCGCAGCACCGTGACAGCCCGGCCCCGCAGCTGAACGCGGTCGCCGATCGTGCGCACGCCGACATAGCCGCCGCGTTCCGACGCCTGATAGCCGGTCAATCCACTTTTCCTTAACCGTTTCTCCCAATACGGCGCCAAAGCGCAGTGCGCCGAGCCGGTGACCGGATCCTCGTTCACGCCGAGAACCGGGAAGAACGCCCGCGACACGAAATCGCAATCGTCCCCCTTCCCCCGGCTGGTTACGATAACGCCTCTCGCGTCCAACCGGGCCAGCATGCCGTAATCCGGCCGAAGCGACCGGACCGCTTCTTCGCCGTCGATTTCCACCACGTAATCCATCCGGTTGCGGCCGACATATTTGGGAATAAGCCCCAATCCTTCGATCAACTCATTCGGCGCCGCGGTCGGAGCGGGCGCTTCCGCGGGGAAGTCCATGACGATCTCGCCATCCTCCCAGTCCGCCGTCAGCCGCCCGCTTTGGGTCGAGAAGCGGGCCGTCTCCGACCGGGACAGCCAGCCTTGTTCCCACAACACGTGCGCGGCTGCCAACGTCGCATGTCCGCACAGGTCGACCTCCGCCTTCGGGGCAAACCATCTCAAGCCGAAGCCGCCCATTTCGTCCCGCTCGACAAAAGCCGTCTCCGACAAATTCATTTCGGCGGCAATCTGTGCCATTCTCTCGTCCTCCATCTTCGTCTCCAGCAAACAGACGGCGGCGGGATTGCCGGTAAACGGTTCTCTCGCGAACGCGTCTACAATAAACAAAGGCCAAGCCATCGCGCACTCTCCTTCTTTTCGATTCGATTTCTTCCGATCGTTCCCGCAGAGGGATACGTTGCTTTCCATAAAAAAGAAAAAGAACCTGCACCCGCAAGTCCTTGCCAAACTATGAATCAGACGATTAATCGCGAATGGGGATCAGCAGCTCCACCGGCTCTTCTTCCCAATGCTGTTCGTCGATATAAAACAGCTCCAGCGAAACGGCCGTTTCGTGCTTGACCAATTTTTGCTCATTCATCCAAGCGTGCAGCTGCTCGTAGCCTTCGCCGATCCTTTTGTTCGAACATGCGACCATGGCGTACCGATGCGCCGGGATCGTAATTTGCACCATGCCGGGAGGAAGCTCTTCCATATGCTCGGCCTCGTAGCAAGCCCAATAAGTCGCAAAAGCTTCGTTGCCGAAATAGGGGCTGTAGAGCACGGAAGATTTGGCTGCGCCGTTCAATTCATGTTTTCTGGCCAGAAATTCCGTCTGCAACCGGATCGCTTCGTCCGGAAACGAAGAGTAAGGCCCGCAATAGCTGATTCCGATCAAATGCAGTTCAGGTCGAGACACGATTGAGCAGTTTTCCACGCTTTTTCCTCCTTAAGGTTTTGTGAAGTGCAAAACGGTCTGCGTTTTGCATGAACAAAAGCCAGCTTCGAAAGCATCCGCTTGGTTTTGTGAAGAGCAAAAGCCGCTTCGAAAGCATTTTGCCGCCGGATGAGCATTACGGTACTAGTGTAGCATGAATTCCCATTAAAAGGATAGTTTTTTTCTTACCCCTGCTCCAAACGCTTCATAAAATCTTGCGCCGCGCTGTAGCCTTGCTGCTTCAAATACCAGTTGTTGGCCGCCGCCTCGATCAGACCCGCCACGTCGCGGCCGGGCTGCAGCTGAATTTCGAAATGCGGAATTTGCACGCCCATATATTCCACAAATTCCGGCTCCAAATCGAGATCGTTGTTCAGCTCGTTGTCCCGCCATTTGGTCAGCTCGATATCGAGCGCGATCCGGGTTTCGTCCTGAAACGCCTTGCGGCCGTAAAGCCGGACGACGTTGACGAGCCCGACGCTCCGCAGCGCCAGAAATTCCTTCGTCTTTTCGTTGTGGCTGCCGAGCAGCGTCTGGTTGCTCAGCTTCTTCAGCACGACGATGTCGTCCGCCACCAGACGATGGCCGCGCCGAATAAGCGTATGCGCCGTTTCACTCTTGCCGACCCCCGACTTGCCCCGAATCAGAATGCCGATACCGGAAACGTTCATGCAGACGCCGTGAATCGCGATTTCCGGCGCGAGCGCCTTCAGCAAGTACGCGTCCAGCATGCCGAGAAATGACGCCGTCGCCTCCTGCGTACGAAGAAGCGGAATGCCTTCCTCCTCGCAATATTTGGTCAAATATTTCAACCCGTCCTGGCCCGAAGTGACGATAAAGCATGGCGGGTGATATTTTACGATATTGCCGATATGGTGATTGCGTTCCTCCTCCGTCAGCCGATGCAAATACGTAATTTCCTTTTTGCCCAAAATTTGCACGTGCTCCTGAGGAAAATAATCAAAGTATCCGACGAATTCCAAGCCTGGACGATACGCTCTTGCCTTTACGATTTTCCGGTCCAGCTTGTCCGAGCCGGCCAGCACCTCCAAGCCGAAACGAGCGGTCAGTTCCTTTACCTCTATGCTCTTCACCGATTGCGGCCTCCTTCCCGTTTCCTTATGTTAATATACGCTGCGCTCGCCCCGTCTTCCTGCAACCGCCGGGGAACAGGCAAAAAATCGCCCCCGTCCAGCCGGCAGGCATAGTCGGGAGCGAATAATAGATGCGAGGAGACAGCTTCAGCGCTGTTCCGTTATGCGAAGTTGAATACGAAGTCGTCGTCCTTCAGTTGTTCGACGTGAATGGTGCGCACGTACCCGTTTCCTTTTTTGGAGAAAAAGTCGTGCTGCTTCGTATGCGTGCTGATGCCGTTGAACACGATCGGATTGATCGGCTCGTCCGGGAATTGCGGCTCCAGCCCGAGGTTCATCAGCGCCTTGTTGGCGTTGTAGCGAACGTAGGCTTTCACATCCTCCTGCAAGCCCACCGCGCTGTACAGGCTGTCGGTATAGATGACCTCGTTCTCGTACAGCTCGTTGAGCAGAGCGTAAACTTCCGTCTTTAGCTTGTCCTGCTCCTCGGCGCCGAATGTCTGGAACAGCTCCTGCGCCAGGACGCCGACGTACAAGCCGTGGATGCTTTCGTCGCGCAGAATAAGGTCGATAATTTCGCCGCTGCTTGTCATTTTGCCCTGACCGGCCAAGTAGAGCGGATAGAAAAATCCGCTGTAGAACAAATAGCTTTCCAGGAAGACGGACGCCGCCATCGCCTTGTACAGCTCTCTCGGGCCCGTAATGTTCGTATACCAGGAAGAGATCAGACGCGCTTTCTTCTGCAGCTGCTCGTTCTCTTCGACCCATCGGAAGATGGCGTCAATTTCCTCGTTGGAAGCGAGCGTCGTGAAGATGCTGCTGTACGACTTGGCGTGAATTTGCTCCATCATCGCCATAAAGCCGAGCACCGCCTTGCGCTGCAGGCCGTCCACGTGCTCCAATATTTTCGGCATGCCGACGCCGCCCTGAATCGTGTCGAGCAGCGTAAGGCCTCCCAGCACGTTTTTGTACAAGGTGCGCTCGTCGTCGGTCATTTCCATCCAGTCCATCTTGTCGTCCGACAACGGAATTTCTTCATCCGTCCAAAATTGCATCACGTTTTGCTGCCAGAACGTCAATGTGAAATCATCGTCCGGCCGGTTCCAGTTGACTGCTTTCATTAAACCTGTCCCTTCTTCCCCTGCGTAATCGCCGGTCTCCCGCCGCCCTTAAACGGCGCAGCTCGTGCATTCCTCGACGGAGAGGCGTTTCGTTCTCGTATAATAGAGCGACTTCAGCCCTTTTTGCGCGGCATAAATATAGAATCTCGCGAGCTCGCGGGTCGTCACGTTGCTGTTTACATGCAGCACGGTCGAAATGCCTTGGTCGACATGCTGCGTAATTTCGGCGATCAGGTCGATCAGCTTGAACTGGTCGATATTGTAGGCCGATTTATAATAGAAGAAATTGTCTTGCGACAAATACGGCATCGGATAATACGTCGTCGAGTTGGCGTACGTGCGCGTCTCGATATGCTCGACGATCGGCATGACGCTCGAGGTCGCGTTCTGAATGTACGAGATGCTTTGCGTCGGCGCAACCGCGAGGCGGTATGCATGATACAGGCCGTGCTTCTGCACCTTCGCCTTCAGCTCCGCCCAATCTTCCGGCGACGGAATGTGCATGCCGGCGAACAGCTCCTTCACGCGCTCCGTCTTCGGACGGTAGTCGGTCTCCACATAGCGGTCGAAATAGGTGCCCTTCGCGTATTCGGAACGTTCGAAGTCCTTGAACGTGACGCCGCGCTCCTTGGCGATTTCCATGCTCTTCTCGAGCGAGTAGAAATTCATCATCATAAAGAACACGCCGGCAAAATCTCTCGCTTCCTCGCTCTCGTAAGCGATTTTGTTTTTGGCAAGGTAGCCGTTCAGGTTCATCGCGCCCAGACCGACGGAATGCAGCTCCTCGTTCGCCTTGCGCACGCCCGGCGCGTTGTCGATGTTGGACAGATCGCTTACGGTCGTCAGCGCTTCGATGCCGACATGGACGGATTCCTTGACCTTGCCCCGTTCCATGACGTTGACGATATTGAGCGACGCCAGATTGCAGCTGATGTCGCGGCGAATGACGTCTTCCACGCCGTAGTCGTTAATTTCGGACGTTTCCTGCAGCTGGAATATTTCCGTGCACAGGTTGGACATCTTGACCGAGCCGATATCCTTCAGCGCATGAACGCGGTTGGCGTTCGACTTGTTCATAATGTACGGGTAGCCGGATTCCAGCTGGATAGACGCGATCTTCGTCATCATGTCGCGCGCGCTCATCACGACTTTTTTGCGGACCTTGTCGTTGGCGACCAGCTCGTCGTACATGACGTCCATGTCCATATCGTCCAGGTGCTGACCGTAGGCCACTTGCACCGAATGCGGGCCGAAGACGTGCAGCGGCTTGTTCTCCGCAGCCAATTGATAGAACTTGTTCGGTATGATCAGGCCGATCGACAGCGTCTTGATGCGGGACTTCTCGTCGGCGTTAATTTTTTTGCAATCGAGAAACTCGATGACGTCCCAGCCGAAAATGTTGTAGTAACCCGCTCCGGAGCCTTTGCGCTGCCCCATCTGGTCGGCGTAGGAGAACGCGTCCTCCATCAGCTTCAGCACCGGCATAATGCCCTTCGCCGCGCCTTCCACGCCTTTGATCGGCTCGCCGCGCCCGCGCAGCTTCGACAGGTTGACGGCTACGCCGCCGCCGATCTTGGACAGCTGCATGCAGGTGCCCAGCACGTAGTTGATCGAGTTGAGGGAATCGTCCATTTCCAGCAGGAAGCAGGATACCATTTCGCCGCGGCGGCTCTTGCCCGCGTT
>CALAWP010000031.1 GCA_937895345.1 uncultured Paenibacillus sp. | reverse complement strand
ACCCGCGACCCTCGCCTTGGCAAGGCGATGCTCTACCGCTGAGCCACTTCCGCATTTCACTTTTTCGCCGCCGTTTTTGCAAACTCTGCATCGCAGCGACAAGTAATAATATATCATGCCGGACATCTAAATGCAAGTGCCTTTTTAAAAAATTTTGTTCCAAATTAAGGCTCGCCAATGCCGCAACGCAATCACGCATACTGGCAATCGGCACAGATAACATGCATTCGAGCGGGTGCAATCAAGCGGCTCACATAAGCGACAAGCGTAAACGGTTAACGCCGTCCTTCTGAGGAAGCTTACGTTTCTTGTTGACATATAAGCACGATAATAGGTGAAACTTATACCTTCTCTGTAACAAAGCCGCGATGCCCGCTCATTGGCGAACATGCGGCTTCGACGATCGGCGTATTCGGCGTTACGCGCCTGCCGCCGCAAGCTTGGCTTCTTGAACCGGCTGATCTTTCATTACCCGGTCCGCCGCCGGAATGGCCGATAGCGCAAACGGCAGGCAAAGCGGCAAACCCGTGCGCGGATCCGGCACGATATCGGCTTCGATGTTGAACACTTCTCGCATAATTTCGGGCGTAATGACTTCAAGCGGCGTTCCTTCGCCGATGACGACGCCTTTTTTGATGGCGATCATGTGATGGGCGTAGCGGGAAGCGTGGTTCAAGTCATGGACGACCATGACGATGGTTCGGTTATTCATCTCGTTAAGCTTCTGTAGCAAATGAAGCACCTCGAGCTGATGCGCCATGTCGAGGAACGTGGTCGGCTCGTCAAGGAACAAAATGTCCGTCTCCTGGGCAAGCGCCATCGCAATCCATGCCCGCTGGCGCTGACCGCCGGACAACTGGTCGACAGGTCTGTCGGCAAACTCGCTCATTCCCGTCGCATCAATCGCCCATTGCACGATGTTCCGGTCTTCTTTCGTCAGGGTGCCGAAGCCTTTCTGATACGGGAAACGTCCGTACGATACAAGCTCCGCCACCGTCAGCCCGTCCGGAGCGGTCGGATTCTGAGGCAAAATGGCGAGCTGCTTCGCCACTTCCTTGGTGGACTGCTTGTGAATGGACTTGCCGTCCAGCAGCACCTTGCCCTTGGCCGGATTCATAATGCGGGCCATTGTCTTCAGAATCGTCGATTTGCCGGAACCGTTGGAACCGACAAGCGCCGTAATTTTCCCTTGCGGGATGGCAATGTTCAAATTTTGGACGATCAGCCTGTCGTCATAGGAAATGTCGAGCTCGGACGTTACTAACCGAATCATCAACTGCACGCTCCTTCCGCCGCTTGCGCTTTGCTTTTTATTATTGTGACGCTCTAATCGCATTGTTATATATCGGAATGCAACGATGACGGCCATGCCGTCCATGTTGATAACAATTATCAATAACATCTATAATGATAATGTTTCTCAGGTTTATTGTCAACCGCCTTTGATCAGCTAATTTACGGCGACTTGACTCGGCGGACCGCCGACGAATCTGACGAACCTGACAATCGTTAATCGCGATAAAATCAAAGTTCTGAAAATGTAACGAATCACATCGACGCTATTAACCGGTTTTCGAACGAGATGCAGCCTTTGGGGGACAAATTAGCTCGTTCACGTTCGTTAAAATTGTAAATGGCCCATTTCAGGTCGAATAAGCTCGCTGAGGTTCGTTGCAAATCTGCAGGGGCAGGGGCAGGGGCAGGGGCAGGGGCAACCTGGAGCAATCCTAGGGCAACTAGAGGCACTAGGAGCTCCAGAGGCATTCCCGGGGTAACTATGGGTATTCTTGGCACTCCAGTTGTAAGCCCTTGGCAAGCCTAGTCTCACTCCGCACTAAGTCCGTTCGTGAAATTACTGCTCCATTGGAACGATACAAACCACACTCCAAGGTCTAGTACACTCAGGCAGCTCAAAGACCCGAACCGTTGCCGCGCGGACAAAACGCCAGTCGGCAAGTTCGGGTCTTCAAAAAGCGTTAACGCATTAACATTGCTGCATTTACACCTTCTCGATCACAAACGAGAAGGACAAATCCCGGTCTCCCGGTATGGTGAACTCCTCGTGTACGGGAGCGCCCCAGCTGTCGTCCCCTCCGACGCCCATTTGGCGGCCCGCCACGGTGACGACCGTATAGTGAACGGGCGGCAGCTCGTACACGTGCTGGGCGCTTTCCAGCTCGAACGCCGTGTAAGGCGAGATGCCGCATTCGACCGGTTCGCCGTCGGCCTTGATGCGAATGCCTCTGCCCATGGCGTCCGTCACGCTCACCCGGCGCACGCCGGTGCGGTTGCCGGATTCCTGCGGCATGACATAACCGGCGACCTGATCGGCCGCCTTGCCGCCGAACTCGCACAGCCTCGCTCCGTTTGCGCGATCGACGTAATTTTCCTCCGGTCCGAGCGCGTACCAGTCGAGCTGGTCGTAATCGGCCGGAACCTTGAACGACAAGGCGAAGATCGGAAGCTTCGGAAGCCCCGCCGCGCCTTTGTACCGGGCGGACACTCGGATGCTGCCGTCGGCGCGCACCGTATAGGCGACCGTCACGCCCGCTTCCTCGCTGATCGAGAAGCGGTAACGGTACGTAACCGTCACGCTGTCCGCTCCGTCTTCCGTCACGTCGACGAGCAAGCCTTGCCGCGTCAAGCTTGCCGCGAACCAGACGCCGGCGTCGAAGCCGTGCATGAATCCGCGATCGTTGTCGGTTGTGGCGCGCCAGAACAGCGGAAACGGCGGGGAAGCGATCATTTCCCGGCCGGAATAGTTAAGGGAGATCAACGTCATCGCCTGCTTGGAGAACATGGCGCTGAAGCCGAGTCCTTTGACCCCGATGTTGACGTCTCCGTGGACGACTCTGAGTCCGGTGCCGCCGCCGGAAGCATCGACAGCTGTTTTCGCCCCTTCCATACCCGATGCCGCTTCGCTGGAAACGTTAGCACTTGGCACGGCCGATAGTGCATCGACAGCTGCATCCGCACCCTTCATACCCGATGCCGCTTCGCCGGAAACGTTAGTACTTGGCACGGCCGCTAGTGCATCGACAGCTGCATCCGCACCCTTCATGCCCGATGCCGCTTCGCCGGAAACCTTCGCACTTGGCATGGCCGCCGCCGCATCGGCAGCCGCGTTCACCGCCGCCGCTCCATCGCCGGCCGCAGCCTCAACCGTAAATATATGTTGCCCAAAGGCGACCTCGTAGCCCGCTTCCGCCCACAATGCCGCCTCCTTCAGCCGCAAGGAAGCTTCCAGCACATATTCGCCCGGCTGCAGGCCGTCCCCTCCCAGCTCCACGGGAATCAACCGTTCCTCTCCCGGCGGGACAACGTCGTCCAATACTTTCCGTTCAAGCAGCCGGCCGTCGGTCGACAGCGTATACACCAGCTCCAGATGCGACGTGTCGACAAAAAGATTTTCGTTCCGCACAGTCAAGCCGTTCCGGTCCGGCAACAGCTTTACATTCTGGTACAGAAACTTGACCTCCTGCATTTTCGGCGACAACCGCCGGTCCGCGTAGACGAGGCCGTTCGTGCAGAAGCCGTAATCCGTCGGGCGATCCCCGAAATCTCCGCCGTATGCGAGATATTCCTTGCCGTAACGGTCTTTCTTGTAGACCGACTGATCGATGTAATCCCAGATGAAGCCGCCCTGGTACATCGGATATTTGCGTTCCAGATCGGTATACTTCTTCATTCCGCCGAGCGAGTTGCCCATCGCGTGCATGTATTCGCAGCTAATATAAGGCTTGTCCGGATCGTTATTGAGATATTGCTCGATATCGGCCGGCTTTGCGTACATGCGGCTTTCCATGTCGCTGGCTTCGGTAAAGGTCCGGTCGTAGAAGACTCCCTCGTAATGGACGAGCCGCCCGCCATCTGCGGAACGGAAGTATCGGGCGACGTTCACGAGCACGTCACCGACGTAGGATTCGTTGCCGAGCGACCAGATCAGAATCGACGGATGGTTTTTGTCACGCTCATACATCGAGACCGCGCGGTCCATGACGATGTCCTGCCATTCCGGCTTGCTGCCGGGAATGTTCCAGGACGGCTCGACGGCGCCCATCTTTTGCCACGATCCGTGCGTCTCCAGGTTCATTTCATCGATGACATAAATGCCGTACTCGTCGCAAAGCTCGTACCACAAACTCTGGTTCGGATAATGCGACGTGCGCACCGCGTTCATATTGTTGCGCTTCAGCGTCCGGATATCCCACAGCATGTCTTCCTTCGTTATGGCGCGCCCTCTCCGAGGATGGAACTCGTGGCGGTTGACGCCCTTGAACACGATCCGCTTGCCGTTGAGCGTCATGATCTTATCCTTCATTTCAAACCGGCGGAAGCCGACGCGGCTCGGAATGGCTTCCACGACAACGCCGGCGGCATCGTAAACCTCGATCAGGGCGTCGTACAAATACGGCCTCTCGGCGCTCCACAGCTCCGGCTCCCTGACGTCCAGCCGCAGCGAGGCGCGACAGAAGCCGGCCTCAGCCGACGGCGCCGCATGGCCGGCCGCCTTGCCGTTACCGTCGCCAACAGACGCGGCACCGAATGCGGCGCGGGCCTCTCCCTGCCCATCGCCAACCCCGGCCGTCCCCGCTTGCGGCAGACCGTCCAGCCCGACGGAAGCGGAAGCGACCCGGACGCCCTTCGCGTCGCTCAGCGTCAACACCGCTGTCGCTCCTGCCGGAGGCTGCCCGCGGAATGTCAGCTTCGCTTCCAGAGAGCCTTCCTTGAGAGAAGGGGCCAGCTCAGCGCGCACATCGAGATCGTAAACGTGAATATCCGGCACCGTATACAGGTATACTTCGCGAAAAATCCCGGAAAACCGCCAAAAGTCCTGGTCCTCCAGCCAAGCCCCCGTGCTGCGCTGATACACCTCCACCGCCAGCTTGTTCTCGCCGTCGCGAACGTAAGGCGTCAGCTCGAATTCCGACGGGGTAAAGCTGTCCTCACCGTAGCCGACAAACTGTCCGTTCAGCCATACGTAAAATGCCGTCTCTACGCCTTGAAACGAGATATGAAGCGGCTTGCCCCGCATCGCGTCCGGCACTTCGAAATAACAGGCATAGCTGCCGACCGCGTTGTCGTCCTGCGAGATTTGAGGCGGACGAAGCTCCTCATGCCCATCCCACGGATACATCGTATTGACGTACTGCATTTGGCCGTGGCCCTGCGTCTGGATATGGCCCGGCACTTCGATGTCGCCCCAGCCCTTGCAGCTGAACGACGGCTTATAAAACTCGGCCGGCCGGCTGGCGGGGTTGGGAGAATACTGAAACTTCCACATCCCGTTCAGACTGTGGCGCATCGCCATCGGCGCCCTCCGCGCCGCTTCTTCCGTCGTACCGTAATAGACATGGTCGGAATGCGCCGGCAAACGGTTGACGGCATACACCCGAACGTCGCTCAGCCAATCCAGGCTGGGCTTCTGCGCTTGAATCAAGTCGAACACTCCTTCTTTCTTTGATCGTGATAATAACACTGCTTTTTCCCGCCCGTCTTCCTGAACGAGACTAAGGATCTTTCTAATGGAATCAGTGACGTTAGTGAAACAAAAAAAGGCCATCGTATTTCTAACGGCACTGAGCGCCTTTGCCCGCCTAAGGCACAATTTTGCCAAAGATCGATCAAATAAGCGCTCTGATTTCCGTTTAAATATGGCAAGCGGCCTTTTCGGCAAAAACGCCTCTTAGAGGCTGTCGTCGCATAAGCCGAAGAAGCGGAAGAGCTGCCTGGCAGAGGCCGGGCCCCTGCCGGCCGCAAGTTCCTTTTACTTCACCGAGCCGGTCATGCCGGCCACAAAATGCTTTTGCATCAGGAAAAATACGAGCGCCGTCGGCAGCGTCGCGATCAGAATGACCGTCATAATGACGCCGTAATCCGGCGAATAGCTCGAGCCCAGGTTGGAGATGAGCAGCGGAATCGTCCGTTTTTCCGGCGATTGCAGCACGACGAGCGGCCACAAATAGTTGTTCCAGCTGGACATAAACGTAATGATGGCGGCGGCGGCATAAGTCGTCTTCATTGTCGGCACGTAAATCCGGAAAAAGACGCCCAGCTCGCTCAGCCCGTCGATTCTTCCCGCTTCCAGCATGTCCTTCGGAAACATCTTCGTGCTCTGGCGGAAAAAGAAAATCAAAAATGCCGTCACGACCGTCGGAAGAATGACCGATGACATCGTATCGATCCCGATAAACGGCATCGTTTGCGAGATGCCGCCGAACATGCGGTACAACGGCACCATCAGCGCGGCGAACGGAATCATCATCGACAGCAGCAAAATGCTGAATACGACGTCCTTCGCCCTGCTGCGAAAAATTTCAAAGCCGTAGCCGGCCAGCGACGAAATAAGCATGGCGAGCAGCGTTGTCGTAATCGAAATTTTGGCGGAATTCAGCAAAGCGGGCACGATGTCGATCGTGTCGAACGCCTTGGTCAAATTTTCGAACAAATAAGGACCGGGCAGCAGCTTGCCCTGCGTCACGTCGATGGAACGGTTCGTCGCGCTGACGATCATCCATAGAAACGGGAAGATCGAGACGATCGCCGCGGCGCTCAGGAAGACGTAAGTAAAGACTCGTTTCGCCTTAGCCATTCTTATCACCTGCCAATTTGAACTGTAGGATGGAGAAGATGACGATCAGGATCACGATCGCGTACGATACGGTCGCGGCATAGCCGAAGTCCGGCGTATACTTGAACGACAGATTGTAAATGTATTGCGACAGCGTCATCGTAGCGTTGCCCGGGCCGCCTTTTGTGATGTTCATTACTTCGTCGAACAGCTGCAGCGTGCCGATCGTCGAAGTGATGGACGTGAACAAAATGATCGGCTTCAGCAGCGGCACCGTAATGCTCGTAAACTGCCGGAAGGCGGATGCGCCGTCAATGCGGGCCGCCTCGTAGATCGAGTTGTCGATATTTTGCAGGGCGGACAGGTAGAAGATCATGTTGTAGCCCGTCCAGCGCCAGGTGATGGCGATAATAATCGTAACTTTTGCCCAGAACGGATCGGTGATCCACTGGATCGGCGCGCTGATCACATGCAGCTTGAGCAGCATCAGGTTGATCAGTCCGTCGGGACCGAACAAATATTTGAATATGACCGAATAAGCGACCAGCGACGTCACCGCCGGCAAAAAGATCGCCGTACGAAAGAAGCCTTTCAGCTTTAAATTTTTGTCGTTCAGCAGCACCGATATAAACATGGCCAGCACGATCATGATCGGCACTTGCACGATGAGATATATAAACGTATTGGTCAGCGCCGTCTTGAACGTGGAGTCCGACAGCAGCCGCACGTAATTGTCAAAGCCGGTAAACGACAGATTCGTCCCCGTTCCGGACTGGAACGACATCATTAGAGCCTGAATCATGGGGTAAAAATAAAATACGCAGATCATGACGACCGCGATGGCGATAAACGACCAGCTGATCGCGCTTTGTCTCGCCTTAATGTTCATGGCCGCTCCTCCTTGCATCCGTATTGAAAAACCTTGGACCCCGCTTGCCACTTCGTCTTCGCCAGCAAGCGGATGTCCAAGGTTCCCTTCAAGTCTTCGTTATTTGATTTGCGAATCCGCTTGTTTCTGAGCGTCCGCCAGCACCTGGTCGATCGCTTTGCCGTTCAGGTAATTTTGCATCTCGACGATCAGAATGTCCTCGATCGCGTAAGTGTGCATGCCGTAGTTGACGTTCGGAATTTCAGCCGTCCATCTCGCAAAGTCCTGGACGATTTCCTGGCCGCCGAAAAATTCGCTGGCCGCTTTGTAAGCTTCGCCCTCGGCCGCCGGCTTGTAAGTGCCGATCGCGCCTATTTCCGTCACCAGCTTCTGATACAGATCGACGTTCGAGCCGAGCGTTGCCGCCAGGAACTTCGCCGCTTCTTCCTTGCCGTCGACGTTCAGCACGTACCACGAGCTGCCGCCGAGGTTGGACGCATGGACGGAGTTCGGATTGTTCGTCAGCTTGGGCAGAGGCACGATCGCCCATTTGCCGGCTTGGTCGGCCGCCGCCGTAATGGAAGGCGTAAACCAGTTGCCCGTCGGAACGGAAGCGGCAGCGCCGCTGTTGTAGTTCGCCACGAACTGGCTCCAGTCGGAATGAATTTTGACAATATTGGCATCCATCATCTTTTTGTACGTTTCGAAAGCTTCCTTCAAAGCGGCGTTGCCGGCCAGATCGGCCGTTTTGCCGTCTTCCTTCAAGTACCAGGCTCCTGCGGACTGGATCATGACGCGCAGAATGCCGAGATCGTTCGGATCGAGCGACAGCCAATCCTTGCCCGTCTTTTCCTTGACCGCTTTGCCGATCTCGATATATTGATCCCAAGTAATGTCCTGCATGTCTTCCACCGAGTAGCCGGCTTGCTCCAGGTAGTCGGTTCTGACGTAGACGCCCGTTACGCCGGAGTCGAACGGCAATCCGTATTGCTCGCCGTTAAAGCTTGTCGGTCCCAGCTTGTAGTCTGCGAAGTCTTCCGTCTTGAACGATCCGGTAAGCGGATGGAACATGTCCGGATACGCCTGCAGGAAGCTTTGCGCGCGATAGTCCTCGATCAGGACGATGTTCGGCAGACCTTTCGTCGTGCCGGAGCTGAGTCCCGTATTCAGCTTTTGGACGATATCGTTTTGCGCGTTTTCGATAATATCGATTTGCACGTTCTGATTTTCCGCAGCGTACGCTTCCTTCGCCAAATTCATCGTTTTGATGTTAAAGTTAGGGTCCCACGCCCATACCGTAATTTTGCTTGCCGCTCCCCCGTTGCCCGCATTGCCGCCGGCATTGCCCGTGCCCGTGCCCGCGTTGTCGTTGGCGCCGCAAGCGGTCAGCATGAGCATCCCCGCGAGGAGCGCCGCGATCATTTTCTTCATGTCAAGACCTCCGTTTATCTGTTTATTGACCTGTAAGCGCTTCATGCCTACACCTAAATCTTAGCATCGTAAATATTCACGGCGTTAGGATAATATTTGCGACCATTTGTCGGATTGTTGCGGGTTGACGGGCGCGGGCCCCGAACCGTTTGCACGATTTTTGGATATTGGGAAAATCTTTAGTCTTCTATAACCGGAAGCCGAATTTTGACCTGCGTTCCTTGGCCCGGCTCGCTGGTGATGGTCACGCCGTACGATTCCCCGTACAGCAGCCGGATCCGGTCGTGAACGTTCTTGACCCCGATGCCCGCAAACAATTGTCGTTTGCTGTCCTTGCCGACGGGCAGCTGATCCTCGCCCAGCTCCCCGCGGTCGAAGCCGTCCCCGTTATCCGCAATTTCGCAAATGAGGGCGCCGCCTTCCTTGGCCGCCATGAAATATATATTGCCCTCTCTTTTCCGGTTGAATCCGTGGAAAAAGGCATTTTCAATAAAAGGCTGGATAATCAGCTTCGGAACGTGGCAGCCCATACAGTCCGGCGCGACAAAATAACTCATCTTGATCCGGTCGCCGTAACGGACATGATTGATGAAGTCGTAGTTGCGCAAATTGACCAGCTCCTGGCTGAGCGGAATCGTTGCGCTGACGTTGCCGATGGAATTTTGGAGAAGCGAAATAAGCGCATTGATCGTCTCGGCCGCCTTCTCCTTGCTGTCCTGCTGAACCATAAATTTGACCGAGGCAAGCGTATTGTACAAAAAGTGGGGGTTGATCTGCTGCTGCAGCGCCTCGAGCTCCGCGTTCCGCTGCCCCTTCTGCGTCTCCAGAAGCTGACCGACGTACACCTGGAGCTCGTCCATCATCGAGTTGAACGCTTGCGCCAGCTGACGCGTTTCGTAGCTGCCTCCGACGGTCACCTTGTGGTCGAATTCGTATTTGGATATGGTCGAAATTTGCTTTACCAGGCGGGTAAGCGATTTGGTCATGCGCCTCGAGATGACGAATACGATAATGACGGCTCCGGCGATGATGAGCGTCACCGTCAGGAAGATCGCCTCCGTGTCCGTCAGCGTGCCGATCGCCGTCTCTTTGTCGATTATATTGACGATGTACAAATCGAGCTGCGGCATGTAGTTGGACAGGATGACCTGGCTTTTGTCCATAAACTCTGCTTCCATATAGGGCAGCGTCCCCGCTTCCATCTCTGTGGCGTAGCCAAGCAAATCGGGCGACAGCTGGCCGATCCACTCCGCGCGGTTGGACGACAGAATGACCCCGTCGCCGCTCAGCACGGCCACATCGTTGCCCAGGCTCGTAAAGCTTTCATAGAACGGCCTGAAATCCCGCTCCCGGATCGGAATGTACAGCGTGCCGTAAACTTTGTCGGTCGTCCGGTCCAGCAGCGCCTTGGAGGCGACAATGACCGGTCCCGCATCGGGACTGTCGATTCCTGCGGCGGAATCGTAATGATATTGCAGCCGGCGCGGCTCCGCCTGCGTGCGAAGCGTAACGGCATGCTGGCGCAGCGCCTCGTCCGATATCGGCCAAATTGCCCGGTCCGTCGCATGGCTGCGGCCGTTGATTCCGCTGATCATAATGCTGACATCATAAGCGTCGAGGCCCGAATGGATCCTCTTTACCTGCTGGGTCATGTTGTAGTAGGTTTTGAAGTTGGAGAGAGAATCTCCCTCTCCCTCGGACAGAAAGCCGCGGATCGTGCCGCTCTGCAGCACGTTGTTGGAGGCGATGACAATCGCGTAATTGAACGCTTCGATATTATTCGTAATTTGATTGATGACCTTCGAGTTGGTAATGCTGAACGTCTGAAAGAAGACGCGCTCCGACGTTTTGATCGTCGTCCAGGTGGCGATAATCGCGACGGATACGATGCTGATGACCATAATAATAAACATTTTGACGAACAAGCCGTTGTATTTGAACCGATCGAACCATTTTCTCATGTTGACTGGCGCCCCGTTCCTTTGTTTCGGTATTCCCGGCGGTAGCGGCTCGGCGAGAGGCCGGTCTGCTTCTTGAACACTTTGCAGAAATAGCTGTGGTCCGAATAGCCGACCATGCCGCTAATTTCCGAAATCGGCGCATCGCCGCGCCGCAGCAGCTCCTCCGCCTTCTCCGTCCTGACCTTGTGCAAATATTCGACGAAACCTTCCTCGTTGTGGGAGGAGAAATAGCTGGACAGATAGGAGGGGTTGAAATGAAAATGTTTCGCCATTTCGCTTAAACTGAGCGGCTCGGCGTAATGCTCATGGATATAGTCGAGCAGCTTCTGCATATTGGCGCCGCCCGTCCCCGCCTGCTTCTCCTTGTCCGCGATGCACCGTTCCGCTTCGGCGATGAACTCATCGAGGATGTCCAGCGCCTCCTTCGCCGCTCCGCTGTCTTCGACGGATTTGAAATAGCCGTATTTGGCCGCGTCCAGCTTTTTGACGTCGTACCCCATATTACCCAGGAGCACCGTCGCGTTAAAAATCAAATTGCCCAAAAACGACTTGAATTCGAACACGCTCGTCGTATAACAGGCAGCCAGCTTGGCCGCATGCGCCCGCAAACCGTCCAGCGCCTCCCGGAACCGTCCGCGCTTGAACTCCTCCGTAAACCGGTTGAGCGGGAACGTTTCCGGCTCCGGAGCCGGTTCCGGCAGCAAACTCTCCATAAGTACCGTCTTGTCCGGCATAAAATAGGCGTAATCCGCCAATCTAAGAAACGCCTCGCGGTACATGCCGCCGAGCGACTGCACCTCTTCGAACGTGCCGCCGAGCAAGACCGGCAAGGGATGCCCGCCCGCTTGCAGCTTCGCGGCTGCCGATCTCGCCCATAGATTCAGCCGCTCCAGCGAATCGCGGTCCGCGTTGACCAGCAGCGCGGCTGCGCGCGATTCCGGCGGCAGCTCGACCAGCGCCGCGTCGGGCAGCTCGCTTCGCAGCTGCTCCGCGAGCAGGCGCGTCAGCTCCGCACCGCCGCCGCGCCCGAGCAAAGCCGCTCCGGCCAGCCGAAAGGCGGCATGCGGAAATACGGCCCGCAGCTCCTCCGGGCTGGCGTCCGGGGCATAGCCGGACAGCAGCCGCTCGAGCAGCCGCCCCGCGCTGGGCTGCCGGCCGGAAGCGGCTCCGTAGCCGCGCAGCCCCGGAATTTTGTCCGCCGTCATCTTCAGCACGGCCAGCAAATGCTGAATGTCGAGCTTCGGCTTCAAAATATAGTCCGCCACCCCGCTCTGAAACGTCGACCGGACATAATCGAACTGACCGAAGCTGCTGAGCACGACCACCTCGATTTCGGGATATTGCCGCTTGATCCGCTTCGCCAGCTCCTCTCCGTCCATAACCGGCATCACGATGTCGGTCAACACGATATGCGGCCTCAATTCCTCGATCCGCTCCAGCGCCTCCTGTCCGTTCGACGCTTCGCCGACGATATGAAAGCCTTCCTGCTCCCAGTTCATAAAGTGTTTAATCCCCTGCCGAATAAGCGGCTCGTCGTCCACAATCAGTACCTTGCAATAATCGGAAGCTCCCATGCTCTTCCCCCCATGCCACGCGAGTCTCGTATAAGTAGCTATAGTATATACCGCCTGTCCCGCTTTCACCAAGCCTCGGCGGCGCGCGGCTGCAGTGCCCCTCGTCGCCGCCCTCCGCCGACGCCACTCGCTGCCGCGCCACTCGCCGACGCCACTCGCTACCGCCCCCCCACCCGCAGCTGCAAGGCTGATTTTGGTACTTACAGCGCTCCGACGGGACTGTCCGCAGTACTGCAAGGCTGACTTTGGCACTTACATAAGCTTCAGCACACCCAACACTTCCAATCATCTATTGCCCTGCCGGGTCAAAAGAAAAAAACGATTAACAACTGTTAACCGTTTTTTATGACGTTATTAGTTAAGGCCCGCAATGGTTAAGGAGGTTACCATTTTAGCTGGTTGCCGAACACGAGGGCGTTGCTGATCGAACGTCCCGGAGCCGTAATAAGCTTGCCGTTCGCGTATAGTCCCGATGACGCGCCGCCGTCCAAATTCATGGCCTGACGCGCTCCAAGCTTGATCATGATATAGCCCCACTGCTTCATCGTGGCCGCAGGCACCGTCGCCAGTACGACCGAACCGTCCTTCTTGATCATAATGCCGCTTCTGGCCGCCGAAGCCGTCAATATTTTGGACTCGGTAAAGCCTTCTGCTTTGGCGTTAAGCGCCAATTGGCCGTCCTTAACCAGTCGCGGTCCCGCTCCGACCGCCGTCGTGACGCGCGACCAGTCGACCGTTTTGCCGCTCAAATTTTTCGTATCGACCGTATAATGCACCTTCGCTCCGATCTTAAACCGGTCGGCCAGCTTTTCTTCGGAGCCCGTAAACACCAGCACGTAACCGTCAGATGGAATGCTTGCGTTTACGTTGCTGCCCTTGGCCGTAACGACGCCGCCGCGCACCGTGACCGACTTGCCGTAGCCGAAGCCGAGCTTGGGGCCTTTGGCCGGCGTAAACATGACCGCCGAATTTGCCCCCTTGGCGGGCACCTTGTTGACGAAATAGACGTACCAGTTGTTGGACGAGCCGTCAACCCCGCCGAAAATGCGGACGCGCAGCGTGTCCATCATCGCCTCGCCGTCGGATGTGAAGCCGATCGTTGTCCCCGTATTGCCGACAAAATCCAGGTTCCCGTTCGACATCATCATGCCGTAAGGTTCCGGATTGCCGTCATAAGCGGAGAAAAAGGTGCCGTTAATCGCCGCTTCCGCTCCGTACGCCTTGGCGATGCCTTCCAGGCTTTGAGCGGAGCCGACTTGGCGGTATGCTTTGCCGAGCGTAACCGGCATCCCTTTCGGGATCGTCACCGTCTGCACCGAGAACGTCCGGCCGCCGACGGTCACTTGCTGCAGCGCATGCTTCGGTTTCAGCGCGGCGGCGGCCGTCACCTCGACCGGCAGCTTCAGCGTCCCTTTGTAGCCCGCCGAGGCGACGTCGACGTACACGTTCGCTTTGCCCTTGGCAACCGGCGTAACGACGCCTTCCGCATTCACCTTCGCGATCTTGGCGTTGTCGGTCCGGTAAGCCAGCTTCACCTTGACCGACACCTTCAGCTTGTCCGCGAGCGCAAGACGGGTGCCCATCGGCACCTTAAGCGAGGCGGACGGATACGTAATCGCGACGGGACGGGACGGGCCCGCAGCGATCAGCTGGCCGGCGGACCCATACGCCACGCGTCCGCCGCCGAGTTGCACGGCGCCGCCTTCGGCCGCGGCGCCCTTGAAGCTGTACGCGATCGAGCCCGCAGCGGCGTCGATCGCATACAGCGCGCCGGAGCGCGAGGCGGCCAGCACGAGGCCGCTCTCGCCCGGCGCGGGCGTCAGCGCTTCGGGGCCGAAACCGCCGGCCCCGGCCGCGCTGACGCGCCATCGTTCCGCCCCGTCGCTCAGGCGGAACGCCGCTATGCCGCTGCCGCCCGTCTCCGCGGCAACGACAACCGCCTCGTCCCCGGCGCCGATCACGGCCGGGAACGTCCAGCCGCCGGCGGGCGCCTCGGCGAGCTCGCCGCTGAAGCGGAGCGTGCCGTCCGCTTCATAGGCAGCGATCGCCTTGTCCGCCAGCAGCGCGACTCCGCCGCTGCCGTCGGCGGCCGGCTTCGCGTCCCGCAGCGGCTCGCCCAGCTCCCGCTGCCATTCAATGGCGCTGCCGCGCACGGCGTACAGCACGCCGTCGCTCCCCAGCGCATAGACGCCGTCCTTCGCCGGCACAAGCCGGCTGACGTCCGTTCCCCCGGGCAGCAGCGCCGCATGCTTGACGCCGTCCGCATCCAGCGACAGAACGGCATGCTGGTATGCCATATACGGCATGCCGTTCCCGTCCGTAATCGGGTCGGAAGGCATCAAGCCGTCTTTGCGTCCCGCAAAATAAAACATGCCGATCATTTCGCCGTTGCCCTTCGCGTCGTACCGGTACAACCGGGCGCCCTTGCCTCCGATCCAAATTTCCCCGTCGTCATTCATCGCCGGCGCCGTCAAATCGACGTATTGGTTTTTGTGAAACGTTTCCTTGCCTGCGCCGTCTACGATGGCGATATATCCGTTTCCGGTCGTGATGAACAGCTGCTTGCCGTCCGGAAGCTGGATCGGCCGATGCACGTCTCCTCCGGCGTCGTAGCGCCAATATTCGGCCTCCGTTATCGCTCCTGTATAGCCCTCGGTCAAGCTCGCCGCAGACGTCAACGCCATGTGCCATCCGTCCGTCCGGAAGACGCCGGCGGCCGTCTCCAACCCTGCGGCGTCCGCTCGCCTCGGTCCCTCTCCCGCCTTGACTGGCGCCGCGCCGCCTCCGGCGCAGGTGATCCCTATCGCCGCCGCCGCTGCGGCGATCCATCTTACCGCCGCTCTCATTCCCGTTCCTTTCATCCGCCCCCGCTCCTCTCTTCGCAACTCTCTTCGCTTCTATTCGTCAGTATCGGCCGCAGCGAACCAAAAATTTAGGGCAGCGCGGAACGCGCCGCGAACGCCTCGTCCTCATGAAACTCGCGAAGAGTCCCCGGCTTGCGGGCGAAGCGCCGGCGATCACATTTACCGTCCGGCTCATGCAGGTTACCGCCCTCTATATGCAGGTCGCCCGAAACCGTATTGTCCCTTTGCCGGATCATGGTATGCTTATTCATGCATCCCAAGATCGAGCATACGCGAAAGGAGACGCCGCCTTGAAGCTGATTATCGACCAGTCGCCGGAGTATGGTGAGCTGGAAATTACAATTAAATGCGGAATGATCGACGAACGGCTGGAAAGATTGATTGCCCAAATCCGGATGATGTCTTCCGCCATTACGGGCCGGAAGGACGGCCGCAGCTATTTGATCCGGCTGGAGGACGCCTATTACTTCGAGTCGATCGACAATAAAACGTTCATCTATACGGAAAGCGACGTATACGCCTGCAGCCAAAAGCTGTACGAGCTGGAGCAGCAACTGGCGGGCAGCCATTTCGTCCGCATCAGCAAATCGTGCATCTTGAATATCGAGAAGCTTGCCAGCGTCCGGGCGCTGCTCAACGGCAAGTTCGAAGCCCAGCTGTCCAACGGGGAAAAGCTGATCATTAACCGTCATTACGTGCAGGCGCTCAAAGAAAAAATCGATCTATAAGGAGGTTAAGCGCATGTCGGCATTCCGCCATTACTTTACGATCCATTGTTATTCCTTCGCCATCCTGTTCCTTCTGTACAGCTTGTTTGCCTTGGGCGGCCTGTTCCCTGAGCTTGCGATGAAGGAAGGCATGCTGCTGTACGCGATGACCGCAGGCATCGCCTTGCTGATGGCCGCGACGGACCGGCTCCCGCTTCGCAGCAACGGACTTATTGCCGCGGTTCGTCTGTTGGACGTGGCGGCCGTCGTATTTGCGATCGGACTTCCGTCCGGATTTATTCCGCTTGAAGCCGACATCATCCTTTACGTATTGGGACTGATGGCCGTTATATTTGTCAGCATCACGGGGCTGTTCATGATTAAAGATTCGGCCGAAGCGACCGCCATCAACGAGCGCCTGACCAAGCGCAAACGAATGATGAACTCGGAGAAGGACAAGGAGGACGAGCATGAAGCGAATCATTGACGTAAAAGGTTTGGCCAAATCGTTCGGCGATGTGGAGGCGGTCAAAGGGATCGCGTTTTACGTAAATCAAGGAAGCCTGTTTGCGTTTCTTGGCCCGAACGGAGCCGGAAAATCGACGACGATTGATATCTTGACTACGCTGCTGAAGCCCGACCGGGGTGAAGTGGAAGTAAACGGCTATCGGTTAGGCAAGGAAGACAAAGGCATTCGCAGCTCGATCGGCGTCGTCTTTCAAGGAAGCCTGCTGGACCCGCTTCTGACGGTCGAAGAAAATTTGTTGATCAGGGGGAGCTTCTACGGCTTCTCCCGCCAAGCATTGAGAGCGGCGCTCGACCGCGCGTGCGAGATCGTGCAGGCCGGCGAATTTTTGCGGCGTCCTTACGGCCGGCTGTCCGGCGGCCAGCGCAGAAGGGCCGATATCGCCCGCGCACTCATCCATACGCCTTCGATTCTGTTTCTGGATGAACCGACGACCGGCCTCGATCCGCAAACCCGCCGGCATGTATGGGACACGATCCGGCAATTGCAGCGAGAACAAGGCATGACGCTGTTTTTGACAACCCATTATATGGAGGAAGCCGCGCAGGCCGATTATATTACCGTCATGGATCACGGCCTGATCAAGGCGCAAGGAACTCCGCTTCAGCTTAAAGCGGACTACGCCAGCGATATGCTCAAAATTATGCCGGCCCATCCCGGCGAGCTGAGCGGCTACTTATCCGGCAAAGCCATTCCTTTCACCGTTGACGGCGGCATCTATTGCATTCCGCTTCGCCGTACGACGGACGCTCTGGCGATCTTAGACGATTGCCGCGCCAATATCGGCCATCTCGAAATCGTTAGCGGAACAATGGACGATGTATTTATGAATCTTACGGGCAGGGAGGTGCGAAATCCATGAGGGCTGTCGCATTACGCAACATCAAATTGTTTTTTCGGGATCGGAGCGCCTTATTTTTCTCTTTTCTTTCCGTCCTCATCATCTTAGGCTTATATATGATTTTTCTCGGAGACATGCTTCGCGAGGGCGCCGGTTCCGTTCCCGGCGTCGATGCTCTGATGAACAGCTGGGTGATGGCCGGCATATTGGCGGTTACTTCCGTCACGTCGACGCTGGGGGCATACGGCATTATGGTGGAGGACCGGCACAGAGGCATGCTGAAAGACTTTACCGCCTCCCCGCTTCGTCGGCGCGACCTTGCCGGCGGGTATGTCGCAAGCGCCGTCGCCATCGGCTTGATGATGAGTTTGATTACGCTGCTATTTGCCGAACTGTTTATCGTCTTGAACGGGGGCGAATGGCTGAGCTGGACGGGTTGGCTCCGCGTCATCGGTTTAATGGCGTTGTCGGTGCTGTCGAGCAGCTCCATGGTCTTCTTGATCACCTCGTTTATCGGCAGCGTCAATGCTTTCTCCTCGGTGAGCACGATCATTGGCACGCTGATCGGATTTCTGACCGGCATTTATATTCCGATCGGTTCTCTGCCCTCGTGGGTTCAAGTCGCCGTCAAGCTGTTCCCCGTCTCTCATGCCGGCGCCCTCCTGCGCGACGTCATGATGGAGGAGCCGCTGAAGCAATCGTTCGCCGGAGCTCCTCCGGAAACCGTCAGCCAATTCAAGCTGGAGATGGGCATCGCCTTCGAATTCGGCAGTTATACGACGTCTGCGGCCGCAAGCCTGGCGGTGCTGGCGCTGACGACAATCATTTGCTATGGCTTATCCATTCTGAGGCTGTCGCGGAAAGGATAATCTCATACCTTCTATGTGAGCAAAAAAACGGGCTGTCCTCGGACAGCCCGTTAACCTTAAATGCGCGAATCGGAATTTCCTTGCGGCACTCTCCCGGTGCGAATAAGCCCCAGGTGGATCAAAATTTCCGTCGCCGCCAGGATCAGGGAAACGATGATTGCGGCCCCGAAAGTCATGAAGGAGCCTTCAAACATGTTCGTGATGTAATACAGCGCAATAACGGTTACGGCAAAATCGGCCGCCACGCTAATCCACAATGTTCCTTCCCGCAGCAAAAAATATTCCATCAGCGTCCCCGCCGCCGCCAATATCAAGCCGAGAACAATCGCTTGTCCGATATGGGAATAGCGGATTTGCTCCGACATGCCGTCGCTCAGGATGAGTACAAGCGGACAAATAATCGCTTTCAGCAAAAAACTGGTCATTCGATATCCTCCCTAACCATTGCCGGATACGATTAATTTGCCTAGATTCGCCGCTTTTATTCTTCCTCGCGCGCCGTCTCCTCGTTTTCCTCGTCTTCGAAGGCGTTCAACTTCAACGAAGCTTGCAAAATCTGGTGACTCTCCTGCTGCGTAATCGTCCATACATGCTTGCCTTGCCGAACCGGCTCATGCTCCTCGTCCAAAGAATGAAATTGAATTTGCAGCCAGCCGCCAAGCGTATCGACATTTTCGCGGTTATCGAAACGGAGGCCGAACTGCTCCTCGATTTCGGTTAACAACACTCTTCCGCTGATTAAATATTCATCGTCCTTGATTTTCACGATATCGGGCACTTCGTCGTTATCGAACTCGTCCCGGATTTCGCCGACAATTTCCTCCAAAATATCTTCCATCGTAATGATGCCCGCCGTACCGCCATATTCGTCAATGACCATCGCGATATGCGTGCCTTTTTTTTGCATCATGCGGAGCACGTGCTGCAATGGCGCCGTTTCGTGGACGGCTTCCAGCTCATGTATAATATCATCCAGTTTCATCGGACGGTTAAGAACAAGATTGGTCGTCCATTCCTTCGCGTTCAAGAATCCGATCAGCTTGTCCTTGTCTCCGTCTTTCGTTACCGGGTAACGCGTAAACCGGTTTTCGTCAATAATCCGGAGAATTTCATCTTGATTCATGCGGGCGTCGACCGTTACGACTTGCATGCGGGGAACCATAATATCTTTGGCTACCCTTTCATCGAAGTCGAAAATATTTTGCATATAGGCAAGCTCGGTCTGGTTAATTTCGCCGCTTTGAAAGCTTTGCGTCATAATGATCTTCAATTCGTCTTCCGAGTGGGCTTGTTCATGGCCGGCCGGCTGTACGCCGAAGATGCGCAAGAAGAGGCGCGCGGAACCGTTCAACAGCCAGATTAGCGGGAACAATACCTTGCCGAACCATACAAGCGGTCTCGACAACATAAGCGTCATCCGCTCCGCAAACTGGATCGCCATGGTTTTGGGCGCCAATTCGCCAAAGACGACGTGCAAAAACGTCATAAGCAGCAAAGCGAGCGCATAGGAAATGGGGGTAGCCCAGGCGTCGGATACGCCCAGATCGTGAAAGACGGGGTGCAAAATCTTCTCGATCGTCGGTTCGCCAAGCGCACCCAGGCCAAGTGCTGTCACGGTAATGCCCAATTGGCATGCGGACAGGTAATAATCGAGATCGGTTACCACTTTTTTGGCCGCAACCGCTTTTTTATTCCCTTCCGAGATAAGCTGATCAATTCTCGACATCCTGACCTTGATGACGGCAAATTCCGAACCGACAAAAAATGCGGTCATTACAATTAGTACCAATACCAAAAACAAATTAACCGCGATAGATAAGTCCAACGGGTTCCCTCAAACGAGGGATTCACCTCCACTAATTTAGAATGATACTATGTACGTATTGATGGTAGCCACGTTTCATAATATTTATTCAGCCGCCGCGACGAGAATCTCCTCCCACATATCGCCAATCAAGGACATTTGTTGTAAAATGTAAAAAACAAAAAGTTACAGAGAATCGGGGGGTCTATCATGAGCGGTTGCGCGTGCAGAACGCAGATCGAAAAGCTTCGTCAAATTATGCAGCTAACTTACGATGAATACCAGTCCTTCACCGACCCAACCGTATTGTTGGCCAGCCAAGCTTTGGACAACGCCCTCGTCAATTACCGAAGCTGCCCTTGTTTCGACATTTGCAATTCTTGGGGGAACGAAGACGAAGAGATCAAATGCATGAGAATGGTCGGTTAAAATATTACATCAACAACTTATCTCAAAACATCTGGTTCAACGTCTTGGACTGAGCGTCAAGTCTTCCCGCAACTTCGCCAATGCCGGCAAATTCCTCCGCGGCCTGTTGAATTTGACGGCGGCTGTTCAAGATGTCTTCTCTCGCATTTCTTGAGTTTGCGCTCACCTTCTCTACCTGTGCGGAAATTCCGTCGACGGAGGCGCGAATATCTTCCGTTGCGGCTTCGACTTGATTCGCCAGCTTGCGAACCTCGGCGGCGACGATATCGAATCCCCGCCCGAGCTCACCGGCGTGGGCAGCTTCAATGGCCGCATTTAAGGCTAGAAGCTTCGTCTGCGAAGCAAATTCCTGAATCGTCTTGACGATGCCGCGGACCGCTTTCGTTTGCTGCTCAAGCTGCTGTAGAAAGTCCGTATTGGTTTCTTGATCTGTCGCCACCTGATCAATGACTTCGGCAACGTTCTGACTGCGATGGATGCCCAGTGTCGTACGGTCCAGCAGCTCGGCAGCTGTCTGTTCCAAATGCTTAGTCAGCTGAAACAGCGCTTTTTCCCGTTCGGTGATGTCCGCAGCGACCTTCAGAACGGCGACTGTCTCGCCGTCTTCATTGCGAACCGGCATATAGGTTGCCTCCAGCCATACTTCGGATCCGTCCTTTGCCAAACGAACGATTTTTTCCTGGAACCGGATACCGCTTCTCAAATTGCTCCAAAACTGCTCATATTCGATGGCGTTCGCGAATTCCGGCAAACAAAACTGCCGGTGATGCTTGCCGGGCAATTCGGCGGCTTCATAACCCATCGCTTGAGCGAATTGATCATTCGCCCACAACACTTCGCCGCGCAAATTAAATTCGATCATCGCCAACGAATGCTCCAGTGCGGCCAGAACCGCGTGTCCATTTAATACTTGTTTGCTTTCGAAGCCGATTTGCATCTGCTTCATCATCATTCTTCCCCCCGCATCTCAGCTGAGTATAATAAATTCTTGTTCAGTATAACCGTCCCGTTTGAAACTTTTTTGAAACGCGGTTGTTGTTTTTTCGCTAAAAGCATCAAAAAACGCACCCTCCATATGGAAGTGCGTCTTGAATTTAAAAGTTTGATTGTTGAATGGTGCGCGTAGAGGGACTTGAACCCCCACGGTCTCCCGCCAGATCCTAAGTCTGGTGCGTCTGCCAATTCCGCCATACGCGCGCTTGGGCCGTCCAGTAAAAACTGGTGAGCCATGTAGGACTCGAACCTACGACACCCTGATTAAAAGTCAGGTGCTCTACCAACTGAGCTAATGGCTCTTAATAAAAATGGCTGGGGATCTAGGATTCGAACCTAGGCATGACGGAGTCAAAGTCCGTTGCCTTACCGCTTGGCTAATCCCCAGCAGCGGCATGGTGGAGGATGACGGGATCGAACCGCCGACCCTCTGCTTGTAAGGCAGATGCTCTCCCAGCTGAGCTAATCCTCCGAATGATGGTGACCCGTAGGGGATTCGAACCCCTGTTACCTCCGTGAAAGGGAGGTGTC
>CALAWP010000030.1 GCA_937895345.1 uncultured Paenibacillus sp. | reverse complement strand
TTTGCCGCTGCCGTTATTGCCGGCGAATACAACCATCACTGTGGAGTACTCATTCATGATGAATCCCAGGATTGTCGATTGGCTCGATCAGGCCGTTTGCATATTCTTTGACAATCTGGCCTTTTTCCGTTTGATAGACAATATAAGTTCCGTTCGCTTTTGCATCCAGTTTCGCGCGATCGCCCGTAAGTTTGATCAGTTTTTGCAAATCTTGAATACGGTCCATCATAGGTCACCATCCAACCCGACTTAATCTTGCCATTATTATAACATACTCGTTTCAGATCAAAATTACAGGCCTCGCATACCAGTTTGTCCACCCACTCACAAAAATCAAGCTATGCTCAAACCGCGTTACTTCTTATTCCCATAAAGTTCAAAAACGAATCTTCCCCAGCTCCTCCCGGAAAGCCGGTCTTCGCGGAAATTTGGTTAACAATTTTTGTGTGACGGTGAACGCTTCTTTCCGCCCGCCAACCTGTTGAAGCATTCGAATGATCCGGCAAACATCGGCGTAATCTCGCCTGTCTCTGGATTGATCCGCCCGGAATTCGATATATGCCACGAAAAGCGCCTTCACCTCCTCCGGGTAATGCGGAAGCAATTGCTCATAGAACGATTCAATTCGGTAAGGTGCCTTGCGGACATGTTCCAAAAGCCGTGCGTACATCTCCTCTTCCACCAGAATTTGGGTATACGTATGCTCTCCCCTCGGGCTCTGCTCTAATTGATCTAACATATCTTGCAAATACAAAGTCCATTCTCCCTCATCGGAAAATGTATCCTTCACAGAGCGATAATACGCATACTCTCCGTTCACAATCAGCTCCATCCCGAGTTTCCGCTGCTGTTCGACTTGTCCTGTGCGATGGTATGCCTCATACCGATATTTCTTCCAGCGATAGACGAGCCCCGGCAGCCTCTGATCTTGGGCTTCCCCGGCCTCCGCCAATCGGATCGCTTCCTCGGCATCGCCTTGCTCAAGCGCCGCTCGAATCGCAATCTCCCGAATTTCCGGGAAATGCAGATGTTTATACAAATAAGCTTTCGCCTGTTCTTCACCTGAACGTTCCAAAATTTGACCATATCGGAGCACAGTTACCCGCTCGTCTGTGTACTCCCGCGACCAATTGCTTCCGGACGTATGACCCAGGAGCGAATCCGCCGCATCATCCCATTGATGTTGCATCTGTTCCGACTCGATCAGCGCGCCCGCCGCCTCGAGGAGCGCGAGCTGCCAATCCGACCACCCGTCGTAATAAGGCTGGTGTGTCTCCTCCAACAACCGGCGGAAAATCTTCAAGCGTTCTTCCGCCGGAATATGATGGTGATCCTGAACCAGCTTGAAGATCGATTCCAGACAGCTTTCGATCACGATCCCGACTCCACCGTCCGAATCGTCGGCGGACTGCAATAATTCAATCATCTCTTCGATGATGCAAAACAGAATCGCCAACCCGTGCAACCATTCCTCTTCATCGAAGGCGGAGAGAGCCTTTTCAGCGACGATCTCCGCACCTTCCACCGCGCGGCTTACGTTCCGCCAAGACACAAAACCATGATCATCCGAATATGTGTCAATGTAGGATCGAATCAACCGTCGGCAGGCGTCCAACTCCTGATCCGCGCCCCTTTTCGACAAGTGGAGTCTGATGCGCTCTTCCGCGGTATATGAATCCGATGCAATCGAGAGCAGCAATTCGATTAATTTCTCCTTGCTCTCTGCTTCCAACAGTTGCCGGAGAGACGGTTCCGGTGAAGATACCCCGTCTGCTTCTCTATTCTTAAGCTCGAGGAATACGGCGACTTGATGCTTGCATACCGGCCCGAAATCGTACGGACAATCGCATTCCGATTCCATTATGTTGTTCTCGTTGTCTAGCCTTACATAAACCTCATAATCCTCGTACCCGCGCACAACCGCAGTGTACTTTTCATCGGCAATGGACTTCAAGGAAATTACCCGTCCTTCGGACGCGTATTCCTTCCCTCTGTGTACAACTGCAGGATCTATGTATCTGGAAAAATCGGATAAATTCAAGAGGACCACCCCCTTTGGATGCTTCTTTCCATTTTGGAATTCCAATAGTCGATGAACACCTGATAAGATCGCACCGTGGTAAAGAAGGGAATATGTTGGTCTGCCGCAGCGTCGACATATTCATCTTTTAGAAATGGTGACAGCGACACAGGTCGTATATCGGTTGCCATTTGGATAATAATCCTGCTCATTTGTTGCTTTTATGCTTAAGGATGTATGTTTTAGCCAAGTGGTTTAGATGGCCAACAGCAATTGAATTGGGATCACTCGGGTCATGCTTCTTCTGCATGGCACGTTCAAATTCATCAATCATCTTTGCAAAATCGCATACATTCTGCTCAAGACCAAATAAGCGTTTCATGTCTCGATAGTGTCGAAAAAAGACTGCTTTAGCTTGATCATTGGGATAACCTAATTGTTGAAGTTCCGAAATGACCGCTTGAGCATACAGCTTAATCATCGTCTGTCTTGAAGAACGTTTCACCGGTATCCCCTGCCCAAACATTTCTTTATTACTCGAGAATCAACTTCACTTCAATGGATTCCAACCAATCAGAAACACGTTTGCGATTCTGCTCTTCAACAAACTGGTAATACCGCTCTAACTGCTCACTGTCGGAAGATAACGCATCCTTGAATCTTCGGAATATTTTCTTGCCGCCGCTCAATATGTGCATCAAAGTGGATTGCAGCTTTTTATCTTCAACCGTTTCCGCAAAATCAACCATGTCGGTATATCCTTCATCCGACTCCCGTTTCGGTATCCGAAAGTAAATTTCATTAAAGCCTTCTTCAATGATCTCGCTTAATTCTTCGTCCTCTTCATCCCGGTCAAACGTTCGCAACGTGACAACATCTCCAGTTTCGATATTCAGGAAGGACTCTATTCCTTCTACGTACATGTCGTATGCATCCACAATCTCCTGAAACTGCTGCTTGGTCAATTTCAATTCTTTCATAGGTTCTCCCTCAGCTACTATCGCTTTGATCAACTCGCCGCGTTGTTCCGCCTCATATTCCTCCCACGTGGTTCCATACGGGAAGCCGCCATCCGTATATCCGGCGATAAAATAGAAATTCTCGTCTTGCTCCAACAGCCCCGTGAATTCCGCTTTCTGACCGGTCCGCTTATTTTTCTTCCTGCCGCGCATTAAGTTCCCCACCTAAATCCATCTTATTTGAGCGTGCAGATTAGCCAAATTGTCATGAAAACCCCAGCCGATCCCTTCTGTTTTCGAAACCACGGCTTCGAGGCGCTCCTCGAATTCGTCGAACAACTCGGCTGTTTCATCTTTATTTACTTGATCAATGATATCGGCATACATGGACACCATGCTGTAGTAGAAGCGTTCATCAATATCCCCGTAGCTTAGGGTGAAATCAACTCCATTTTCAACGTAGACCAGCTTCAATTCCAGGGCGTACCTGGCATTTCCAGTCAATCTTTCGAATTCCGAGATCGCATGTTTCGCTTCCTGGAGTCTCAGCTTGCCAAATCCCCGCTCAGGGAAAAACTCTTTCTCAACCTTCTTGCAATACTCTTGAAAGAGAGACTCTACTGCTTCATCGCCCAGTATTCTTACAGCAAGAAACTTCTCCATATCTTTGCTGGCGCCATGACAAGCCTTCACCAAATCGATAAGCTGGTCGCTATTTAGCTGCTTCAGATGCTTATTCAGAGCAGACTTCGTCAGCTTCACAGGCTTTTTCCCTACCGGCCGCTTAACCAGTGACTTGGGGATCAGCTTGTCCTTCTGCCGCCCAAGCTCCTGATTCACTTCTTCGCAGGAGAAATGTTCGGGATCATATCCTTCTCGAACCCAACCGATAAAATGATCCCGCTCCGGATGATTGGGAGTAAGCAGTACTTCCAGCATATGCTGATGCCCCCAAACGCCTCCCACATCTTCCTGCGGACAGCCGCGGGCACCATCCAGACACAAGGGTGCCGGGTCGGATGTCGATGCGTCGATTTTGATCAACGTAACCGTGTGCTGCCAATCATCTCCAAAATCATACACGTATGTAAATACGGTGTTTTCTTCGTGAACATGCTTCTGAACGATTTCTCTTCGAGCATTCAATACCTCTCGGTCTTCCATATCTGCGAATGTCGGATCGGGCAGACCGATCACCTTTTCTTTCACATGAAACTCGTATAAATGGTAATTTTCCCATCCCATGACCGATTGGATGATGTTGTGAAGCTGATGAAACGTCACGTCCGGATGAAATTGAAACTCCCGCCAAATCTTCGGGGCAATCTCATTCAGTTCGATTCTGCATCTATAAA
>CALAWP010000029.1 GCA_937895345.1 uncultured Paenibacillus sp. | reverse complement strand
ATTCGGAGCCCTTTTCACGTTTTCAAAGAGTCGTACTTTCGAAATTCAGGTTCAATTGTTAAAAGCGTTTCCCGGGGAAAAGTACGATAGGTGGTTCACACATTTCGATGAACCTTTGGAAATGCAGTGGCTCCATGAGCATAAGACGGATTTGTATATCTTATATTTTAGTAAAGGCGGCTTGTTCTTTCCGCCAATTAAAGCCAATCAAAACGATTTGCATCGTTTTGGCACGATGTTAGAGCAGGAGATGCACCAGGCTCCGGATTTAGATCTTGATGGGTTATAAAGACAAGGGGCGTTTCCAGAGTTAGGAATGGATGACTTTGGGGACATCCCTTTTACTATGGCATTATTTCAATATTTCCGGTCCTCCACTCGCCACGTCCAATACTTATTCCCTTGAGCCATAATAAAACGGTCCAGCCAAGTTTGGAAATCGCAATACAGCGAACGGGCATCGTTAAGGTCGCATGGGCCCTCGGTCAAATACATGTATTCGGTTTTGTTGTTTGCTGCGTCATCTAAATTGATGAGGATGCAATCATCACAGATGACCGCAACAATTAACCAAGAGGAGGACGCATACGGTTCGTTGGCGAACATAAGGTCCGAGGTAGAGAAAATATTGTTTTCGCTCGACCAATCCGCATCTTCGAACGGTCTCATCCCATTGGTAATTGATAAAAACTTCAAGTAATCTTCCGGCAAAGGCGAGTATATGCTCAGCAGCCTTGAAATTTCCTCTTCGGATGCCGGCTTGCGGAATATTGTCTTACTGTTGGAGAAACTGCCTTCACAACATTGAACGATCCTGGTTTCGTTGCGATACAAATTTGCCAAAGTTTCCAGCGTCTTTTCAATAAACATGAACATCCGCCTTTCCAATTCGATAAGCTGTCCGTCAAGTGTTTTACCAGGCGGTTGTCTGACGAAGTGTTTCGGACTATTTTTATCATAAAATCCCCTCAGGGGAAGTGCGGGCATGCGGGAGTAACGGAATCAGGGGTCTTGATAGATATATACATAATTAGACAACTTGAGTAGTGCATGATTACCATTCCACCCATGACATATTGGGTGTAAAATATTTCCTGTAGAGTATTGCGGCAGATCTTACAAGCTGTATGCTTAGCGCACCTATAAATGATTAACGAAACAGCCGATTCAACAAGTGCAGCTGTTACCTAAATGGGAGCCCATTTGCTGACTGACCAACTACTGAGTTGTCTCCTGCCCGGATTTCGTTTGTGCAAGAAGCAAATATAAAAATAAATTTCCAAGATGGAGTTGAAGAAATGAAGAAATATGCAGCCAGCCTTATTTTAATTGTTCTGCTGGTCGTGGCAGCGGCGCCTGTGCATGCAGCAAGTCCTCGAATCATGATTGACGGAGTTGTTATTGCTTCCGATGTGGAGCCAGAGCTAACAGGCAATCGGACGATGGTGCCGGTACGCATCATAAGCGAGAATCTGGGAGCTAAGGTTCATTGGTCTAAGTCGGAAATTACGATAACCAAAAAAGATACGGAAATAACGTTAAAGCCAAACAACGCTACGGCAATCATTAACGGCAAGGCCGTGTTGTTGGACGTCAAACCGTATATCAAAAAAGACCGTCTCCTTGTTCCGTTGCGTTTTATCGCTGAGGCGTTTCAGTGCAAGGTCAGTTACAGCAACTCCGTCGCAGCGGTTCAATCTGCCCCTTTGGTCATAGACGGTATTGCGGTGCATGAATTGCATCATGAATTTCATATGTCGGTGGGGAGCTTCGTACAAGAAATTAAAGGCAATGCGTACAGAGAAGCGATCTATCAAATTTTTGAATCAAACAAAGGAGAGCTGCTGGAGGCGCCCTCTACCAATTTAGGATGGCACGCCAATCCGGATATGCCGGGCGCTTATGCAAAATTCGGCCAATTCGATTTTTTGGATAATCATGGACAAAGCATCAAACGATTTGATATTTATTCGGTAATGGGAAATTCGGCCATTGCGATTCATGATGTGACCAAGGATCAATGGTACGCCTTCAGCGATGTAGGGAAAACATCCGTATTGAATACAATAGAATTAGCTCGAATGAACGGCTTTGTAGAGGTGAATTCGTACTGAATGCGGCCGAATTAGCTCAAATGAATAGCTATGTAGAGATAATCAGCGATTAAACTGCTGGAACGGGATTAACACTAGATCAGAGTTCATACTGCTTGGCCTAAAACGCCCCAGCCTGTACAATATGCCGGACGGTATGACGCGGAAAGGGTGCTGAGCAAAAGAACGGATTCATTTTTTCGTAACGGTAAAAGCCCTCCGCTGATCCGTGTCAGGGAGGGCTTAGGGCTTGAATGGGTAATTATGAATGGACATGTTCGAAAGAATGGCTTGCCATGCGTCATCCGTTCCTTGGGCTGCCGCCGGCAAGATTCGGTTTAAGCTTGTTCGTCTTCTTCGCCCTGCGTCATAGCAGCTTGCTTGGCCGCCATTCTGGAATGAACCAGACCGATGGCGGTTCCGATGACATATACATGCACGCTGCCGATCAGAAAACCGATGCCGACCATAAGACCGACGTTCTGATCGCTGAAGTGGCTGAGATTAATAAGGCACAATACGGCTCCGATTGCCAGAATGCCCCAGGCAATGACCGTCATGGCGTTAACGATTCGTTTGACATCCGATTTCGATGCGCCTACGGCGCTAATCGTGGCTGATTTCGTAGTCATCATCCAACACTCCCGATTCTTGTAAGTGCTTTCTTAACTCCTACTATACCACAGATTATGTCGTTTGTTCAAAGAAAATTCACGTTTTGCACATAAATTGTACACAAACGGGCGGAGGGCATAACTTGTCTGGTGTTATCGTCGCATAATCCGTCAGCCTTTGCTCGATTTGCCACCTTCCATCCGTCGCTCGCCCTTCGGTTGCTCGTCTTTGGAGTTGCTCGTCCTTCTGTCGCTTGTTCCTCGCTTGCTTATTATTCGGTCGCTCGCTCATCCGTCGCTTGCCCATCGATCTCTAACGAATCTGACACACCTTAAACCCGCTACTTACGCCACTTTGAAAATCTAACGAATCTGGTCGCGCTTATTGACCGTTTCCGGTTACATTTTAGCTCGATTTTGGCCTGCTAGTGTTTCTTGGATTCGTTAGATTTTCAATTACGCCGTTTTAGCTTCAATAAAGTACGTGCGATTCGTTAGCGAGTACTCACTCGCAGTCGCGTGACGCGCATCGCTCGAGGTCGTATGGTGGCGCGCCCGCGCGGTACGCGTGACGCGCAGGCCTATGGCGTGCCCGCGCTCGCAGTCTGAGTAGGGCGCAGACTTATGGCGCGCCCGCGCTCGCAATCTGCACGATGTGCCCGTGCAGCCCAGCGCCCGCGCGGTCCGCGTGACGCGCACACCTATAGCGCGCCTTCGCCCTGGGCTGGCTTGCGCGCGAACTCGCTCGGACGAGTCCGCGCGAAGCCGTTGCCTCCATCCGCGCCGGCCGATTGGCGGACTTCGTCAGTCCGTCCACCAGCGCTTCAGATGCTCCCACCAGGAGCGGTGCTTCTCGCCGGGGCCGCCTTCGCCCGCGCCGTCCGCGCCAGGGGAAGGGACCGCGTCCGCAGGCGCGCCGCATACTTCCGTCGGCTCGGTGCCGGCGAGGAACGTCTCCGGCCGCTTGTTCGGGCAGGTGTCCGCCGCGAGCCGGCCCGTTTCGGGGTCGATGTACGTCTGGACGACGCCCTCCGGCACCGGGAACAGCTTCGGCGGCACCGCCTCCAGCGCGCTCTCGACGAAACGCGCAAAGATCGGCGCCGCCCGGTGCGCCTCGGCCGCAGTCAGCAGGCGGTCCTTGTCGTAGCCGACCCAGACGGCGGCGGCCAGCTCGGGCGTGTAGCCGACCATCCAGGCGTCGGTCGGCGTCGTGCCGGTCTTCCCGGCGACCGGCCGCTTCAGGATCGGCGCCACGCGATGCGCCGTGCCGCCTTCGGCGAAGACGCTCTCGAGCAGGCTGGTCATGACGTACGCTTCCGCCGGCGTGATGACCTGCTCCGAGCGCGCCTCGGCGTCGTAGAGGACGTTGCCCTTGCGGTCCTCGATGCGCAGAATGGCCGTCGGCTCTTCGCGCACGCCCGCATTGGCGAATATCCCGTAGGCCGAAGCCATCTCGAACGGGCTGACGGGAAACGTGCCGAGCGCAAGCGACGGCACGGGCTTCATCGGGCTCGTAATGCCCAGCAGACGCGCCGTCTCGATCACCTTCTCCGCGCCGACCGTCATAATGGCGTTCACGGCGTAGATATTGTCCGAGGCGGCGATCGCTTGGCGCATATCGATATAGTCGCCGGTATATTTGTCGCCGTAATTGCTCGGCTGGTACGTCTTGCGGCCTTCGTCGTACGTGAAGACGGTCGGCGCGCTTATGAACCGCGTCACCGGCGACATAAAGCCGCTGCGAATGGCGGTCAGGTACAAATACGGCTTGAAGGAAGAGCCGGGCTGGCGGGTGTTCGCGAAGACGCGGTTATACTGGTTCGTCTTGTAGTCGCGGCCGCCGACCATCGCCTTGATATAGCCGTTGCGCGGGTCGATGGCGATCAGCGCGGCCTGCTGGCCGGAGCTGGCGGGGATGCCGCTGCCGACCGCCTCCTCCGCCGCCGCCTGCATCGACTGGTCCAGCGTCGTATAGATCGTAATGCCGCCTTCGTACAGCAGTTTTTCGTCGATGCCGAGCTTTTCGGTCGCCACAGTGCGCACATAATCCCGGAAATACGGGGCAAAGCCTTCCTGCTGACCGCTGTCCAGCGGCTTCAGGTCCAGCAGCTCCGCATAGGCTGCATCCGCTTCGTCCATCGTAATCGATCCGCCTTCGGCCATGGCGGCCAGAATCGTATATTGCCGGTCCTTCGCGTTCTTCATGTTCATATAAGGCGAATAGTATTTCGGTCCTTTCGGAATGCCTGCCAGCAGGGCGCTTTCCGCCAGCGTAAGCTCCGAGGCGCGCTTGCCGAAGTAAAGCTGGGCGGCCGCTTCGATGCCGTAGGAACCGTGCCCGTAATAAATTTGATTCAGGTACATCTCCAAAATCTGATCTTTGGAATATTTCATTTCAAGCTGGGCGGTATAGACCGCTTCCTTCAGCTTGCGCTGCCAGGTGCGTTCATGGGATAAGTACAGGTTGCGGGCCAGCTGCTGCGTGAGCGTGCTGGCTCCTTGGCGGGCGGACATGCTTTGCACGTTGACGACAACGGCGCGGGCGACGCCCTTCAGGTCGAAGCCGGCATGCTCGTAGAAGCGGCGGTCCTCGATGGCCAGCGTGGCGTCGATCACATGATGCGAAATATCGTCCAGCGCGACGGAGCGTCGATTTTCTCCCGCATGAAACGTATCGATGACCTGGCCGTGCAGGTCCAGCATTTGCGAAGTTTGGCTGACGGACGAGACGGGAAGCGGCTGCGCGCGCAAATAAAAGTAGCTTCCGAGAGCCGCGATGCCGGCAACGAGCGACAGGAGCGCTCCTCGAAGGATCCATTTGCGCAGACGGAGGACATGGGGCAGCATCCTCTCGGTTATAATAGGAAAGGCGAAGCGGCGGCGGGGCTTGCCCTGGCCGTTGGATGGCGCGGTCATCGTGCCGACCCCCTTTGAGCTTGAAGTGCATTTTGGCGAGGCTTGCTTTCCTTAGTATGGAAAAATGAAGGTCGCCCTATTCAATTGGCAGAAATGAGCGATGGTTAATATTTTTGTGAAGGGCGCGGGAGTAGTTGCTTTTTTGGCATGAGGGTCTATAATACAGGTTGAACCATCGAACCACCTAACGGAAAGAAGGGATTTATCGACATGGAATTGTGGTATACGGAAAAACAGACCGAAAGCTTCGGCATTACGGCGAAGATTACAAAAACTTACGTAAATGAACAAACGGATTTCCAGAAGCTCGACATGATTGAAACGGAAGAGTTCGGCACGATGCTGGTGCTTGACGGCATGGTCATGACGACGGTAAAGGACGAGTTCGTGTACCATGAAATGGTCGCGCATCCGATCCTGTTCACGCACCCGAATCCGGAGCATGTGCTTGTGGTCGGCGGCGGCGACGGCGGCGTCATCCGTGAAATTATGAAGCATCCGAAGGTGAAAAAAGCCGTTCTCGTCGATATTGACGGCAAAGTCATCGAATATTCCAAAAAGTTCTTGCCTACGATCGCTTCCGAGCTGGACAACCCGCGCGTCGAAGTGCTGGTGAACGACGGCTTTATGCATATTCACGATCACAAAAACACATACGACGTCATTATGGTCGACTCCACGGAGCCGGTCGGTCCGGCCGCCAGCCTGTTCACCCGCGGCTTTTATCAAGGCATCTACGAGGCGCTGAAGGAAGACGGCATCTTCGTGGCGCAGACGGACAATCCTTGGTTCAAGGCGGACCTGATCCAAAGCGTCAACCGCGACGTCAAGGAAGTGTTCCCGATCGTCCGCGTCTACGGCGCCAACATTCCGACCTACCCGAGCGGCCTGTGGACCTTTACGATGGGCAGCAAAAAGTACGATCCGCTTGAGGTGGACGAAACGCAGATTCCGGAGCTGGACACGAAATATTACAGCCCGCGCCTGCACAAGACGGCGTTCGTGCTGCCGAAGTTCGTGGAAGACCTTGTGAAGTAAGCGAATCTGTTTAAGTTGAACGAAGAATCGCACAAATAAGCGGCATGCGGCGATCGGTCCGGAGAAATCCATGATATCGCCCAAAAAGCCTGCCAGGACGGCATAAACCGGTCCCGGCAGGCTTTTTCTTTTTTATAAATAGGCGGCCGCGCAAACGGGGAGGACCCTGCGCCCGGCTTCGGTTCGGGTCAGAACCGCGAAACGGCGGCGCTTCGGCTGCGCGACGATTGATGAAACGACTTGGCGATGCGGCGCGCCTCCTCGTCGTCTCCCGCCTTCAGCGCGGCCAGCAGGGAACGGTTGAACTGATTAGCGGAATAGTGCTTGATATAAGGCGTGTTTTTGTAGTTCAAATAGGCGGCTCTGACGATCTTGTCGGCGTAGCGGTCCAAGGTGTCGAGCATGGCCTGGTTGCCAATCGAAGAGACGACCGCTTTAATAAACAGCAGGAAGTGTCTCATGTAAGACAAATAATCGTCCGCTTCTTCCGCTTCGATCTGCTTGCGAAGACATTCCTCCAGCATATCCAGATGAAGCGCGATGCCCCGCTCGCCCTTCACGTCCAGCGTGTAGACAAGCAGCGCCATCGTCGCTTCGAACATGTCCATCGTCTCTTTTTCGGAAATTTCCTTTACCAGAACGCCTCTGTTTTTGAGCGACACGACGAATCCTTCCGACTCCAGATGGGTAATCGCGTTGCGCACCGGAGTACGGCTCATTTGCAGTTCTTCGGCCAGCTCGTTCTCGGAGAGCAGCGCTCCGGGCGCGAGGACGCCGCTGACGATGCGGTCCTTCAATACGGTATATGCGGTTTGAACCAGCGATTGGGAGGCCATTGTTTCGTTTCCTTTCTGCGTACGGTTACCAAGTTTATTCCATCTTATCAGCCGATCTTTCCTATACGCAAGCTTATTCTGCCTTCATAAACTCTACATACGGGGAAAACACAGCTTTTACATTCAACTTGTATTCTAGTTGCGTACAAGTTGAGGCGGATCGATTTTGCAAAGCCGCCAACGACAAATGAGGAGGCTGTACCGTGTTGAAAAAGGTGAAGTGGCAATGGGCATTGTTGATGATGGCGGCTTTAGTTGCGCTGACGGGGTGCGGGGGAAGCGGCGACGCGAAGGAAAGCGGCGGCGCGGATGTGCCGGATGGCTGGCCTTCCGTATTGCGCATCGGCAGCCTGCCGATGGAAGACGGCGAAATGAGCCGCACGGCCGACCAGTTCGCAACCGACCTCGGCGAATATTTGGGCATCAAGGTCGAGACGTTCCAAGGCGAGGATTACAATATGATGATCGAGGCGATGCGCTCGAAAAAAATAGACATGACGACCTACGGCCCGTTCGGCTATATCATCGCCGTCGAGAGAAGCAACGCCAAGCTGCTGGCCGCCATGAATAACGGTCCCGGTACGGAAGGGACAAGCGTCATCATCGTGCCGACGGATTCCCCGGTGCAAAGCGTGGAGGAGCTGCGGGGCAAAAACTTCCTGTTCGCCGATCCGGCATCGACGACGGGCCACCTGTATCCGAGAGCGACGCTCATGAAGCTGCTGAACATTACGAACGATGAAGTGCCGAAGTTTTTCGGCAACGTATCGTTCTCCGGCGGTCACGACAAATCGCTGCTGGCCATCGCCAACGGAGACGCCGACGGAGCCGCCACTTGCAGCCAATGCATCCAGATGATCGCAGGCGCGGGGCTGATCGACGCCTCCGCCGTGCGCATCATCGCCGAATCGGACCCGATTCCGGGCGGCGGGGCGCTGGCATACCGCGGCGATCTGCCGCAAGACCTGGTGGACAAGATGAGGGAGTTTGCGTTGGGTTACGGAGAACAAAATCCGGAATATTTCGAGGCGATGGGCGCCAAAGGATTTTTCCCGGCGGAGGATTCCGACTTCGACGGCGTGCGCGAAGTGGCGAAAATGCTGGAAATGTCTCCGGAAGAAATGTTGAGCCAATAAGACAACAGGAGGGATTGGGACATGGCGCTGCTGCAAATTGAAGGCTTGCGCAAAGTGTATCCGGACGGGACAGTCGGACTCGGCGGCATCGATCTGACGGTGCAGCCGGGAGAATTTATAGCGGTGATCGGGCCGAGCGGCGCGGGCAAAAGCACGCTGCTCCGCTGCGTGAATCGGATGGTCGATCCGTCGGCGGGCAGCATCCGGTTTCAGGGGACGGAAACGGCGGGAGCCGGAGGACGGAAGCTGCGGCATATTCGGCGGGAAATGAGCATGATTTTTCAAGGCTTCAACCTGGTGGAGCGTTCGTCCGTGCTGACGAACGTTCTCCACGGGAGGCTCGGGTATATAAGCGGCTGGCGGGGAGCGCTGGGCCTGTTCTCGAAGGAGGACGTGAAGAACGCCCAGCGGCTGCTGGAGCGCGTCGGCCTGCAGGAGCAGATGGACAAGCGGGCCGACGAGCTGAGCGGCGGGCAGCAGCAGCGGGTCGGCATCGCGCGCGCCCTGGCGCAGAAGCCGAAGCTGATTCTGGCCGACGAGCCGATCGCCAGTCTGGACCCGGCTTCCTCCGAGACGGTCATGAGCAGCCTCTACCAGTTTTGCAAGGAAGACGGCATCGCATGCCTGTGCAATCTGCATCAGGTCGACATGGCCCGCAAATACGCCACCCGCATCGTCGGCATCCATAAAGGAACGAAAGTGTTCGACGGCGCGCCGGAGGAGCTGACGGAGGACGTCATCGCTCTCATCTACGGCGGAAGCCGGCAGGAACGTTCCGGACAAGCGCAGCAGAAGGAGACGGCCTGACGATGAGCGAGCTGCAACGGCAACAAATGCAACGGATCCGGCGGGCAAAGCGGACGCAGACGATCGTATTTTTCGTATTGCTGGCGGGATTGACGTTATGGTCGGCGGCCGGCACCGGCTTTTATCCATCGGCTTTATGGAACGGCATCGGGGACGGCGCCCGGTTTCTCTTCGTCGATCTGCTGCCGCCGGACGCCTCGAAGTTTCCGGGCTTGATCGAGCCGGCGCTCGACACGATCTATATGAGCTTTGTCGCCATGTTTGTCGGATCCTTGATCGCAGGGTTCTTGTCGATCTTCGCGGCGGCGACCACTTCGCCGAATTCGGCGCTGCGCATTGCAATGAGAGGCTTGTCGGCCATGCTGCGCAATATACCGGTTATTATCTGGACGATCCTGCTGGTCGCTTCCTTCGGCCTCGGCAATCTTGTCGGCACGCTGTCGCTGCTGATCGTATCGGTCGGCATGCTGGTCCGCTGCTATGCGGAGTCGCTTGAAGAGATCGACATGGGCCAGGTGGAGGCGCTGCGGGCGGCGGGAGCGGGTTACTGGGCCGTCTTGACGCAAGCGGTGCTGCCCCAGTTCTTGCCCAGCTTTATCGGCTGGTCGCTGTTCAATCTGGAAATCAATGTGCGGGCGTCCACGATCGTCGGCATGGTGGGCGGCGGCGGTCTCGGCTTCGCGATTCAGTCCGGCATCAAGCTGTTTCAATACAAAGAAGTGAGCATGGCGGTGCTGCTTGTATTGATCATCGTGCTCGGAACGGAATTTTTGACGAGCCGCGTCAGAGAGAGGTTGATCTAATGAACAAAAGGAAGCTTCCGCTGCTGCTGTACGGAGGAGCCGCGACCGCGTTTTTCGTCTTCAGCCTGATCCAGCTGAATCTCGATTACGGCAAGCTGCTGGAGGGCGCCGAGAAGTTCGCGCGTACGGCCAGCCTGATGGTTCCTCCGGACGCTTCGCAGTGGAAATACGTGCTGGCCGCCGCGGCGGAATCGGTCCAGGTCGCCATATTGGGCACGGTGCTGGCAATCGCGGCCGCCTTTTTTCTCGCGTTCCTCGCAGCGGAGAACATTACGCCCCATCCGGCCGTCGCTTGGGCCGTGCGCGGCGCCGCGTCGCTGCTGCGCGCCATCCCGACGCTGATCTGGGCGCTGATCTTCATCGTCGCCGTCGGCATGGGCCCGCTGCCCGGAGTGCTCGCGATTATGGTCGGGGCCGTCGGAAGCCTTGTCAAAGTGTTTGCCCAATCGCTGGAAGAGGTGGACGGGGGCGTTATCGAAGCGCTTCGCTCGACGGGGGCGGGATGGCTCGCCATCGTCATTCAAGGCGTATTGCCGTGCGCGTTGTCCGCGCTGCTGGCCTGGTGCGTTATGCGGTTCGAGGGGGACTTGGCGGAGTCGACCATCCTGGGAGCCGTGGGAGCGGGCGGCATCGGCTTCGAGCTGTCGCATGCGATGCGGAGCTACAAGTTCGATCAGGCGTTATTTGTCGGCATCGTCATCTTTGTTATGGTATTCAGCGTGGAATTGGTTTCGAATCGCCTGAAGTTAAGCATGCGCAAGAGAGCGTAAGGGGATAGGCGATATTTTGGCAGGATGGAAGGAGATTGAAGGATGAGCGAACGAAACGGCGCTGTCGCCGCATCGGAGCAGCCCGTATATGTGGGGCGTACGGATGAAGGAAAGCTGCGCCTGGTCTGGGGCGAGAGAAGCTTGCCGGAGAAAGTGCGCATTTATTGGAGCCCGAATCCGCAATGCGCGGAGGGCGAAGCCGAGCTTCTCGCGGAAGCGTCCGGCGCGACGGAATGGAGCTTCGACGATCCGAACCCGGGCGCCCGGAGCTACTATTATATAATGGCGGAGCATGGAGCGGCGCTGCCGGCGGCCGAACGGGTGCTTCCGGCAGACAGCGTGATCAATTTCAGGGACATGGGCGGGTATGCCGCCGCCGGCGGCCGGCGCGTCAAGTGGGGCAAGCTGTACCGCTCCGCGAACCTGTCCCGGATGACGGAGCGGGACATCGCTTACGCGCGCAGCCTGAACATTGCCTGGATCTGCGATCTGCGCACGGACGACGAGGTGCGCCGCAGCCCCAGCCCGCGCATCGGCCATGAAACGAACGAGCAGCTCAGCTTGATGGCTTCGGCCGATCCGACGAGGATGGCCGGCCTGGACGGAATAACGGTGGATATGCTGGCGCATATGAACCGGATGATGGTCGGGCAGACCGGACTGACCGCCCGTTTCTTCCGTCGGCTGCTCGACCAGGAAGGCGCGCCGATTCTGTTCCATTGCGCGGCCGGCAAGGACCGCACCGGATTTGCGGGCGCGATGATATTGCATGCGCTGGGCGTGGAGCGGGCAGACATTGCGCGGGACTATGCGCTGACGAACCGGTTTGCCGAACGGTTCAAAGCTGTGATGGGGACGGCGCACGAGCCGTTCGCGTCCATGCTGGCAGGCTTGCCCGAAGAGGTGCTGTCGGCCATGATGGAAGCGAGACCTTCCTATATAGAGGCGGCCTTCGACGAAATCGACCGCCGGTACGGAAGCTTCGAATCGTATTGGACGAGCGGGCTGGGCCTTGGCTCGGAGGAGCTCGACAAGCTGCGCGAGCATTATTTGCAATAAGGCCGTTCGGCCGTCCCTTCATCCGCAGGCAGCGGATCGGAGGGACGGCTTTTTGGCGCTTAGGGAGGACAGCGGTCAACGGTGGATTGCCGCTTGGGAAGCTCCGAGGTTCGTCCGCCAATTAATTTGCGCCGCCGTAATTGCAACGAACCGCCGTAACTGCAACGAGCAGACGAAACTGGAACGCGCCGCCGCAACTGCAACCAACCGCCGTAACTTTAACGAACCATCGTACTGTAACGCCTCTCCCGTAACTGCAACGTGCTCCCGTACTGCAACGGAACCGCCGTTGTAACGAACCGTCGTACTGTAACCCTCTCCCGTAACTGCAACACACCCTCGTAACTGTAACGAGAAGACGTAACTGCAACACACCCCCGTAACTGCAACGAGAAGACGTAACTGCAACGCACCCCCGTAACTGTAACGAGAAGACCTAACTGGTGCGCACCCCCGTAACTGCAACGCCCCCCCGTAACTACAACGAACCTGACAACCGCTAATTGCGCCAAAATTACGGGTTTTAAAATGTAACGAATTTCAGCGGCGCTATTTCCCTCTCTACGGACGAAAATTAGTCATTTTGGAGTAAATAAGCCCGCTGGCGTTCGTTAGAATCGTAAACTACCCATTTGGGGGCGAATAAGCTCGCTAAGGTTCGTTACACTTCCCGCCTTCATTTAGACGAACCCGACTGTATAACCGGTTAGAGTCCCTTGGCGAAAAGCAATCGGATCCGCCAAAGGACGGACGGAAGCCATACGCTTATCTCAGCCGGCCGCACCCATTGCGCAGCGGAGCAAATAACGGTATCGTGGGAAAAAAGGAGCTGAATCTGGTGGAATTGTTTTACAGAGAGTTCGGCGACAAGGCAGCTCCGCTTATGATGTTTATCCATGGCGGCGGCGTAAGCGGATGGATGTGGAAGAAGCAGGCGGAACATTTTCAAGACTACCATATCGTAATTCCCGACCTGCCCGGGCATGGCGGAAGCGGGAAGATGGCATTGACGATCGACGGCAGCGCCAGATTATTGCTGGAGCTCCTCGAGGACAAAGGGAAGGGCAAGCGGACGATCGCCGCAGGCTTCTCCCTCGGGGCGCAGGTTCTGGTTGCGATGCTCGGCATGAGGCCCGATCTTATTTCGGACGCGATGATCAACAGCGCCCTGGTCAAGCCGATGCCGCTCGCCAAACCGCTCATCCGTTTAATGGCGGCATTCCATCCGCTTGTCCGGAGCCGGACCTTTTCGAAAATACAAGCAAGATCGATGTATATTGACGACGAAGATTTTGAGACCTATTACCGTGAAAGCCGCAGCATGCGCAAGGAAACATTTGTCGCGATGATGGAAGAGAATATGTCGTTCGCCGTACCCGACAGGTTCGGAAGCGCCGGCTGCCGCATGCTCGCGACAGCGGGGGAAAAGGAACGGGCCATTATGAAGCGGTCGCTGGAGGAATTGACGAGACGAAACCCCAATTGCAAAGGGCTCGTTGTGCCCGGAGCCGGGCACGGCTTTTCGCTGGCGGAGCCGGAGCGGTTCAACCGGCTTGTGCGCCGCTGGCTGAACGGCGGGGAGCCGTCTGCGGAATGGCTGCTGCCGTGATCGCTTCGGTGCATCGCAAAGGACTGCGCGGAGTCCATGCTGACGTACGGCCGCGGATAGGAGAGCGCTGCGGGAGGTTATAATGGTAACGGACGATGCGAAGCCAGAAACGGCGCATATGAAGGAAAAGGGAGCTGAACTTAAAAAGTGCGCGTACATTCTTTTCCCCCTTTGATCGACGAACGGGCGCGGGTGCTCGTCTCGGGGACGGCCCCCAGCGTGAAGTCGCTGGAATACGGACAATTTTACGGGCATCCGCAAAATTACTTTTGGAGAGTCGTATACGGCTTGTTCGGAAAGCCGCAAGAGAACGACCAATACGCCGAACCCGATCCGGATTACGGCCGCCGCGTCGCTTTTTTGCAAAACAACGGACTGGCGCTGTGGGACATTATCGCCCATTGCGAGCGGGAAGGGAGCCTCGACGCAAACATTAAGGAGGCCGTGCCGAACGACTTTCCGGGATTGCTTCGCGCGTATCCGAACATCCGATGTATTGCCTTCAACGGAAGCAAGGCATACGATACGTTCCGCAAGCATTACGGCAAGCACGACGCGTTCCGGAACGTCGCGTTGTTGAAGCTGCCGTCCACCAGCCCGATCCCGACGAAGCATATGCGCTCCCTGGAGGACCGCGTCGAGGCCTGGAAAGCGATTGTGCCGTACGCCGGCATTCAAGGCTGACTGCCCGCGACCGGGCGATAAAGGGCGGAAGTTTGCCGCGGGAGCCGGTACGCCGTTGAAATTATATGCCTCCCTGTATATAGTAGTAACATAAACAAGGCTTAAGATATTGGAGACTGGTGATGACGACAGAAAGCGGACAGGCGGCCATCAGGCTGGAAAGCGTGCAGGACGGCGAAACCCATATTCAGACGCTTCGGGGTGACTGGGTGCGGAAAGGCCGGTCTCTGTTTATTCGATATACGGAGACGGCCGATGACGGCGGAGCGGAAACCCGGACAACTATCCGGTATGCGCAAGGCGAGCTTTCCGTCACCAGACGGGGAGCGGTGGAGTCGGAGCAGCGGTTCGTTCCCGGCGCGCGAACGAGGGGCGCTTACCGCAGCTTCGGCGCGGTGATCGAACTGTTTGCGGAGACGGACCGCTTGCGGCTGCTGGACGGCGGCGGGAGGATGGCGAGCGGCATTCCCGACAGGCCTCCGCTCACGCTGGAGTGGCAATATGCGCTGTATGTCGAAGATCAAATGTCGGGGCGGTTTCATATCCGGCTCCATTTACGGGAGGAACAGCAATGATGAGCAGTAACGGCAATGTATTGGACCATATGTACGCACGGGTGAAGAACGCGATTGCGGAGGCGGCGGTCGCGGCCGGGCTGGCGGCGCGCGAGGAGCTTCCGGCGTTCGTGCTGGAGGTGCCGAAGGACAAGTCGCACGGCGATCTGGCGACGAACGCGGCCATGCAGCTGACCAAGCTGGCCAAGCGCAATCCGCGCCAAATTGCGGAGGCGATCATCGAGCATTTGGACGCCAAAGGGGCTTATATCGAATCGGCTGAAATCGCGGGACCGGGCTTCATTAATTTTCGTATCGACAAAAGCTTCCTGTATGCCGTTATTAAGGAAACGTTGACGGCGGGAGCCGATTACGGCCGGGTGGCGAGCGGCCAAGGCAAGCGGATCCAGGTGGAATTCGTCAGCGCCAATCCGACGGGCAGCCTGCACCTGGGGCATGCGCGGGGAGCGGCCGTCGGAGACGCGCTGTGCAACGTGCTGGATTTTGCCGGCTATGAGGTGACGCGGGAATATTACATTAACGATGCGGGCAAGCAAATCGAAAACCTGGCGTTGTCCATCGAAGCCCGCTACCGTCAGCAGCTCGGCCAGGAAGCGGAACTGCCGGAGGACGGTTATTACGGCGAGGACATCGTCGGTTTCGCCAAGGCTCTTGCGGAGCAGGAGGGCGACCGTCTGCTGTCGCTGCCGGAGAAGGAGCGGTTCCAATATTTCCGCAGCTACGGCCTCGAACGCGAGCTGGACAAGATCAAGCGGGATCTGGCGCGGTTCAGAGTAGGCTTCGACGTATGGTTCAGCGAAACGTCGCTGTACGAGACCGGCCGGGTGACCGAGGCGCTGCAGGCGCTCAAGGACTCCGGACATGTCTATGAGGAAGACGGCGCGACCTGGCTGGCAACCGTGCCGCTGGGCGACGACAAAAACCGCGTCCTGGTGAAAAATGACGGCTCTTATACGTATTTGACGCCGGACATCGCCTATCACCGCGACAAGTACGGCCGCGGCTTCGACCAAATGATCAACATTTGGGGCGCGGACCATCACGGCTACATTCCGCGCGTCAAGGCGGCCATGGAGGCGCTCGGCAACGATCCGGCGAAGCTGACGGTGCTGATCGCCCAGATGGTCAGCCTGTTCCAGAACGGCGAAAAGGTGAAGATGTCCAAGCGGACGGGCAAAGCGGTGACGATGGAAGACTTGATGGACGAAGTCGGCGTGGACGCCATACGTTATTTCTTCACGATGCGGAGCATGGATTCGCATCTCGATTTCGATATGGATCTGGCCATTTCCACCTCGAACGAAAATCCGGTCTATTACGTGCAATATGCGCATGCCCGCATATGCAGCATTTTCCGCCAGGCCGAGGAACAGGGCTTCGCTCTGCCGGACCTGGATGCGGTCGATTACGGCAAGCTGAACGCAGAGGCGGAATTCGACCTGCTGCGCAAGATCGGCGAGCTGCCGCAGGAGGTGGCGGACGCCGCGGCCCAATACGCGCCGCATCGGCTGATCCGCTACGTCTATGAGCTGGCGGCCGACTTCCACAGCTATTACCGCGCCGAGCGCGTCATTACGGACGACGCCTCGCAGACGGCGGCGCGCCTGGCGCTGCTGGCCGCGGTGCGCACCGCCATCGCCAACGTGCTCCGTCTCGTCGGCGTGTCGGCGCCGGAGCGCATGTAAGTGCCGCGCGGCGCAGCCCTCTCGGCCGCCAAGGGCTTGCCTATAGGGGCCGAAGCTTGCGCCACGGACCGCCCGAATCAGCGGCGGCGGCAAAGAAACAATCCGCGGAATTACAGCTTTTCCGCGGATTGAAGCATGCGCACAATATCCAGCTCGCCGACCCCTCGGCGGGTTTTGTTCGTTCTGAGCGGCTGCATGGATCGCTTGACGATCGACTTGATTTGGCCGGGGGTAAGTCCCGGACGAAGCGACAGGAGCAGGGCGATGGCGCCGCTGACATGGGAGGTCGCCATCGAGGTTCCGCTCATGACGTGATATTGCCCTCGCGGCCAAAGAGAAGTGATCTTGTCCCCGGGCGCATAGATGTCGACGTAGGCGCCGCGGTTGCTGAACGGAGCGATGCGGCGAAGCTTGTTCGTGGCGCCGACGGAAATCGTCTGCGGATACCGGGCGGGATAGTCGATCGTCCGCAGCTTGCCGTCGTTGCCGGAGGAGGCGACGATAATGACGCCGGAGTTGTAGGCGTTCGTAACGGCGCCGAGCAGTGCCTTGCTTCGCGATTTCATGCCGAAGCTCATGTTGATGACGTCGACCCCGTTGCGCACGCACCAGTCGATGCCCAGAATAATGTCCGACACAAACGCGCTGCCGTTATGATCGAAAGCTTTGACGGGCGCGATCAGCGCTCTGGGAGCGACGCCGATCATTCCGCCGAGCTGATTGGCGGCGGCGATCGTGCCCGCAATATGCGTGCCGTGGCCGTTGTCGTCATGCGGCGGCTTGTTGCGGTTAAGCAGATTGATGCCTTTGAGAAGAGAATGGCGAAGATCGGGGTGATTGAAGTCGACCCCGGTGTCGATGACGCCTACTGTAACGCGGTGTCCCGTGGTGACGCCCCAGGCGTAAGGCGCCTTGATCTGCTGTACGCCCCAAGGGATGCCGTTGCCGTCGAAGATGTCTCTCTGGGCCGAGGGAGTGACGCTGATCCTGCAATCCTTTTCAATCCAAACCCTGTCCGGCCATATGTCCAGCGCGGCCTCATTCGGCAGGCGGCACGAAATTCCTCGAATGATGGGCAGAGGCTTGACGGTTTTGAGCGAGGCGGACGACGCCGCGGCTTGGGATAAACCGTGCAGAAATCGCCGGTACTCGCTGCCGTGCCGGAAACGGATGATTCGTTTGGACGCCGCGCTTGAGCGGGGCGTGCCTGCGATCGCTTGCTGCAGCCAACGCAGAAATTCGGCGGTATTCAATGATGGCTCCCCTCCCGAAGGACGATGCTGGACTATTGTATGAGCTTTGGCGGGAGCCCGTATGAGCAACTTGCCTTTTTTCGGAGAAATAGGCTTGAAGCCGTGTCATTTTGCTTCTCTGGACATAGGATGAATGGAGAGCCCGGCGGCTCTTGCATCTCCGATGGCGCGTCCGCGTGCCAGTCGGGTGGATACAGTCAAAGCGAAGGGGCTTCCCTTCGCTTTTTGCCGCGGGTTGTAACCGGCTTGTTCTTGGGAGGAGCGGGGGCATGCGCGGCTCGGCAGCGGCGCGATCCCTTTGAGCTTGCTTTTTAGCATGAAATAGGTTTTACTATACTGTGACTGACGTATAGAATGAATGAATACTACATATTCAGATTAGCAAGAGAGGATGTGTCTTGATGAGCGGAAGCGCATATACATTGAAGCTCGATCCCGAGCGCGTCAAGGAAATGCCGATGGTCGACCTGGCCTTCGAGGTGCTCAAGGCGGCCAATACGCCCTACTACTATAAAGACCTGATGATGGAAATTGCCAAGATTCGGGGGTTGTCCGAGGAAGGCATCAATCAGTTCATCGCGCAGGTGTATACGGAAATCAATATCGACGGCAGATTTGCATGCGTAGGCAGCAATATGTGGGGACTCAAGCGCTGGTATCCGGTCGAGCGTTCCGAGGACGCCATCGGCAATGCGAAGCGTACGCGCATTATTAACGATGACGACGATCTCGAGGACGACGATATTTATGCCGACGAAGAAGAAGAGGCATACGTAAGCGAGGACGACGATTTCGACGTATTCGACGAGGACCGCGAAGACTTTGACGACGCGGACGAAGATGCCGAAGTCGACGAGGAAGTCGATCTCGACGAGGAAGAGCTGGAGGAAGAGGACGACGGCGATCTCGAATCCGACGATTCGGAAGAAGCGGAATTGGACGACGAGGACGACGATTTCGACAAATAATTCAAGGCTCGCCCCGCGGCCGTCTTTTGCGCCTTTACAGGCTTGACATGTGCTAGCGGGGCAGAGTAAACTATTGCATGGGCTTAAGATTCGGTTAACAAATAACGCTTGTATATAGGCCAATGGAGAAAAGTGCCCCCGTAGCTACGGGTGTCACTTTTTTTGTTTGGCGGGCTTGTAATGGGAAACGAAACGGAGTTCCTGCGCGAAACGAAAGTCCGGCCGTCTGGAGGCCGCATCATCCGATTGCGCTTGATTTGCGGCATATTGGGCAAACCTAAACACTAACCATAGGAGCATGGAGGGTATCATCACAGTGACCAAATATATATTCGTAACCGGCGGCGTCGTATCGTCCCTGGGCAAAGGGATTACCGCCGCATCGCTCGGCAGGCTGCTTAAGAACAGAGGACTTAAAGTAACGATTCAAAAGTTCGATCCGTACATCAACGTCGATCCCGGAACGATGAGCCCCTATCAGCACGGAGAAGTATTCGTCACGGACGACGGAGCGGAGACGGATCTGGATCTTGGGCATTACGAGCGTTTTATCGATATCAACCTCTCCAAAAACAGCAACGTCACGACCGGCAAAATTTATTCCAACGTCATTACGAAGGAACGCCGCGGCGACTACTTGGGCGGCACCGTTCAAGTCATTCCGCATATTACCAACGAAATCAAGGAGCGCGTCTTCCGGGCGGGCAAGGAAGCGGCTTCCGACGTCGTCATTACGGAAATCGGCGGCACGGTCGGCGACATCGAAAGCTTGCCGTTTCTTGAGGCGATCCGCCAAATCAAAAGCGACATCGGCCGCGACAACGTGATGTACATTCATGTGACGCTCATCCCTTATATCAAGGCCGCCGGCGAGGTTAAGACAAAGCCGACGCAGCACAGCGTCAAGGAGCTGCGAAGCATCGGCATTCAGCCGAACGTCATCGTATGCCGCACGGAATATCCTTTGGCGGAGGACATGAAGCGCAAGATCGGATTGTTCTGCGATATCGACGCCAATGCGGTCGTCGAATGCCGGGACGCCTCCACGCTGTACGAAGTGCCTTTAATGCTGAGAGAGCAAGGGCTCGACGATATCGTCGTCAACCATTTGAAGCTGGAGGCCGGGCAGCCGGACATGACCGAGTGGGAAAGCCTGGTCGCCAAGGTGAAGTCGTTGCGCCATCAAGTGGAAATTGCGATTGTCGGCAAATATGTAGCGCTGCATGATGCCTATTTGAGCATCGTGGAATCGCTCGGTCATGCCGGCATCGCTTCGGATTCCGAAATCAAGATTCGCTGGGTCAACGCGGAGGAAGTGACGGAAAGCAATGTGGAGGACAAGCTGCAGGGCGTTCAAGGCATTCTTGTGCCGGGAGGCTTCGGCGACCGCGGCATCGAAGGCAAGATTAACGCGATCCGGTACGCCCGCGAGCGGCGCATTCCGTTCTTCGGCATTTGCCTCGGCATGCAGGTTGCGGTTATCGAATTCGCCCGCAACGTAGCGGGGTTGGCGAATGCGAACAGCTCGGAAATCAATCCGTCCACTCCTTATCCCGTGATCGATCTGCTTCCGGACCAGAAGGATATCGAAGATTTGGGCGGGACGATGCGACTGGGTCTGTATCCTTGCAAAGTCGTGCAAGAGACGACGGCCGCGCGCGAATACGGCGACGAGCTCGTTTACGAGCGCCATCGCCATCGGTACGAATTCAACAATGAGTACCGCGAGACGATGGAGTCCGCCGGACTTGTCTTTTCGGGCACGTCGCCCGACGGGCGGCTGGTGGAGATGGTCGAGCTGAAGGAGCATCCCTGGTTCCTGGCCGTTCAATTCCATCCGGAGTTTACGTCGAGGCCTAACCGGCCGCAGCCTTTGTTCAGAGGATTCGTACGCGCGGCATTGTCGCATTCCCGCGCGTAACGAGCGCCTTTCGGGGTCCATGTTAATTTGCCTCTCATTCCAGTAAGTTTTTGAAGGAAATAGAAGGATAATCCTTAGGCTTCATCGAATAGATAGGATTAAGAGCGCATGATCTGTTCGTTGGATGGAACTAATGAGCACAGCCTTGGGGGGTAGATGGAGCTTGGAGAAGAAGAAGGTATTGATTGTCGACGACCAAAACGGAATCCGGGTATTGCTGCTGGAAGTGTTTAGCAGCGAAGGCTACAGTACTTTTCAAGCCGCTAACGGAAAGATAGCCTTGGAAATTGTGAAGAAGGAGTCGCCGGACCTCGTGCTGCTGGATATGAAGATCCCCGGCATGGACGGACTCGAAATTCTCAAGCATATTAAAGCGATCGATCCCGCCATTAAAGTCATCATGATGACGGCTTACGGGGAACTGGATATGATCAAGGAAGCGACGGATCTGGGAGCGCTGATGCACTTTACGAAGCCGTTCGATATCGACGAGATGCGCATGGAGGTCAACAGGCAGCTCCAGGGCGGAAACTCTTCGGGAAGGTTTGCGGTAGGGTCGTGACGCGGGACCGGTCGTTTGCGAGAAGGCATTGCCGCTGTTGAAGCGGCGATGCCTTTTTTGATACTTTACTATTTGTCTCGGACCTATGGTATAATAACTCAGAAGTTGAACGGTACGAACGTAAGCTTCGCCGTCAATGAAAGGATAGCGTTTGCGCTTGTCTTTGGACTTACGGGAGGATCGACAAGTAGATGGAGAAACTAATGATACGCGGAGGCCGCCCTTTGCGGGGCACCGTGACGATCAGCGGGGCCAAGAACAGTGCGGTTGCGCTTGTTCCCGCGGCAATACTGGCCGAATCCGAGGTCGTACTCGATAATTTGCCGTGCATCAGCGATGTGGCGGTATATAGCGAAATATTGGAAGAGTTAGGAGCAACGGTCTCCAGAACGGGAGACACGATGCGGATCAATCCGGCTCGGCTGACGCCGAAGCCGATGCCCAACGGCAAAGTTAAATTGCTCAGGGCGTCCTATTATTTGATGGGGGCGATGCTGGGCCGCTTTCGCGAGGCGACGATCGGTTTGCCTGGAGGCTGCAATTTCGAGCCCCGTCCGATCGACCAGCATATTAAAGGATTCGAGGCGCTTGGCGCGGTCGTGACGAATGAACATGGCTCGATTCGCATCACCGCCAAGGAGCTGCGCGGCGCCAAAATTTATTTGGACGTTGCGAGCGTTGGCGCCACTATTAATATTATGCTGGCGGCCTCCAGGGCCAAAGGCTCCACCATTATCGAAAATGCCGCCAAAGAACCGGAAATTATTGACGTAGCTACTCTCCTGAACGCGATGGGCGCTTCCATCAAGGGCGCCGGCACCGAAACTATCCGTATCGAAGGCGTCGACAAGCTGGTTGGCTGCCGCCATTCCATTATTCCCGACCGAATTCAAGCCGGCACTTATATGATTGCAGCCGCCGCCACCCGCGGCGATGTCTTGATTGACAACGTGATACCGAAGCATCTGGAAGCAATCACGGCCAAACTGGAAGAGATGGGCGTCCATGTGGAAGAGATGGACGAGGCGATCCGAATCGCAGGCCGCCCCGAATATACTGCGGTTGACGTGAAGGCGCTGGTCTACCCGGGCTTCGCCACCGATCTGCAGTCGCCGATGACGACGCTTCTTACGCAGGCCAAGGGAGTAAGCATTTTGACGGATTACGTATATGGCACCCGGTTCAAGCATGTTCCGGAGCTTGTTCGCATGGGCGCCAACATTCGGGTGGAAGGACGCTCCGCCATTATCGAAGGAAGCAAGCTGAACGCGGCCAAGGTCAAGGCTGCGGACTTGCGGGCGGGCGCTGCGCTCGTCGTCGCGGCGCTGACGGTAGAGGATGGCGTAACGGAAATTACGGGCGTTGAATATATTGACCGGGGTTACGATCACTTGGTAGACAACTTGCGTCTGTTGGGAGCCGACGTATGGCGCGAGAACGGCGGTCCCGAATGACGGGACTGCCCCGGCGCCAGAATAGAGTATACGGGAATGGGCAAAGATGAATAATCAGTGAAACAATTATATTTTGAATAGAGTGGTGATCTTATGTCGGATCTTCAGATTCAGGATCTCGAAGAGATGAAGCTGACCGAGCTGTACAAGCTTGCCAAGCAATACCAGATTGCTTATTACGGACAGCTGAAGAAAAAAGAATTGATATTTGCCATATTGCGGGCTCAAGCTGAAAAGAGCGGCCTCATGTTTATGGAAGGCGTGCTGGACATTCTTCAGGAAGGCTTCGGCTTCCTGAGACCGATCAACTATTTGCCAAGCAAAGAGGATATCTACATATCCGCCTCGCAAATTCGCCGCTTCGATCTGAGAAACGGCGACCTGGTATCCGGCAAGTGCCGGCCGCCCAAAGAAAACGAAAGATATTTCGGTTTGCTTCAAGTCAATGCCGTCAATGGCGAGAATCCAGAAACAGCTTCAGAAAGACTCCATTTTCCTGCCCTTACTCCTCTTTATCCCGAGAAGAAACTAGTGCTTGAAACCTCACAGTCGAAGCTTTCCACTCGCATGATGGATTTGCTGGCTCCGGTGGGACTTGGCCAGCGCGGTTTGATCGTGGCGCCGCCCAAGGCGGGAAAGACGCTGCTGCTGAAGGAAATCGCCAACAGCATTTCGGAAAATCATCCCGATATCGAGCTGTTTGTTCTTCTGATCGACGAGAGGCCTGAGGAAGTAACGGATATGCAGCGCTCGGTCAAGGGCGAGGTCGTCTATTCTACGTTCGACGAGCTTCCGGAAAACCATATCAAGGTGGCGGAGCTTGTGCTGGAGCGTGCGCTGCGGCTGGTGGAGCATAAGAAGGACGTCGTCATTTTGCTGGACAGCATTACCCGTTTGGCCCGGGCCTACAACCTTGTCATCCCGCCGTCGGGCCGTACGCTGAGCGGCGGCATCGATCCTGCGGCGTTCCATCGGCCCAAGCGGTTTTTCGGCGCGGCCCGCAACGTAGAAGAAGGCGGCAGCCTGACGATTCTCGCCACGGCGCTGATCGAGACGGGTTCCCGGATGGACGATATTATTTATGAAGAGTTCAAGGGCACGGGCAATATGGAGCTTCATCTGGACCGGAGGCTGGCGGAGCGCCGCATCTATCCTGCGCTCGATATTCGCCGTTCCGGCACGCGCCGGGAAGAAATGCTGCTGACGAAGGAAGAGCTGGAGAAAGTATGGGCGATACGCAGAAGCTTAAACGATACGCCGGAGTTTGTCGACAATTTCCTGAAGAAGCTGAAGGATACGGAAAACAACGAGCAATTTTTGATGTCGCTTGATCTCGCTCCGGATACGGGAGCGGGCAAGGCTTCGGAACGTCCGGGAGCCAGAAGCGGCGCGCCGGCCCAAGCCGGCCGCAGACCGTCCGTACGGACGACGCACGGCTCTTAAGTTTCCGCCCCGGAAGGAGGACAACATGAATCTCGTATATGCGGACAAGGACGGAAACGTATTTGATCATCCGGGACTGCTGGGACTTGGCCGAAGCGGCGATCAGGTCGTAGAGCTGATGGAGGAGGAGCTGATTCCGCTCCCGGGAGGAGCGACGTTGGTCAGCCTGCCCTTTACGCGGCCGGTCGGGCTCGATCCCGAAACGGGACAAATGACCGCCCTGCTCGAGGGCGAGCAGGCTGTGGGCGCCTTGCTTCCGCAAGGCTACACGCGGCTCTATCTGCCCGGCTATGCCAAGACGGACAAGGAGCAGAAGCTGCCTTTGTTCGGTTATACCGCAGTCGTATGGAAAGACGGCGGCTTCTATGTCGCGGCCGAGCGGTGCGACGATCCCGAGCGGTGGGATCCGCTGAACTGCGACCGGAACGAGCTCGAGGTGGAAGTGAACCGCTTGCTGGCCGAATACCCGGATAACCGGCTGTATAAGCATCTTTCCCATTGCGCGCTCGGTTATGAATGCCTGACCGCCTCCAATACGTTCCTGAACAGGTGGGAGGGCGCGGTGCCGGTGTCGTATTCCTGCAATGCGGGATGCTTTGGCTGCATATCGGAGCAGCCGGACGACAGCGGGTTTCCCGCGCCGCAGACGAGGATGAATTTCAAGCCGACCGTCGACGAAGTCGTGCAAGTGATGCTGGAGCATCTGAAGACGCCGGAAGCGATCATCAGCTTCGGACAAGGATGCGAGGGCGAGCCGTCCACCCAAGTGAAAATTATAGTGGAAGCGATGCGGCAAGTCAGAAGCGTGACGTCGAACGGCTATATCAATATCAATACAAACGCGGGATTGACGGACTTCATTCGGGCGATCGTCGATGCCGGCCTTGATTTGATGCGCGTCAGCACGATCAGCGCGCTCGACGATCATTATAACGCCTATTATAAGCCTCGCGGCTATACGTTGAAGAACGTCGAGAAATCGCTGCGCTATGCGGCCGACAAAGGCGTCTACACGTCCATCAACTATTTGATTTTTCCCGGCGTGACCGATCGGGAGGAAGAGATGGAAGCGATGATCGACTTCGTGAAGAGAACCGATCTTAAGCTGATTCAAATGCGCAATTTGAACATCGATCCCGAAAGTTACCTTGCTCTTATTCCCAAGCCGCAAGGCGAAATATACGGCATGAAGCAAATGCTGGAAATTTTCCGCGAAGAGCTGCCGGGCGTTGTAATCGGATCGTATACGCATGTGCCGCCCGCCGGTTTTTCGAGGCCGGCGCAAGGCGTGTAACGGGCCGCGAAGCGGGCTGTTGCGAAGACTATTGCGCTTTCGATTGCATCCGTGATATAATCCGCCTATGTGCAATTTTAACTCTGCGTCCGCATGCGATGCAGGGCAGAAAGAGGTGAACGAGATGAAACAAGGCATTCATCCGACGTACCACGCTGTGACGGCTACTTGCGCTTGCGGCAATACCTTCGAAACGGGTTCGATCAAATCGAACATTCGCGTTGAGGTTTGCTCCGCTTGCCACCCATTCTTCACGGGTAAGCAGAAGTTCGTAGACGCAGGCGGTCGTGTCGATCGTTTCAAGAAAAAATACGGCATTTAATCTGCCGATGTTCCGCCTTTATTTGGCAGAATACAGAAGCCTCCCCGAGCCATCCTATGGCGTAAAGGGAGGTTTTTTTGTGGAACAACGAACTGAGGCATGGGTGAAGCGCTGCCGTCAATGTTTCATGATGGCAGGGCTGGCGGCAATGGTTGCCGCAGCGGGCGGCTGCGCCGCGGAATCTCCTGACGAACGATCGACCTACCGCAGAGACGGTTACCTGGGATATACGAACACGAATCCGAACATGATGAACAGGGGAGCGACCCAACTGTCGTACGGCCCCGACGTCCGGCTTGTCCGGCAGGTGCTCGAGCCCGTCGAAGGCATCCGCCATCTTCGAATCAGTTTTAACGGCGGCGAGCTGCATGTCAGGGTGCAGGGGGAATCGCATCTGACCGATCAGGAGCTTGTCCGGCTTCGCGCGGAGGTGCAACAGATCGTTCAGCACAATATGCCGCGTTACGAGGTGCATGTGACGACGGTCCGATAACCGGCTGGAAAACCTTCCGGAAATCGCCGGGTTGCGATTTGAATCAGAATGTACTATACTTGTCTTTGCCGTGCTAGACGGGGAGGTAGCGGTGCCCTGTAACTCGCAATCCGCTGTAGCGAGGTTGAATTCCTGTTTGAGGTTATGTCGATGTAGGGTTTGGCGTCTGCAAGCAGTGTTGACAGCTGGGTCCTCCGCAATGAACGCTTGTGAACCCGGTCAGGTCCGGAAGGAAGCAGCCGTAAGCAAGTACGTTCATGTGCCGGAGGAGCGCCTGGCTCGAGCTGTGCAGCAGGAATGCCGCTTGGGTCGCATCAATCAAGGACAGGTGCACGGTCCTGAAATATTATGTTCGAAACAAAGACCTGCTTTCGGACTTCGCATCGGTCGAAGTCGTGGAGAAGCAGGTATTTTTGTAAATGAAGCTATTCCTTTAAATGGACTGCTGGCCGGCAGCTGCCGGGATGAACGGCCGGCTTCGCTTTATACATATCGTTTTGCTTGAAGAATCATTGTAGTATAATAGAGAGACGGAAGCAGGCAAGCAGAAAGGTAGGGTACCGTGTCGCACATCGCTTTGTATCGCGCCTGGCGTCCGCGGACGTTCCGGGACATGGTCGGACAACAGCATATTGTTCAGACGCTGCAGAATGCTATCCGCGAAGAGCGTATTTCCCATGCGTATTTGTTTAACGGCCCCCGCGGAACCGGCAAGACAACGACGGCCAAGGTATTTGCCAAAGCCGTCAATTGCGAGCGCGGGCCGGCGGTCGAGCCGTGCAACGAATGCGCGGCCTGCAAGGGCATTGCCTCGGGGCAAGTGATGGACGTCGTCGAGATCGACGCGGCATCCAACCGGGGAATCGACGAAATCAGAGATATCCGTGACAAGGTGCGTTACGCTCCGACGGATGTGCGCTACAAGGTGTATATCATCGACGAAGTGCATATGCTGACTTCGGAGGCTTTCAATGCGCTGCTCAAGACGCTCGAGGAGCCGCCCGGGCATGTGATCTTCATCTTGGCCACGACCGAGCCGCACAAGCTTCCGGCCACTATCGTGTCCAGATGTCAGCGCTTCGATTTCAGGCAGATTTCGCTGGAGGAGCAGAAGAGCCGTCTGGACGAAATTTGCCGGACCGAAGGAATTTCCGCGGATGACGATGCGCTTGCGTACATCGCCAGGCTGTCGGAGGGCGGCATGCGGGACGCCATCAGCCTGCTGGAGCAGGTTGCCGCCTTTTCGGGCGAGCGCATAACGCTGGAATCCGCGGTAGACGTGACCGGAGGGTTGGCTGCGGAGCAATTTTACCAATTGGCCGAAGCGATTCGGGACCGGGACGTTGCCCGCATGATGCCGCTGGTCGAAGGCTTGATGCAAGCCGGCAAAAGCGCGGAAAAAAGCTTGGAAAACTTAATGTATTACTTTAGAGATTTGCTTGTGCTGAAGCTTGCGCCGGGCAGCGGAGCCGTGACGGACCGCATCGTCGATCCGGCGCGGTTTCGGGACATGGCCGAAGCATTCAGCGCCGAGCGCCTGTTCTCCATGATCGATATTTTGAACCGCTACGGGCTGGAGCTGAAGGCCGCATCGCAGCCTCAAACGCTGTTCGAGGTGGCGCTGATGAAGCTATGCTCGCTGGGCGATGCGCCAAGCGGCGGCGCTCAGCCGGCAGCGGCGGAACGGTCCGCAGCCGCTTCGAATGCCGGCGGATCCGATGAGGAACTGTCGCGGCTGCGCAGCCGGGTGGAGGCATTGGAGCGCAAGCTGGAACAGGCGCTCAAGAACGGCGCAGGAATGTCCGCGCCGGCCGCTTCGCCGGATGCCGGCAAACGGACCGGCAGCGGCGGGCGCGGCGTGTTCGGATCCGCCTCCGGCCGCGTTCGGCCGAAGGTGAAGCTGGAGCCGTATTTGGCTGCGGCAAGCAGTCCCGAAACGAATCAAGCCCGCATGAATTGGGGCGACGTGCTTCAGCGGGTGAGGGAAGAGAAGGTGACGCTTCACGCCTGGTTGAAGGACGGAGAGCTCGTATCGGTTGCCGACGGTAACCTGCTGATCGCTTTCCGCAACGAAATCCATCGCGAGACGACCGAAAAGCCGGCGCACCGAGAGCTGATTGAGCGGGTCGTCCAGCAAACGCTGGGCAAGCCGCTGCAGCTTGTCACCGTGATGCAGAAGGATTGGCAAGCGGCGCAGTCCGGCTCAACCGAGGCCGGCGGCGGCGGGGGCGAAGCGTTGGAGCTCGTGCCGGAGCAAGGCGAAGGTTCGGCTTCGGCGCCGAATCGTCCCGAGTGGGTCGAAGAGGCGATCAAGCTGTTCGGCGAAGATTTGGTCGTCGTTCAGGATAAAGATTAAACCAAGATTTGATGAGGTGATGAAGATGAACAATATGAACCAAATGATGAAACAAGTGAAAAAAATGCAGCAGCAAATGCTGAAGGCTCAGGAAGAGCTGGAGAGCAAGACGATCGAAGGAACGGCCGGAGGCGGCGTTGTCACGGTTACCGTCAACGGGCACAAAAAGGTGCTGAGCATCGCCATTAAACCGGAGGCGGTCGATCCGGACGACGTGGAAATGCTGCAGGATCTGGTGATGACGGCGGTCAACGACGCTTTGACGAAGGCGGAAGAGCTGGCCAACCAAGATATGGGCAAATTTACGGGCGGCATGAAAATTCCGGGTTTGTTCTAAAGTCGATTCAAGATGTCGCTTGACGGTTGAAAGGAGCTGTACCTTCTTTGCAATACCCGGAACCGATAGCCAAATTAATCGACGCCTTTACCAGATTGCCCGGAGTCGGCCCCAAGACCGCGGCGCGGCTTGCGTTTCATGTGCTGCGGATGAAGGAAGAGGACGTCATCGACTTTGCGAAATCGCTGGTAAGCGTCAAGCGCAACTTGTTTTACTGTTCGGTGTGCTGCAATATTACGGATACGGATCCGTGCAAGATTTGCCAGGACAAGACCCGGGACGGGTCCGTCATATGCGTCGTGCAGGAATCGAAGGATCTGGCGGCCATGGAGCGAACAAAAGAGTTTGACGGGTATTATCATGTACTCCAGGGAGCGATTTCTCCGATGGAGGGCGTCGGACCCGACGAGATCAAGATTGCGGAGCTGCTAAAGCGTCTGGCCGACGAGAAGGTGCAGGAGCTTATATTGGCGACCAACCCCAATATCGAAGGCGAAGCGACCGCGATGTACATATCGCGGCTGGTCAAGCCTTTTGGCATCCGCGTCACGCGGATCGCGCACGGTTTGCCGGTGGGCGGCGACTTGGAATATGCGGACGAAGTGACGCTGTCCAAGGCGCTCGAAGGACGCCGCGAGCTGCGATAAACCATTATAAACCGCTTTGACAAGGCTGGCGCTTTGTCGAAGCGGTTTTGTTATGTCCGGGAAGCGTTGCGGCGCACGACCCGCTTGTTCTATTTTCGAAAGATTCTCTTATACATATAAAAAACGAAGATCTTCGAGAATCGAAACAAGGCGGTGGCGTGATGGAACTTCGGAACGGACAAGCGGAGTCCGGCTGGGATCAAATGCTTCATTTGAAAACGGAAATTGCGGAAGCTCTTAAAGAGTGGAGACAAGCGGAAATGTATTTTCAATACGCGTTGGGCCAGGACCAGGTCGATTATGCGATTCATGCGATGATTACGGCCGAAAAACGATACGAGATGCTCATTCATAAGGCGAAAAAGATCAAAGGCGAATGGCCGAAGTGGGAGGAGAGTGCGGAATGAGAGCAGTTTGGATTACGATGCTGTCGGTATCCTCCTTGTTATTGATATGGGTTGTCGTTCGAAACAGGCTGTCCTGGCATTGGCTCAGAAGCTTCTCCCTTCATTTGGTGGCGGCCGCAGGGGCATTGTATGTCATGAATTATTCAGGCTTGTTTCCCGGATTGTACATCCCGCTTAACCCCGTTACGTTGGGCGCGGCAGTCGTTCTCGGCGTGCCTGGCGTCGCCTTGATGGCCGGCATACAGTGGCTGATCTTGTGACGCTCCAATCGGTCAAACAAGAGGAGTAGAATTTGGAAGGAGAATGCCGAAAACTATTTTAAAAAAAGACTTGCGCTTAATTAGGCACCTGTGATATATTATAAAAGTCGCCGCTGAGACATGGGCGATAACGAAG
>CALAWP010000028.1 GCA_937895345.1 uncultured Paenibacillus sp. | reverse complement strand
ATTATGGGGAAATTTCAAATGCCGTTATTGGGGATTTTACCACTGCCGTTCACACAGATTGCTTGCCGCTGGGTGCTGTTGTAAAATGACGGTATAATTCATTAAGGTTAAGCGGTACATGAGAGAGGCAACCGATTCCTAGATCTGGTGTCTCTCTTTTCTTGTGTTGGGCGGATCTATAGGCTTCACTCCCCGAGGCTCAACTCGACCGACAGCTACGTAACTCTAGGTGCAGGGTAGCCGCTTGGTTCGGTAAGGCATTCTACACGCTCTGCTTGGAGGTGAGCAAGACCCTTCGGCAGAAGCGCCCGCGCCGTGCTTCGCAATATCCCGTCTGTTTTGACCTTTGTTGACCAATAATTGACGACTGGATTATTTGCGTGTTTTACTGGTTTTAGGGGTGGACCGTTTGGGTTCGGTTACCGCTGCAAGATAGGGTAGCCGCTTGGGTTTGAACCCAGCCACAGCCTGAGAGTGTGGCAAACATCGTAACGGAAAAACAAGGGTTGCCTAGCTCTGACACAAACGGTTGTTGGTAACCGCTTAGGTGAACCAACAAGAACCGTAGCCGAAAAATATGAGCCTTTTCGCTTTTCACGAAGCGGAAGGCTCTTTTTTGCGGCCAAATTTGAGTATACGTAGGAGGTAGGAAGATGAGAGGTTGTGTTTCGAAGCGCGGCACCAAATGGTCGTGGGTGGTTGAAATGGGCAAAAATAGTGAAGGGAAACGGCGGCAAAAGAGCAAGGGAGGCTATGATTCGAAAGCCGATGCTGAAAAGGCGCTCCAGAAGATACTCCACGAGCTAAACACGGATACGTATATTGAGCCGACGAAAGATGACGTAGCGACTTTCTTCACGTCGTGTCTGGCACAGAAGCAGATGAATATTCGCCCCGGCACGTATAAAACGTATCGGTGGCTGGTCAACTATCATATCATTCCACAGCTTGGTCAGATCAAGATGGTCAACCTGTCACCGCAACATCTGGTGAGCATGTACGAGCGGCTTGGAAGCGGCGAAAAGCGATTGTCCCCGCAAACGATCAACCACGTTCATAAGGTTTTGCACGATGCGCTCGAAACGGCTGTGAAATGGGAGTTATTAGTCAAGAATGTTGCTCGACTGGTGAAGCCGCCACAGATACCTAAGAGTGAAACGAAAACTTGGACGGACGAGGAATTGATGCAGTTTTTGGAGTTCACGAAGAACAGCCGATATCACATCATCTTTTTGTTAGCGGCGACAACGGGTATGCGTCGTGGAGAGGTTCTCGGAGTGAAGTGGGAGGACATATCGTTTGAGACTGGTAGACTATCAGTTCGGCGGTCATATACTCGCGGCATTGTCGGTCACATCTTTCAGGAACCAAAGACTGCCGCTGGTATACGAACGATTGTTTTACCCCAGCAGACCGTGGGGGCGCTCAAGAAGCATCGCCTTGCACTGGAGGAAGATCGAAAGAAGGCAAGGAAGAACGGAACGGAGTACAACGATCACGGCTTAGTTGTGCAGACGCGGAACGGCTTCCCTGTCAGCCCGTACTTCTTGGAGGCGCGGTGGCTGGACTTGCTTCGGAAGTCGGGTTTGCCAAAGATCAGGCTGCACGACCTCCGGCACACACACGCGAGTTTGCTGCTCAAAGCAGGAATACACCCGAAAGCGGTTAGTGAAAGGCTAGGTCATTCGTCGATTATGATAACGTTAGATCGCTATTCGCACCTGTTTCCAACCCTGCAACAAGAGGCAGCGGAGAAATTGGACGAGCTTCTGACCAACGCAGCAGAATCCTTAATGAAAACTTAACCTGTATACTGCACCCTATCAGATCACATTCTACGAAAATATAAAGGGTTGTCCCCCACCACTGCAGAATGGTGCTTGGACAACCCAGATTATCGTATTTATATCTTATCCGACGGTAAAAGAAGTACTTAGCAGAGCAGTACGACCAGTAAGCGAAATTGTCGTCCTAGGGAACGGAAAGTTATCAACATATTCAGTATTTACTGGTGGTTTGTGTTTATAAATCAGAGCTGCTTCCGCCCTCTCTCGTGTAATAGAAGGGACTTGACCAAAGGAATAACATAATTCATTTCCGCTACGGACATGCTTCTTCCAGTCAGGCTTTTTTTCATGGTTGGCAAGACGATTTCCAACATCAGCTGACTCTCCAATATAAATTAACTTATTAAGTGTAACAGTTTTCTCCGTCTTATTGTGGGTACATTCGTACACACAATAAACTCCTGACTTGTTCGGAACTCCCCCAACATTAACCTCTCGCCAATAGCCTTCCATTTCAATAGAAATTGTTGTCATTTTTCTCCCCCTAAATTGATAAATGATTTAGGTTGTGGAGTATGAGCAATGGTGTTTTAGCACTCAACCTAGGTTATTGCTAACAATATAACATATTTATCGACATAATAAAATAACTTTTTCAAACAAACGTTCTGGTTTTGAGGTTCGTTCTTGACCCGTTGTCACCGTAAGCAGCACACCGCCAAAATTTGTGGCAGTTACTTGGGTATACCCTTGCCCCGGTTGACTGTCACTTGCTGTCACGGCGGTAGCAATGGACGGGAGTCGTAAAGAAGGGTGCAGCGGAGCAAGTTCTGTCACATTGTCACCCAAAAGAGCCAATAGGAACCGAAAGAACAAGGCAATACAACAACTTGTAGCCCGGAACAGAGGGCAACAGGTGACAGCGTGACAGAAGTGAAGCTCGGAGCCGCAGAGAAGGAGCGAGCGGAACTGCCACCACAGTGACAGAAGGTAGCAGCAGGTGGCAGTGAAGTGACAACAAGAGAGACATAATAATAAATAATCAATCCTCTTAAAAGCTAAGCGCTCGCTTTTGACCTTACAGGGGGTTGTGGCTGAATAATGCTTTGATCTTTCCGCTCATTCAACAACAACCTGACACGGCAGCCTCACTGTGGCTGGCTCCGGGGTTCTTGCAACTGCTTTCCTCGGGTTCTTGTTTGCAAGCTGTTGACAGAAAAGCCAAAAGAGGACCGCAACAGCCTGCCCACCGGCAACCTGTCACAGCCCCCACACCCGCGTCCAACGCGGCCTCTCGGTTCTTACTTTTCTCCCGTTGCGATCGGATTGTCAGGGTAGCTAATCCAATCGCTCCAGCTTCCCACGTACAGCCGTACCTTCTCGAAGCCGGCTTCCTGCAAGGCGATTACATTCGGCGTTGCGGTGACGCCGGAACCGCAATACACGATCAGCTCCCGGTCGCGGTCCAGGTCGGCGAAACGTTCGGCTTGGCCGCCTGCGTCCTTCCATGCGCCTGTCGTGTCGAGGCCGTCCTTCCAGAAGCGATTGATCGCGCCCGGAATATGGCCCGCGGGAGCCGGTCGAGCGGCTCGGTCTCGCCCCGGTAACGCGGAGCTTCGCGCGAATCGATGATGACGATCCGGTCATCGCCAAGCTTCTCCTTCAATTCGGCCATCTCGACCAGCATTGTATGCTGTACCGTGGCCAGGTAAATCGCCGGCCGGATCGCCGGCAGCTCGGCCGTCACCGGGTAACCGGCTTGATTCCAAGCCGAAAAACCTTTGTCCAGCACGTATACATGCTCATGCCCCAAATATTTCAGCAGCCACCATAAGCGGGAAGCCATGGCGCCTCCTTGGTCGTCATAAGCGACGACGGTCGTTTCGTTATCGATGCCCGCGCGGCTGAGCGTAACCGTCAGGTCGAATATATCCGGCAGCGGATGACGGCCGCCATGCTGTTCGACGGGGCCGGAAAGATCCTTTTCCAAATCCAAATAAACGGCTCCCGGAATATGCGACGTCTCGTACTGCGCGCGTCCCGCCTCCGGCTGGCCCATCAAGAACCGGCAATCCGCCGCGACCAGCCCCGGTTCGTTCAACCTTTCCTTCAACCACTCCAATGAAACGATATGGTTCATCTCACTTCGTCCTTCCAAATTTGTCATGATTACGTGGCTTCCTTCTCTATTTTTAATCATCCGCTTTCGAACCTCCGATGTCAATCTCTCCTCAAGCCTCCAAAATCAATTATCGAACGATGAAACAAAATCGAGTTTTTTATTTGCGATTATTGACTTTCCTGTTAGGGTAAGGTTTATGGTTAAATAAGGAGTTCCCGGTCGAAACTTGCAAAGGAGGGTCTTCGTCTGAAAATCGGAGAGTTTGCAGAATTGAATAATGTTACGACCAAGATGCTTCGACACTACGATGAAATTGGATTGCTTAAGCCTGCAGCCATTGACTCCGAAACAGGCTATCGATCTTATACTCGGGAGCAATCGCATGTATTAAATTGGATTATGATCCTGAAAAGTCTCGATTTTACTTTAAATCAAATCAAGGAGCTCTTAAACGGACCTATTGAAAGTTCTATCGTCATTCACCGATTGATACGCAAACGCATCGAAATTTCCTCGGCACTAAACGAACAAATCCAAAAGAAAGTTGCCATTGATCGCCTCATAACTATAATCGAGAAGGAAGGGTTTGAATTGAATAAAAAAATCGATTTGCATAATATTGGGCCGTCGGATGTTCATGAAATCAAAAAGAACATTCCCAATATGGAAATGTTTCTCGAAACAGCCGCCAATATCGCAGCCCTATGTTCGGATGGCGATAGTCTGTCGGTTTTTCGGTTTGACATTAGCCACTTCAAACAAGTAAATGACGATTACGGCTTCGAAGTCGGGGACAACGTCATTGTCGCTTGTTATAAAATGATTGATCTCAATGTTAAAAAGCATTTAAATCATGCGACTGTGGCCCGGGCGCATGGCGATGAATTCATCGTATTTGCCAAAGCCAACAAAGATTTGACCGGCCAAACGGCTCGAGGCATTATTCATGATATGAAACGTTTTGATTTTGCAAGTATTGGTTGTCAAAAGCAACTGGGATGCTATATCGGCGGTTTAGTTGGACAGTTCGAAGCCGATACAAACATTCGGAAAATGATCGAGGATTCGATAGAAGTTATTGACCACGCAAGGAAAACCGGTCCCAACTCGATCACGATCGAATCGTACAGTATCTAATATCGATAGCCCATACTTTAATTAGATAAGGGGGTTACTGCCGCCCCGGTGACCCCTCCATATACACACGAACCATAGTTTCAACCTTTTGACGAATGTAATCTACGGCTTCGGCGGGCCCGACAATTTTCACCTCATCTCCCAGCTGCCAGAGCAAGTCCACGTAAAACTTCATATTCTCAGCCGCCACGGAAACGGATATGGTCCCGCTTCCGTCTTCCTTTTGCCGGATGAATGGGCCGAAACGGGGATGGGACTCCAGCAGCCACACCCCTTTTTTCGTTGCCTCGATATCCAGAGTGATCTGTTCCAATCCTTCCTTCCCGGGTTTATCCAATAAAGTCTTCTGGGCGAACTCCTCTTGAATAGGTACGCTATGGTCAAGCGCGGCGAAAACGATGCGGTCGGCTCTGAACTGCCTCATCTCCCCTCGCTTGAAACAGTATGCGGGACAATACCAATATCCGGAGCTCGCATAAAGCCCAATCGGTTGAATATGCCGTTCCGAGACCCCGTTGCTCGATTTGTATTCGATGGCCACTGCGCTGCGATGCATGATGGCTTGAAGAAGCGTTTGAAGAACCTCCGCCGACATCGCCCGATAAGGACTCCAGAACATGATTCTGTCCTTCAGCCGGTCGATCTGTTCTTTGACGTCGGCAGGCAGGTAATGATAAAACTTATGAAGCGCCGAGCTTGCACCCTCACCAAAGGGCAGCGAGCTGAAATAATCCATCGTCTGACAGGCAAAAAATAGAGCGATAGCTTCGCCTTCGGTAAAGCTGATCGGAGGCAGCAATCTCTCTTGCAGCAGCTTGTAGCCCCCGCCTCTTCCCTGAATGGAGTAGATCGGCACGCCCAGCTCGCTCAACTCCTGCAAATCTCTCGTGATGGTCCGGGTGGATAACCCGAATTCATCGGCCAGCTCCCGAACGGTAAAGGACGGTTTGGCGTTGATCCTCATAATCAATTGAATGAGCCGCTGTGACTTATGCATTGGCCCCCACCTCCACCTCATAACCCGATAATAAATTTCATTTTAGCACAAAAATAAGACAATAGTTGTCTTGTTTACTTGCTATGATGAACCTAGCGAATCTGAATATTACTTTACGGGGGGCATGTTTATGATGGAAAAGCAGCACGGGCAGTCTAAAATCGGGTTTGTCTTCATGAATGGAGCAGGATTGGAAGGGCGCATTTGGCGTAAGGTGACGGAGGGAATGGAACATCCTTGTTTGCCATTGGAATATCCTTTGCGCAAAGAAGCATTCGCATCCAGAAGCCGTCTATCTTTGGAGGACTATGCGGCGCATTTAAAAAAACAAATCGATGCATGGGAAATTCCGAACATTATTCTTGTAGCGCATTCGCTTGGAGGCGTCCTTGCTCAAAGGCTGGCATCCGAACTGTCTGACCGATTGACGGGCATTGTCGCTGTGGGAGCCGTCATTCCGACAAACGGCGGTTCGTTTGTGTCCGCCTTGCCCTTGCCCCAAAGACTTCTCATGCCGGTCATCCTGCGAACGATGGGCACGAAACCGCCGGAATCCGCCATCCGTTCCGGATTATGCAGCGATCTCTCGCCCGAACAAGCTGCAGATATTGTGAATGGGTTTATTCCCGAAGCGGTGCGCGTATACAGCGACCGAATCCGCGCAGCCGTTCCGGATGTACCCAAGCTGTATGTCAAGCTAACCAACGACAAAGAGCTCAGCCCTTCTTTACAAGATAAAATGATCGCCAACTTTGCGCCGCAATCCGTGCGCCGGCTGGAATCCGGACATCTGCCCATGATAAGCAACCCGGCAGGGCTGCGGTCGATCCTGGAAAGCTTTCTTTCAGAAATAGCCTGCTGAGTGTCAAAATATAGCCGATTTGACGTATACCTCTTCAGCCGGATTCCGACTCCACGAAAAAAAGAGCCGTGCTTTCGCACGACTCCTCCGCCGCGGCTGACCGTTTCGAGTGCGATCCGCCTTATGGATGTTAAACCTTTGCCGCCCAAAGCTCGATCTCGATTTTAATTTCCGGCAGTCCGAGCGCGGCGAGATAACCGATCGTCATCGCCGGGTAGCTGCTGCCAAACAAATCCGCCCACTGAGCGTACAGATAATCCCAATCTATCGGTTCTACAGCCCAGACATTCACTTTAATAATCTCTTCCGCTGTTAATTGCTCCGCTTCCAGTACGGACCGGATATTATGAAAAGTATTTCTGATCTGTTCATTCATATCTTCCGGTATAACGCCGTCTCGGTCCATACCGATTTGTCCAGACGTCACATACAGCTCGGCGTTTCGTGGAACCTTCGTGATATGTGTATAGTTGCCAACCGGAGCGGGTACCCCCTCCGGATTCCTTCTTACAACTTTGCGTTCTTCCATGCGCTTCCCCTCGCTTTTCAAAGATTCAACCGTACCATCACGTAACTGCAATCGTCAAATGGGCATACTTCACCCGTTGAAGACGAATTCTAGAAAAAGACGGCCGTGGAGTATCCGTATCCGGCTGCAATGGATTTCAGAGCTCTCTTTTTCATGCGGACCGGATCCTCCTTTCTTTGAAATGCGCAAATGGGTATGCAGGGAAAATGATAATACAATTAGAAACGAGTGTCAAAAATCTATCTTGCCCTTCCGACCATCAAAGCATAATAGTTCACGACCCGCAAACCTCTTGGAGTTGCATGCCGAACGAATATGTCCTCTACATCCTTTAAACATTTTTGCCATACAAGCTTCTTCAGCGATTCCTTCTGGCCAAAGCACTTTTTCATCAATATATCTTCGGGGCGCGACAGATATTCAACCTCTTCGAATACGTTCAGTTCGATTTGCTCCAGGCTGCTTTCGGACATTTGGCGTTCGAACTTTGCCGTCATATCGTCCAAGTAACGGTCTGGCAGCGGGGAATACAATCCGGGAAACAAGCTTCTAAGGCCTCCGTCCGTCCCGCAATGATACAGCCCCAATGCTGTGCCGCCAGGCTTTAGGATACGGCGGCCCTCCTCCATTCCCTTGTGGAACAGCCACGGACCTTTCTTCGTGTAGATGACGTCAAACGAATCGTCTTGAAAAGGCAACGGCTTGTCGGCGTCGATGACAAGGAATTGTACAGAATCGCCGGCACCTTCAATGGCTGATGCGATGTATCCTTCAACAACGTCGATTCCTACAACTTCTTTGGCTTTATTGGCGAAGGTCTTGGTAAATTCACCATGACCGCAGCCGACGTCCAAAACTCGCATGCTTCCATCGAGCAAAGCCGAGATTTTATCGGCAAAGATGATTTCGGAGCGCGGTTCGTCAAAAACTGATCTCCAGGGGTAGCTGTATTCGCCGTTTTCCAATGCCAAATTTGCATGCCATTCTGCCGTTTGCGGCGGGATCCAATCGGGATGTTTCATGGGATCGAATAACAGCTTTTGCATAAGCAACAACTCCATATCGATTTGTGCCCAACCTGAAGGTTGGGCACTCGAATTAAATCATGTCTCTGCCAGCTCCGCGACCAGCGTCCCGTCGCTCTCGAATGACAAATAAAGCGTCTTGGTCGCCGATTGCCCGTTATTGAAGTTGACGGTAACGGTAATCTTCTCGCGGGGGAAATCGGCAGGATTGACCTCCGGATCGCCGGCCATCTCCGAAGAAACATACCAGGGCCGCCAGCTGACCGCCAACGATTGATCGCCCAATGTCTGATTATAATTGGCGGTTACTTGATGGCCTATTTGCAAATAAGGACGATTGCCTTGTATGACCATCACAGAACCGCCGCCCGGCATGGGCTTCGCCTCATTCCGTGCCCGGATATATTCGGGATCCTTGTCTCTCATCGCAATATCCGTATACATCAATTCTCCGAGCTCGCTTGTGTAGGATACGGATTTAATGTTGTCGCCCGATACGGTAAAATAACTGGAGCCCTCCAAATAGGTGTTGTATCTGGTCGTGCCGTCATCCTGCGGAATCGCTTGATCCCGTATGAGCTTTCCGAACGGAAGCTCCACTTGCGTTCCTTCCGATAGCTTTATTTTACTGCTTTCCATATCCGCCGCATAGGCCGCCATCGTAAACGAGAGCGAAGTTGAACCTCCGTTGAACATCCCGCTCCCCGCCCAAAAGAATAAAATAAGCGCCGCCGCCGTCACGGCTATTTTCAAGCTTCTTCCAGTTGCCTTCCTGAACCGGGAGCCGGCGTTTGTTTCCTCTTTCTGTTTAAGCTGCAACAGACTGTTCAGCATGCTAGCCTTCTGCGTTTCGCTGGGCGTTAGAGCATCCATCGAGTCCTTCCATAATTGCTCTATTTTCATGGGGATGACCTCCTGTCAGTTTGTAATGCAGTTGTTTGCGTCCGTTTCTCAGCCGAGCCCGCACCGTACTGTCCTTCATTCCGAGGAGATTGGAAATCTCTTTGCTGGAATAACCTTCGTAATAGAAAAGGTACAGAACAATTTTGTATTTGTCGGGGAGCGCGAGCAGCATCTCCATAACTTCTCCGGACGGAGATTTCTGCACGTAGAGACGTTCGGATATTTGGCCGAAGGCTGAACGTTTTCGTTTCCACCAATATTTCAGCGCATTTTTGCAATGATTTTGAGCAGTAACGATCAGCCACGCTTTTTCGTGCTCTTCATCCGCAAGCGCCGGCCCCGACCGGACCAGCTTCAAAAATACCGTCTGGACGGCGTCTTCCGTATCGGGCACATTTTTCAGAAACATATAGCAGACCCGGTATACCGTTACGGAGTGTCTGCGGTATATCTCCGTAATCTCTTCGTTGGTTCTCCGAATGGGCGCCTTCATCGTTTTCCCTCCTTTCACTAATAACACCATGCACAACCTCTAAAAGTTAAATTTCTGAACAAAAAAATTAGGAAGGGCCATCCTCGCGGACAGCCGCCAAAGATTTCGCGGGGGTTACCTTCTCTACATCATCGGTTAACCCTTATACGAATCATTATCGCATGAAGGCCGCGTTTTTTTCTTTTTTATACTGACACCCTGTTGTCAACATTGTTCGATTATGATGGTTTCAGAAGCGGATTCCCGCTAACCATTTCGCTCAATGAGAGGAAGATTTCGAATGATTCAGGCTGGAAAGAGAAAAGGAAAGGGAATGACGATTGCGGGACTTCTGCTGGCCATTCTCATGGCATCGATGGATAACACGATCGTGTCTACTTCAATGGGAACGATCGTGGGGGAGATCGGAGGTCTCGACAAGTTCGTCTGGGTAACCGCCGCTTATATGGTGGCGGAAATGGCATGTATGCCGATCTTCGGTAAACTGTCGGATATGTACGGACGAAAGAGATTTTTTGTCTTCGGCATCGTTGTGTTTATTATAGGCTCCGCCTTGTGCGGCATGGCCGATTCGATTGTGCAGCTGAGTGCGTTCAGGGCCGTTCAAGGCGTAGGGGCAGGCGCGATGGTGTCGATCGCGTTCACAATCATGTTCGATATCGTTCCGCCGGAAGAAAGAGGAAAGATGACGGGGATGTTCGGGGCATTATTCGGGTTATCCAGCGTTGCAGGTCCGCTGCTCGGCGGTTATATTACGGATTCCTTGCACTGGACCTGGATATTTTACATCAACTTGCCGTTAGGTCTGCTTGCATTTCTGATGATCACCGTTTGTTACAAAGAATCCGCGGAACATTCCAAGCAGAAGATCGATTACCTGGGCGCCGTCTTGCTTGTGGGAGCGATCGTATGTCTGATGTTCGCCCTGGAGCTCGGAGGGAAGGAATACGCTTGGAGCTCTCCTCCAATCCTTGGACTTTTCGCCGGTTTCGCGGTGCTCGCAACACTGCTGGCGTTTGTGGAGAAAAAAGCGGCGGAACCGATCATTTCCTTCCGTATGTTTCGAAATCGGCTTTACACCGCAAGCAATTTAGTTGCGATGCTTAGCGGAGCGACGTTCATGACCGCATCCATGTTCATTCCGATTTACATTCAAGGCGTGTTCGGAGGAACGGCGACCAACGCGGGGCTTGTTCTGCTTCCGATGATGGCGGGTTCGGTCGTCACGGCCACCGTCGGAGGCTTCCTCATGACGAAGTTCTCCTACCGTGCGATTCTGATTCCTCATTTATTCGTCTTGTTGGTTGGTATAGGACTTCTGGCAACGTTGTCCGCGGATTCGTCGCGGGAGCTGATCACCGTGTATATGATTCTGGTCGGTTGCGGCATCGGCGCGACGTTCTCGGTGTTAAGCAGCGCAGCGATCCACTCGTTCCCTGCCACGCAGCGAGGAGCGGCTAATTCGACGCTGACGTTCAACCGGTCCCTCGGGATGACGCTCGGCATTACCATATTCGGCATCGTTCAAAGCCATCTGTTGACCGGGAAGCTGACGAGTGCGTTCTCCGGAGGCAGTGCGCCCGGTTCCGCCATCGATTTCGGCGATCCGTATGTGCTCATGAATCCGGAATTTCGCCAAACGGTCGATAAGGGCGTACTGAACGCGGTGACGGACGGGTTGTCCTCTTCCATCATTTCGACGTTTGCTTGGGGTCTGATCCCGGCAGTTCTGGCGTTCGTCGCCGCGTTCGTCATGAGCAAGGAGAAGCTGGAACCGTCCAAGGAGGCAGAAGAAACGCTTCAACCGGTATTGAGTTAAAAGGGTAACGAATCGAGCATGACGCTGCCGCGCTATTCGCAGTTACTGCGAATGGCTTGCGCGCGCCTTGTTTTAGAGATAACCGCCTCGGGAAGAACAGGCCGGCTTGAGATGCAAGCCGGCCTGTTAATAGATACTACCTTTCGTTCTATCCCTGCTCGATGAACGCCGCTACGATTTTGGCGATTTCCCCGCGCGTAACGGGCTGCTTCGGATGAAGCTTGCCGTCCGGCTTTCCTTCAATCATTCCGGCCTTGGCAAGCGCATCGACCGCTTCCTTCGCCCACTTCGATACGTCGCCGCCGTCCGCGAATGTTATGCCGGCTCCTGCCGAAGGCGCCAGCTTATCCTTGAGCGCCCGGTACAGCAGCACGAAAGCTTCCTCGCGCGTCATCTCCTTCTCCGGAGCGAAGCTGCCATTCGGGAAGCCCTGCACAATGCCTCTGGAGCTGAGCGCGCCGACATAACGCGCGTACCAGGCATTCGAAGATACGTCGCTGAATCCGGACGCTCCCGGCGTCTCCGTCAATCCGAGCAGACGGTACAGCACAGCCGAATACTCGGCTCTGGTCATTTTCTTATCCGGTTGGAAGCTGCCATCCGGCATGCCTTGCAAGATGCCGGCTTTCGCCAGCTTGCCGATCGGTTCCGCAGCCCAATGTTCCTTCACGTCCGTGAATGCGGGCGGCTCCGGTGCCGGCGTCGGCATCGGCTCCGACGGCGCCGTCGGCCCGGTTGTCGGCGACGGAGCCGGCGTCGGCAATGGCGCCGGCGGTACAGGAGCGACGTACGGATGCACCGTCACCGTTGCTTCCGCAGAGCCGTAGCCGTCGGCGCTTAACGCCGTAATGACGGCTGTGCCCGCGCCGACCGGCCTGACATTGCCGGCGGCATCCACTCTGGCGACCGACTCGTTCGAGCTGGACCAAGCGACGGTCTGAGCGCCGTCACCCATCGGTTCGACAACGGCGTTCAGCCGAACCGCCGAGGCTCCCGCCGTCAAACTCAACGCCTTCCGGTCAAGCGTAACCTTCGTGACGCCCAGCTCGTACACGCCGACTTTCCCGCCTACCTCGAAAGCCACGAGCAGAAGCGGTCTGCCGGTCGGACTGATCGCAGCCGGAATAAACTCCAACCCCTCCGGACCCGTGTCCGTGTCCAGATTCACTTTGCCTTCGCTGTTTGCAAAAACTCGCGTATTCGTATAGTTGGCGAAGACCGGCGCTTCCGGATTGGTGACGTCGTACGTCATGACACCGCCTACGCGCTCCAGTCCGATAAAGGCGAACACCTTATTGCCGACGACTCCGGTTTTGACGTCCTCCGGCTCCGGTCCTTTTTTCGTGCTGCGGTCATCCTTCGTGATCTTGCTGTTGCTGACGTTGTAATAATCCGGAACGCGCTGTCCGGTAATCACCTCGAAGTCGCTGCCGCTGTCGTACACCTGCTCCATCGTGTCCGCGTTCCAGATAGAGAACGAGCGGCCGCCATATAGGTAGATGCCGTCATTGCCCCAGTCGGTCATGACCTCTACCTTGTCGTATGCGGTTGTGCCGTTCAAAAAGCCGTACGCGGCGGAGCTTGGGTTCAGCGCGCCCTTGACGTCGCCGATTTCCGAAGCGTTCGTGCGTCCGGGCCATTCCGTCGCGTCGCCTTCGTTCGCCGTGAACAGATACGTCTGCCCGCCAATCGTATGCGATGCCAGCCCATCCGGCATATAAACGCCGTAGAACGGCGCCGTTTCCTGCAGGATCAGGTCGTCCCGCTTCAGATCGAGCGCATTTTCCGCCTTGCTGAAATCTTTCAGTCCAAGGCCTTTGACCGACAGCACTTTCTTCGTCGTTAGATCGATTTCCGCGATGGCGTTATTCTCTTGCATGGCAACATAGGCGATGCGGCCATTCTCGGACAATGCGATATATTCCGGCTCCAGATCGTAGTAGGCGTCCTCCTTGGTGCCTTTGCTCCTGATCTGCCCGTCCGGATCGGCCGCGCCCCGAATATGCACGAAGTCGTCAATGACAGCCGGATCGTTAAAATAAACCTGCGTGCTCGTTCCGTTCACCGTATCCACGATCGTGACGCTGCCCGGGGCATCCTCCGAGCCAAGCCGCGGCTCCGCCTCGTCGGCTGTCAGCACATAACGGCCGTCCGGCGTGGACTTGACCATATCGGGCTGCACGCCGGCCTCGAACTGCCTGACCAGGCTGCCGCTGTAGTCCAGCTCGAGAATTTTGCCTTTCTTGAGCGGATCGGCTTCCTGCACCGCGACGTACACCCGCTTGTTCGCCGTGCTTACGTCTACGCTGGTCAGATCGCCGAATACGAACCCGCCCGTTTCCGCCAAAGGCTTGACGAGCACGGTCTTCTCCTTCTGCAGCGCGCCGCTTGCATTGCCAAGGCTGACGATGTCAAGGCTTGGCGGATTCGCTGCGCCGTTCACCAGATAAAACTTGCCGTTGTCCTTGTTGAATTTGACAATTTCGGCCACGCCGCCGTCGGCGCTCGAGGTGCCGACCGAGTACTCCCCAATCTTGTTCACGGCAAACAGGTCTTGGACGGCCGGTTGATACGTTTGGACAACCAGCTTGAAAGTTTGCGAGGTTTGCGCCGCCGGGCTGGCGCTGTCCGTCACGGTGACATTCACGTCGACGCCCGGCGTCGTGGCGTCAGGCGTGCCGCTGATGATGCCCTCGGCCGACATGCTTAAGCCTTGCGGCAGCCCCGTCGCTTCATACGTATACGGCGCGGCTCCCCCGGCTGCCGTTACGGCAGCCGTGTAAGGCTGGCCCGCGTAGGCAATGGGCAGCGATGCGGTCTCGATCGTCAGCGGCTCCGGATCGTTCGCCCAGTCTCCGTCCGAGGAGTCGCGCGGACCGTACTCCACTAGCTGGCCGGCTGTAGCCGTCTCATAGTCGATCTGGCGAAAATCCGCTTTGTTGTTGTCCGTATCGGTAAATTCGAAGCGGCGAATCGATTTTTTCTTGGACGTTCCTTCCAAGGAGCCCGTCGGATAGTCCGTTTCGTAGCCGTCGATATCGCTTCCGCTGTCGTTGCTTGCCGTGCCGACCATATCTACATAACCTGCCGGCTTCGTAACAAACGGATTCACGTCGTGCAAGGCATCTTGATTGCTCATAAGCGCAACCTTCATGCCTTTGTTATTGAAGAAACGGTCCCACACCTGATCGCCTTTGTCCGTAAGATCCAGCCGGGGGCTGGCCGCTCCCGTCGCCTTTCCTTTGATCAGGTACGAGGAATGGGCCTTGATCGTCCCCGTCAAATCGAGCTTCTCCCATTCAAGCGTCGGCCCGGTCTGAGCGTTGCTTCCCCGGTCCGCGTAATGCAGCGACCAACCGGACAAATCCACGTCTTGATCCGTCGGATTAAACAACTCGATGAAGCCGTGCGAGACCAGCACCTTATTATCGGTGGTCAGTCCCGCGCCGTAAACTTGATGAATGATCACATGCGGCAAATTAACGTCGTATTCCGACTGAGCGTTGTACGGCGTACCCGGAACAGGCGTCGGAACGGGCTCCGCCGAAACGCCGGCGGCCGTTAACGCTCCGAGCGCCAGCTGCGCCGCAAGGATCAAGGCAACCGTCTTTTTGAAGCTCCTGCGCATTCGCACTTCGAACACACTCCCCACACACTAATATTTATGCTCATCCAGTTTAAGGAGCAAACATTAAGGGAGTGTTACTTCATGTTTTAAAGTATCGTAAAGGCTGTCCGCTAAGACGTCTCGATATCGCGCCGACGGTACCCGGCGAAGCCGGCCAACGCCAGCACCGCGGCGATCAGGCCGAGTACAAGCAGCGGCAGAAGCGTCACTTCCTCCACGGGAGCATTCGGCACATAACCAAACGGCGTCATCCGTTTCGTCCAATCCGGCACCTGAAGCAGCCCGCCCATATACAGAACGACGAACGAATAAAACAAATAGAGCCAGTTCAGCGCGGTCAGTTTCGGAACGAATCCCACGAAGAACGCCGCCAGCCCGATCAAGACGAGCTGGGCCGGATAATACGCGACCGCCGCGCCGTAGATCGTGCCAAAGTCGAGTCCGTTCTCCATGGAAGCATTGCCGGCGGACCACAAGCCGATCGCGGCCAGCGACAGCATCACGAATCCGTTTGCCATGGCCAGGACCGTATAGGCGCCCAGCAGCCGGGTACGGGAGACAGGGCTGCCGAGCAGCGGCTCGATCCGCCCCTCTTCCTCGTCCGCTCTCGTATGGCGCGCGACGAGCAGGATCGCCATCAGCCCGACGACAAGCGACGTTAGAAGCAGCATTTGATGCGCGGTCATGGCCCCGACGGTGTAGTTGTCCAGATCCCCCGGACCAAGCATCGCCGTCATGGCGGGGTTGGCCATCGTCTCGACCATGACGTCCCGTTCCTCTTGCGAGCCGTACATCCCGGACAACGCCGGCGGCACAATCAGCGTGAAGAAGACGATGCCGATCAGCCATAACGAAATGCGCAGCCTGTCGAGCCGTAAGATAAATCCGGTTAAGCGACCCGTTCTTGCGGTTAAAGGACTGGCCATCACCGAACGCCTCCTGTTCCTTCATAATGACGAATAAACAAATCCTCCAGCGTAGGAGGCGAGCATTCCAGCCTGGCGATGCCGAACGTGCTGAGATGCCGAATGACGTTGTCCATCTCCTCCGAATCGACCTGGAACGACAGCTCCATTCCTTTTACTTCCAGCTCGTGAATGCCGGCTAATTGCTCGAGCGAAGAGACGGGCTGCTTCGTTTCCACCGTTACGTGCGTCCGGGTCAAGTGGCGCAATTCGCCCAGCGTCCCGGTTTCAATCATTTTGCCTTGCCGGATGATGCCCACCTTGTCGCATAACCGTTCCACCTCGGACAGGATGTGGCTCGACAACAGCACGCTTTTCCCCTGTCGTTTAACGTCCAGGACGCATTCCTGAAATACATTTTCCATTAAAGGATCCAATCCGGAAGTCGGTTCGTCCAAAATATACAAATCCGCACCGGAGGAAAATGCCGCGATCAGCGCCACCTTCTGCCGATTCCCCTTGGAGTACGTACGGCATTTCTTCTTCGGGTCCAGGTCGAATTTCTGAATCAGCTCTTCCCGCTTGCTTCGGCCGTTCCCGCCCCGCAATTTTACAAACAGATCGATCACTTCGCCGCCCGTCAAGTTCGGCCACAAGTTTACGTCGCCCGGCACATACGCGATCCGCTTATGAATGTCGACCGCATCTTGCCACGCATCCTTGCCGAACAGCTTCGCCTCGCCCGAAGTCGCCCGCAATATGCCGAGCAGGACGCGTATCGTCGTCGATTTGCCTGCGCCGTTCGGTCCGATAAACCCGAATACTTCTCCGCTGCGCACCTCCAGATTGATGCCGTTCAATGCGCTGAACGTTCCGAACCTCTTCGTCAATTCCCTGACCTGCAGCAAAGCCATAACCGAGCACTCTCCTTTTAAGGATATGAAATATTTTTATTCATATAGTTCATAATATATGACTTCCTTTATTTTTGACAATAGATTTTTGAAATCTGTAAATTGTTTTATTTCATAACTTGATTTAAACTGGAATCGGAGGTGAAGGACATGGACGGATTTGAAAGACGAAGAGAACAGAAAAAAAAGGACATTTTGCAGGCAGCCATGGACCTGTTTATGACCTACGGCCCCGAAAAAGTGTCCGTCGCGGAAATTGCAGGCAAGGCGAACGTATCGCAAGTGACGATTTACAATTATTTTGGAAACAAGCACAACCTGATCGAGGAAATGATCGTTTACAGCCTCCACCATATCTGGTCCGATTACGAGACGCTGTTCGACAGCGATCTGCCTTTTATCGAAAAGGTCAGAAAGTCTATGTTTTACAAAATCCAATCGGCCACTGCCATACATCCCGATGCGTTTGTCCAATTTATAAAAAAATACAACGCCGGCGTTCCGGTTCTGGAAACGTTCATGCAAGAAAAAATAATGCCGAAGATGATGGCCTTGGTTGAGGAAGGCAAGCGGGATGGCTATGTCGACCCCGACTTGTCGGACGAAGCGGTCCTCATGTTTATTCAAATGTTTAGGGAATTTATGCAAAAAGAAGAGGTCTACCCGCATCTTCAGAAGATGGCGGGAGACCTCACGAAGCTGTTCTTTTACGGATTGGTCGGGAGAAAAGACAACCTGGTATGATGGGAGCCGTCACCGGCTCCGCGCGCTCATTTATCGGGCTTCAAATAGGTGATCTCATGGGTATCTACCCGAATACGCTCATCACCGCCCGCCTCTCCATCTCGGAGATCCGGGGCCAGGATCGCACCGGACGGCATGGACTTGACGGTTTCCCCTTTCTTCTGCTTCCTTACATCATAAAGATAATAGGACACGTCCTTCGCTTTAGATTGACGAGAAGACGGCCGGTATGCTAGTATTTTTACAAATTCGAAAGGCAATGCAACCTTAGGGTTCAACCTCGCGCATGCAGGGGTTGGACCTTTTTTGCTTTGCGCGGGTCCATGTCGCTTTGTCTCCGAATTTATCCAGAAGTCGAAGGAGTGTGCTTCAATGACTCAACAAATGCGGTTGCTTCAAAGGTTGGACGATATCGGCTTATCGCTCGAGAGAACGGGGCAAGCTTTGGCGCTGCTCGGCCTCGGTTCGGTCGGAGCCGAAACGGGGCGGATCGACGAGTTTTCGGACCTCGACTTTTTTGTTGTCGTTCAGCCGGGCGCGAAGCGGCGGTTTATCGGCCGGCTGGATTGGCTGGAGGACGTATGCCCCATCGCCTATCATTTTCAAAATTGCGAGATCGGCCATAAATTGCTGTTCGAGGACGGCATTTACGGGGAATTCGCCGTTTTTGAACCGGGCGAGCTGAAAGATGCGCTTTATACGGGAGGCCGGCTGGTGTGGAAGCACCCTTCATTTACTCAGGAAGGCATAACTGCCGGCTCCGCTCCCATCCCCCCGAACCGCGTTTCCTCCATCGACCATGTGTACGGCGAGGCGGTCACGAATCTGTATGTCGGGCTCGGCCGTTATCTTAGAGGCGAAAAACTGTCCGCCTTCAAGTTTATCCAAGGGTACCCGATTGACGGACTGCTTTCGGCCATGCATCTGCTGGAGACGGAAACGGAATATTATCCCGACAAGTTCGGCAACGAAAGGCGATTGGAGCGGCGCTTCCCTCGTTTTGCCCAGATGCTTCCGAACCTGCTCCAAGGCTACGAACGAACGCCCGAAGCGGCTCTTCAGCTGCTTGCTTTACTGGATCGCATACGCCCGGTCCATCCAAGCATGAGGCAGGAAATCCGCGCGTTGGCCGAACGCTGCATCGCAGAACGCGACCGCGCGCAGGCTCCAACGGACTGACAGCGCCGTAACTGGTCGCGCCGGATGCGTGCAGGCCCACGCCTTCGGCGGCCGCGCGCAACTGGCGCTTTTGGGCCCGCGCCTTCGGCGGAGCGCAGCTGACGCGTTTAGGGCCCCTCCTTCGGCGGCCGCACGGCGGGCGCGATTGTGCCCGCGCCCTGTAGCGTGTAGCGGTACAATCTGAGCAGAATGTGAGTCAACGGCGGGAAACCATTGTCTTTCAAAACCGTTTATCGTTCATGCGTATCTGTTCTTCGTTCAATGTTCTTCGCTGAAGGATGGAGAGCGAGGCACACGTCCGTTTACAAGCAAGGCGCCTGTTCAAGGAGGGATCCGGCTCCTGAACAGACGCTTGTATGGGCAGCATGCAGCCAACTGTTACGGGCTAAGCTTTATAATTTTCCGAACAATTATGCGCTGCACGCTATCTGCAGCAGTCGTGCATCGTAAGAACGGTCGCCCTTGACCGACGCATGCCGGTTCGCCCTAAATAAGAACAACGCGCTGCATGTTCAGCAGCTTGTAGATCATCGCGGCCGCCTGCGCCCGTGTCGCCGGCTGCTTCGGCTGGAAGCTGCCGTTCGGGAAGCCGTTGATCAGCCCGACTCTTCTCATCTCCGCTACCGCTTCGGCGGCATAAGAGGCGACGTCGTCCAGATCGGTAAATGCAGCCGACGGTCCGCCGTTACTCGACGGATCGCTGCTATTGGAATGATCGCGGTTATCCGACTGACCGCCGCTGTCAGACGGGCTGCTGCCATTCGACGGGCCGCCGCTGTCCGACGGGCTGCTGCCACGCGGAAGGCTTCCCGCTTCCGGCACGACGCCGCCGTTCGGCCGGCTCTCTGCGCTCGGCAGCCCTCCCGCAATTGCCGCCGCGCGGGCCAGCATGACGGCCATATCCTGGCGCGTCATCGTTTCGTTGGCGCCAAACGTGCCGTCCGGTTTTCCTTGCACGATGCCGAACCGCTGGCCCGAAGCGACGGCGGCATAATACCAGGAAGCCGGGTTTACGTCCCGCAACTGGCTGCTTGCGGATTCATCCGCCATGCCGAGGGCGGACATCAGCAGCTGCACGAATTCGGCCCGCGTCACTTCCTTGCCCGGCGCAAACTGTCCTCCTCCTGTACCCTGGACAATAGCTCTCGCCGCAAGCGACTCGATCATGGCCTGCGCCCAAGGCGCTTCAGACAGATCTCGGAAGCTCTCTTCGGAGTAACCGACCGCAAAGATGCCAAACCGTTGCGGATTGAAGCGAATCGCGCCTGTCTCGGCGTCGTAGGCCGAATGGCGCACAGGTTCCAGCGCGCCGTCTTCGCCGACGAAATAAACGACCAGCCGATGCGGCTCTTCGCCCGGCCGCAGCTCATAGGCCAAGGCGATTTCCGTTGCCGGACGTCCCGACGGATTGCCGTCGGCGGACAAAGTGCGCGCTTCCACAGTTTTGCCGTCCGCAGCCACCCCGATTTCGTACGCCGGGCGACCGCTCAGTGAGTCCGGCAGCGCATTCGGGCTCAGCCGCTTGACGGCGAACGCCAGCTCCGTCGTCCCTTTCGGAGCGGAACCGGAAGCCAGATCGAAGCCGATGGCCGCCACTCCCGCTCGCACGGTCAGAACTTTGACGCCGGAATGATTCGCGAACACTCCGTATGGGAGCGTCAACAGCGTCTCCTCCATCGCTTGCTTGCCTCCCGGCTCGACGGATACGGCCAGTGTGCCTGTGCCCGCTCCCGCCGAGTTCTCCAGCGCTTGCCGCACCGTTTCGGCGTCAAGCCGGACTTCCGCCCGGCCCTCATCGCCGAGTGCCGCCGTCACGGCAATGGCGCCGGGCCTCGCCTCCGCCTTATGCCCGCCTTTCGGCGGCTGAACCGGAAGAACCGGAGGAACGGGAGGCGCCGCCGTTCCTCTCGTCGCGGCTGTCAACGCGGCAGAGAACAACGACTCCTCTCCGTCTAGCAGCGCCGTCACTTTGTAGAAATACGTCCTTCCCGCTTGCAAGCCGCTGTCCGTATAACGGGCCTCCGTCAATGCAGCCGCATTCAGCTTCGCGTAAGCGCCGTCCACGGTATCCGAACGATAGACGTTATAGCCGTCCGCACCGGCCGAAGCGTTCCAGGACAGCCGAATTTCCGAACGTGTCGCGGAATCCGCCTTCAAGCCGTTCGGCGCGGCCGGCGCTTCCTGCTCTGCCTTGCCAAATACTTTGACCTCTTGCAGCTGCGGCGTATACCAGTTGTTCGGATTGTTGTGCAGCACGGCGTTGACCAGGTTGATGCGCACATATCTCGCCTCGACATCAAGCGCGTCCGACGTAAAGCCGTACCGCGTATTGCCCGTCATATCGATCGCCGTCTCGAAGCTGACGCCGTCCTTGCTCGTCTCGACCGTATACTGATGGTACGCTTCCGAGCCGTTGTGCAGAAACCAGGAGATTTGCAGGTTCGTCAACCGATAAACGCCGCCGAGATCGGTCTGCCACCATTTCGGCCATTGATTGTTTTCGCCGACCCAGCTCGTCGCGTAATCGCCGTCGTTGGCATTCGCCGCCCGAAACATGCCGGCTCCCGCGCCGTCGCTCGATTGCGCCGGCTTGCCTTGCGACAGCAGCATGCCGTCCTTGATGCCGAGAACGATGCCCGTAGCCGGGTCGACCGCGATCCGGTCGGAATAATCGTAAGAAGCCGTTCCGTTCTGCATGCTGATCGGCATCCAGATGCGCTTCGAGCCCGCCAAGTCGGACGGCTTCCATTGGTTCGCCATCATAATGCAGGAGGTCGTCTCCGTCCCCTGCAGCGTCAACACGCCGCCCGATTGTCCCGCAAACGTCGACGCATTCCCGATCTTCTGCGGTTCCGTCCAAGGCCCCGTAATCGAGGCGGCCGTCGAATAGGTGCCCTGGGTCGGATACCAGCCGGCCGCTCCCGACGAGAACAAGTAATAGATGCCGTCCTTCTTCGCCATCGAAGGCGCTTCCCGATGCTTGCCGGCATAGATCGTCGTCACCGGAGCGGCGGGGTCGATCGTCAAATAGTCGGCCGACAGCTTATACAGCTTCATATCCGCATTCGTATTCGTCGAAGAGATCAGATAAGCCGAGCCGTCGTCGTCGACGAAGGTCGTCAAGTCGCGCGAGTCGTTGCCCGCCGGACGGAAGCTGCCCTGGAACTCGAACGGTCCCGTGGGCGAATCCGCCACTGCCGCGGCCACCCGCGCCAGCGTATAGTCCGTCGCATTTTCGTAATGGAACCACGCTACATACTTCTTCGTCGCGGCATTGTAGATGACGCTCATCGCCTCGAGCTTGCTGGCGGCCAGCTCCGGATGCGACGCGTCCGTAAGCAGCGGCTCCTCCTGCAGCTCCCATTCGGCAAAATCTTGTGACGTATACACGATCATTTTCGTGAAGCGATGTCCGTCGACGACCGTCGTATAGTAATACCAAGTATCCCCCGACTTCAGAAAGCTGCCGATCGGCATGACGGCGCCGTCCGAATCATGCCAGACATTGCTGCGGTTGTCGAATATCAATGCGTTCGCCGGCAGCGGCAGCGCCCGCGCGCTTGCCGCTTCGCTCAGCGCCGACTCCCCGCCCGCATGTACCGCTTTCACTTTATAAAAATACGTTCGTCCCGCCGCAACCCCGCGGTCTTCGTAAGCGGCGGCCTTGCCGCTGTAAACGAGGACGTAATCGCCATCCGCGCTTTCCGCGCGGTACAGCTCATATCCGTCCGCATTGGAGATCGTCCGCCAGCCGACGTCGATGCCCGGTTTGCCGCCTCCCGCCGCAACGGCAACGGCCGCCAAGCCTTGCGGCGTATCCAGCGTCATATCCGAGGAATAGATATTGACCTCGTGCAAGCCCGTATACCAGGTGACAGGCCTGTCGGCGTTGTTCGTATGCCCGAATTGCCCCAGTATCGTCAGCTTGACGTAGCGGTACGAGCCCGACAGCTTATGGCTGTTGAACGAGGTCGTCCGGTTGCCGCTTTGATCGATCAGCATCTCGTATTGCCGGTCATCGTTGCTCCCTTCGACCGTATACGTGACGTACACCTCCGAGCCGTTCCACTGGCGCCAGCTCAGATCGATCCGGCTAAGGTCGTACGCGCGGCCCAGGTCGACGCGCCAGGTTACCGGGAACGTGCCCCCGAACTCAAAATAGTTCAAATCGTTGCCGTCGTTCGCCGCGGATGCCCCCGTTCCTCGGTTTGCAACGACAGGCTTGCCTTGCGACACGAGCAAATCGTTCGACACCGCGATGCGGCCCGTTGCGGCATCCAGATCCCAATCGCCGAAATACTCCATCTCCGCCACGCCGTCATGCAGCTGCAGCGGAAGCCAAATATATTTCGATTCCCGCAGCGCCGTCGGATTCCAGCGGTCGCCTACATATACGTAAGAGGTCGTTTCCGAACCGTATACGCTCAAAATAAACGCCGACTGCGTATAATACGTCGCCGGATCGCCAAACCTCTTCAGGCTCGACCACGCTTCCTTGTCCGCGAGCGATCTTGTCGAGGCGTAATACCCCTGATTCGGATACCAGCCGGACAGTCCCGACGTAAACATGTAATAGATGCCGTCCTTCTTCACGATGGCCGGAGATTCTCTTCTTCCGCCCGGGAACAGCGTATAAAGCAGCTTCTCCGGATACAAGTAGTCGTCCGTCAGCTTGAACACATTCATGTCCGCGTTGTTGTTGGAGGACGAGAACAGGTATGCGGTTCCGTCGTCATCCTTGAATACGGTAAAGTCGCGCGACTGCATGCCGCCTGGCTGGAAACGGTATACATACTCGTAGTCGCCGTCGACCGTGTCGGACACCGCAACGATCACATTCGCCTGATTGTAGTTACCCGCTTCCTCCCAATGACCCCACAGGACGTATTGGCCTGCGGCTTCATTGTAGACGACCTTGGGACGCTCGATCTTGGCATGCGCCAGCTCCGGATGCGATTCCGCCGTCAGCACCGTATTGCGGTATTCCCATGTCTTCAAATCTTGGGACGCGTAGATGGAAACGCCCTTGAGCACTGCCGAGTTATGCCCTTTGTCCTCGCCGAACCAGTAATACGTATCCCCGACTTTCAAAATATGGCCGCCGTGCGCCTGGATCATGCCGCCTTCGGTATCGAACCAGAACTCGCCGTTGCGGATCAGATGCGGATCCCGGCTTCGGTCCTCCACGATGACGGCGGCCTGAACGGCCGTCCCCGACGCCGCAAGCGAGCCGTTTGCCTGAAACGTTCGTTCAGCCGCGTACGACGCAGGATCCGGGACTGCCCAATTCACCTGCAGCGTCGCATATAAATTGTTCGTATAATCGACCTTTACCCATTTCGGCAGCCTCGGCGGTACGCCGACATCCGTATGAACCGTCACGACGTTCGTCGACCGCGGTACGGATAGACCGTGGACCAGCCGGTTCCACTCCTCCTCGGTAATGCGCTTGAAGCTTCCGTTCAACGCACCGGACGGCAAGGTAAAGAAGCTCGACGGCTCCTGCTTCCACACGCCCCCTGCCGGATCGGCGGACGATTGCAGCGACCACGCGCCCCCGGCATAGCTGTACTTGTACCATTTGTCCTCCGAATTCAGCTTGAACGTATCGGAGCCTTCCATCGCGGCGACGTACGCCGGATTGCTGCCCAGCTCCGTCCAATGACGGCCGTTGCGGCTGACCGCGTAATGGAGCGTTTCGACTCCGCCGGCCGCCTTGTTGTAGGCGAACAAATAAGCGGAGAATTCATCCTGCGCCAAAATCTTCACATCAAACGTTCGCGTATCCGACGCCGCTCCCCGAGAGACGACAGCCGTCAGCCGGACGAGAAGATCGCTTGCCCCGATCGGCGGACGCCTCACCATGCCGTCGGGCCTCAGATACGTTTCATTGCCGGACAACCAGCGGACCGCCGTGCCGTTCGCCCCCGCCGACGGCAGCGTCAGCTTGGCGGTCGCACCATCCGCGTGCGGTACGGCCAATGCGGCGAGATCCGCGGCTACCGCGTCGGCATCGGACATTTCGGCCAAGACGGTCAGCTCGAACGTCTTCGTGCGGGAGACGATACCGCGCTTGATCGTCGCCGTCAGCGTCACCGCGGCATCCGGCTCGCCGTATGCCGGACGCGTGACGCTGCCCGATCCGTCGATAACGCCGGCATGGCTCGACTGCCAGAACAGGCTGGAGCCGTTCGCTCCGGCCGTCGGAAGAGCGATGTCGGCCATGACGCGGGACAGGTCGCCCGGCAGCGTCAGCGCATCGTAATCCGCGGACACCTTCGCTTCATCCTCCGGCTGCGTGAACAGCGCGACCTCCGCCGGTCCCAGCGCCCGATTGAAGATGTAGAAGTCGTCGATTTGCCCGTCCAGATAAGGATCGGCGCTGAACATCGAACGGCCGATATAGTTCAAGGAAGTGCTGCCGAGATCGCTTGGCTTGAGCGTCATATTGTCGTTGCGCGCAACTTCGGCTCCGTCCACGTACAGAACGGCCGTATTGCCGGACAACGTCATCGCGTAATGCATCCATTTGCCGGCTTCCTGTCTTGCCGGGCTTGTGCCGACGATTTGCTCGCCGCCGCCGTTCTTCAGGACAAAGCGGGTTTCCCCGCCGCCGCTGGCCGGCGTAAAGAAAATATAATGATTCGTGCCGTGGCCGATATCGAATACGCGGGCCCATTGCTTCAACGTATCCTGCTTCGCCCAGAAGGCAAACGTGACGCTGTCCAACCCTTGAACGACGCCCGCCGGCAACGCCACATAGCCGTTCGTGCCGTTCAGGTCGACCGCTCCCCCGGTTCTGCCCGCCGTCCACGAGGCGCCGCCGGTTAGCGTTGCCGCCGCCTGATTCGAGCTGGCCGCCAGCGGCGCCGCCTCCGTGCCCGCCGACTCGTCGAACGGATAAGCGGCGACTATCCCGGGCAGCTGCTCCGGCGAGTCCGGCAGCTCCAGCACCGTCGTGACGGCAAGCGGCTCGGACACCGCTTCATACCCGTTAATTTCCGCTGACGCTTTGTAATAATAAGTGACGCCCGAAGAGAGTCCGCCGTCGGTGAACGATACCTCTTCCCCGCTGTACACCGGTATGTAGCCGGAATTCGGATGAACCGAGCGGAACAGCCGGTACAGCTCGTTGCCGCCGGAGCCGGCTTCCCAACGGATGGTTGCCGAATCCGCCGTCACGTCCGCCGCCTGCAGCCCGGACGGGGCAGCCGGCTTCGGATCCGGTATGCTCCATATCTTCACATCGTCCAGTCCCGACCGGTCCCAGCGAGAACGGTAGCCGGCCGTGCCCGCCGGCAAGGACGCATCCGTCACGCTAAAGATAAGCCGGTCGTCGGCGTATGCCTTGATCGAGCTGCCTTCGACGACCAGCCTCATCTTGAACCAATGGTTGGCCGCCACCGGAAAGCTGGATTCGGCCAGCGTCGCAGTTGTTCCTCCGACCCGCTTGGATAAGGAAAACTTGCCGTCGCCCGGCTGGAACAAATAAAAGTTGTTGATATCGGTGTAGCGGGCGAGAATGCCCGGGAACGATCCCGCCGCCACCTTTTTGACCTTCGCCTCGTACACATAATCGCTGCCGATATTTGCGTCGACGGAGGCAATCGCTTCGTCCCCCGAGCTGACGTAAAGCATCAGATTAGCGGCGTCGGCAGGGTCCGGAGCCGCGGTCATGACGTTGGGAAGGTTGACCGTCCATCCTTCCAGATCGCCGTCCTGGAAGTCGTCTTCGAACAGCAAACCTCCTGCCAAAGATGTAAACGCTTTCTCTCCAGACGTTATTTCACCCTCTTCCTCTTTCACATTCTCTTCTTCGTTCACTTCCTCGTTCACTTCCTCGTTCACTTCCTCGTTCAATCTCTCGTCCTCTTCGGTTGGAACCCCGATGTCGCCCCCTTCTTCTCCTCCGGCGCCTCCGCGTATCTCCTCCTCTTCCGTTCCGGGCATTTCCGCCGCCGCTTCTTCGGCATGGACCGCCGTCGCATACGCAGGCGTCATAACCGGCAGCGCTAGGGCCAGCATCAACAGCCATTTGCTTATTGAGGCTATCGTTTTCCGCACGTTGCGTCTCCTCCCTGTTTTCATTCAATTGAATTGCAATAGAGCCGTTATGGCGGCCAGGCGGCTTACGCCGCCCGGCCGTTTCTCCAGCTCGATGTCCTCATTCCGCTTAATTCGTGCGTTTCTCTCGTTCAACAGACAGCATGCCCGCCTACTTGATGCCTTGCTCCTCCACGTATTGCAGCCATTGCTTCGTATATTCCTCCTGAATCTTCTCCAGGCCGGCCTGCTTCGCCTTTTCCATAAACGTCTCCAGGCCTTGCTTCACGTCCTTCACGAGACCCGCGTTCAGCGGGAACAAATATTGCTTCTCGACCTGCTCGAGCGCCGCCCGCTCCGCCTGATAGCTCGTGTAGTCCTCCGCGAAGCCCGTAAATTTGTCCGGCACCTGGATTTTGTCCAGTTCGTCGAAGATCGCTTTAACGCCGTCGTAGTTTTTGTCGAACAGCATATATTCCGGATTGCGCCACGCCCAGCCGTTCATTCCTTCGCGCGGGAAGCCGTTGGAGCTCGTATCGCCGATCATCGTATAATAGCCGTCTACCACTTCGTAGTTTTTGCCTTCAATGCCGTATTGCGTCAACAGGTTGTACCGTTTGTCGGTCACCATCTTTTCGTAGAACGCCAGAGCGCGCTCCGCGTTTTTGCTGCTGGCCGGGACGGCGAAGCCGTTGTGGATCGGATGCACCGGCGTAGCGATGCCGTTCGTGAGCGGGTACGGATGATAGCCCAGCTCCCACTCCGGATGCGACGCCTGAATTTTGATCACCATGTCGTTGAAGCGCGTCGGGTTGTCGCCGAGAATGGCGGCCGCCTTGCCGCTCGTGATTTGATCCTGCAGCGTATCTTTCACCGCCAGCACGTTTTTGACCATATAACCGTTGTCCTGCCAACGCTTCATCGTCTCCAGATCCTGCAGCTGCTCGTCGGAGCCCCAATAGGAGTAAACCTCCGTCGGCTTGTCGTAGTAGATGCCGATGCCGTAAGGCAGCGCGCCGATCGGGGAATGCGAAATGCCTCGGAAGCGGTCCATCAGGTTCGTCTTCACGTCCGAGTTCATCGACAGCGGAGTCATGGTCGGCTCGTTTTTCTTGATGCCTTCAAGATACTGCTCGAAGGTCGGAATGTCGACCGGCTTGGGCAGATCGTATTTCTTGCGCAAATCCTCGCGCCAGACGAAGCCGTCCGTCACGTATTCCTTGTAAGTCGCCGGAACGGTGTAGATGCTGCCGTCGATCTTGACCGCTTCCCACATATCCTGCGGCACAAATTCGTACAGCGCCGGCGCGGCCTTCGGCAGCAGCTCGTCAAGCGGCTGGAACGCGCCTTTCTTGGCGTAAGATTGGTATTGCGTCCACTCCGCCGTAAAGATAAGATCCACCTGCTGACCGGAGCCGAGCAGCAGCTTATACTTTTGGTCCCAGTCGGTCCAGGACGTGTAGTTGAACTTGACGGTGGCGTTCAGCTCTTCCTTCGCCATCTTGTTGATTTCATCCTGAATAATGGCAATATCCTTCGGAGCGTCGCCCAGCATATAAAATTGCAGCTCCACTTCCTTCGACAGGTCGATGCCGGTCTGCTCTCCGTCCGAGCCCGTGCCCGTGCCTGAGCCCGCCGTCTCGCTGTCCTTCGGCGAGTTCGTCGCGTTGCCCGAGCCGCCGCTGCCGCCGCCGTTGCTTCCGGAGCATGCGGCCAGCATGACGGTCAGAATAACGAACGACAATAGCGCCGCTACCGCTTTGGTTGCTTTCTTCGTCATGTGAATCCTCCCTTTAGTCTATAAATGATCTATGTTAGCCGGCATTACGGAATTGCCCGAAGATGCGCATCCCTTATCCGGTTCTAACCTTTCACCGCCCCGATCGTCAACCCTTTCACAAAATAACGCTGCACGAACGGGTAGAGAAACAATATCGGACCGGTAACGATGATCGACATCGCCATCTTGGTCGATTCGGTCGGCATGTCGCCGAGCGAGACGCCCGTGCCCGCGCCCATCTGGGCGACAAAGCTCATCGCGTTGATGACGTTGTACAAGTAATATTGCAGCTGGTACTTCGTCGTATCGTTGATGAACAGCGAGGACGTAAACCAGTCGTTCCAATATTGCAGCGCCAGAAACAGGCCAACGGTCGCGATGCCCGGCATCGACAGCTGCAGCACGATCCGGCTGTAAATCGTAAAGTCGTTCGCCCCGTCGATCTTGGCCGATTCGATCACCTCGTCCGGCACCGCCGAACGGATAAAGTTTTTCATCAGAATGATTAGAAACGGCGTCATCAAGCCGGGAAAGATGAGCACCGTCATCGTGTCGGTCAGCTTCAAATATTTGGTCATCAGAATGTACCAAGGCACCAGGCCGCCCCCGAACAGCGTCGTAAAATAAATCATGAACGAAAAGAAATTGCGGTATTTAAAATCTTTCCGCTGCAGCACATACCCCGCCATCGTCATGAAGAACAGGCCGAGCGCGGTGCCGGCGACCGTCGTGAACGCCGTTACCCCGTAAGCGCGCAGCACCTGCTGCGGAAATCGGAACACGGTCTCGTAGCCTTCCAGCGAGAAGACGGTCGGGATCAGGTTGTAGCCGTCGCGGATAATGGCTTCGTTCTGCGTCAGCGACGCCGAAACAATAAGCAGAAACGGAAACAGGCAGGCGGCCGACGACAGCACAATGACGGCAAACGCGATCAGGCGAAACCATTTCATGGAGCTTTCTTCTTTAATTTTCACAGTGGCCGTGCCCCCTTTAGAACAGCGCGTAGTCCGAGTTGATTTTTTTGATGATATAGTTGACGGTCATAATCAAAATAAATCCGAACAGCGATTGATACAGCCCCGCCGCCGTCGACATGCCGATATCGAAGGTGACCTTGAGCGAACGGTACACGTACGTATCGAGAATGTCCGTCGTGTTGTAGAGCATGCCGTTGTTGCCGACGAGCTGGTAGAACAGGTCGAACTGCCCTTTCATAATGCTCCCGAGCGCGAACAGCAGCAGCATGACGAACGTCGTCTTCAGCATCGGCACCGTAATGTACCAGACCCGCTGAAAGATGTTGGCCCCGTCGATTTTGGCCGCCTCGTAATATTCGTCGCTGATGCCGGTTATCGTCGCCAAATAGATGACCATGCTGTACCCGAGATTTTTCCACAGGTAAAAAAGGATTATGAGGAAGATCCAGATCCACGGCGTATTGTATACGTCCACCGGCTCCGCCCCGAACTTCGCCAGCGTCGTGTTCAGGAAGCCGCTTTCATAGTTGAATACGTTGTAAACGATGACGCTCAGAATGACGAACGAAACGAAATACGGCAAAAACATGATCGACTGGGTCGTCTTTTTGAACCATTGCGTCTTCAGCTCGCTCAGCAAAATGGCCAGCGCGATCGCCAGCACGTTGCCCAGCAAAATAAAGGCGATGTTGTAGCCGATCGTATTGAGCGTCAGCTTCAGGAGTACGCCCGACTTCCAAAGAAACTCGAAGTTTTTCAGTCCGACGAACTGGCTGTTGAACAGGCTCGTATTGAAGTCGAACTGAGTAAACGCATAATAAATGCCGACCATGGGCGTGTATGAATTAATTAAAAAAAAGAGCAGCGTCGGCAGCAGCATCAGGAACATCAGCCGATTGGCGACAAGCTCCTTCAGTATTCCGTGTTTTTTGAACATGCGGTCGATTTCTCCCTTCCTTTGCTTCTGTGTCAGTACGCTTCATCCGGACGTTCCTTGCGGCCCGTTCCGGTTCTCCCGCCCGATGCCGGCGCTTCCGCCGAGCCGCCGCTTCCGCCGAGCCGCCGCTTCCGGACCTGTTCCCAGTGTAGGGGCGTGCCGGCCAGGGCGAAAGAGCAAGTTTGCAACGTTTGTGCATTAAGCTGCTATCGGCCTTGTGAAGGATCGAAATCGGTGTGTCTAAATCGAATGCGCCGCGCCGCTGCACGGTACCCGCCGGTTTGTTCACTGCGGTTTATTTTGTTCACTGCCATAGGGGCCGGCCTGTGCGCGAATCTGCATTTTGTTCATTGGCCTAAGCGGCCCGGGGATAATATAATGAATAAACGACGGGAGCCCGGTTCACAGTGAACAAATCGAAACGGTTCGCACCGAAACCCGTTTCATCATTCAGAGGGATTTGGGAAACGCTTTCTTTCGGCCGTATACCGGCGATTCGCGCCGCGTTCCGAACGAAGCCGGACCCGTATTGCAAAGGAGGAGACGCTATGGCTGCTGCCGCCGCGCAGGCCGCGCGCAACGGAAAATTGTACAGCAGGCTGTTGTTGACGATTACGTTATGCATCGTGCTGACGCTGCTGGTGTCTTCGCTGTTTTATTTTGTCGTCTATACCCGCATCGATCTGAAGAAGGCGTATCAATCCGACGTCAGCAATTTGATGCAAACGAGCAAAGAAGTGATCAGCATGACCGAAAGCGCGCAGGCGGTTTCGTTTCAAATTTACCGGACCTTTACGATCTCGAAGCTGATGTTCTATACGGAACCGCATATTTACGACGTGACGGCCGCCATGCAGGAGCTGAACAACTATCTCAACTCGATGCCGTTTATCGAATCGATCTATGTCTACAATTCCAAAAACGACCTGTTTTACACCGCCAGACGGCAAGGACAAGGTGGCACGCTCACCCGGGAGGAGCTTGAGGACAAAAGCGTGCTGGACGTCCTGGACCGCTTTCAGCAATACCGCCCGTTCACGCCCATCCCCCGGACATACACGGTAGAGCTGCTCGGCGGAGAACAGACCGTTAAGGCCTATACTTATCTCGGTTATGACGCCATCGGCAAATCGCAAACGATCAATTCCGCCGTCATCGTGAACATTACGTCCGACTGGATCAACAAGGATATCGCGGTCAGCCGGAACGGAGATGCCGGCAAATCCTATATTATGGACAACAATCAGAACCGGCTGCTGTCCGGAGACACGCTGGAAGCGAAGACGCTCCTTCCGGAGGACGCTGCGCTGCTTGCCGGGCAGGTCAGGAACAAGCGGTCCGGTTATATCGTCGCCCCGTTCGAAGGGCGCAAGTCGCTCATCTCCTTCACCTCGCCCGACAAGCTGGACTGGCAATACGTGCGCATTACGCCTTACAGCAAGGTAACGGCGGCCGTTTCCTCGATCCGCAACATGACGATCTGGATCGCCGCCTCGATTATGGCCGCGGGGCTGATGATTTCGCGGCTTCTGTCGAAGATGCTGTACAAACCGATTCATCAAATCGTGGACCGGATGAACCGTCTGGAAAGCGAGCAGCGGAACAGCTCCTATACGATCCGGCAAAATATGCTGAGAAGCCTGCTGCAAGGCGCCAAATCGCTGCAGACGGCGGCGCATCTGCAGAAGCTGGCGCAAAGCGGCATCACCTTCGACTTCGCGGCGGGTTATCGGGTCGCGCTGCTGAAGATCGACGGCTTTGCCGAATGGAAGGAATCGCGGGGCGACGATCTGCTCGTATATAAATTTGCGATTATGAATATCGGATGGGAGATCGGCCTGAAGCATTACCGCGTCGAAACCGTCGATATGGAGGACGACGGCGTGGCGATGCTGCTCGGCCGGCAGGACGCCGCGGAGGAGACGGACGAGGCTCTGCTGCGCGAGGTGCTGGAGCAAATCCGGCAATCGACGAACAGCTTCCTGAAGCTGAGCATCTCCGCCGCATACAGCCCGGAAAGCGACCAGCCCCAGCGCCTGTCGCAGCTGTACAAGGAGGTGCGCGAAGCCGCGAAGCACCGGATGTTCCGGGGGCCAGGATGCATCCTTCGCGCGCAGGATATAATCGAGCTCCGAACGAAAGAATATGTGTTTCCGGCGGACAAGGAACGGAAAATGTCGGACGCTCTCATGAGCGGCAAGACGGACGAGGCCAAAAGACTGTTTGCCGAAATCGTGGACGAAACGGAACATTACCCTTTCCATGTCGTCCATTTGGCCGTATCCCATTTGACGATGTCCGTCAACCATATTTTGTATGCCATCCACAAAAACAACAATTTGGACGCGGACGCCGGCCCCGGCATCTCGATCCCTTCGCCGGACCGGTTCGAGACAGTCGATCAGTTGAAGGCGGTATTTTTCGGTTTGTTCGACGACATACAGGCGAAGCTGTCCATTAAACGGTCAACGAAGCAAAACGAGCTCGTCCGTAAAGTAAACGACCTAATTCGCAAGGAATACAACAATCCGAATATGAGCCTGAACTGGATCGCGGATGAGCTGGGGATGTCCTCGATTTATTTGAGCCGGGTCTACAAGCAGCAAACGCTGACCGCTATCGTGGACGTCATCAACCAGGTCCGCATGGAGCAGGCCAGGGAGCAGCTGATGAACACCAGTCTGCCGGTCGTCGACATCGCGCTCAAATGCGGTTATACGAGCAGCTCGTATTTCCACCGCATGTTCAAAAAGAACTTCGGCGTCACCCCCTCCGACTTCCGCAAGCTGAAGGCGCAGTGAGCCGGGACGGGGCGCCGTAGGCGGGGCGCGGAGCCGCACGTAACGGCGCAGAGCTGCGACGGCGCAGAGCTGCGCGCCGTAGGCGGGGCGCACCGAGCCGCGCAAGGCTGCGCAAGGCTGCGCCGAGGGCGACGCGCTTGTCGCGGCGCACGGAGCGGCGCCGAGCCGCGCAAGGCTGCGCCGTAGGCGGGGCGCACGTTAAAGTGCGGGGAAGCGCCGTAGACAGGGGTGGGGAATACGCGACGGCGCAGGGCGGCGACGAAGGCGGGACGCACGTGACCGCGCAGGGCGGCGACGAAGGCGGGACGCACGTGACCGCGCAGGGCATCGCTGAGGTCAGGATGCTGGCGGGGCGGCCAGCGAGGGACGACTCGGAGCGGCAAGCGACGACTTCACAGACTCTAACGAATCCACGCCACGCTATTTGCCCAAAAACACCCCGTCTAAAAATCTAACGAATCCAGCATACGTTATTGATCCTAAAACAGCACCGGAAACGGCAAAATCGACTAATTAAGGCGTACTGGATTCGTTAAAATATCAAAAAGCTTATTTAGAGCCGCTTAGCGTTATCTAAGTTCGTTACGTTCGCCCTTTGAGTTCGTTACGTTCACCTATGGAGTTACGTTCGCCCTTTGAGTTCGTTACGTTCACCTATGGAGTTACGTTCGCCCTT
>CALAWP010000027.1 GCA_937895345.1 uncultured Paenibacillus sp. | reverse complement strand
AACCTGCTCGGCAAACGCGTCGACTATTCCGGCCGTTCCGTTATCGTCGTCGGCCCGAACCTGAAGATGTACCAATGCGGCCTGCCGAAGGAAATGGCTCTGGAGCTGTTCAAGCCTTTTGTCATGAAGGAGCTTGTCAACAAAGGGCTCGCTCATAACATCAAGAGCGCCAAGCGGAAGGTCGAGCGCGTGAGCCCCGAAGTTTGGGACGTGCTGGAAGAGGTTATCAAGGAGCATCCGGTACTGCTGAACCGTGCCCCTACGCTTCACCGCCTGGGCATTCAGGCGTTCGAGCCGATTTTGGTCGAAGGCCGCGCCATCAAGCTGCATCCGCTCGTTTGTACGGCATACAACGCCGACTTCGACGGTGACCAGATGGCCGTTCACGTTCCGTTGTCCGCGGAAGCGCAAGCGGAAGCCCGCTTGCTCATGCTGGCGTCCGGCAACATCCTGAACCCGAAGGACGGCAAGCCTGTCGTTACCCCTTCGCAGGATATGGTGCTTGGCAGCTACTACTTGACGATGGACAACAAGGAAGCGAAAGGTACGGGTTCCGTCTTCGCCTCCGTCAACGAAGCGATCTCCGCGTATCAGCGCGGCATCGTATCGCTGCATGCAAGGATTTTTATCCCTGCGCGCGTGCTGAACAAAGCAAGCTTTACCGAAGAACAAAACAATTCTTTGCTCGTGACGACCGTGGGCAAAGTGATCTTTAACGAAATTTTCCCGACGGACTTCCCGTACATCAACGAGGCGACCAAAGCCAACTTGCTGAACGGCATCCCGGACAAATATTTCGTGATGGAAAAAGGCGCCGATCTGGTGAAATTCGCCGAAGAGCTCGATACGCCGGGAGCGGTAGGCAAGGACTACCTCGGCTCCATCATCGCGGAATGCTTCCGCCGCTACCATACGACGATGACAGCCATTACGCTCGACCGGATCAAGCAGCTCGGCTTTACGTACTCCACGAAAGCGGGCATTACGATCGGCGTGGCGGACGTCGTCATTCCGAAGGAAAAAGCGGAAATTATGAAAGCTTCCGACGAGAAGGTCGCTACCGTTATGAATCAGTACCGCCGCGGTCTGATTACGAACGACGAGCGTTACGACCGGATTATCGGCATCTGGAGCAAGTGCAAAGACGAAATTACGGATATCCTCATGAAATCGATGGACCGTTATAACAACATCATGCTCATGGTGGATTCCAAGGCGCGCGGTAACAAATCGCAGATCACCCAGCTCGGCGGCATGCGCGGCCTGATGGCGAACCCGTCCGGCCGGATCATCGAGTTGCCGATCAAGTCGAACTTCCGCGAAGGCCTGACCGTCCTCGAGTACTTTATCTCGACGCACGGCGCGCGGAAAGGTTTGGCGGATACGGCGCTTCGGACGGCCGACTCCGGTTACCTGACCCGCCGTCTGGTCGACGTCGCGCAGGACGTTATCGTCCGCGAAGACGACTGCGGCACGGACAAAGGCTTTACCGTCAGCAAAATTCAGGACGGCAAAGAGGTTATCGAGGATCTGTACGACCGTATCGAAGGCCGTTATTCGTTCGAGACGGTTCGCCATCCGGAAACCGGCGAGGTTATCGTCGGCCGCAACGAGCTGATCGATGCGGGCAAAGCCGACGCCATCGTGAAGGCCGGCGTGGAGCGTCTCCAAATTCGCTCCGTTCTGAGCTGCCGCGCCCGTCACGGCGTCTGCAAAATTTGCTACGGCCGCAATCTGGCGACCGGCAAGCATGTCGAGATCGGCGAAGCGGTCGGCATTATCGCCGCCCAATCGATCGGCGAGCCGGGCACGCAGCTGACGATGCGTACGTTCCATACCGGCGGCGTTGCCGGCGACGACATTACGCAAGGTCTTCCGCGTATCCAGGAGCTGTTCGAGGCGCGCAATCCGAAAGGCCAAGCGATCATTACCGAGCTTGACGGCGTCGTGAAGGAAATTCGCGAAGCGAAGGACCGCCGCGAGATCGAGGTTCAGGGCGAAGCCGAATCGAAAGTTTATTCCGTTACTTACGGGTCCCGCATCCGCGTAACGGAAGGCCAGCACATCGAAGCGGGCGACGAGCTGACGGACGGCTCCATCGACCCGAAAGACATGCTGCGCATCAAAGGCATCCGCGGCGTGCAGAACTATATCCTTCAGGAAGTTCAGCGCGTATACCGGAACCAGGGCGTTGAGATCAACGACAAGCACGTCGAGGTTATGATCAAGCAGATGCTTCGCAAAATCCGCATCGTCGATGCGGGCGACACGACGCTGCTGCCTGGCTCCTTCGTCGACATTCATGAATACGAGGCGGCCAACCGCGAAGCGATCTTCGCCGGCAAAGAGCCTGCAGTCGCGAAGCCGGTCCTCCTCGGCATTACGAAGGCGTCGCTGGAGACGGACTCGTTCCTGTCCGCGGCTTCCTTCCAGGAGACGACCCGCGTCCTGACGGACGCCGCCATCAAGGGCAAGGTCGACCAGCTCCTCGGCCTGAAGGAGAACGTCATTATCGGCAAGCTCATCCCTGCCGGAACCGGTATGCCGCGCTACCGCAGCATCCGCTTCGCGGGCATGGAGGAAGAGGTTGTCGAGACCGACGAGACGACGGCGGAACAATCGGAAGCTGTAGCGGTCATCGAGTAGTTTTGGCCCATCGCGCCGCATCGGATAAACGGTACATCTCCGGCAACGACAGTTGCTTGGAGATGTACCGTTTTTTCGGTTGCGTTATTGACGTTTGGTGCGGACGCGATCTTGCAATGGAACCGTTTGGGAGCTGACGGCCGGCGATTGCGCCTGGAATGTATCTTGAATGTGCTTGGATAGCGCTTGGAATGTACCTTGAATGGTCATGGAATGTTCCTGAATATGTGCTTAGGTAGCGCTTGGATAAGATTACACCCGAATTGTTGCCTGGAATGTGCTTGTGTCTGGATTGCGCCTAAGAGCGACTGTACCCGGGACTGCTTCCGGCGAGCATTAAAAATTCGTAAACCATAAAGACGGCCTGTTGGACATGCGGTATAATCGATTCGAGAACGCAGAGTCAGCGGTCATGAGCGGGGTTATCGATGAACGGAGGAGTGGTCTTATCAATTCCGAATCATGTGATGCATGAGCAGTCATCGGTGAATCTTGTGAAAGCCGGAGGCAGAATCTCGCAGACGGAACGGACGAGAGAGTAACCGTGAGGAATGACGGATCGTTAAAGCATCCACCGAGACAGACAAAATGCGATACAACCCGTTTAACTTGTTGGATATCCTCCTTATATACGATTATTCGATCAAAAATGGCGAATCTATCTACCACCAGGTTGATTTGAACGATTTATCGTTCAAAATTCTGGCAATGCCGTTCCGAAGCGTTGATTTGAACGAAATATCGTTCAACATCATGGATGTTGGCCGTTCCGGAGCGTTAATTTGAATGAAATATCGTTCAAAACCAAGGATGATGCGTTCAAGTAGCGCTCAAAATTTGGACGATTTAATACGAAAATAGAAAAAATCCTCATTACTAGGGGGTAGAAAAGGCAGTATAATGTCATGGATGATAATGGTTCAAGTTTGAATCGTGGACCGTTCATCGCCAGTCTCGCCATTATCCGCAGCAGCTTGTTTATTTGCAGCGAACGGCCGTTGTCCGTCCAGCTCAAGGCGGGCGTATCTATAAACCAGATCCAAAAGTACTTGACACCGCCTGGTCGCAAGTGATAATATATCGTAGTGTGCCTAATGACTGGGTTTGTGTAATAGTTTGTTCATTTATGAACCGCCTGGATCTGTGGGCTTAAAGAATGGGTGAAATGTCTACCAACATAAAAGACATGAATCAGGGGAAGGGGGTGGCAACATGCCAACAATCAACCAGCTCGTTCGCAAAGGACGTCAAGCGAAAGTCGTAAAATCGAAATCGCCGGCCTTGCAAAAAGGTTTTAACGCTTTGAAACGCGAAGCTACCGACATCAGCTCGCCGCAAAAACGCGGTGTCTGCACTCGCGTAGGCACGATGACTCCGAAGAAGCCGAACTCCGCGCTTCGCAAATACGCGCGCGTACGTTTGTCCAACCGCGTAGAGGTTACAGCCTACATTCCGGGTATCGGTCACAACCTGCAAGAGCACAGCGTTGTATTGATCCGCGGCGGCCGGGTTAAAGACCTTCCGGGCGTACGTTACCATATCGTTCGCGGCGCATTGGATACGGCAGGCGTGAACAACCGTAACCAGGCCCGTTCCAAATACGGAACGAAACGTCCGAAAGCGAAAAAATAAGACGCTTCGCCCTTGACGGGCGAACGTCATGTTAATCCAAGACAAAGCAACTATTGAAGAAAGGGGGACTTCTCATGCCACGCAAAGGTCCTGTAACGAAACGCGATGTGCTGCCGGATCCGGTTTACAACAGCAAACTGGTGACTCGTCTGATCAACCGCATCATGATCGACGGCAAAAGAGGCGTTGCACAAACGCTGTTATACGATGCTTTCAAACTGATTCAAGAACGTACGGGCAACGATCCGATGGAAGTTTTTGAAACGGCTTTGAAAAACATCATGCCAGTGCTTGAGGTTAAAGCTCGCCGCGTAGGCGGAGCGAACTATCAAGTGCCGATCGAGGTGAAACCGGAGCGCCGTACCGCGCTTGGTCTCCGCTGGCTGGTCAACTACTCCCGCAACCGCGGCGAGAAAACGATGGTAGAGCGTCTGGCGGCTGAAATTATCGATGCTTCCAACAACACGGGCGCATCGGTTAAGAAACGCGAAGACACGCACAAGATGGCCGAAGCCAACCGTGCATTCGCTCACTACCGCTGGTAGAATATTAGAGAGGAGACAAATTCATGACAAGAAAGTTCTCCTTGAAAGATACGCGTAACATCGGGATCATGGCGCATATTGACGCCGGCAAGACCACCACTACGGAACGGATTTTGTTCTACACGGGCCGTACCCACAAAATCGGCGAGGTGCATGAAGGCGCTGCGACGATGGACTGGATGGAGCAGGAGCAGGAGCGCGGCATTACGATTACGTCTGCCGCTACCACCGCTCAATGGAAAGGTCACCGCATCAATATTATCGACACCCCGGGACACGTTGACTTCACGGTTGAAGTTGAGCGTTCCCTGCGCGTATTGGACGGGGCCGTTGGTGTTTTCAGTGCGAAGGAAGGCGTAGAGCCTCAATCCGAAACCGTATGGCGCCAGGCTGACCGCTACGGCGTTCCGCGGATCGCATACGTCAACAAGATGGATATCATCGGCGCAGACTTCCTGAATGTCGTCAAAGACATGCGCGAACGTCTGCAAGCCAATGCCGTCGCAATTCAAGTGCCGATCGGCGCCGAGAATGATTTCAAAGGCGTTATCGACATCGTGGAGCGCGTCGCTTACGTCTACAAGGACGACCTCGGCAAAGAGCCTGAGCGGGTAGAAATTCCTGCCGAGTATGCCGATCAAGTCGAAGAGCTTCGCACCGAGCTGGTCGAGAAAGTCGCCGAGCTGGACGAAGAACTGATGATGAAGTATCTGGAAGGCGAAGAAATTACGGTTCCGGAACTGAAAGCCGTTCTTCGCAAAGGCGTTTGCGAAGTGAAGATTTTCCCGGTCGTTGCAGGTTCCTCTTACCGGAACAAAGGCGTACAGCTGATGCTGGACGCGGTCATCGACTACCTTCCTTCTCCGCTTGACGTGCCGGCGATCAAAGGCACGCTCGAAGAAGGCGAGGAGACGGTTCGCCATTCCTCCGACGAGGAGCCGTTCGCGGCCTTGGCGTTCAAGATCATGACCGACCCTTATGTCGGTAAGCTGACGTTCTTCCGCGTATATTCCGGCATTCTGAAATCCGGTTCCTATGTCCTGAACGCAACAAAGGGCAAACGCGAACGGATCGGCCGTATCCTGCAGATGCATGCGAACAGCCGCGAAGAGATTACCGAAGTATATGCCGGCGATATCGCCGCAGCCGTCGGTCTGAAAGACACGACGACGGGCGACACGTTGTGCGACGAGAAAAATCCGGTTATTCTGGAGTCGATGAACTTCCCAGAGCCGGTTATCGAGGTCGCGATCGAGCCTAAGACGAAGGCCGACCAAGACAAGCTTGGCGTTGCGATTTCCAAGCTGTCCGAGGAGGATCCGACGTTCCGCGCTTACACGGACGAAGAAACGGGCCAAACGATCATTGCCGGTATGGGCGAGCTCCATCTGGAAATTATCGTTGACCGTATGCTTCGCGAGTTCAAGGTCGAAACGAACGTAGGTAAACCTCAGGTTGCTTATCGCGAGACGTTCCGCGCTCCTGCGAAAGTCGAAGGCAAGTTCGTTCGTCAATCCGGCGGTAAAGGTCAATACGGCCATTGCTGGGTGGAATTCGAACCGCTTGAGCCGGGTACGGGCTTCTTGTTCGAGAGCAAAATCGTGGGCGGCTCTATCCCTCGCGAATATATCGCTCCAATTCAGGCCGGTATCGAGGAATCGATGAAAAACGGCGTGCTCGCCGGTTATCCGCTTGTCGATATTAAGGCAACGGTATTCGACGGTTCCTACCATGACGTCGACTCCTCGGAGATGGCGTTCAAGATTGCCGGTTCCATGGCGCTCAAAGCGGCCAAGGACAAATGTAATCCTGTCCTGCTTGAGCCGATCATGAAAGTTGAAGTTACGGTGCCTGAAGAGTACATGGGCGACGTTATGGGTATGCTGAACTCCCGTCGCGGACGGATCGAGGGTATGGATTCCCGCGGAGGCGCGCAAATCATTCGCGCCAAAGTGCCTCTCTCCGAAATGTTCGGTTACTCGACGACGCTTCGTTCCGGTACGCAAGGCCGCGGCGTATTCTCGATGGAGCTTTCCCACTACGAGGAAGTGCCGAAATCGATCGCCGAGGAGATTATCTCCAAGAGCAAAGGCGCTTAATATCGCTTGAGCCGCAACAAAAGTTTGTTTTCGGCCGTCATCAGGTATGCGCCCCGCGCTCTGCATGCCGGCCCACACATAAAATTCAAGTAAAATTTGAGGAGGTTCCTGTTCAATGGCTAAGGCAAAATTTGAACGTACTAAACCGCATGTTAACATCGGTACAATCGGTCACGTTGACCACGGCAAAACGACTCTTACCGCTGCGATCACGACTGTTCTTTCCAAAAGATACGGCGGCGCTGCAGTAGCATTCGACCAAATCGACAAAGCTCCGGAAGAGCGCGAGCGCGGTATCACGATCTCCACGGCTCACGTTGAGTATGAGACTCCTAACCGTCACTACGCTC
>CALAWP010000026.1 GCA_937895345.1 uncultured Paenibacillus sp. | reverse complement strand
TTCAATGGATTAATGGACAGGTCTACCTCTCCATTTCATTGTAAAGGATTTTTTTTGGGCAAATGCAAATAAAGCAGAATATTATGAAGATTCAGAGAACATTAATGCAACGTTAGTGATGGTATAAGCACAAATCATCGACATTCGGCAAAAATCCCAAATGTAACATATTTCAATCCTCCAAGAATTTAAAACAGGGAATATTTTAAGATGTTGATTCAAAGCCAGAAAAATTGGTGGGTGAGCTTCTTCATATTTGTTATATGCTTCCGCAACCTTCCCTAATACATCAGGATATTTGTGTTGATATTTAATATACTCCTCCATATCCACATTAAACATCGTATTTTCCTCCCCTGGTAACTTTCCCTAAATCCACTATTACCATATATTAATAAAAAAGAGAAGAACCTTCTGGTTTTTCTCTCACAATTATTAATTCTGCTCACCTTCAAGCCATCTGAAGAAGTTGTCTCTCAGTATCCGTATCAATCCGCGCTCCGATGAAGTAGTAAATGTTCCACGTAACGTATTCAACTAACGGGAGACGTTAGCTTAATGGCCAGCGGCAGTCTAGGACTTTATTTTCTTATCCTAGGCTGTCGCTGTTTCATTTTCTAGGGTTAGTCTAATACTTATTTTATGGAGTTTGAAGGTTTGGCAGCCTCAAAGTCGTGAAATAAAGAAATTCAGTCTAATACTTTATTTTCTGCTGACATCTATTTAAGGTCGGAGCAAAATGCCGTTGTCATCACAGCTTGACCTGCAAAATCTTCTCGATCTCGCCGCCCGCACTGCTGCCGTTGTCATAGGCCAACCGGATATAGACCGTTTCCGCTTCGCTGTCCCAGTCTGTTAGCAACGGAATAATGGCGGACATCTCATAGCCATCCAAAATCACTCTTTCATTCGACCATTCCCGCCCCGATAATTGTCCGGCAATGACTCGCTCATGCTCCAGATCATGAATGAGGAGTCCGGTTTCGTCGGGAGACAAGCTGAATGCGTAACCCCGACGCCCATCGTCTTGAAAGTCAATGTCTCGGGACTGCAATACGTGATGCTGGCCGGTATGGGGATCGTATACGTAAACCCCAGTCGTCTGCCTGTATTCGCCGGCGTATAAAATAGCGCCATTCGACATCACTTGAAACCTGGGCGAATGCTCCTTATTCTCTTCCTCCATCAGCATAACCGGTTCGGCCTGGCCCGGCTGCTCGAGACCGATCTTGTATATGCCCGCCGGAATCGATTCGCCGCCGATGAATAGATACAGGGAATCTCCCCCAACGCTGAAGTTGCCGCTATAGCTCGAATTGACCATCTCGAAATAGTCGTCTAACTGAATCGAATGAACGGTTCCCGCAGCGCTTTCGATCACATAAATTGTGCCCACCTGTCCCGGCAAAATGACATAGTTTCCTGCCGCGTCGGCAAACTGCCCGCCGGCTTCGCCCTTGTACTTGTTGGATGAACGGTATGCCTTATGGTCCCGATCCAGCAGCAGCCGTTCTTCTCCGTTGGACAGATCCAGCAGCTTCAAGCCCGACTCGTCCTGATACAGCGCCAGCTTGCCGTCCGGCGATACAGCCGCTGTCCGAGCATCCAGAAGCCGGGTCGGCGACGCTTCTTCGGCATTTTGTCCAAACTCAAGCGCGTAGGTGCTCTCCCCGTCATTATATATAGCCTTGCCTTGCCGTACGGCCAGAAAGTCGCGGAAGGCGACAGGCGACTTCAGCGACAATGTCTCCCCTTCCGCTGTCGACGGCTCCAGCGCCGCCACCTCGGAGCGTACGTCCTTGCTAACGACAAACGAGACATCCGCCGCCGCGGCCGAACAGCCGGTCATCGCGATTGCCCCCGCCAACAGCAGCGAAGCAAACCCGCCGCTGCGCCGGCCTCCTTTCCCGTCCTTTTCCTTGCTTGTCCGCTTGAGCCATGCCGTTTCATGTTTTGCCATATCCATCCCCAACCTTTCGATCGTTTCTCACCATCATCATAGCTCACGCCTATGTCCATCTCGGCTGCGGATATTGCCAACTTATGAACGTAACGGCAACTCTACCTCCACCGTAGCGCGCCGTCCATCCCGAATGAACGAGATCGCACCCTCGTGACGCTCGATAATCGATCGGCTGATCGCCAGTCCCAGACCGACGCTGCCCTTTTCGTCCTTGGTCGTGCTGCCTCCCCGGTAGAACGCTTCGAACACCAGCTCGCCATCGACGGCATCCGCATCGGCTTCGACTTCGTTGCTGCAACGAACAATCGCCCGTCCCTCCCGGCTTGTCAGCGCGATATCGATGACCGTCCCGGCGGCGCCATATTTAATGGCGTTGTCGAGCACATTCATCCACACCTGCCGCAGCTCGTCTTTCCGGCCGTTGACGGCAGCGGGCTCCAGACGGCAGTTCAGCGTCATGTAATACTTGTTTGCTTTCATCTCCATATCTTCGCAGCAGCTTTCAAGCTCTGCCGTCAAATTCACCGTTTCCCGCTCCGTCTCCGGAGCTTGCCGATCCATTCGGGCAAGTTCAATGACCTGCACAACCATGCCGTGCAGCCGGTCGCTTTCCGCCTTAATCGCTCCAGCCGCCTTGCGCAGGAAAGCCGGATCGTCGAAATCGGGCGACCCGACAATTTGCGCATAACCGGATATCGTCGTAAGCGGCGTTTTCAGCTCATGCGTGACATGCTGGTAGAAACGGCGTCGGCTTTGCTCCAGCTCCATGACCCGGTTGCGCTCCGCCGCAATCCGCTCCATCTGTTCCTCAATCTGCCGCTTCATCCGCTCGAAGCTTCTTGACAGCTCTCCCGCTTCGTCTCGGGCATGAACGGGCAAAGCCGTGTGCAGCGGCTTTCCTTCGCCGAACCGGAGCAAAGCGCGCGACAATACGGCCAGCGGGCGGGTAATTCTTCGGGACATATAATAGGCGAACAATGTAACGGCGACGAACAGCAGCAAACCGAATGCCGCAAAGCTTCGCAGCACGGCGGCGTTGTGCGCGAACCGCTCCGAGTAGTCGCTTGTCATCCGGAACGTCCCCGCGTAATGCTCATTCACGTAAAAGGGAAAGGAAAGCAGAACGAGCCGCCGATCTCCCTCCCGGCCAACCGTAACGACAGAGCTTCCGTTGCGGGTCATGTCCAAATGATGCGATAAAGTGCGCCGAAGCACCGTCGGCTCCTGCGTCTCCGACGCAACGAAACCGCCGCGCGTAACCGATACGGCCTTGCGGAAATGTCCCTCGCTGTCGTAATAAGCGGTCTGATGGGCGCTGCTGCGGCTGACGCCGTGCATGATCCGTTCGATGTGCTCGTGCAGACGATCCTCCTCTATCTCATGGAATAGCGCGTATTGCGCAATATGATCGTAGGCAAACATCTGCAGCTTGCGCATATCTTCCTGAATGACCCGAATCGTCTGGCGCTCCAGCGTGTGGGACATATAGAAGTACAGGCAGCAAGTCGCAACGGCGAATATGCCGATAAACCCGGCCGTCAGCCTCCAATGCATCGCCCGCGCCTTCATCGATTGTCCGCTCCGCGCTTATATCCGACGCCGAATACCGTTTCCAGCCACGGGATATTCAGCTTTTTGCGGATTCGCTGCACATGAACGTCCACCGTTCTAAGATCGCCTTCGTAATCCTTCTCCCACACATGGTCCAAAATATCTTCTCTGGAAAATACGCGGCCGGGATTGTCCCAAAACAACAGCAGCAGTTCAAACTCCTTAGGCTTCAGGCCGACCTCACGGCCGCTCCGATAGACGGCATGCCCCTTCCGGTCCAATTCCGTATCCGGCGAAATCGGAATGCGCATACCCGACATGCGCGTCTCCGCTTTCTCCTTGCGTCTAAGCACAGCTTTAATGCGGGCCGCTACTTCGCGAAGCTCGAACGGTTTGGCAATATAATCGTCGGCCCCGAGCTCCAGTCCCACAATCTTGTCCACGACATCGCCGCGCGCCGTCAGCATAATGACCGGAATGGCATACCTCGCAGATACGTCCCGGCAAATATCGAAGCCGTCGGCATCGGGAAGCATCGCATCAAGCAGCAGCGCATCCGGCTCCACCTGCTCCAGCAGCCGCAGCCCGCCCGCACCGGTGCCGGCCCCATACACCTGATAACCCTCTCCGCGCAAAGCATACGTCAATATATCCCGAATCGACTCATCATCCTCTATAATAAGCAGCCGTTTCTGCTCTTTCATATGATGTCTCCCTCAATTTTTGCTGATTCTATTAATATACTAGAAAGTTGTTGCCAAAATGTAGCCGCGTGCTACTTCGCCGGTGATATGGTGCTATTCGCCATAGTCAGCCTAAGACTCGAACGTACGCCTTACAATTAGGATTCTGTGACTGAGTGGAAAGCTAGTGCCCGTTACTTTAGATTTCCTATTCGTATAGCCACATAAGCAATTAACAAAACACGCATCTTTATGCATTTGCAAAAATGATTGCGTGTTTATAGTTTTATTAATCTATCTGCTTTGAAGATCGGTAGCAGGTTACGATATTGTAACAGGCGGCTCCGTATCGGGTCTGTCAATAATTTTGTGTAAACTCATTTATGGAAATCTCCCACGATGGGGA
>CALAWP010000025.1 GCA_937895345.1 uncultured Paenibacillus sp. | reverse complement strand
TCTCGGGTGCTGGAAAATGACTCGAAGTTATGTTCTAGAAATACTATACGAGGAGAGATGCAGATGTACAAATCCGGAATTGCAATTTGGTACAACGTAACAAACTTGGAAGCCACCGTGGAGTTTTATACGAAGAGACTGGGTTTCCAGATCGATTTCATGGATGAAGCCGGTCGAATGGCCATCGTTCAAACGAATACGGCAGATTGCTTTATCGGGTTTTCCGAAGCGGAGAACGTCGTACCGGTTACGTCGTCCGCCGTATTTGAGGTCGAGAACATCGAAGAAGCGGTCGAACAACTGAAAGCTCGCGGCGTAACTTTTAACGGAGCGATCGAGACGATCCCTGATTTCGTCAAGCTGGCCACCTTTACCGACCCTGACGGGCACAGCTTGGAGCTCTCGCAAACGTTAATGTAATGAAAACGAAGCAAGTGATCGAGATGGCGCAGGATTTGTCAGGCAGATGGACCATCCCGATTTTGCTGTCATTGAAGGAAACGGGAGGACGGTTTACGCCGCTGCAGCACCGTTTGGACATCTCGCCGTCCCGATTGAGCGACAATCTCAAGAAGCTCGAAAGCAAAGGGATCGTGCGGCATCTGTCGCCTTACGAGCGCCGTCACCCGCTGCTGCCCGAATACGAATTAACCGAAAGGGGATTGCTGCTGCAAGAGGCGGCCAGAAGCGTTCAATTGACCGAAAACGCCTTGCATGCAGGCCCCCTGTCCGCCAAACCGTGGAACTGGCCCGTCATGCTCGCCATTCATTATGAATGCCGCCGGTTTCAAGCCATTCGCCATATGCTGCAGGAGGCTACGCCCCGCATCTTGTCGATGCGCATCGATGCGCTTTGCCAGACGGGGTTAGTAGACAAGCTGCTGACGGCGGTGCCTCGTCCAGGTTACGATTACCTGCTGGCCGCCCCGGCGGAGCAGCCCGTCAAGAGAATGGAATCGGATTTGCTGTCGCTGCTTTAATCCGCCGGGCGGCAAGCCGGCCAGGCACAGGACTCGTGCCGCAACAGAAACGAATCGACGACAGCCGGGGCGAACGGCTTGCCGCTCTGCTCTGCGATATACCGAACAGCTTCCTCGGGACGGCTCCGGCTGCTCACTCCTTATGCTCCAAGCCGAGCTCCTGGCAAAGAAGCCGCTCCAGCTCCCGGATGCTGGCCGCCCGATAGTGCGGCTCATGGCCGGATTCCGGAGCCGCATTCCGATGGTTGAACCAGATTGCGGTCCATCCCGATTCCAAAGCGCCGACGACGTCGTTGCGCCAGGAATCTCCGATGTAGACGCATTCCCCGGGAATCGTGCCGGTCGTTTCGTTAATATGGCGGAAGAGTCGCCGGTCCGGCTTGTCCCACCCGACGTTACCGGAGACAAAGATCAGCCCCTCGGGAATGACGGTCTCCAGCCTCATGGCGTTAATCTTCTTCATCTGATGCGGACCTTCCCCGTTCGTGATCAGGCCGACGAGACAACCCGAGTCCGCGAGTCTATGCAGCAATTCCCTTGCCCCTTCAAACATGACGATATCGAATTGACAGCCGGCATAAGCCTGCTGAATCCGTTCGGATTCCTCGTCCGTCACGGCTATTCCGAAATCCGCAAGCGTCAGCCGGAACCGGCGGCTGCGCATGGAAGCCGCCGAACGGTCCGCGGCCATCGCTCCGGAGCCTCCCATCTCCATGGAGAGCTTGTCGCTGTAATAACGCATCCGGTGATAAGCTTGCTCGTACGGGAACGACGCCTTGTCCGCGATCCAGCCGTCCACCGCTTTGCGAAACGGAATCAAATGATCGTACAGCGTATCGTCCACATCAAAAAATACCGCGGAAGGTCGTTTGGATTGTAACTCCATGCTCTTTCGTCAACTCCTGTCCCATTCATAGCTGCCATTGCGCAGTTCTTTTCTGTCTATGATACCAAAAAATAAGCGGCTTCCCGCAAAAAGCCGCTCTCGCTCCGTGATCAATGTTGTTATTACAATTTGTTGACCGCCGCGAGCGTTGTTACGCCGACATCCGCAAGTCGAATCCCGCGCCCGCTCCATGCGGCGCGGACGAATAGAAGCGGCCGACGGCCTCGATCCGCTGCGGCTGCGAATGCTGCCGAAGGAGCAAATAGACGAGGTCCGGCACGTTGCCGTTTTCGTAAGCGGCCGCCATATTACGAACCGCCCACTGCCAGGCTTCTTCTCCCTGCGCGGCTTCGCCTTCCTCCAGCTCATGCTTGACGGGTTCCAGCGAATGGCGCGCGCGATGCAGCGCGGACTTGACCGCTCCTTCCGTCACATTCAGCATGGCGGCGGTTTCCGCAATGGAATAGTCCAGCGCGTCTCGAAGCACAAATACCGTCCGCTGCAGCGGCGTCAAATGTCTGACCAGCGCGCGGAATACCGCTTCGAGCCCCGGCAAGCCGCCACTGCCGGCGTCCCGGCCCGGCCGTTCGCTTTCCGCCCCCAGCTTCTTCAGCTTCTTCATGTGAAGCGCGTTTCTCCGGCACAAGTCGATCCAGCGGTTGCGGGCGATGCGCAGCAGAAACGCCTCCGGGTTGCGATGCCCTTGGACGGTCAGCCGCTCCAGCGCCCGAATCCATACCTCCTGGCATAAATCCTCGGCCTCCTGCCGCGATCCCGTCACGGACAGACAATAGCGGAGAAGCGTCTGCTGCAAACCCAGCACCCGTTGTTCATCGTCCCTCATATTCGTATCCGTCATTTTCGCAGCCTGCCTTGTAGTCATGGCCACTGCCTCCTTCTTCGTCATGTAACGATTCTTTTACGCCTCTTCAACGTAAACGTATGAAGCCTTTCGAAAGATACGCTCATGCTCCAAAAACTTTTTTTTGACGCGCTCCCGTATCCTTCCCCCGCCTCCGCTCGTTTTCCAAGCGTAACAACATTCGATTCCAAGGAGGATACATCCCATGAGCATCCCGATCCCTTATGTGGTGGAGCAAACGAACCGCGGCGAGAGGAGCTACGATATTTATTCCCGGCTGCTGAAGGATCGCATCGTCTTTGTCGGCTCAGCCATCGACGACCATATGGCAAACAGCATCATAGCGCAGCTGCTGTTTCTGACGGCGGAGGATCCCGAGAAAGATATTCATATGTATATTAACTGTCCGGGCGGATCGGTTACCGCCGGATTTGCGATTTACGACACGATGCAGTATATCAAACCCCATGTCCAAACGATATGCACCGGATTTGCCGCATCGTTCGGCGCCATACTGCTGCTTGCAGGCGAGAAAGGAAAGCGGTTCGCCCTGCCGAACAGCGAAATTATGATCCACCAGCCGCATGGCGGAGCGCAAGGCCAGGCAAGCGATATCGCCATCAGCGCCAAACGAATTCTGAGCACCCGCGAAAAACTGAACAAGCTGACGTCCGAGCGCACGGGCCAGCCGCTGGAGCGCGTCGAGCGGGATATGGACCGCGACCATTTCATGACGGCGGAGGAAGCGGTCGAATACGGTATCGTGAACCGCATTATAACGTTCATGTAGGAAGGTGTCCAGGCTGCCGGTCAAACGTACATTTCATCGGGACAAACTGCGGGATGGTCATTCGAACAAGCAGGTGCACCTACTCTATCATAGCTTATAGTATTCCAACGAAAGGGTAGGTGACAACATGGCCAAGAACAAACTGCTGTTCAGTACGCCCAGAGGCGGAGTCGTTCTTCGTCCGGGCACCAGCAAGCTTCTGACCGGGAAGCATAACCACCACGATGACTGCGACCACGACCACCATCATCACCATGACCACCACGGCCATCACGACCATGACCGTCATGGCAGAAGAGGCATCGATGTGCGCGAATTCGAAACGATTCGCGTCGTTGCAGACAACCGTCCCATCTCCGTATCTTGCGTCTTCCTTGTATTGATCATTACCGATAAGCATGGAAGGTTCCTGGGCATTCTGGACAAGATCAAGCTGGCGCCGGGACAATCGTGCTCTCGCCCATACCGCGTTCCGGGTGAGTTTCTGGAGATCAAGGCAATCGCCGCCTTCAGAAGCAGACACAAAGGCCGCTTCTGGCGCAGAGGCGTCGACGTCATTGACGTTGCGGTATTCGGACACAAATAAACGATTCCAGTCAAGTAAAACAAAGGGCTGCACCGAGCCGGCAACGGCCTCGGGGCAGCCCCTCGTTACTTGTATCGAATAAGTTTATACCATGATTTTGCAAATATCGTTCGTAAACTCGACGGGATCCTGAATCGGCAATCCTTCGATCAGCATCGCTTGATTGTAGAGAAGCTGCGTATACAGGTTAAACTTCTCCTTGTCGGAGCCGTAGGCGGATTTGAGCGAACGGAATACGTCATGATTGACGTTGATTTCCAATACTTTATCGGCTTGCACGTTTCCGCTGTCCGGCATCGCCTTCAATATTTTTTCCATCTCGATCGACAGCTCGCCTTCCGCCGTCAGGCAAACCGGATGGCTCTTGAGCCGCTTGGACGCTTTTACGCTTTTGACCTTGCCAGCCAGCAGCTCGCCCATCGCGTCGAAAAGCTCCTTGTTGTCTTTTTCCTCCGCCTCGGCCGATTTGTCCTCCGCATCCGCTTCAATGCCCAAATCTCCGCTCGATACGTTTTTGAATTCCTTCTCTTTGTAATTCATGATCATCTTGATCGCGAATTCGTCGATATCGTCGGTCAAATAGAGCATTTCATAGCCTTTGTCGGCGACAAGCTCCGTTTGCGGCAGCCGCTCGATCCGCTCGATCGATTCGCCGGCGGCGTAATAAATATATTTTTGATCCTCCGGCATGCGGGATACGTATTCGTCCAGGCTGACCGGCTTTTTCTCCTTGGAGGAATAGAACAGCAGCAAGTCTTGAAGATCGCTTTTGTTCATGCCGTAGTCGTTGTACACGCCGAACTTGAGCTGGCGGCCGAACGTCTCGTAAAACTTCTCGTATTGCTCGCGCTCCTCTTTCAGCATGCTTTGCAGAAGCCCTTTAATTTTGTTTTTAATATTTTTGGCGATGAGCTTCAGTTGGCGGTCGTGCTGCAGCAGCTCGCGCGAAATGTTAAGTGACAGATCCTCGGAATCGACCATCCCTTTCACAAAGCTGAAATAGTCGGGCAGCAAATCGCCGCATTTGTCCATAATGAGCACGCCGTTGGAATACAGCTCAAGACCCTTCTCGTATTCCTTCGTGTAGTAATTGAACGGCGCCGACTCGGGAATATACAGAATGGCGTTGTAGACGACCGCCCCGTCCGCGCTGATGTGCAGATGCTTGAGCGGCTTGTCGAAGCCGTAACGCTTCTCGGCGTAGAAGGCGTCGTAGTCGTCCTTCGTCAGCTCGCCCTTGTTGCGGCGCCAGATCGGCACCATGCTGTTGATCGTCTGCTCCTCGCGCACATCCTCGAATTCGTTGTTGTCGCTGCCTTCCTTCGGACGGCGGCTCGTAACCTCCATCTTGATCGGGTAACGGATAAAGTCGGAATATTTTTTGATGATGGCCTTCAGGCGGTATTCTTCCAAAAACTCGTCGTATTGCTCGTCTTCCGTATTCGGCTTGATCTTCAGCACGATTTCGGTTCCGACGCTGTCCTTCTCCGCCGGTTCGATCGTATAGCCGTCCGCGCCGGTCGACGTCCAGCGGAACGCCTCGTCCGAGCCGAGCGCCCGGCTGGTAACGGTCACTTCGTCCGCCACCATAAACGCGGAGTAGAAGCCGACCCCGAATTGGCCGATAATGTTATGTCCGTCTTTCGCTTCGTTTTCCTTCTTGAAGGCGAAGGAGCCGCTCTTGGCGATGACGCCGAGATTGTTGTCCAGCTCCTCCCTGGTCATCCCGATGCCCGTATCGGTCAACGTAAGCGTGCGGTTGTCCTTGTCCGCCTGAACCTTGATGTAATAATCTTCTTTGTTGAAGACGAGGGAGTCGTCCGTGAGCGCTTTGTAATAAATTTTGTCGATGGCGTCGCTTGCGTTGGATATCAGTTCTCTGAGGAAAATTTCCTTCTGGGTGTAGATGGAGTTGATCATCATCTCCAGCAGCCGCTTCGACTCCGCCTGAAATTGCTTTTTCTCCATGCTCCGTTCTCCTTCCGCATATTCAAAATGAAAATGGCGTATTTTCGCGTTGGTTCGGTTAGCACTCAAGTCGAATGAGTGCTAATTCTTCCTTTTATATACCATAACCCGATTTTTACTGTCAACTTCAGCCGGAAATATATGCATAAATTTGCCGCGGGCGGACAATTCTAATGCGGACGGACCAAACAACGTTAATGATGCATTGGAACGATCCGGAAAGGGGAACACAAGATGAAGCAAGTAAGAGATTTGATGGCTGCGGATTGCAAAACCGTAACGGAGCAGGACAATATTTATGAAGCGGCGGTCATTATGGCGCAAAACGATATCGGCTTTGTCCCTGTCGTCGACGCCTCCGATCGCAGCAAGCTGGTCGGTGCGGTTACCGACCGGGATATCGTCATTCGCGGATATGCCGAGAAAAAGCCGGGATCCTCATCGATTCAAGAGGTTATGAGCGGCCAGCTGGTCTCGATTTCGCCGGACAAGAGCGCGCAGGAAGCGGCCGACCTGATGGCGGAGCATCAAATCCGCCGGCTGCCGGTCGTCGAGAACGGCCGTCTGGTCGGCGTCATCTCGCTGGGCGATCTGGCCATCGCCAGAACGACCGAAGACGAAGCCGGACATGCGCTCAGCGAAATTTCCGAGCACAATCACGGCCAGCAATATTTGCAATAACCGCATCGTCGTCGTTTATCGGGTCTCTGCCGCCTTTGCGGCGGAGGCTCTCTTTTTCGTATCCCGGATTTTTTTGACCGCCCGCTGCTGATGCAGGCTGCCGATTATGTTAGGATAGATATAAATCGACAGCCAACAACATGAATCGACAACGAAGGTTTGCGGAAAGCGCCGCCGCCCGATGCCACGGCTCGAACAAACAGCGGGGTTGAAAAAGATGGAATCGAATTTGACAAGCTACATCACTTTGGTCGCGACATCCGGCGTGCTTAACGCTTTTTTGTGTTTATATGCCTTCTCCAGACGAAAAGAAATCATATCCTCGCGCTTGCTCATCGCCTTGACCGCGCTGCAAACCGTTTATATTTTCGCCTTCGGGTTCGAGCTGGCCAGCGATTCGCTGGAGGAAATCAAACGTTGGATCGTCGTCGAATATATCGGCATCGCCTTCGCCCCGGTTTGCGGGCTGCTGCTTGCGCTTCGCTACATCGACAAGCCGGTGTCCAAAGCCGTCTCCGGCTCGCTCTTCATTATTCCCGCCATTACCATTGTGATGGTCGCCACCAACGACAGGCATCATTTCTTTTACAAATCGGTCTATTTGCGTCCCGGCACCGCCACCCCGATGGCCGACGTCATCGTCGGACAATGGTATATTGTTCACGACTCCTATACGTTTGCCTGCCTGCTGGCCGGCTTCGTGCTGCTGGCGATGCAATGGAAAAAGACGAAACGGAGCTATCGCACTCAGCTCGTGACGCTGATGGCCGGTCATTTGCTTCCGATGTGCGCCTCGTTCGTTTATTTGATGGGAATTACGCCGGACGGCATGGACCCGGTCCCGTTCGTCCTGTGCATCACGTCGGCGCTTTACATCTGGGCGATGGTTTCGGCGCGCATGCTGGTCGTGGCGCCGATCGCCAAGCAAAGCATATTCGAAAGCATGCGGGAAGGCGTTATCGTGCTGGACCGGTCGGAGCGGCTGATCGACTATAACGGGGCGATCCGGAGCATGATTCCGGGCTGGAACCATACGATGATCGGCCGGTCGCTCGACGATGCCTGGCAGGAGCTGACGGGTGCCAAATTTCCCGTCGAGCGAAGGGAAGAAGGCATGCAGGAAGAAATGACCTGGAACAAGGGAGACGAACGCTACTGCTACGAAGTCCGATCCTCCGCCGTGCGCAGCCGGAAGGGCGAACCTGTCGGCAGCCTGCTCATGCTGATCGACGTCACCGAGCAACGGCAGCTGCAGGACCAGCTGAAGCGGATGGCGTATTACGACGGTTTAACGTCCATTTATAATCGGACGCAGTTCATCGTTCGCGGCAGACAAATGCTGGAGAACGCGAGCGAAGCGGGACAGCCGCTGTCCTTCATCCTGTTCGATATCGACAGCTTCAAGTCGGTGAACGATACGTACGGCCATGAAGCGGGCGACGCGGCCATCGTGCACACGGCCCCCATCTGCGGCCGGATCGCGGAGCAATTCGGCCGTCAGACGCTGTTCGCCCGATACGGCGGCGAAGAGTTCGTCATGGCGCTCGAGGCGGATGCGGCGACGGCGGCGGCGACGGCGGAACGTCTTCGCGCGGGATTGGAGGCGGAGCCATTGACGACAGATGCCGGACGGCTCACGGTAACGGCCAGCTTCGGGGTGGCGGAGCGGACGGACAGCAGCGGTACGATCGAGGCGATGCTGAAGAATGCGGACGATGCGATGTACGAAGCGAAACGAAACGGCAGAAATCAAGTCAAGGTTAGGGCGGGTTAAAGCGGGGCGGGGCAGGGCGGGTTCGGCCGTTCGGGCCTAAAAACCAATCGGCCATAAGCGGCAAGCCGCTTATGGCCGTCATCCTTTAGGGTCGGTTGCAGCTTGCGTCAGGCATAACGGGCAATGACGTTGTGCAGCACGCCCGCCACATGATCGGGCCCTTGCCGAAGGTCGGAATCGTTCAAGGTTACCCGCACAAACGATTCGTCCATGTCCATCGCCTCGGCAAACAAGCCGAACAGGCTGGTCGCGCGGCGGTCGACTTGAAGGAGAAGCTCCAGGGAAGTGCCGTAATTGCGCAAAAATACGAGCTCGACCTCATCCAGGCGTCCTCTGAACTGGCCGGAGTGCGGCACCCATTCGAATTCCTGCACGAACGGGAACGATTGCCCGAGCTTCGGAGCATAGATCGTCTCCGCTTCGCGGAGGCGGAAGCCCATGCGTTCGAACGCTCCCATGACGGCGTGCATCGCCGGCGACGGCACCACTTCGATCCGGTCGTGGTCCGTCGGGTCGACGGCCGAGCGGATATCCGCCGCCGTATGAATCCATACGGGCGTTCTGCCGATGGAGAGCGGAGTATTCGGAGGAAGCGCGAACGCAAACGGCAATTCCAGCGTCTCATTGGCCCGCACCGTAATCGGCGGCGCAACCCGCACTCTGGCAAGCTCCGCGTTTTGCGACACTTTGCTGTCGTTCATCTCTCTCATGTAGCGCGTCATGACGGTTAAATCGATACCCTCGATTTGCTGATCGATCTGTCCTCCCTGCATGCGCACGACGCCGCGAATTTCTTCTCCGGGACAATATGAGGTTCTTTCCAGCAGCGTATCCACCTTGGCGGAACCGATCCCGATACTTGCCATCATACGATTGAATAATGACACGGCGAATCTTCCCTTCACTCTAATATGCTTTGCTGCGGCCTCAGCCATTTTATATATTGCCAAAATTAGTGCGATTCGGCATCAGTCTGCACTCCCCCCCCCCCCCCCCCCCCGGCCTGCAGCTTCGACAACTCATCGGATCGCTTCGATTGCTCCTATTGCAGCACGATGGCGATCCGATTATCTTTCGGCTGCCACTCCACTTTCGCACCCATGTTTTCGCTAATTATACGCAGCGGCAAATACGACGTTTCGAATCGGATAAACGGCTTGTTGGGCAGTTCGATTTCCCGGCCGTTCAGCGTGGCGGCGCCGGTCTCGAAATGGAAGGCCATGACCGTTGCCGTTCCGTCCTTCCTCTCGTGCTTGATGGTGACCGTCCTGGTTGCGCCGTCCCACCGCACCTCCGCTCCCATACGGTCGAATACGGATCGCAACGGGACAAAGGCTTGGCCGTTCACGATTATGACGCCGCTCGGAAGCTCCGCTTCCTCGCCGTTCAGCCATACCGACACCGGGCGCTGCATTCGGACCGGCTTGTCGTGCATGTAGGCGAAATCCCCGCTTCCGAGCTCCCCGAACTTGTTGATCCCCCAGCCCCACAGGCTGCCGTCCCGCTTCTCCATAATCAGGTGCCTTCGCGCCGGCTCCAGCTGAACGACGTCTTTGGCAAGCAGCCGAAATTCGGGATTGGACGGCATTTGTTCATGATCGATCGACGCGGCATATACATTCCCTTCACGGGTCCACGCCAGCAGCATCCGCTCCACGATCAAAGCCCGCTTCACCTTTCCGATCGTCTCCAGCATAACCGGCGTGTCGGATGGATGGTAATCCGTTCCCTCCGACATTCCCGTTACCGTTCCGCCCAGAAACCAGATGCGCCCCTGCGCGTCGACGGCCATTCGGGTCCTGCCGTCCGAATAAATATCGGCCGCGGGCGCAGCGATCTCCGCCTTCTTCGGCAGCGGCTGCGCCTCCGGCTCCATCGGCATCGTCCACAGCGTTCCATCGCCGCCCAGCGCCATACGATCCGCAATGCGAACCGCCGGGACCGGAAGCTTCACTTCGCTGAACCGCTCCAGCCGCTTGCCGTCTCCCGTCCATAACGAACCGTCCTTACGCAGCACAAGAAGCTTGTTGACGACGGGCTTCGTTTGCCAATATGTGCTGATGGCGGCCGCATCCTCCATCCCGTCGACCTTCTTCAGCGAGGCCGGAACCGGCACTTCGCCGTCCGCATCGACGATATGCAGCCGCCCGGACTGGTCCAGCAACGCATAACCGTCACCCCACGGCAGCGCCTTGGTCAGCCCGGACAAGCCCGGCAGCTCGATCGCCTGGTAGCGGGCGCCGCTTCGCGTCTCTTTGCGGTTAAGATACAAGACCGATTGATCTTGCCGGACGATAAAGCTGCCGCCCACCGTATACGCGGCGTTCTCCACTCCCGGCACCCGCACCGGAGCCGGCTGATACCGATTGCCCCATTCCCATAACGTTCCGTCCTTCTTGACCAGCGACTTCGGTTCAAAATACGCGATACTCGCGCTCGCCTTTGTCTCCGCTCCGTAAGCGGCTTGACCGGCTCCCGCCATCAGTGCCGCTGCGGCGAGCGCCGTCCAAGCTGCCCGCTTCAGCATTCTTCTTTTTCCGCTCATCCAATCCCTCCGCCTATTTTCAACGCTTCACGTCTACTGTAAATAACGCCAGAAGTTGGCAAATGTTTCATCGACCAAAAAAAAGATGTCTTCGCAAAAGAAAAAGGAGGGCAACATGCCCTCCAACTCCATAAACCTATCGTCCCTTCCCCTTATCTCCAGCCGGCCTGCAGCTTCGACAGCTCATGCATCGCCGCCTTCGATTGCGTATACAGGCTCAAATAGAGCGGCAGCATAGCCGCATACCGGGAATGGACCTCTCTGTCCGGCTCATATTGGCGTCCCCCGGTTTCCGTCCATCGGAGCAGCGGTCCCCGGCAGCCCTCCAGCGCATACAAGCCAAGCTGCGCCGCTCCGAGCGCGGAGCTTTCGACCGACTCCGGCACGGTTACCGGCACGCCCAGCATATCGGCCAGCATCTGGCACCACAGCTCCGAACGGGCAAAACCTCCCGAAGCGCGCACCTCCGAAGGCACGGCGCCGGATTCTTTCATGGAGGCCACGATCGCCGCGAGCTGGAACATTACGCCCTCCAACGCGGCGCGCAGCATGTCCGATTCCGTGTGGGCCAAGGTGAGCCCGAACATGACGCCTTTGGCTTGGGCGTCCCAGAACGGCGCCCGCTCTCCGGACAGCAGCGGCAAGAACAAAAGCCCGTTCGCCCCCGGAGGCGAAGCGGCGGCGAGCGGCAAAACTTCCTCCGTCGATTTCCCCGGATACAGCCTTTCTCGGATCCATTGGGCGACAATCGCTCCGTTATTCGAAGGCCCGCCTACGACCCAATGATCGTCCGTCAATGCGTAACAAAACAACCGGCCCTGCGCATCGAAGGAGGGGCGCTCTACCGTAAGGCGTGCGGCGCTGCTCGTGCCGACCGTTACCGCCATGACGCCTTGCCCGACCGCGCCGACGCCAAGATTGGCGAGCACGCCGTCCTGAGCGCCCGCCACAAACGGCGTATCGGCGCGAAGCCCCAGTCGTTCGGCGGCATCTGGCTTCAAGCCGACCGTAATATCGGTCGTCGGCACCAGCCGCGGCAGCTGCTCCTCCCGAACACCCGCCAGCTCCAGCGCTTCCTCGTCCCACTTCAGCGATTCCAGCCCGAACAACCCGGTCGCGCTTGCGAGCGAGTAGTCCATGACGGCATGGCCGAACAGCTTGAGCCACAAGTACTCCTTAATCCCGACAAAATGTCCCGCCCGCCGGAACAGCTCCGGCCGCTCTTCCCGAAGCCAAATCAGCTTGACGAGCGGCGACATCGGATGAATCGGGGTGCCGGTTCGCGAATATACGCGCAATCCCGATCCGTCCCGAAGGAGCCTTGCCGCTTGAGGGGCGCTGCGTTGGTCGGCCCAAGTGATCATGGGCGTCAGCGGCGAACCGTTCTCGTCCAGCGCGATGAGGCTGTGGTTGGCCGAGCTGAACGTTACGCACAGCACCTCGTCCGCCTGCCAGCCGCCTTCCTGCAGCAGCCGCGCGGTACAAGCGAATACCGCCTCAACGATTTCGTCCGGATCCTGCTCGGCATAACCGGGCTGCGGCGTTTGCAGCGGATAACCGACGGATTGCCTGCCCAGCACCCGCCCTTCCCGATCGACCGCCAGCGCCTTCGTGCTGGTCGTTCCGATATCGATCGCAATGACGATCCCGGAGGTTGCATCTGTCTTATTCATCAAGGTACCGATCGTTCCTTTCCAACAAGCTTCAAGCTTAACGCGCCGGTCCGTCAACAAACGGAAACGTCCAAAACCGCTCCGTACCGAAACGTTCCTCCATTTCTTTCATATCGAACTTTTTGCTGCCCAGCAGCTCCGCCGCCTGAAACTGGGAACGGTGCGCCTGTATCGAGGCCAGCTTTTGCTTCAAATAGCCGCGCACATCGCGGACGACATCGGGCTTGCCGATGCTTTGCTCCAAATTTTTGGCGAAGGCGACGCAATGCACCGACGGCCTGTCGGCCGGCCGCAGCTTGCTTGCGACCCGGATGACGGCCGCTCCCGTCGCGTCGTGATCGGGGTGTACGCTAAAGCCGGGATAGAACGTATATACCAAGGTCGGCTTGATTTCCTCAAACAATTCCGCTATACGCCGATCCAGCAGCTGTTTGTCCTCGAACTCGATCGTTTTGTCCCGGAAACCCATCATTCTTAAATCTTGTATGCCGATTGCCGCACACGACGCCTCCAGTTCCTTCTTGCGAATGGCCGGCAGCGTAACTCGATTGGCAAACGGCGGAAAGCCCATGTTGCGTCCCATCTCGCCCAACGTCAGACAAGCGTACGTGATGCGGGCGCCCGCTTCGGCATGCTGAGCAAGCGTACCCGCCATGCCGAACGCCTCGTCATCGGGATGCGGCAACACGACCAGAATTCGTTGGTTCATGTATAGCTCCTCCTTTTGCCTTTAGAACGGTTCCCTGCTAAGCAGCAGGCATACGACCAGCTTGCCCTGGCTGTCATGGCCCGCAAGCAGCAGCCGCTCCGGCTCCGTTTCCTCGTAATGCGTCAGTCCTTCGGCGTAAATCCAGCCTTGCTCCATCTTGAGCCCGACCCGGTACAGGCCGTTGCCGGCAATCGAACCGTGGGTATAGCGGACCTTCGCGTTCGTGATAAACGTGGCCGCCTGATGCTTCGTGCTATCAAAATGCGACGCATACGCGCCATTCGTCAGTTCCAGATGAATGTATAATTCCTCGCCCTTCAGGCTGTCAATCCGCCTCTGAATTTCCGAAGGTTCGATCGGCTGCATGACGCGTCCCTCCCTTGGTATATGTCGGTGTTGTGTGCTGATGAATATATAGTACTACTAGTTTGGCGGATAGACAAACGAAAGAAAAGGCATCAATCGCCTCTTTGCAGCATTCGATGCCTATGCACCCGCCCCGGCCAAATGGGTGGTTGCCGTTATGCGGTTTATGCAACTCTAAGCATCCCTCTGCGAGAGCGGTCGGAAGAACGATTCCTCATGCATCTTCACCTGGACGCAGAATAGCATTCGTTCAACAGATATAGTAAGATGAAGCAAAAAAGGAGTGGAAAGCGTCCATGGAGTTTCTGATTCCGTTAATTCTTGTTATGGTGATCGGATTTACAGCCCTCATCGTCTTTGCCGCGTCAAGAGCATCGAATCGCAATAAAAGTTCGTCCGATCGTTCAAGAGCGGCGACGGACGGCGGGATGTATGCAGCCAGCCCGGTTAGCGACAGAAGTTATGATAAGGACGGCCGTTCCCGGTCGGACGACAGTTACGACGGCGGCACCCCTAAATCGTCGGGAGGCCACGGAAGCGACAGCGGCGGTCACGACAGCGGCTCTTCCGGAGGCGGCGACGGCGGCGGCGGTGGCGGCGGGGATTGACTTGCCGATGTTGTTGAGGGATTAATACATACATTCACGAAAAAAGATTCAATCAAGTTCCTACGGTTACTCTCAATTCCAACAATACGAATACTATTACCACCATCATCTCAGGCGGCAAAGCCTTGTCGCCTGGAAATGACTTGTTTCTTTTGGGCATTTAGCCTCTCTTGGATATTTGGTATTGACCCGGTATTATCCTCGATTACATCCATATTCAGTCGACCCTTCGGTAAGTCGACACATCAATGTTTTGATCCAGGCGTCTGGCATGGAAAGACACAGGACGGACGAGGTGCATATTATCTCAATCATCCGAATGGGATGCGACCGCCCGCCTCTTGGCCGCTCGTTTCGCCGTCGTTATTTCAATCCACGCATCCGCATGGGATGCGACGATTGCATGGCTCCAGACATCCATAGAGCTGCTGGAATTTCAATCCACGCATCCGTACGGGATGCGACGCGCTTTCCCTTTCGTCAGAATGGCAATATTGAAGAACGTACACTGTGTAATTCCCCAATACTCCTTGTTCTAATTGAGTTTTAATTGATTACACACACGTCGCTGTGTAAACCGTGAATTCAGTTTTCTTAAATTACCACAAATACGTCTAAAAATCAAATGTTTAAATCGGACCTCGTTCCGCCTCGATAATTGTACTTATACAACCTCCCCGGTTATATACTAATGGTGGGGTACAGTCCCCTCCTTGCATTTAGAGCAAATAGGCTACCTGACTTACTTATTCTGGTAGCCTATTTGTCTCGTCCCGATGCAACTATCGTCTTAACAATTTTTAAACGAGCGCATAAAAGATTTCTTGTGAAGTGAAAAAACGACCGCCTTCTTTTTAAAGAAAGCGATCGTTTTTCACTTGCTGTTTTATTGATACTGCCGTGGCTGCAAATTCTGATTCTGCCAGCTCTGAGCCATTGGCCAGCCCGCATTCTGCACGCCGGCTTGTTGTTGCGCTGTTTGTTGAAGCTGAGAACAAATTTGCATCGCCTGCTGCATCTGCTGTATGGCAGTTTGATGTCCTTGCAGAACAGATTGAATGGTTTGAACCGCTTGACGTTCTTTCTGGGCCAGCTGATCCAGTTGGGCGGCGTTTTGCTGCTCCTGTTGCAACATTTGCTGATACATGTTGCTCGATTGCTGGGTTTGCTGGATCAACTGTTGAATAATCTGCGCGCATTGGCTTGCTTGCTGTGAAAGGTTTTGTTGATACACGATTTTTGACCTCCTTCAATATGGTAGGACTTCATCCCCCAAAGCTTATTATGTGCAAGCGCCCATTTTTCATGTAACGCCTATATTGTAATCCCGCACTTCTTTTTAATGAAACTGTACATCAATTTGCCGTTGGGTATCGGCTTTTAATTTCGGCATGCGAACTTCAAGGACACCGTTGCGATACGTTGCTGTCGTCCCTTCCGTTTGAACGCGTGATGGCAAAGACACCGACCGTTGGAACCGTCCGACAAACCGTTCTTTGCGATGTATTTGTTCCTGCTTCACTTCATTCGCTTGCTTTATGGTCCCACTAATTGTAAGCATGTTTTCATCCACATCGATATGAAGGTCTTCTTTTTTATCCAAACCAGGGATTTCACAAGAAGCAATCACTTCATGTTCAGTCTCAAATACATCGATACGAGGGGGTGCAAATCCTAGACGCGCGCCGATTTCAGGAAAACCTTCGCTAAAAATTTTTTCCAAATCCCTTCTCCATAGATCGGTATTGCGAAACGAATCCCAAGGAATGAGCGGCATGTAATTTCCTCCATTGTCACATTATCTTTTTTTCAGCTTTATTTTGTACTCTTCGGGAAATATTATTCTTTGCTACCCTACATAGTTGAATTGGAATATGCCTTTGGCCGCGAACTCCCGGCAATAGCCCCCGAAAAAAATTGCTGAGGGTTTGTTGTATAGCCATTGGCATTTACCGCAATGTTACCGACACTTTTAAGCTGTTCCCGTAAATGCGGGTAATTGAACAATAACGCTTGTGCCGGCATCCGAGCTATCGATATTCAAGGTTCCCCCCATTTTTTCGATCATAGCATTACTGAAACTAAGCCCGAATCCGATAGCGTCCGGTTTACTTGTAACAAACGGTAGGATGATTCGGGACTGCAGATCTTTTGGAATTCCTGCTCCTTGATCGCGAACAATGATGTGGATATAATTATCCGTAATGTTTATTCGGAGCGTTAAGACAGAACCTGGGGGACTTACATCTAAGGCGTTGTCAATGATTTCTTGCAGCGCCGCTCGCAGCAGCTTGGGGTG
>CALAWP010000024.1 GCA_937895345.1 uncultured Paenibacillus sp. | reverse complement strand
CCGCGATCTGCTTGGAGGACCATTCAAATACATCCTTCAAAATGAGTACCGCGCGTTGCCGCGGAGGCAAGGTCTGCAAGAGAGCGATGAAGCACAGTTGAAGCGTATCTTTGCGGACGAGCCGATCCTCCGGATTGCCTCCGAAGTCGGGAGACGGCCAGATCCACGAGTCGTCCGGCTGCGTATCGCGCGGCTCGACGATGGCGGCGGCCGGATCGAACAAGTCGACGGGAAGCGCTCGGCGCTTGGATTGTCTCAGCTTGTCCAAGCATATATTCGATGCAATCCGATAGACCCAGGTTTTGAACGAAGATTCCTGTCTGAACGTGCTCCCGCTCTGCCAGACCCGAATGCTCGTCTCCTGAACGGCATCGTCCGCATCGTCCATAGAGCCCAGCATCCGGTAACAGAACGACAATAACCCCGGCTTCAAGCTTGCAAATAATGATTCGTCAAATGCGGTCTCGTTCATCGCGGCCTCCTTAACGATTTCCCCGAAGTGCAGCACCATCTCTTTTCCATTATTCTACCATTTTATTCGATGAAACGCATGTTCTTATTCTCCATTTGTATGCGGGCTGGAAACGCGATATCTTTATTGTATCTGTGCTCGCTAATATGGGAGGAGGCTAATGAGATGAAAGCGAAAGCGAATGAATTGCCCATCGTATTGTTCGAGAACCAACAGGCGTTCGAAGAGTGGCTTGCGGATCACTACGATAAGTCGCCCGGTATTCGGATGCAGATCGCGAAGAAGAATTCGGGGCTAACCTCTGCTTCTTATGCCGAAGCGCTTGACGTTGCATTATGCTACGGGTGGATTGACAGCCAGAAGGAGTCGCTGGATGAGCGGTCCTATCTGCAGCGGTTCACGCCGCGCGGTCCGAAGAGCATCTGGTCGAAGGTCAATGTGGGTAAGGTTGAGCAGCTTATTGCGAATGGCAGAATGAAGCCTCCCGGCCTCGAGGCCATCGAGAAGGCCAAGCAGAATGGACTGTGGGATAAAGCTTATGCGTCGTCAAGCAATGTCACAATGCCTGAGGATTTGGCAGCCGCATTGGAGCAGAATGCGAAGGCGGCAGCATTTTACGAGACGCTGAATAAACAGAACAAGTTTGCGATCCTGTTCCGCATTCATAATGTGAAGAAAGAAGAAACCCGCAAGAAGAAAATTATGCAGTTCGTGGAGATGCTGGAGAAGGGCGAGAAGATTTATCCTTAGAGGTCATATGACTCGCTTCCGCTGATACAAATAGCGTATAGTAGGAGTGGTTTTGATTATTTGCCAGGATGCTATAGCCATGTCACAGAATATTTGGATTAACCTGCCGGTCAAAGATGTCGAGAAGGTTTACTTTGGCGGCCCTCTCTGTGAAGTCTCTCCGGATTTTGAAATTTTTTTAGATACGGGCGGTATGCTTGATGTGGCCGCTTGTGCGGGCGGTTGGGGGTGTGCCGGGTACACACACAACTTACGAGAGAGCAGCAGCTCCTGACAGACAACGGCGAGCAACTTTTGCGAAACAACAAACCAGGATCAAGAGTGCAAATCGGCTCCTTCTCATACCTAAGAAGTAAGACCAATTCATGACGAAGCGACGCCAGTTTATACATGGCATGTGCAGCGCTTCGTTTGCTACAATACAGTTGTTGAATAATCAGATTCGCTCAATAGGAGGAAACATATATGAATAAACGTCCGCTCGGCAGAACGGGCCTGCAGGTCAGTGAAGTCAGCTTCGGCACATGGGCGATCGGGGGCTCATGGGGACAAACCGATGAAGCCGAATCGCTTCGCGCGCTCAACAAAGCGATGGAGGAAGGCGTAAACTTCTTCGATACAGCCGACGTTTACGGCGATGGCAGAAGCGAGCGTCTGCTTGCCCGCGCCACCAAAGGCAAGGAAGACAGCATTCATATCGCAACGAAGTTTTGCCGCCAAGGAGATATCTTCGACCCGGAAACCTATTCGGAGCAGCGCGTTCGTCAGTGGTGCGAAGACAGCTTGACACGGTTGGAGCGCGAGACGATTGATTTGTACCAGATCCACTGCGCACCGTTCGAAATTCTGAAGCAAGGTACTGTGTTCGAAGTGCTGGACAAGCTGAAGCAGGAAGGGAAAATCCGTGCCTACGGCGTTAGTGTAGAGACGGTCGAGGAAGGGCTGTTCTGCGTAGAGCAATCCGGCGTGGAGGCGCTGCAGATCATTTTCAATATTTTCCGGCAGAAGCCAATTCAGGAGCTCCTTCCTCGTGCGGCGGAGCGCGGCGTCGGGCTGCTCGTTCGACTGCCGCTTGCAAGCGGCCTGCTGACGGGCAAATTCACGGCGGATTCGACATTCGAAGCGGAGGATCACCGGAACTTCAACCGCGACGGTGCAGCGTTCAACGTAGGCGAAACCTTCGCGGGACTGCCATTCGCCAAAGGCGTTGAGCTTGCGTCCAAGCTCGGCTGGATCGCAGAAGGCCGCGGCAATATGACGCGCGCTGCTCTTCGCTGGCTGCTGGATTTCAAGGAAATCACATGCGTTATCCCTGGCTTCAAGAACGTTCGCCAGGTCGAGGACAACCTCGGCGTGCTGAACGCGAAGCCGTTCAGTGCGGAGGAACAAGAGCGGCTGCGTAAGTTCTATGAGGAACAGATCCACGAGCATATTCGCGGCGCTTATTAAATGAGAGAGGGAGCCTTCGGGCTCCCTTTGTTCATGCGTAGGTTGGACTACGTTCGCGTGCACCCGATCTTCAGTGCAATATAGATCGCTGTAGGTGCAGTTGTGCACCTACAGCGGCTCGCGGCGGCGC
>CALAWP010000023.1 GCA_937895345.1 uncultured Paenibacillus sp. | reverse complement strand
CCATACAACTAAGAATCTCCTTTTTTGCTGTCCGATTTTCTTAGTCCATTATAATATAGAAGGCAGCTCAGTCCGAATTAGGGAACAGGTAAGCAGTTCCGAATCTATTCTTAGCGTACGATTTTTTCCGTTTCGTGAGGTGACCCCCGACAGTCCATTTTATGGGCTGTTTTTTCAATTCATAAGACAAGTTATGTGTTTAAAATCGCCCTATGGCAGCGGGGCTATCGGTCAGAAAATGTTAGACAAATCTTCGCTTCATGTTAGAAATGTATAAGCAGCTCCTTCAACTGGTCCGGAGGCAGCGGGCGGCTGAACAAGTATCCTTGCAGCTCGTCGCATTTCAGCTCTTTGCAAAATTGCGATTCGTCCTGCGTTTCGACGCCCTCGGCCACCACCTTCATATTCATGCTGTGCACCAGCTCGATAATCGCTTTCACGATGGACGATTTTTTTTCGTCGTTGGTGATGCCCCGGATGAACGAACGGTCCAGCTTGACGTCCGAGATCGGCAGTCTTTGCAGCTGGTTAAGCGACGAATAGCCGGTGCCGAAATCGTCGATCGAAATCTGGATGCCCAGACCGCGCAAATAAAGGATAGTCTCGATCACCTGCTCCAAATTGCGCATAAATACGCCCTCGGTAATTTCCAGGCTGACATATTGCGGCTCCAGTCCCGTTTCCCGCAAGCCGCTTACAATCATTTCTTTCAGATTGCCTTGGTAGAAATGTCTCGCCGATATGTTGACGGACACGCTGATGCGCTTAAGTCCCGCATCCTGCCACGCTTTGTTCTGGCGGCAAGCTTCCCGAAACACCCAGCTGTCGATTTCCAAGATAAAGCCCGACTGCTCGGCAAGCGGAATGAATTTGTCCGGAGGCACCATGCCGAGCTCGGGGTGCTGCCATCGGATCAACGCTTCTATGCCGCATAATTCGCCGGTGGCCGCCTTGATCTTCGGCTGATAATGAAGCGAAAACTGGTTGGACTTAAGCGCTTCGTACAAGCCGTTTTCGAGCTGCATTTTTTCCGTAATCGCCGATACGAGACTGGGGCGGAAAAAGCGGTAGCAGCCGTCCCCTTCTTCCTTCGCGTTGTACATAGCCATATCGGCGTTGCGAATAATCGTATCCATGTCGCTGCCGTCATGCGGATATACGCTGATCCCGACGCTGAGCGTCAGGAAGATCGTCTTGCCGTCGATCACGAACGGCTGGGTGAAGCTGTCGCAGATCGACTGGGCGATTTCCTTCAGGTGGCGCTCGTCCTTGAAGCTGCACAGAAAGACGAATTCGTCGCCGCCGAGACGGTAAACGGTGCAATAACGGTTCGACAAAGCCGAGAAACGTTCCCCCGCAAGCTTGAGAAGCTGGTCGCCGACCGTATGGCCAAGCGTATCGTTTACTTGCTTGAAACGGTTAATGTCCGTAAACAACACCGCGATCGGACGCGACTCGGAACCGGCCATTTGGATAAGCTGCTGAAAATGCAGCGTAAACTGCGGGCGGTTCGGCATTTCGGTCAAAGCATCGTAATAGGCTAGTTGATGGAGCCGTTCTTCGGATTGCTGCAGCAGCTGCGCCTGCGCTTGCAGCCGTTCGTTACTCTTGCGCAGCTCCTGGAAGAAATAAAGCAGGCTGCCGGACATATGCTTGAAGTTGGCGATTAGCGAATGGATTTCTACAATGCTGCTTTGGGGCAGCTCCAGCGCGTTGTTCTGCTTTAATTTCAAAGGCAAATTGCGCGTCGTTACGGCGAGCCTTTGCAGCGACCGGACGAGCGAACGGTTGAGCAGCATGGCGAAGGCCGTCGCAAGCAGCGAAAAGCCGGCCAAAAGATAAAATTGGGTCCAATATTTACTGAACAAATAATTTTTGTACAGATTTATCGGAATCGTGATTAGAAGGCGATTCTCGGTATTCGGAATGTCTTGTGCGTACACGAACCGTTCGTAATCCCACGTATACAAGGCGAACCGGCTGCGGGAATGGTCCGGAACCGATAAATACAAGGAATCCGCCAGCGGCTTGAACGCCCGCTTGTCGCCGGTATTCAGGCTTTCCCCGATCAGGTCCTCTCGGTTGGATGCCGTGATGACGTGCCGGCGGTCGGCGACGCTTACCGCATAACGGTCGGATCGATAGCCGGCGACGGCCGTTTCCATGCCGGAGAAGCCGGCGCGGTTCGTCTCATCGGTCTGCAAGGCCCCGGTAAGATGGCTTGCGATTTGCTCGGATATGCGGAGCACGTGCTTCTCGATTTCGTTCAAAGAACCGAGATTGCTGACGACCACGTTCAGGACAAAGGAAAGCGCCGTGATGCCGTAGGCAAAATGCAGCAGCAGCCGGCCGGTCGAGAACGGCAAACGCTTTAGGGACGATAAGCCGCTCCATCTGCTGAGAGGGACATATTGATGGATAATTTCTGCGAACAGGGCGTTGATGATCCCGTTGGTCGCGATAATAAACGCAATCAGAAGAGCTCCCGACTGTCCGATTGACGAATCGTGCAAATGCAGGGCGTAAGTGGCCGGAATGCCGCAGACGAGCCAGAAGAAGGCGGAGGAGCCCAGCAGCTTCCCGTTATACCGGTGCAGCAGCAGGCCGACGAACGCGGTTTCCGCTATGCCGATCAACGTAAACCAAGAGTGCCCCATCCAGACCGCGCCGGCACCGTATGCCAGGACGGCGCATAACAGACCGTTCCATAATCCGAACAATCTTAAGGCGAGCAATACGAACAAGCCGGTTAACGACATCGTGATTCCGTATACAAAGTGGAACTTTCCCCATTCGCCGCCGATCGCCAGCAAGATGCACAAAGCCAGCGAGGCGAGGGGAGTCCAGCTGCGGCGCGGTTGCTGTAAAGTGTTGCCCACAAGAGTCCTCCTGATGCTGCGATAAGATCTGCGTATAAAGTACGTTGTCGATCATTTTCCCTAATATTCGACAAAATTTTCTATTCTCCTTCTTTTTACTGGATATATTTAGGTCGGTTGAAAGCGATTCGCAACTCTGATATAGTTCTATTGACGAACTATTTCACAATAGAATTATTTAAGGAGGGAACGGCCATCGATCTGAAGGAGGAGCAGCTGAAGGAGCTGATTCGACGTTACGAAACAGCCAATTTTATCGTCGAGCGCCGTATGGGCGCCATGCTGCGGGATTTGCTGCCGGAGTCGCTCACCGTCGACCAGCTGGCGACGATGCGATTCTTGAGACGAAGCGGCGTCAGCACTTCTTCCGAGCTGTCGGAAATCTTTTGCGTGGGCAAAAGCTCGATTACGGCCATCATCACCAGGCTTTCCGACAAAGATTTGATTCGGAGGCTGCCCGGGGAAAAGGACCGGCGCGTCATTCATCTGGCGCTGACGGAGAAGGGCGAAGCGCTGTGCGACATCATGGAGACACGCATTCAGGAGAGACTGGCCAAGTTTATTCAACACTTTCGGGAAGAAGAGGCGATTGCGTTTATCGAGACGTTCGAGAAGCTTGCCAGGGAATTGACGAAACCGCAAGAGTAAGCATGTGGAGAGGAGAGAGAAATCGATATGAAGGCTGTGTTGAAGCTGAGATGGCTGGTGCTCGTCCTGTGGATTGCGGCATCGGCCGGATTAATGCTGAGCGCTCCCAGTATGGCGGATCTGGTTCGCGAGAAGGGACAGGTCAATGTGCCGGACGGCTATCCTTCCACGGTTGCCGCGGAGTTGGAGAAGGCGATCGGCGGCGAAGGGACGGGCGGGCTGTCGGCCGTGCTCGTCTTTCACCGGGAGGGGGGCTTGACCGACTCCGATCTGGCGGAGGCGAAGAGAGGCATCGGCCGGCTGTCGAACGAGAAGGAGCAGCTTGGCGTCGTTTCGGTTACGACCCACTTCGAGACGCCGGAGCTCAAGGATCAAATGGTGTCGGAGGACGGCAGCACCGTTCTGGCGCTGCTGCAGGTTTCTTCCGCCGGCAGGGAGCCGGCGGAGCTTCGCGACGGCTTGTACGAAGCGCTGCAGGAAGTGAAGGTCGACCATTACTTGACGGGCGACTGGCTGATCGCGGAGGATGTCATCAAAAGCTCGGAGGAAGGGCTAAAGAAGACGGAATATATTACGGTCGGATTTATTCTCGTCATTCTGTTTGTCGTGTTCCGTTCCGCGGCGGCGCCGTTCGTGCCGCTGCTTACCGTAGGGCTGTCCTACCTGGTCTCGCAGTCGGTGGTCGCTTATTTGGCCGAGTACGCCGACTTCCCGTTGTCCAACTTTACGCAAATTTTTATGGTGGCGGTTATGTTCGGCATCGGGACGGACTACTGCATTTTGCTGATCAGCCGCTACAAGGAAGAGCTGGCGCATCGGGGAGACAAGTTCGAGGCGATTATCGAAACGTACCGCACCGCGGGCAAGACCGTTCTTTATTCCGGCTTGGCCGTGCTGGTAGGCTTTACGTCTATCGGCCTGTCCACCTTTATCTTGTACCAGTCGGCCGTGGCGGTGGCGGTAGGCATCGCCGTGCTGCTGGTTGCATTGTTTACGATTGTGCCGTTCTTCCTGGCCGTATTGGGCAACGCCCTGTTCTGGCCGGCCAAGGGCTCGCTGGAGCATAAGCCGAGCCGGCTGTGGGGAGCGGTGGGCACATTCTCGCTGAAGAAACCGCTTTGGGCGATCGTGATTTTGGCGGTGCTGATCGTACCGTTCCTGGCGGCCTACAAGGGCGCCGTCTCTTACAACTCCCTTGACGAGATCGGCGACAAATACGACTCCGTCAAAGGGTTCAATACGATTGCGGAAGGGTTCGGTCCCGGTCAGACGCTCCCGACCAGCGTCATCGTCAGGTCGGAGACGCCGTTCGATACGCCGGAAGGCTTGGCTGCGCTTGAGCAGCTCGCCCGCGAGCTGTCCAAGGTAGACGGCGTGGAGACGGTACGAAGCGCAACCCGTCCGACGGGAAGCGTGATGGAACAATTTCTTGTCGCCGATCAGGTCGTGCAGCTGGACGACGGGCTCGGCCAAAGCGGCGACGGGTTAGGCGAGATTCGCAACGGGCTGGCCGAGGCGAGCAGCGGTTTAAGCGCGAATGCGCCGCTGCTGGCGGAAGCGGCCGACGGCGCCGGACAGCTGGTCGAAGGAACGAGAAGCCTTCAAGACGGCGTCAAGCAATTGACGGCAGGGCTGAAAGCGATCCAGCAAGGGCTGGAGGACGGATCTGCCGGCGCCGGCGAGCTCGTTGCGGGAATGGAGCAAGCGGCCGACAGTGCCGGACAGCTGGCGGCGGCAAGCGGCGAGCTGTTGAAAGGCTATGAGCAATTGGGCGGCGGATTGGCCCAATTGACGGAAGGGTATTCCGCCGTAGCGGATGAGCAAGTGAAGCTGGCGGAAGGTCTGGCCGGCGTGACCGAAGGGTTGGGAAGGCTGCAGGAAAGCTATCCCGAGCTGAAGACGGATGAGACGTTCCAGACCGCGCTGGGCACGCTCGGAGGACTTCAGGAAGGGGCGGCGGCGCTGGGCGTTCAGCTGAAGGCCATGAACGAGCAGCTTGCGGGACTCTCCACGGGCTTAAATGAAGCCAACGGCGGGTTGACGAAGGCGCTGGAAGGGCAATCGGCGCTGGCAAGCGGGCTGATCGAGCTGAAGGACGGCATCGAGCAGCTGCAACAAGGAGTGGCGCAGGCGGCCAAAGGCCAGGGCGCCGTCGTGTCTCAGCTTCCGGCTATGTCGCAGGGTCTGGCGGAATTGGCGGGAGGCCAAGAGGAGCTGAAGACGGGCTTTGCCGAATTGAACGGCCAGCTCGCCGAGCTGACGAGCGGCCTGGACCAAAGCGTCGACGGCTTGACGCAAGTGACGGACGGATTGTCGACTGCCGGGCAATATTTGCAAGGGCTGGCGGAAGCGCCGGACCGTACGATGACAGGCTGGCATATCCCCGAGGAAGCGATCGAGGACGACCAGTTCCAGACGGTGTTGGACATCTACATGGCCCCGGACAGGAAGACGGCGAAGTTTGACGTTATTTTTGCCAGCAACCCTTACTCCCAGGACGCCATGGACGAGATCGGAGCGATCGAGCAAGCGGCCGCGAGGGCTTTCAAGGGTACGGCTTACAGCGGCGTTGAAACGGCCGTTGGCGGCGTAACGAGCATGAACAACGATTTGAGCGGCATATCGGAGGCGGATTATTCCCGTACCGTGATGCTGATGCTGATCGGCATCTCTCTCATTCTGATTGTGTTGTTCCGCTCTATCGTCATCCCGATCTACATTGTTCTGTCGCTGCTGGTGACCTTCTACACGTCGCTGGCGATTACGGAAGTCATCTACGTTCGAATATTCGATCTGTCCGGCGTCAGCTGGGCGGTGCCGTTCTTCGGCTTTGTTCTGTTGATCGCGCTTGGCGTCGACTACAGCATTTTCATGATGGACCGGTTCAAGGAGTACCGGCATCTGGAGCCGAAGACGGCCATTCTCGAAGCGATGAAGCATATGGGGGCGGTCATTATGTCCGCCGCGGTCATTCTGGGCGGTACGTTTGCGGCCATGCTGCCTTCGGGAGTGATGTCCCTGCTGCAGATCGCCACGATGGTGCTGTGCGGATTGTTCTTATACGCGCTCGTTATGCTTCCGTTGTTCATTCCCGTCATGGTGAGAACATTCGGCGAAGCCAACTGGTGGCCGTTTATGAGACGCCGCGATTTGTAGAAACCGGGCATACTAATCTAGAAGAAAGGCCGGCATTCCCTGTCTTGCTAAGGGATATGCCGGCCATGTAAGGGAAGGGGCTTGTTCTCGCAGATGAAGCGGATCTTGATTGTTTTTACAGGCGGAACAATAGGTAGCAAGCTGGACGGCGCAAGCATCGACGTTCAGAAGGGCGGCTCGTATTCCTTGCTGGAAGCTTACGCCCGGCAGGCCGAGGCCCGCGCCGACGTCGCGCTGGACACGATTCAGCCGCTTAACTTGCTCAGCGAAAACATAACGCCCCGGGATTGGGTCGAGCTTGCCGCCGCATTGCGGGAAACCGATTGGAGCCGGTACGCCGGCATTGTCGTGACGCACGGTTCGGATACGCTGGCGTACACCTCGTGCCTGGCCGGCTATTTGTTTGCCGATATTCCGATACCGCTGGTGTTGACGGCGAGCAATTATCCGATCCATGACTCGCGCAGCAATGGGCTGCGCAATTTGTCCGCCGCCATCGATTTTGTCGCGGAGGAGGCGCTCCCGGGAGTATTCGCCGTATATGAGAACGGCCTGGGCGGCATGCAGGTGTATTTAGGGACGCGGCTGATGCAGTGCGAGCCGTTTACCGATCAATTCAGGGCGCCTTACGATCTGGCTTACGGAACGATGGAGAACCGCCGGTTCGTATGGCACGGCGACGCCCGGAACCCGGAGCCGGGCAGCCTGGCGCCCAAACCGCCGCTGCATGACTGGACGGCCGGACGGCCGGTGCTGGAGACGGGCGTCGTCTACATCCGGCCGTATCCGGGACTGGATTATTCGCATTACCGGTTGGACGGAGGGTGCGTCAAAGCAGTCCTTCACGATCTTCACCATTCCGGCACGGCCTGCTCCGTAGACGACGGACCTTATTCCTTGCCGGCATTTATATCCCGTTGCCGGGAGCAGGGCATCGATGTCTACTTATGCCCCGTCAAAGATGCTGCCGACGCCCTCTATGCGTCGTCGCATGCGCTGATCGAAGCGGGGGCGACCATTCTGGACGGGATGTCCGTGGAGGCGGCCTTAACAAAGCTGATGCTGGTGTACGGACAAGCCGGCACGGGCGTCTCCCGCCCTCGGGCCGCCATGAAGGCGTCGGTCTATTACGAGAGGCTGGCCGCTCTATAAAGGCGGCTGCGCATGTTCCGGCCAGCGGCTCGCGCTTCATAGAGCCGCGCCAAGCTGCGCTATGAAAGCGACGCCGGCGCTGCAACCGTCCGCATACGCCAAACAACCTGCCGTGTTCATAACGGCAGGTTGTTTGCGTTGCGCTTGGCGCTATTCCTTGACCTTCCAATCCGGCAGGTGGTTGACGTAGCTGTCGGAAAGCTTCAGCAGCTCCAGCGCGCGCTGGTATTCGTCTTCGGTCGCTTCCTCCTCGCTGGCGCCGTCTCCGGCCAGCGGGTAATGCTTGCCGTCCTCGTAGCCGCTGCCGGACAGGAACAGCTCCTGGCTGCTCAGGAAGGAGCCGCTTGGCAGGTAGTAGCGCTGCGGCAATATATTATAAGAATGATTGAATATATCTTGGCCGAAGTGCAGCTGATTCTCAAGCGACAAGCCCAGCAGGTTCGCAATCGTCGGCAGCAGGTCCACTTGGCCGCCAAGCTGCTCGAACACTTGCGGCGCGGACGGCTGGCCCGGGTTCACGAAGACGAGCGGAATGTTGATCATATCGGTATACGTGTAGTCCCGGCCGTAAAATTCGGCCATCAGCTCTTTTTCGTTGCGGTCCAGCGAATAAATCGGAAGGCCGAGATGGTCGCCGTATAGCACGACAAGACTGTCGTCCCAGATGCCCCGCTGCTTCAAATCGTCGATAAACTGGCCCAGCGCCTTATCCGCATAATGCTGCGCTTGAAGGTAGTCGCCGACCAGCGTGTCCTCGAATCGTTCCGGCAGCTGAAGGAGCTGCTTATCCTCCGGCATCGTATACGGATGATGGGAAGTCATCGCGATGACATGCGCGTATAACGGCTTGCCGTTTCCGCTCATGCGATCGAGCTCTTCGGCGGTTTTACGGTACAGCACTTCGTCGGATGCCCCGAAAAATACCGTATCTTCTTCCCCGAAAAACTTCGCGTCGTAATACCGGTCAAAGCCCAGCGCCTTGTACAGCTCGCCGCGGTTCCAAAATTCCACGACATTCGTATGGAACGTCGCAGTGTCGTAGCCCGCCGATTGCAGCAGCTTCGGCAGCGACGGAAGCTCCTTGCCGGCGTACATTTGCGTCGCGGCGCCGCGCGGCGGAATGTACAGCGACGTGTTGACGACGAACTCGGCATCCGACGTATTGCCTTGTCCGACTTGCTGATAGAAGTGGCGGAAATAGCTGTTCTCGCCGACGAGCTTGTTGAAGTTTGGCGTAATTTCCTGCCCGTCCACTTTCAGGTTGACCAGAAAGTTTTGCATCGATTCGATTTGGATAATGATCAGGTTTTTGCCTTGGGCGGAGCCGTGCAGTATGGGCTCGGACGCAGGCTGCAAATCTTTCAGTCCGTTGATCCGCTCTTGCGTAATCTCTTCGGCGTCGACATAATCGATTTCTTTTTTGGAAAGCAGCATGTAGGCTTCGTAATTCAAAATGCCCATTTGCTCCGCCTTCACGATTTCGCTCATGCTGGCGCGGTTAGGCAATACATTGAACAGACACAGCGCCAGCGATACCGCCAGCGTCGAGACGACGATGCGCCTGCTGAGCTTGCGGCTGCTTTCCCGCTTCCATTCTACCGCTTTGTTGCGGCGGAACATGAAATAGGCCAAAATGACGATGTCCGTATAAATAAACAGGAAGTACGGGTCCATCAGCGAGAAAACGCTGTTCTTGACGGCGGTAACCTGGTTGACTTGCGCCAGGGCGAAATAGGTGACGATTACGCCGTAGTACTTGTAATACATGATGACAGCAAATAGAATAGAAGTCAGTATCGTATTGACGATCAGATACCAGAGCAGCTTCCGCTTGCTCGTGAACCATTCGATCAGACAATAGACGACGAGAACGAACGGAATTTCCTTGAGCAAGGTTGTCCAGGAAGGTCCTCCGTCGAAGATGACCATCCAGGCGAGATAGCTTTTGAGCAGCATGATAACTGAGAAAAATAAAATAGGACGAGTGCTTAAGAGCCACTTGATATTACGATTTAACACAACAGCCCCTACCTTTCACAGCAAAAACAGGCTTCCTTGCAATTCTCTCAGGCAAGCCGGTTTTTCGGTTTCTCTTTATATTTTTACTTTACGTAAATTCAATATCATTATGCTCCTAAAGACTGTCAATTGTCAAAAGGCAAAAGGCTCCTTTTTGGATCCCAGCCGTTATTGGCGGCCTGCCGGAACGGGTTATTCGGAAGGACAAGCATGGAACGGGAGGCGCTTTATGAAAAGATCAAAAAGATTTAAAAGAATCAGAGCGGCGGCATTGGCATTGATCGTATGCGGATTGGCGGCGGGAGGCTACAACATCGCCAAAGACTGGACAACCGCTGCGCCGCAGTCGGAGGAAGCTCCCAAGCTTGCAGACGCGCCGGCGGACGGTGCGACGGGACAAGGCGGCGACATTAGCGGCGAATCCGGCGGACAGGCCGGCAGCGGCCGGGAGGACGAAGGCGAGGGCGCGGCCGGCAACGGCGGCAGCGAGGGAAGCGGAGGGCAAGAGGACGGCGCGAAGCCCGTTTATTCGAACGGCGGACAAGCCGGCGGGGACGAAGATATGGCGGTGATCGCCCAGCCGGACAGCGTCACGGCCATGGTCAACAAGTTCAACAGGCTTCCGGACGATTATGCCCCGGACGACTTGGTATACCCGGACGTGAGATTCACGTTTAACGAACAAATCGAAAAGAGAATGCTGCGCAAGGAAGCGGCGGAAGCTTTGGAGGATATGTTTGCGGCCGCGGAGAAGGACGGCATCTATTTGGCCGGCGTGTCGGCCTACCGCTCGCACGAAACGCAAAAGGCGCTGTTCAATCGTTACGTGAAGCAGGACGGCTACGAAAAAGCGAGAACCTACAGCGCGCTGCCGGGGACGAGCGAGCATGAGACCGGCCTGGCGATCGACGTGACGAGCAGCGACGGGAAATGCGCCGTGCAGGATTGCTTCGGGGGGACGAAGGAATCCGATTGGCTGGAGGAGCATGCGGCGGAGTTCGGGTTCATTATCCGGTATCCGAAAGGAAAAGAGGATATTACCGGCTATAAGTACGAGCCTTGGCATCTCCGCTACGTAGGCCGTGAGCTGGCCGAGGAGCTGGCGGCGGAAGGATTGACGATGGAAGAGTATTATAACGCGGTACCGGTTGCACAATAGAGGTAGGGCGGGCAGCGGCGCAAAGCTTGCGGATGCGTTCGGATCGGACGCAGGACGCGGGCGGTGCGCCGCCTTTCTCGCCATGGCCGGCTTATCCGAAGCTACAGCTTTGGTTCGAACGTCTTGCAATCGGTCTCTTCGGAATGGCTGGCATGCTTGCCGCGATTGCTGACGACATAAATCGAGGAAGCCGCGCAGTGATTGCCGGCCGCCCAATATTTGCACGAGCTGACTTCGCATAATACGTCCTTTGCCATTGAAATCACCTCCCTCAGCATTAGGATGGACAGACACGGCCCGCATTTATACTCTTATCACCATAACCATTTGGATGAATCTATCCGCTCCGGAGGTGCGCAGTTACCGGATGAACGTGCTGCAAAACATATACTTGATCATTATGCTGCTCAACATTTTTTTGGCCGTGACGATCATATTTCTCGAACGTCGCAATGTCGGAACGACTTGGGCATGGATCATGGTCTTGTTCTTTATCCCCGTTCTGGGCTTTATCATGTACCTGGTATTGGGGCAAAAAATTCGCAGGCGCAAGCTGAACAAGCTGCTCGGCGACAATCAGCGGATTATCGAGGATACGTTCGAGAAGCAGAAGCAGCAGCTGGAGCGCCGGCAGCTGGCGTTCGACGATCCAGAGCTGGCGAATTACCAGGATATGATCTATATGAATTTAATCAATGGCTACGCGCTCTATACGAACAACAACGACGTTCGGATTTATACGGACGGAAACGACAAGTTCGACGCGCTGATGGAAGACATCGAGCGGGCGGAGCATCATATCCATTTGATGTATTACATTGTCCGGGACGACGAGCTCGGCCGCAAGCTCGTGAGCGCGTTGGCGGCCAAGGCGGCCCAGGGGGTCGAGGTGCGGTTTTTGTACGATCATATCGGCAGCTCGCATTTGCCCCGACGCTACTTCCGCGAGCTTCGGGCGGCAGGCGGCAAGGAGGCGGCCTTTTTTCCGTCGAGAATCCCTTACGTGAACTTGAAGATCAATTACCGCAACCACCGCAAGCTGGCGATTATCGACGGGAAAGTCGGGTATATCGGCGGATTTAATGTCGGCAACGAATATTTGGGGTTGAATAAATCGTTCGGACCGTGGCGCGACACCCACTTGAAAGTGGAGGGCAATGCCGTGCTTCAGATGCAGGCCCAGTTTTTGATGGACTGGAATTTGGCCTCCGCCGGACAAATACAGCTCCTCGAGCGTTATTTTCCCGTAGCCGATGAGGCGAAAGGGCGTATCGGCATGCAGATCGTCGCCAGCGGCCCCGATACGGAAGAGCAGCAGATCAAGGATGCGTACATCAAGATGATCAGCTCGGCCAAACAAACGGTCTATTTGCAGTCGCCGTATTTCGTGCCCGACGACAGCATGATGACGGCGCTGCGAATCGCCGCCTTTTCCGGGGTCGACGTGCGCATTATGGTGCCGAGCAGGCCGGATCATTTTTTCGTATATTGGGCAACCCATTCCTATTTGGGCGAGCTGCTGGACGCCGGGATCCATATTTATTTGTACGAACGAGGTTTTCTGCATGCGAAGACGCTGGTCGTCGACGGCAAGCTGTCTTCGGTAGGCACCGCGAACCTCGATATTCGCAGCTTCAAGCTGAACTTCGAAATGAACGCATTTATATACGATAGAGGAACGGCTTCCAAGCTGATGGCCATCTTCGAGGACGATATGCGGCATTCGAGCGAGCTGACCAAAGAAATTTATGCGTCCCGTCCGCTGTTCGACCGGTTCAGGGAGTCGATTTCCCGGCTGCTCAGTCCCATTTTGTAGATGCTTGCTTATACGCAAAAAAAGGGATTCTGCTTATCGGCGATAACCAGAATCCCTTTTACTTGACGAACTTACGGCTATTCAATTTATTTCAACGCTCCAATCCGATTCACCGCATGCAACGAAAGTGATTTGTCCAACATGCACGAATACCTTTCTGTAGTAAGTACGATCCGCTATGCGCTTTCCGCCGATCTCCCGCATGCCCTGCCTGTCCGTTAACTCCTTTCGCTCTTACTGGGGCACGCTTCGCTAACCGTCTTCATTGGACTATCCCCTTTCGATGAAGTTAAGCCTATTGTAGTCCATTATTATAATTTTGTAAATATTCAGAACATTCAATTCGACAAATTTTTCCGACCTTTTGAGCTATGGATGTTGATCGCCGACCGTTTTCCCTGTTCGATTTCCTCCTTCCACTCGATTCGTGCCATTACCCGGTTCAACTTATCCAGTTTGACGTCTTACAAGGTTATATTTATACTTAGTCTAAAATCATTACAAAGGCGGCATGAAAAAATGAGTGCGAAAATAAACTTAACTATACAGCGAAAAGCGGTGTTCGAGGTCGTTCAGGAGGCCGGCGACCATCCGACGGCGGCGGACGTGATCGAGCGTCTTCGGGCCAAGGGCTATCAGTTCGCCTACGGGACGGTGTACAATTCTTTGCGATACTTGACGGATACGGGGCTGATTCGGGAGCTGAAGCTGGGCGAAGCGGTCAGCCGCTACGATGCCAGAACCGAGGAGCATCAGCACATCGTCTGCGTGAAGTGCGGCCGCGTCGATGAAGTGATGACGGATCTTCCGCAAGATTGGACGGCTCGCGTTGCCCGGGAAACGAAATACGAAATTACGCATGCGCATGTTGTGCTGGAGGGGGTGTGCGGTCTATGCGCGAAGCAAGCTCCCTGAGCAGCCCCGGCGAGGGCATGCTGTGCTCGCTGACGAAGCGGATTATGGTCGTCAGCCCGCTGCCCGAGCGGATCAGAGGGTTGCTGGCGGCGATGACCGCCAACTGCTTCGATCTGTTTACGCTGCATGATTTCAATATGGATGTCTGCCTTGCGGTCAAGCCGGAGCTCCTCATTTGCGACGCGCTGCCGATTGCCCAATTGGCGGAGCGGGACGACCGCCGCGCGGAATGGCTTTCGCAAGCGCTGCGGGCCGGCATTCCGGCGGCGGTGCTGCTGGATGAAGCGCAAGCCGCTTCGGCTTGGGGCAAGGAGCTGGCGAAGGCCGGAGCCGTCGTATTGCCTTGGCCGCTTCGGCCCGAGGAATCGTTGGAACGGATCGGCGCGCTGCTGGATCAGCGGAACGAACTGCTGGCCGCCATCGAAGACAAGCTTGCGTTCAAGGATATCCGCATCGATCTTAGGAAGATGACGGTGGAGCGGAACGGAGAGCGCATCGACCTCACCAAGACGGAATACGACCTGCTGCTGCAATTCATAAGGTCGGACGGCTCCGTACAGACGCGCGAATCGCTGCTGGACGCCGTCTGGGGGCTTCAGTTCTATGCGGGCAGCAACGTCGTCGACGTGCATATCAAAAGCTTGCGCAAAAAGCTGGGGGACAGCGCCATCATGCCGAAATATATCGTTACCGTCCGCGGAGCGGGCTACAGATTGGCGGATGGACCGGCTTTCGGCACGGGTTCCTGATCCGCCGGCTTTCATTCAAATTTCATCCGATGTTCATGAAAGGTCGTCCTTTGGGCGGTATAATCAATAATAAGATTTAGATTAAGTCTAAATATATTATTTTGATAAATGAGGTGTTTCGGATGAACAATCGATTGACCACGAACCAAGGCGCTCCTGTCGGCAACAACCAAAGCTCCCGTACGGCGGGACAACGCGGGCCTGCGCTGCTGGAAGACTATCATCTGCTGGAAAAGCTGGCGCATTTCGACCGCGAGCGCATACCGGAGCGCGTCGTGCATGCGCGTGGGGCGGGGGCGCACGGCGTATTCCGGACCGAGCGCGGCATGTCCGAGCATACGAAAGCTCACTTTTTGCAGGAGGCGGGCACGGAAACGCCGGTGTTCGTCCGCTTCTCGACGGTCATCCACGGCACGGGCTCGCCGGAGACGTCCCGGGATCCGCGCGGCTTCGCCGTAAAATTTTATACGCAGGAAGGGAACTACGATTTGGTCGGCAATCATTTGCCCGTCTTCTTTATCCGCGATGCGATCAAATTTCCGGATATGGTGCACTCGCTGAAGCCCGCACCGGATACGAACATTCAGGATCCCGCCCGCTACTGGGATTTCATGACGCTGTCACCCGAGTCGACGCATATGATGACCTGGTTGTTCTCGGACGACGGCACGCCCGCCACGTACAGGGAGATGGACGGCTTCGGCGTGCATGCCTTCAAGTGGATCAACGATGCGGGCAAGATCACGTATGTCAAATATACGTGGAAGTCGCTGCAAGGCGTTCGCAACTTTACGGCGCAGGAAGCCGCCGAGATGCAGGCCAAAGATTTCAACCATGCGACTCGCGATCTGTACGCGGCGATCGAGCTTGGCAATTATCCGCAGTGGGAGCTCCATGTCCAAATGATGCCGCCGGAGCATATGGACCGTTACGCCTTCGATCCGCTCGATCCGACGAAGGTGTGGCCGGAAGATCAGTACCCGCTCGTGAAAGTCGGCACGATGACGCTGAACCGAAATCCGATCAATTACTTTGGCGAGGTGGAGCAGTCCGCGTTCTCGCCAAGCGCTCTCGTACCGGGCATCGAGCCTTCCGAAGACAAGCTGCTGCAGGGACGTCTGTTCTCTTATCCGGATACGCAGCGCTACCGTTTGGGCGCCAACTATTTGAACATTCCGATCAACTGCCCGTATGCGCCGGTCCGCAACCATCAGCGGGACGGAGCCATGACGATGAAGGCCGACCCGTCCCCGGTCAATTACGAGCCGAACAGCTTCGAAGACAGTCCGAAGGAAGATCCGGAATACGCGGATTCCTCCGTACCGCTTCACGGCTTCGCCGGGCGGCAGAAGATCGACAAGACGGACGACTTTACGCAGGCGGGCGAACGCTTCCGCTCGCTGCCGGAGGAGCAGCAGGCCAATCTGATTTCCAATCTCGCCAACGACTTGAAGGCGACGAACGACGACATTCGGCTGCGCGCCATTTGCAACTTCTTCCGCGCGGACCGCACGCTCGGGACGAAGCTGTCCGAGGCGCTGGGCGTCGATATCCGGGCGTTTGTGCCGCAAGGGTGAAAGGGTTATTCGAACCGACAGTCGACCGCTGTCGATTCCCCCGTTCGATTTCCTCATCCCAATTGGTTCGTACCAATATACAGTTCAACTTCTATCGCTGAACGCGGCGCAAGCGGCAGGACATGATCCTGCCGCTTGCGTTTTTTTGTGCCAGACCCTATTTGCAAGCGCCGAACCGTCCATGTAAACTACAAGTAGAAGGGCGGGCCTGCCGCTTAAGGCGGGGCCGCGATAGACGGGGGGATGCGGCATGTGGTCATGGTCCGATCCAATCGTGCAGACGAGCGCCATCGCAGTTTCGGCATTGGCCGGGCTGCTGCTGATCGCGATACGGCTGCGCGCGGGCAAGCGCCCGGCCACGTTAAAGAAGATCATTATACCTCCTCTCGGCATGGCGACGGGGTTTATCATGTTTGCCGCTCCGGTCACGCATATTCCGTGGTTATGGGGGTTGTCCGCCTTCGGGACGGGCATGCTGGTGTTTGCTTTTCCGCTGGTCGTGACGACCCGGCTGGAACGGGTAGACCGCGATATTTACGTGCGGAGATCGAAGGCGTTTGTCGCGGTCATTATGACTTTGCTGCTCGTCCGGCTGACGCTGCACGGGGTCGTCGACCAATATATGTCGATTCCGCAGACGGGAGCGATCTTTTATCTGCTGGCGTTCGGGATGATCATTCCGTGGCGGCTCGCCATGCTGAGCGATTACTTAAGACTGCGGCGGATGGAGACGCCGTAGCGAGAGAGGGGAAGAGTCCATATGAGCCTTTACGATTACGAAGTCGAAACGATCGACGGCCGGAAAATGTCGATGAAGGAATTCGAGGGTAAGGCGCTGCTGATCGTGAATACGGCCAGCGAATGCGGCTTTACGCCGCAGTACGCGGGCTTGCAGCAGTTGTACGAGCAATACCGGGAGCAAGGTCTCGAAATATTGGGATTTCCGAGCAACCAGTTCGGAGCTCAGGAGCCGGGGTCGAACGCCGAGGTGCTGAGCTTCTGCCAATTGCGATACGGCGTCACGTTCCCGCTGTTTGCCAAGACCGACGTCCGGGGAGAGACGGCGCATCCGCTGTTCAAGTTTTTGAAGCAGTCGCTGCCCGGTCTTGACGACATCCAGTGGAACTTTGCCAAATATCTCGTGGACAGGCAGGGCGAAGTCGTCGCCTGGTTCGATTCCGGCGTGGAGCCGGCCCAGCTTGCCAAGGAGATTGAAGCGCTGCTGTAGTAACTCCGGAAGCCGACACGCGGAAGGATGCCGGTCTTCGGCGGGTGATAAGGAAGGCCGACCGGGCGGGAACGTCAAAGTTCCCGCCCGCTCGGCCTTTGCCCTTTTGGCGCTTGCGCCTCGCAGCTCTATGCGTTGTCGGACTTCAATGCGTTGTATTGCGCGGCGATCGTCCAAACCTTCAGCAGCGTGCGGATCAGAGGATAACCCTGATGCATGATCAGCGCGAACAATCCGGCCCACAGCATGGACACGCAGGACACGGCGATGCCGGCAAGCGCGGCGATTCCCCACATCAGGACGGAGACGGCGGCGTAGACGAAGAACCGCCTGACGGAGCGCCACAAGACGGGGAGAATGCCCTCGCCCGAGGCCGCGCCGAATTGCATGGACAAGAAGAGCAGATGCAGGACGGCGATCCATAACAGCCAAAGAACGGCGTCCGGCAGCAGGGAGGCAGCCAGCTCCGGCAGAGCGCCGGACGTCTTGACCGCGTTCAGCGTCTTGGGCACGATCCACCAGGCCGGGGCGATCATCAGCGCGGCGCAAGCCCAGCTCAGCAGCGACACGGGCTTCCATGCCTTGCGCACGCCTTCGATGAAGCGGGTGCCGTCGCCTCCTTGCAGCTGGTGGTGCAGCGAGTAGAAGAGTCCGGCGTTGAACAGGGGCGTCAGCAGCATTCTTGCGGCGAACAGTCCGCCGAGCATCCATAAGTAGGGCGTTGCCAGATCGGTCTTGAACAGCTGGAATTGCGCCTCCGCCAGAAACGAAGGTATGGCCTCGTCCGAGGGGGCCAATTGCGGAAACCGTCGAAGCAGCGGAGCGACGATATCGTCGATCGACCGGTAGACGACAATTCCCCACAGCAGCTGGTACAGAAAGAGCAGCAATACCAGATTCAAATGCCTGAATGTAAGCCGCCAGCCTTGCAGCATATGATTTTTCATCCCAATCGCTCCTTGAACGCGGATTATGGCAACAAGCGGTTACCAGCCGAATACGCTGAGCAGTCCTTCCAGAACTCTCGAAACGCCGAGGTTCCAGCGCGTGCGCGTATCGCCCTCTAATTCGGCGAGCATAAAATTGTTGATCAGCTTATTGTCGAGAACGTTGGTGTGATCCGGGTCGACGGCCACCCATTTCAACGGCTTGGCATGAGTTTCCGTATACTTGACGGAGGTTTCCTCTGCTCTCCACTCCAGCGTGACGGTTGTACCGTCCTCGAATCCCAATACGATCGGCACGGTCCGTCCGGCTCCGCCGTCGCGCTGGATGAGAATCGTCGACTCGTACAACTGCTGCCGGGTGTCCCCTTTGACGGCCTTCGTCTTGACCGCCTCCACCGAGAAGTCGGCCATATCGCTGCCGTAAACGTATTGATTGAAGTAATCGGTCCATTTTTCTTTCGTTACGCTCTCGACAACCTTCTGAAAGTCTGCGGTGGTCGGATGCTTGAATTTATATTTTTGAAAATAAGTCCGGAGAATCTTCTGCATCGTTTGGGCGCCGACATGCCGCTCGATGTCCGTCAGCACCAGCTTGGCGCGGATGTAGACGTTCTCGGCGTATTGTCCGTGGCCGCTGTAGCTCCATGACGCCTGCTTGAGCGGCGCCGGGTCGGTCATATAGCTGGCCTCGATGCGCAAGTTCGGCGAAACGCCGTAAGCGGCTTCCATCACTTTGTCTTCGGCGTAGGAAGTAAAGCCTTCGTCCAGCCAGGCTTCCTCGAATTCGTTGGAAGCGACCATCCCGTACCAATATTGGTGGCCGATCTCGTGCACGACGGTGCGCTCGAGCTCGTACCCGGGATTCTCGCGTTCCGCAGCCGCGGCGGTAATCAGCGTCGGATATTCCATGCCCCCCGCTCCTCCGGCGCCTTTCGGCGGGACGACAATCGACAGCGTGCTGTACGGGTAGGAGCCGTACCATCTCGCATAGCTCGTCAAAGCCGATTTGGCCGCATGCATATACCGGTCTTTCAGTTCCGCATGAGCGGGATCCAGGTACAGCTTGATGCGGACGCCCGGGATGCCCTTTTCGGAGAAGGCGATTTCTTCATACACGAAGTCCGGAGACGCCGCCCAGGCGAAATCGTGCACGTCCTCGGCGTAAAATTGAAACGTCCGGTAGCCGTCTTCGACCGATGCCTTTTTCGTCTGAATGCCCGTTGCGGCAACCGTATACGCTTCCGGCACCTGGATGCGGACGCTGTACACGCCGAAGTCGCTGTAAAACTCCGAGTTGCCGTGGTATTGGTGGACGCTCCAGCCTTCCGACGTTCTTCCTCGGGTGCCGGCCGTTTCGTATACCGCCACCTTGGGAAACCATTGGCCCGCCATTACGAAATTGCCGGAATACCCCATGCGGGCAAACACCTCAGGGAGCTTCACCTCGAAGCCGATCTTCAGCGTTACGCTTTGTCCCGGAGCGACGGGCTCCGGCAGCTGGAGCCTGGCCAGCGTATAGTCGCTTTCGTTGCCGTCGTCGGGTCTTATGTATTGCAGCCGCGGCAGCAGGCTGTCTCCTTCTTCCGTTTGCAGCGAGGTCAGACGCATATGGCTCCTTCCGTCTTGAGTGGCTTTGTCCTGGCGCAGCATGCCGCCGGATTCGCGCATAAACGTCGTATGAGGGGATTGGAAGGCGTTCGGATACAGGTGGAAATAAAGCTCGGACACCGTTTTTTTGCCGGGGTTGGTCCAGATGACGGACTGTTCTCCCAGCAGCTGGCGTTCGGCTTCCTCCAGCACAACCCCGATATGGTATTCGACCACCCGCTTGCTGAGCGGTTGAGGCTTGGCCGGCACCGACGCATCCGGCTGCTGGACAACCGGCGGCTTGGCCGAATTCGGAGCAGGCTGAGGATTGGCTTGGGCGGCAGGGGCGGATGCGTACGTATATTGGGATTGCCAAGCTTCCTGAAAGCCGTAGCGCGCGGACAGAAGCAGCGCCGCGAGCGCAAGCAAACCGATGAATAATCGTTGGACATTGCGTGGGGTCATGAATGGTTTCCCTCCCGTTGACAAGCATCTACAGCATGTATATGTTTGCAATTCGAAGATTATTAGCTAAAATGGAATTATTGCAGAGGAAGGTGTGATAAGCATGTCCGATCAACGTAACGGCGCGGAACAACCGGGCGCGGAGGCGGCGCAGGCAGCGCCCAAGGAGAAAAAGAGCTTGTCGCTCAACGTGGTGAGCAACAAGAAACATAGAGGCTTCGGCGCGGGCTCCATCGACTTGAGCAACGTCGCCTGCGTCATTATCGATAACGGCGAAGCGTATATCGACGTAGGCGCTATGCACGCGAAGAGCAAGATCGAGCGGGGCATCAAGTTTACGCCGAACAAGGAAGATACGCCGAACGGGAGACCTTGCTGGGTCGTATGGGTAGCGGTCGACCGCAACGAAGAAGGCTCGTATTATGCGGGAGCGGCGTCTTGCGAGATGCTCATCGACGCCGAGGCGCGGCGCGGCTGGAAAATTCTCGCCGACCATGTCAACCGGCTGGACAATGCGATCAAGCGCCGGTTTGTGCTGGACAATATCGGTCCGGTCGAGAAGGCGGCCTTGCGGAAGCTGCTGATCGAACACAACGCGGAGTGGTGGGAGCGCTCGCCGGAAGAACTGAAGCAGGCGTTGGAAGTCTGACCGGGAGTCGGGTTAACGAAATGTCCGAGAACGGCAAGTATTAAACGGAATCGGACATTGTAAGCCAACGCCGCAGCAGGGCCAATGGCCGTGGAGGTAAACAACCTTGCAGGCTGTCGTGTCCTAGTGCGGGGTGCTGTAAGTAACAAAATCAGCGTTGCAGCAACGCGGTCGGTCCCGGTGGAGAGCCCTAAGTAACAAAATCGACGCTGCAGGTCGACGGAGACGGTGGGCGGGGCGCTGTAAGTAGCAATCGTTCAAATCCTGGGTTGCATGACCTACCCCCGCCTCATTTGAAGCGAATTATCGCTATGAGCGTCAGGCTTATATCGCTATGAGCGGAATCCATCAGTCTTTAGAGTAGGTCACCAGCAAAAACCGCCCGTTCCGGGAACCATTTGGTTCTGGAACGGGCGGTTTTTTCAACTGGACACGGTATTGCCGCAGTGACCTTACCGTATATGTTTCACTCAGTACCGAGCTTATGTGTCAACGTGAAAAAGCAAGCTGCGCCTCCAGAGGGCGGCGTCAGCCGTTGCCGCTTATTTCTTCTGCTTGCGAAGCAGCAAATAGAGCAGGTAAGGACCGCCGAGAATCGCAGTCAGCAGTCCTGCGGGAATCTCGATCGGCGCCAGGACGGTGCGTCCGGTAAAGTCCGCCGCAAGCACGATCAGGCCGCCAAGCAATGCCGCTGCGGGAATGAGCCGCGCATGTCCGGCGCCGACCAATTGTCTTGCCAGATGCGGAGCCATCAGTCCGACGAAGCCGATCGTTCCGGCAGCGGCGACCGAGGAGCCGGCCAAAGCGACCGCAATAACTAGCAGCCAGGTCCGGTCGCCGTGGATGCGGCTGCCAAGTCCGGATGCCGCAGCGTCGCTCAGGCCGAGAATATCAAGCTTGCGGAAGCTGTGCCAGGCAAGCGGCAAAAATACCGCAGCCCATGGCACGTACGGCCAGAAATGTTCCCAGCTTCGGCCATATAAGCTGCCAGTCATCCAGATGGTCGCTTGATTGACCAGACGAATATTTCCGGCAAGGGTGGCGAGGGATATGAAGCCGTTGCACAAAAAGGCGACCCCAATGCCGACAAGCACCATGCGCACCGGTGAAATGCCTTTGCGCCAGGCGAGCGCGTAGCTGAGAAAAGCGACGGTCAGCGCGCCTGCGAAGGCAAAGGCGGGAAGCCAGCCGAGAGGGATGTCCAGCCATACGATGACGGCCACGGCCGCCAGTCCGGCGCCCGCGTTCAATCCGACGACCCCGGGAGAAGCGAGCGGATTGCGCGTTACGCCCTGCAGAATCGTTCCGGAAACGGCGAGGCACAGTCCGACAAGCCAGCCGATCAGGGCGCGGGGAAGTCGAAGCGTCCACACAATGAAATCATGTTGCGGGCTGCCGATGCCTAATAGCGAGCTTACAGTGTCTTTGGGCGAAATCGCGAATTCCCCGGTGCCAACCTGAAGGATGAGCAAAGCCGCCGTCAAGACGAGCAGCGAGACGATAATGAATACATAACGGATGCGGCTTCTCATAGCTTTCCGTCCTTTTGTCTGGCCACGTATATAAAGAAAGGCGCACCCAGCATCACGGTCATAATGCCGACGGGAACCTCGCGAGGGTGGATGACCAGCTTGCCCAGCGTATCGGCGAACATTAATAAGGCGGCGCCGCACCATAAGCAATGAAGAACGATCCACCGATAATCCGGTCCCGAAAGAGAGCGGACCAAATGCGGCACGGCCAGCCCGATAAATGCGATCGGGCCGGCTGTCGTGACGCACGCGGCGGACAAGAGCACGGCAACGGCATACAGGAGCCCTTTGGTCATGCGGATACTTTCGCCCAGTCCGGCTGCCATTTCGTCTCCCAGTTGAAGCGCGTTCATCCGTTTGCCGAGAAGGATCGCTCCAATCAAGCCAATAATAATGAACGGGAGGATTTGAGCAAACGATGAAAAGGTCCTTCCCGTTACCGATCCGGCCAGCCAAAATCTCATATCGTCGAGCGACTGTTCGTTTAAAATAAGCACCCCTTGCGTCAGGGAGCCGAGAAAAAGGGACACGGCGGTTCCGGCGATAATAAAGGATAAGGGCGAGAGCTTCAGGTGTCCGGAAGAAGCGAGCAGAAAAATAAAGGCGGAAATGAGCAGTCCTCCGGCAAACGCGGCGGCATTATATACCCACAAAGGCGAGGCAGGCAGGACAAACATCGCGATGACGATCGCAAGCGCCGCCCCCGAGTTGATACCCAGAAGCTCGGGCGAAGCGAGCGAATTGCGGATCAGCGCCTGCATGCAAGCCCCTGCAACGGCCATCCCCGCGCCAACCGCCAAGGCGATGCACGCCCGGGGCAGCCGAATCGAGGAAACGACCAGGTGGGCGTCCGTCTCGCGGCTTCCCCAAAGCGCCGACCAAACGGTTTGAAACGGGATAATGAGCGACCCGGTCGACAGCTCGAGAAGAAAAAGGATAAATAACAGGATAAGGCCCGCTCCGGCAAACAGCGCTTGCTTTCTCATGCAACCTCCATACACCCAAAAAGGATTTGACAACCAGTAAAGGTATATTTATACTCATTCATAGAAATCAGTAATGATAATCATTATCATATTTTGAGCCGAAATTATTTTACCATTTGAGGGAGTGGAGTGTCAATGAAAGGAAAAAGACAAAGATTTGTTTGGCTGGCGGTCATGGTTGCTTTGGCAGCCATGCTGACCGCATGCTCGACGGCAGGCAGCAAGGGAAGCGGAACGCCGGGGAGCTCTCCCGCGGCTTCGCCGCCTGCTTCCCCGCAAGCATCGGAGGAGCAGACTTCAATCGTCATTCAGCATGCAATGGGAGAAGAAACGCTGCCGGCCGTTCCCGAACGCGTCGTCGTCCTCGACAATGGAGCGCTGGACAACCTGCTTGCGTTAGGCGTCAAGCCTGCAGGCGCGCCGACGGTACAATTGGATCAGCCGTACCCGGCTTACTTGCAGAGCCAGACCGAAGGCATCGCCAATATCGGGACCATCGACGAACCAAATCTTGAAACGATCGCTTCGCTGAACCCGGACTTGATTCTGGGCAGCAAGGATACGCACGAGGCGATCTATGACAAATTGAAGCAAATCGCGCCAACCGTATTTGTAGAAAATCTCGGGTATTCCTGGAAAGACAACCTGAAGCTTCAAGGGCAAGCCATCGGCAAAGAGCAACAAGCCGAACAACTGTTGGCGGACTACTTCAACCGGTTGGAGGAGTTCCGGACAGCTATGGGCGACCGGCTCGCCGAAACGACGGTTTCGGTGCTTCGGCCCCGTGCGGATCATGTCAGAGTGTATCTCCGCCAATCCTTCAGCGGCATCATTGTAGAGGATGCCGGCTTGCCGCGTCCGGAAGCGCAGCAGGCGGACGAATTTGCCCAGCAGCTTACGGAAGAGCAGACGGCCGAAATGGCGGGGGACGTTATTTTATGGTTTAGCCGTGACACGGACAACCTGCTCAAGACCAAGCTGGCCAGCAATCCGCTGTGGCAACAGCTGGACGCGGTAAAAGAGAATAGAGTTTATGAGGTGGACTCGGAAACGTGGTTGAGCGGACTTGGCGTCCAGGCGGCGAATAAAGTCGTTGACGACCTGTTTGAATACGTAATTCCGGCAAACTGACCGCTTCACGAGAACAGGAGCTGCCAAGATGAACATAGGCAGCTCCTTTTTAATTGCCAATGGGGGGATGCATCGCGCCGCAGGGCTCTTCAATTACCGTAAACCAAGCACCCCGAAGGACGTTCTGGCGGAGGATGCGGCAATCGGACGGGTGCGCAGCGGCGATGTGCTTCTGTTTGTACTTGCCGGCGCTTATGGCTGGTCGATCTCCCACCACGATTTTTTGAGCCATCCCCATCCGGAGATGATTTATATGAGCTGACGGCAATGTTAAACAAACCTGAGGGAAACCTTCAGGTTTGTTTAAGTTTTCGGGGGGCAAACCTCTGTACAATGGGAAACGGGTATAATTTTATACAAAAAGCGCAAAAAGCGCAGGGGCGGAAGCCCGGTGCTTCGTCTATATAGCGGGAAGGGAGGGAGCGACAGATTGGATGACGGATGGATCAGAGCCGTAAGGGACGGCGGGCCGGAGGCGTACAGGCCGTTCGTTCAGGCGTACGGCTCGTACATATACAGAACCGTCTACGCCATCCTGCAGTCGCCGCACGATGCGGAGGACGTGACGCAGGAGGTGCTGCTTCAAATATACCGCTCCCTCCCGGATTGCAGATTGGAAGGCTGGAAAACGTGGATTACGCGAATAGCCGTCAATAAGGCCATCGATTGGAAAAGAAAGATGGCCAGACGCCCGGAGCTGCTGACGGCGGAACAATCGGAGCCGGCGCAGGGGACCGGCGCCGCCGCGGCGAAGACGAACGCGCAGCAGGACGGCGCAAGCGCGTCTTGCCTGCACGGCGCCTCCCCTTCCGCGGAGTCCATCGCCTTGCAGCGGGTGCGAAGAAAGAAAGTGCAGGAGCGAATGCAGGCGCTTCCGGCCAATTATCGCGAAGTGGTGACGGCCTATTACGTCGAGGACAAAAGCTACGAGCAAATCGCCTCCGAAACGGGGCTGGAACGCAAAAGCGTCGAGTCCAGGCTGTACCGCGCACGCAACTGGATGAAACGCCATTGGCAAAAGGAGGATTTCGATTGATGGACAAGGGTACCCCGCAATCGCACAGGCATCCGGCGGAAGACGAATGGGCGCGGTTTGCCCGAGGCGGAATGGAGGCGGGCGTGAGAGAGCGAATGGAGGACATGCTGGCCGTCTGCGAGGAATGTCTTGGGCGCTTTATGCAAGCCGTCGAACGTTCGGAGGAAAACGGAGGCGGCTTCGTTGCACCCGGCGGCGGCTTGTCTCAAGAAGAAGGCGCGTCTGCGGAGCCGGCAGCGGCGGCGGGGCAGCCTATGCCTATGCCCGACATGCGGCAGATCGAAGACCGGGTCGTGCTGCATTTATTGCTGGAGCGGCAAAGGAACGAAGGGCGCGAAGGGGGCAAGCCGGACCGCCGCAGGCCGCATGCCGAAGAACGGCGGCGCGACTGGCTGCGCCATCCCGTTACCCATTATGCCGTTGCCGCATGCGTGACGCTGCTGCTGCTTGGCTCCGGAGCGCTGGCCGGCATGTCGGCCAAGCTGAGCGAGCTGGACCGGAGCGGAGAACTGCGGCTCGCCTGCTGCGAAGCGCAGGAAGAGACGGCTTGGCCCGGACGGGACGACTCCTGTTCCCGCCGCCTGATGAGCGAAGCCGGCGGCTGGCTGGACGAATTGCGCGACGCGCGCTTTAACTATAAATGATCTACGGAAAGGAAGTTTTACGTATATGGCAACCGCCAAAAGTCCGATAGCCGCCTTGCTGCTATCTTTTATTCCCGGAGTCGGGCACGCCTATTTGGGCAGGCCGTTCCGCTTCATCATATATGCCGGGTTCTGTTTCGGTCCGATCGCGACGCTGATTTTTTCCGCATTCGTCAGCGGATATTGGGAGGATGGATTCGTCGCGCTGACGCTGCTCGTTTCCGGCTTCAGCTGGCTGATCAATATGATCGACATGATCGTCACGCTGCTCTCCGGCAAGGCGCCCGGCCTCAATCCGCAGGCGTACGCCTCTTCCGGTTATGGCGGGCAGCCGTATCCGGGACCGATGGGGGATGCCGGTTACGGAGGAGATGCCTCCTACGGTTCAAGTGCGGGGGCGTACGCGTATCAAGACCAAGCCTACAGGCCGTCGTACGAACAACAGCAGGAAAAGATCAAAACCGTCCTGTTGTCGATCATTCCGGGGCTGGGCCATATGAATATGGGCCTCATGCAAAGGGGCATTACGCTGCTCATTTCGTTTGTCGGTCTGTTTGTCATCATCGTATTTTTGAGCGTTATTATGAATTCCGGAGCGCTGCTGGTCTTTTTGCTGGGGCTGCCCGTCATGTGGATTTACGGCATGTTCGATGCGATCGGGCTGCTGCATGCCAAGCACAGAGGCGAGATGCTCGAGGACAAGTCGCTGTTCGAGCTGCTGGAGGCGCATATCGAATCCGGCCGCAAAAACAAGGTGCTTGCCATTGTGCTTTCGATCTTTCCCGGAGCGGGTCACTTGTATTTAGGGCAGCAAAAGCGGGGGCTTCAGCTGATGGCCGGATTTTTGCTGGCGATATTTATTATGGACAATATGCGTCTGTCGCTGTTTCTGTTTTTGCTTCCGCTGTTTTGGTGTTTTGCGTTTTTTGACGCGTTTCATCAGGTGGCGCGCTACGAGCGCCGGGAGATGAGCGACGATCCCGTGCTGCCGCAGTTTGCGCCGTATCAGCGGTGGCTCGGTCTGGCGCTGCTTGGTTTCGGGATCTATTACTTGATCGACCAGGTCTTTGCGGTGTTTCTGTTCCGTTACTGGGAAAACAGTAACTTATACAGAGCCTATATGCAGATCAAGTATATGATTCCGACCGCGCTTACCGCTTTCCTGCTGATTGCGGCCGGGCTGCGGCTTGCATTCGGAGGCGGCAAAGCGGCTCCGCCGGCATCCCCGCCCGCGCCTGAGCGGAGCTTCGAAGCGCCCGTGTTCGGTCGAGCGGAAGGGGAGGAGGAGACGAAATGAGCATGGGCAGTATCGGAAAACCCGACGTCCCGTATGCCTCGGCTCCCGACGGTTGGCAAGGACCGTCCGGCGCTCAAGCACCCCGGGTCTGGCGGGTAGGCTCGATCTCGATGGGCGTTACGCTGATGCTGATCGGGACGGCGCTGGCCGTCTCCCTTTGGCAGGACGCGAATGCGTACGAGCTGCTGCCCTGGGCGGCGCCGGTCGTGTTTATATTGCTGGGCGGCGAGCTTCTGGTTCATTTGAAGCTGTCGGGCCGTCCCGGCGTCATCGTTCGATACGACGGGGTCAGCCTCTTTTTTGTGAGCGTCATCGGCATAGGAAGCCTGGCCGCGGCGGCGCTGCTGTCGACAGGTCTGCTGGACGAGCTTAGAAACGAATGGCATGCCGTCAATCGAACGGCATTCGTGAAGATGGAGCCGGTTCCGGTTGCGGAAGGCTTGAACCGCATCGTCGTTCAATCGGCGAGCGGCGTTGCGGTCGATGCCCAGGACACCGACGAAATCGGGTTGACCGGGCAAATCCGTTACCGGTCCAAGGAGCCGTTCGGGAGTCTGGACGGGATGATTCGCACCCATACGTCGGGCACGACGCTTTATATTTTTGTCGGCACGCCGGATCGTCAGGATGGCAGCCGGTCGGCGGATGTCGTCCGCACCGGCCTCATTCTGACCGTCCCGTACAATATAGAAGTAGAACAAAGAGGATTATAGCCGGGCAAAGACGCCGGCGGAGCGGCAGTTACGGTGCCGACAACGCCTTCTTTACCTCATGAAGCTTCGCGATCATCCTGTAGGAGCCGCGAAGCGGCTTATAGCCCAGCTTTCGGTTCACGTGCAGCATCGGCGCGTTCGTGGAGTCGTTGTCCGTGCGGATATAAGCGGCGCCGCTTTGGCGGGCGGCCCGGATGGCGGCCAGCTTCAAGGCCAGCGCGACCCCCTTGCCGCGATAATCACGGCTGACCCCGGTATATTCGTTGTACATGCCGTTCGTTTGGCGATTATGCTTCATATTGGCGATGCCGACATAACGGCTTCCGTCGGCGGCAATGTAGATATGCTCGGGAGAACAGCCTTCCGGCAGCAAATTCCACTTGCGCCACTCCGCAAAATCCGGCGTATCGCCCATATAGCCGGGAATATCCCTGTGCGTGGCGGTCTCCATCTCATAGAGCTTGCGCTCGCTCGCTTCGCCCGGCTCATCGGCCAGCGTCAGCAGCCGAAGCCCGTGCCGCCGGAGCAGCTCCTCCGGAGCCGGAAACGGCTGCCCCGCCGCATCCGACGGTTCCGCTCCTTCGCCGATCGGAAGAACGGACTGAAAGGCATGCCGTTCGATTTCCCAGCTGCGATGCCTTGCGAATCGCAAGGAAGCGGGGTCGTCGTCCCATACCTCGGCCAGCAGCCGCGAAGCGCCCAGCTGCTCGGCCCAATCGGCGGCATGCTTCAGCAGGAGCGTTCCCGCTCCTTGTCCGCGGGCAGTCTTGTCGACGGCCAGCGTCATGTTCAAATACCCCCGCTCCGTCCACGGGGCCCGCCATATCCACAAATACCCGGCAATGCCGCCGCTTTCGTCAACTGCCACCCGGCGCTCCCGGTCATAACCCGCCAACAGACCGTTTTCGTCCAGCCAGGTTTCGCCTTTCTCAAACAGCTTGTCGTCGTCTGCCTTCAAGCTTTGCGCCGTCGGCGGCTCCGACCAATAGCCGCTCAGCACGCTCGCGATGGCTTCGTAGTCGTCCGGAAGGCGCAAAGGGCGCAGCGAGTACACCTCCATTGAATCTCCTCCATTTTTTTCTATTCGATCCCAGTATGGCATGGAGCGGGACGCCTCGAAAAGGAGCAGTTTGGCTATAGCCGTTTTATTGTAATGCCGTGGAGCGAAGCCTCGGCAGGCGTTGCTTGTTTGTTGCTGCATGCGCTCATTATCCCATCGGCTCAGGAACCCGATCGGTTAACCCTGAGCAGAGGGGATAATGGATGCAGACGGATCGAGGGGATATAAAAAACCTTCCGTTGCGGGAGACGTTCGTCAATCGAAACGTCCTCCGCACGGAAGGTTCATATAAGTTGTAAGCGGTCGGCGGGCCGGCATCGGCCCTTACGTTGCCACCGCGTTGTACGTCATAATCCAGATCGAACCCGCCACGATCGTCAGCATGATGACGAGGCCGAATATGAGCGAGATCAGATTGTAGCGAGGTTTGTTCTCCTCCCGGATATGCATGAAGAACAGAAGCTGAACGGCAAATTGCAGCACGGCCATCGCCAAGATGAGAACCGTCGTCACTTGCTTGCTGAACATGCCGTTCATGACGGCGACAAGCGGGATGATCGTCAGCACGATCGAGAGCAGGAAGCCGATCACATACGACTTCAGAGAGCCGTGCCCGCCTTCATGCGAACCGTGGCCGCCCTCATGGGCGCCGCCTCCATGTCCGTCATGGCCGTGCGCCGCATGCCCGCGGCCGCTTGGTGTTTGAGGATTCGCCATCTTACATCACCCCCATCAGGTAAACGATCGTGAATACGAAAATCCAGACGACGTCGAGGAAATGCCAGTACAAGCTGATGATGTTCACTTTGCGTTTCGTCACCGGCGTAATTCCGCGCTTGGCGAGCTGCAGGATCAGCGCCGTCATCCAGACGAGGCCGAGCGAGACGTGAAGCCCGTGCGTGCCGACCAGCGTATAGAAAGCGGACCAGTAGGCGCTTGTGCCGATCGTCGCGCCTTCATGCACCAGATGCATGAACTCCGTCACTTCCAGATAAATAAACGATGCGCCGAGCAGGGCCGTAATGACAAGCCACAAGATCAATCCGCGTTTGTTGCCCTTGTTCATCTCCAGCAAGGCAATGCCGCTGGTAAAGCTGCTCGTCAGCAATATAAACGTCGAGGCGATAATGCCCGGCATTTCGATCAGCTCGCCGCCGGTCGGTCCTCCGGCCGTGTTCAGGCGAAGGACGACGAAGGTGGCGAACAGGACGCCGAACAGAATGACGTCGGTAATGAGAAACAGCCAGAAGCCGAACACCTTCATCGATTCCTGATCGTGATGGTCGTGGCCGTCATGCCCGGCATGGCCATGGCCTCCGCCATGACCGCCGTGCCCCGCCGCGGCGGCTGTTGCGGTCCCGCCGGCGCCGTGGCTTGCTTCCAGAATCGGTTTGCGCTTGTCCGCGAATGCTTGCGCCATTAGTGAGCCCCCCTTGCCGCGGCTTCCGTCCGCTTGATCTCGTCTACCGGAATATAATAATCGGTGTTATACGTGAACGATCTGGCCAGCATGGTGACGATAACGCCGGCCAGGCCGACGACGACCATCCAGGTCCAATCCCATACGAAGCCGAAGCCGGCGACGAACCAGAAAGCCGACATGACGAACGGGATGCCGGAGTTGCGCGGCATATGGATCGGCTCCAGCGGCGCCTGTTCGGCGGCAACGACTTCCGGCGCGTCCGCTTCGCCTCTGGCGCGGCGCAGCTTCTTCTCCCACCAGTCGTCCTGACTGGTGACGACCGGAATGCGCGCGAAGTTGTACATCGGCGCCGGCGAAGGAATTGACCATTCCAGTGTTCTGCCGTCCCAGTTGTCGCCGGTCTTTTCTCTTTTCAAGAACTTGATGCTGTGCGCGATTTGCCATACCTGGAACAGGAAGGCGATGCCCATCAGGAAGCCGCCGACTGTCGACACGACGTTAAGCGGCTGCCAGCCCATGTCGAAGTTGTATTCGTTGAAGCGCCGCGTCATGCCCATGAGGCCGAGCGCGTACTGCGGCATGAAGCAAATGTAAAAGCCGATGTTCCAGAACCAGAATGCCCACTTGCCCAAGCCTTCGTGCAGCTTGAAGCCGAACATCTTCGGCCACCAGTAGTACAAACCCGCGAAATATCCGAACACGACGCCGCCGATCAGCACCTGGTGGAAGTGCGCGATCAGGAAGTAGCTGTTGTGGAACTGGAAGTCTGCCGGAGCGACCGACAGCAGCACCCCGGTCATGCCGCCGACGACAAAACACGGAATGAACGCGAGCGTCCACATCATCGGCGTCGGGAAGCTTAGACGGCCGCGGAACATCGTAAACAGCCAGTTGAACACTTTGACCCCGGTCGGAATGGCGATCAGCATCGTCGTGACCGCAAAGAACGCGTTGACGTCCGCGCCGGAGCCCATCGTAAAGAAGTGATGCGCCCACGTAAAGAACGAGAAGAAGCTGATGGACATGAGGGCGAACACCATCGATTTGTAGCCGAACAGCTTTTTCTTCGCAAAGGTGGCCACGATCTCGGAAAAGATGCCGAAAGCGGGCAATATTACGATATAAACCTCGGGATGTCCCCACATCCAGATCAGGTTGATGTACATCATCGGGTTGCCGCCGCCGTCGAGCGTAAAGAAATGCGCGCCCAGGTAGCGGTCCAGGAACAACAGGAACAGCGTAACGGTCAAGATCGGAAACGCGAAAATGATCGTGACGCAAGATGACAGCACCGACCAGCTGAACATCGGCATCTTCATCAGCGACATGCCCGGCGCTCTCATCTTCAGAATCGTGACGATAAAGTTGATGCCCGTCGCCAGGGAGCCGATGCCGGATATTTGAATGCCCCAAATATAGAAGTCTTGGCCGACGCCCGGACTGCCGGACAGCCCCGACAGCGGCGGATAAGCGAGCCAGCCCGCGTCGGGCGAACCGCCGATGACGAACGATACGTTGAACAGCATCGCGCCGAAGAAGAACATCCAGAAGCTGAAGGCGTTCAGGAACGGGAACGCGACGTCGCGCGCACCGAGCTGCAGCGGCACGATAATGTTGAACAAGCCGAACATGAGCGGCATGGCCATAAACAGAATCATGATAACGCCGTGCGTCGTAAAGATCTGGTTATAGTGCTCCGCGTTCAGAAATTCCAGCTGCGGAGCGGCCAGCTGCACCCGCATGAGCAGCGCGTCGACGCCGCCGCGGAACAGCATCAGAATGGAGCAAATAATGTACATAATGCCGATGCGTTTATGGTCGACGGTAGTCAGCCATTCCGTCCAGAGCCAGCGCCATTTTTTGAAAAAAGTCAGGGTGAAGACGATCGCAACCAGCGTCAGGCCGATGGCCACCTGCGCGCCCAGAATGAGCGGATCGCCGGTTACGAAAAACTCGGATGAAAAATCTTTGATTTTATCGAGCATAATGAGTTCTCCTCTCGTTGGCGATTAGTGGCTGTGCCCATTGCCGTGCGCGCCGGAGGCGTCGGCCGTAACGGCATCGCCGGAAGCTGCCGAGCTATGGCCGCCATGTCCGTTGTGCCCGGCTTCCTCATCGGCGCCTGCATCCTTCGAACCGGCCGCTTCGCCGGCCGAATCGTCAGCCTCTTGCGCAGCTGCACCGGCTCCGTGATGCGAATGCGCTCCTTTGGAGCCTTTTTCTACATATTGCGTGACGATTTGATCGAACAGCCCTTCAGGGAAGCTTGAGAACAACTGCACTTCGGAACGTCCCGGCTTCTGGAGCTCCTTGTAGCCGTCCAACGTCAAGGCCGGAGCGCCGCTTTTCACTTCCTGCACCCAGGCGTCGTATTCCTCCTGAGATACCGCATCCGCCGTAAATGTCATCTGGGCGAAGTCTTTTCCGTTGAAGTTCGCTCCGGAGCCGTAGTAGCTGCCCTGCTCGTCGGCTTGCAGATACAGCGTCATCGCCATGCCGGACATCGAGTACAGCTGGCCGCCGAGCTGCGGAATCCAGAAGGAGTTCATGGCCGTGTCCGAGGTCAGCTGAAAACGGACCGGAACGCCTTCCGGAAATTTGACGTAGTTGATCGTGGCGATATCCTCTTCGGGATATTTGAACAGCCATTTCCAATCCATCGAAGTGACCTGTATCGTAATCGGCTTGACCGCCGATTCCAGCGGCTTGGACGGTTCCAGCTCGTAGGTGTATTTGATCGTGATGCCCGCCAAAATGACGATAATGACAATCGGAATGCCCCACCAGGTCAATTCCAGCTTCGTATTGTGCTCCCAGTTCGGCTTGTAGGCGGCTTTGCGGCCGGGACGGTCCCGGTAGCGCCAGGCGATAACCGCCGTCATAATGAGGACAGGGACGATGATAATCGCGCACAATACAGTAGAGATAATGATCAGTTCCTTCTGGGACTGACCGATCGGCCCTTTGGGGTCGAGCACGATGAACTGCTCACTGCAGCCCGTCAGCGTCAACGCCATGGCCAGAAATACGACGGCTGCCAGCATTCGATAGTAAGGTCTCATCACGGTTCCACTCCTCGAAATTATTGCTTACGAATACCATAGCAGATTCGGGAAGCCGTGACTGCGGGGTTAACAATTACGTAAACATTTTGTCTTTTTTCCGCCATAAGTTAGTCACCAGTTCGACATAAGGATAAGTATGGGTGAGGGATGCGGTTTTGGCTGCGGGAATTAAGGAGGTGATTGCAGGACGGATACGGGGGGGCGGAAAATACGAATTTAGTTTACTTTATCTAAACCCGCTATAGTGGGCAATAGAAAGGGGCATTACGGAAGTAGCGTTTAATCATCCTCTTCTGGACGAGATCCAGTTTTTGTTGTAGAACTGCTGCCATAATTCAAAGAAAAGAGTTGATTTAGCTTGGCGATCTTACATGATCTTCATGATTTTGCTTCTATAGAGTTTAAATTTGTTCACCATATTCCGGGCGAGCATGAAGGCAGCAAACTGCAAATTACCTTCATGCTGCAAGGTAAGCTCTATGAAGAGTTCACGATTGGCTGGGCCAACATTACAACGAAAAATTATATTCAACCTGAATTTCGAAAGCCCATGATAACGGGGCATTGTTGCTAGAAGGTCAG
>CALAWP010000022.1 GCA_937895345.1 uncultured Paenibacillus sp. | reverse complement strand
TGGTAATTTCCAATTCGACCGAATTAGGGACTTGACATCATACCGCTGGACTTTGTTTGAAATGGGTTGGGCGAGAGCGCGACTGATACGACATTGCTTCGACGATCGGTCTTGCGGTGCGAAGGGTGGGCGCCGGCGATCTCCTCCTTTCGGTTGACCGGCTCGTTTCATCGGCTATACTTTAGTTAATGATTATCATTCTCAGTCAGTGTCAAAAAAATATAGCTCCAGATCAAGCCGCATATTGGACTGCGCACAAATTGTACGATGCTACTATGAACGGAGCGTGAACATTAGATTACAATTTGATCCCGGTTCCGGTTAATAGTCCGTTACGAATGGACAACTGCTGCTTGCAGTATTCCGGGAAAGGAGGGAGGAGAAGCGGCTTGATCTCTCATGCTATCCAATTTGTAATAAAAAATTCATACTCCGTTCATAGTGGCTTTGTAAAATCGCCTTGGGTTTGAAACTGAGAATCGATATCAATCGTTTCGCCATGAGTTGGAGGCCATATGTTGAACAGAATTGCGATACGCCGCCTCGCCGTTTGTGCGGTATCGATGTCTTTCCTATTGATGTGCGGCGTGATGGCCGGGTGCAGCGTTTCGGGCAAAAGCGCGCCGTCGGACGGTGAGACGTTGACGGTGACCGATTTTGCCGGCCGGAACGTCGTCTTCGGGCAGCCGCCGCAGCGCATCGTCGCCCTCGGCAACGGGGAGGTTGAACTGATCTATGCGCTGGGAGGGGAAGTGGTCGGGCGCCCCGAGGTGGATCGGGAGCTCGTGATCGAAGCCGCCAAGGATGTGCCGACGGTCGGTTCGACGCATACGGTCGATATGGAAAAGATCGCCGCACTGAAGCCCGATGTCGTATTAGGGCATGATCCGATCAATGCGAACGACGTACCGCTGCTGCAGCGGCTCGGGGTCCAAACGGTGTTGACGCACGCCAATTCGATTGACGACATTCGTCGTCAGATCGCGTTGTTCGGCGAGTTGCTCGATAAGCGTGAAAAGGCTGCGGAGCTGACGGCGAAACTGGACGCCGAGCTGGGGCAAATCCGGGAGAAGCCGGAGGACGAGAAGCGGGTGTTGATCGTATACGGAGCGCCGGGCACCTTTATGGCGGCGCTGCCGAATTCGCTGGCGGGCGATTTGCTGAGCGCGGCTGGCGGGCGGAACGTGGCGGCTGACTTTCCGAGCTTGAGCGGGTTTCCCCAATATGCCCAGCTGAATACGGAACGCGTCGTCGAAGCGAGGCCCGATCTGATCCTGATTATGACGCATGGCGATGCCGAGGCGGTGCGGCAAGGATTTGTTCGTGAAATGGAAAGCAATACGGCATGGCGTTCCGTAACCGCGGTGCAGCAGGACGGCATTCATGTGCTTCCGCCCGACCTGTTCGGCACGAACCCGGGAACGAGGGCGGCGGAGGCGGCGCAATGGCTGGCGGAGCTGCTGGACGAATGAGCGTGAACCCGTCCAAAGCGAAAAAAAGACGCAGGTGGCTGACGGCCGCCGTACTGCCCGCGCTGCTGGCGGCCATGCTGTACGGAGCGGTCAGCGGTTCGGTTAATATATCGGCGGCGGATATCTGGCAGGTGCTGATCGGCAGAGGCGATCCGCTGCATCAGTCGATTTTGCTCGATTTGAGGCTTCCCCGCGTACTGACCGCCGCGCTGTCCGGCGCTTGCTTTGCCGTTTCGGGCGCGCTGCTGCAAGGCGTTCTGCGCAATCCGCTGGCGGATCCCGGCATTATCGGCGTATCGGCCGGGGGAGGATTGGCGGCCGTCGCGGCGCTGGTCCTCTTTCCGCAGCTCGCGTTTATGCTGCCGGGCTTCGCTTTTGCCGGGGCGCTTGCCGCTTCGCTCGTCATTTATGCGCTGGCCTGGGACGGAGGAAGCTCTCCGGTCAAAATCGTGCTGGCCGGCATCGCGATCAACGCGCTGCTCGGAGCGGCGATGAACGGCATTATGGTGTTGAACAGCGACCGCATCCAAAGCGTGATGCCGTGGCTGGCCGGCGGGTTCGCGGGCAGAAGCTGGCCGCACTTGCAGTTTATGCTCCCGTATGCGGCGGCGGGGCTGCTGCTGGCGCCGTTTGCGGCGCGGACGGCCAATCTGCTGCTGCTGGGCGACCATACGGCCCGGTCTCTGGGCCAGCATGTCGAGCGCCACCGCTTCCTGCTCATCGCGCTCGCCTCTCTGCTGGCGGGGACCGCAGTCAGCGTCGCCGGACTCGTCGGGTTTGTCGGACTGCTCGTTCCGCATGCAATCCGGCTTCTGATCGGGGAGGATTACCGTTATATCATCCCCTTCTCTATGGCGGGAGGAGCGGTGCTGACCGCCGCTGCCGACACTGCCGCCAGAAGCTGGTTCGATCCGCTTGAACTGCCGGCCGGCATCCTGATCGCATGCATCGGAGCCCCTTGCTTTCTGGCGATGCTCAAGCGTAGAAGGCTGCTCCGCTGAAGGCGGAACGCTCGCAGCCGGGCACTTCCCGGCTGCGAAAGAGTCATTATTTTAATCATGCTAAGGAGGAATAGGGAATGGTTATTGTCACGAACGTATCTCAAATTACAAAAGGCAACGGTGTCAAGCTGATCGAACGGTTCGACCGGATCGGCAAGGTGGAGACGATGAAAGGATTTCTCGGCTTGGAGGTGATGCTGACCGAAAACACGAAGGAATACGACGAGGTTACGGTAAGCACCCGTTGGGAGAGCAAAGAGGATTTCCAGGCGTGGACGCGCAGCGAAGCGTTCCGCGAGTCGCATTCCCATCGGGAAAAGCCGGAATATATCGTCTCCAACAAAATTGTGTTTTACGATGTCAAGATTGTGCGTCAGCCGTTGACGCTGGAGGAGCAAGGCGCATAGTCCGGCATCGCCGAAGCGGGCACGGGCTTTGGAAGCGCAGCGTTGCCGGATATTCTTCGGCCGGTTCCGTTTCCGAAGCCTCTTGCACGATGCAGGCGGCCATAGCGTACGGGTTTAACGGAATAGGGTATTGACAAGAGATGGCGATAATTGGTAGCCTATAATTGATAATAATTATCATTATCATGATAGGTCGGAGAAAGGAAGAGAATGCGTTGAAAGCATGGAGTAGAGCCACAAGCCGCGTGTTGCTCGCGGCGGCCGTGGCGCTACTGCTTCCGGGCGCGGCTTATGCGGCGCAGGAGCAGCCGGCGGACGGCACGTATACGGCCGATTACCTGGTATTGAAAGCGGAAGACGATTCGGTGTCGATGGCCAACGATTATTGGGAAAAGCCGGCCGTCGTCACTTTCGATAAGGGCAGCGTCAAGGTGCAATTGACGATCAACCACAGCAAGTGGGTGACGGAGTTCAAGGTGCCCGGCAAAAACGGCGGATACGTGGATACGATGGTCGTGAACACAAACGAATCGGAGGATACGAGATTGGTCGAATTTGCGGCGGCGGACATTTCGAAGCCGATCTTGTCCAAAATCCACGTCACGGTGCCGGAAATCGACTACGATCATGATTATACGATCCGTTTGTCCTTCAAAGCCGACAGCTTCAAGCCGGTCCAAGCGGCGGAACCGTCTGTGTCAACGAAGGCGCCGACGTCTGCGGCGGCGGCCAAGCCGACAGCGGAGGCGGCAGACGAAAGCGCGGACAGGAACGGCGCAGCGGCGGCCGCCGCAAAGCCGTCGGCGACGGCGAAGCCTGCCGCAACGGCGCAGCCGGCCGAAGGTCCGGCAGGTTCAACGGCTGTCGGCGCCGCCGAAAGACCGGCTCCGACGGCCTCGGCGACCGTACCGGCCGAAGCCCAAGGAGAAAGCTTGAGCGAAGAGGACGGCACGGCCGCAGGCGAAATGGAAACGGCGGCGCCGACCGTTCCGGAGGCCGGAGGCGGCGGGCAGAACGGCGAAGGAGCGGCCGGCGGCGAGGAGACGGGCGGCAGCAAGCAAGGCGAGACGGAGACGTTCGGATTGGGCGATCCGGCCTCGAACGGCGAAGCAGGAGCATCCGCCGCAAATGCGAAGACGGGCGACGGGGACGGCGCACAAGCGGGCGGAGGCTTGATCGCAACGGCCCAATCCGGCGCTCCGGCGGCTTCGACCGGCTGGATCTGGTGGCTGGCGGCCGCCGCGGCGGCGGGCGGCGGAGTCTATTATACGATGCGGCTTCGAGCGCGGCGCCATGTTCAGTAACGGGGGGAGGCGGCAACGATGCTCATGCGAACGGCCGTAAAGCTGGCGGCCTGCGGGCCGCTGCTGGCTATGCTGCTGACGGGCTGTAGCGGCGGAGAGCCGAAAGCGCCGCCTTCGACTGCGAAGGCGGCTGCGGAACCGGACGCGGCCCCGGAGTCGGGCGGCGCGGCGGAACAATACCGCATCGTCTCGACAACGGTGGCGGTTACGCAAATCATGGATCGGCTGGAGATCGACCTGGTCGGCATTCCGACAAGCGTCAAGACGCTGCCTGCGCGGTATGACGGCGTCACAAAGGTCGGCAATCCGATGAGTCCGGATATGGAGCTCGTCAAATCGCTGAAGCCGACCGAAGTGCTGTCGGTTACGACGCTGCAGTACGACCTGGAGCCGGTATTCGAGAACGCGAAGCTCGAGGCTTCCTTTCTCGATCTGACCAGCCTGGACAGCATGACGGCCGAGATTGTCGAGCTTGGGGCGAAGTACGGCAAGCAGGACAAGGCCGCCGAAATTGTGGCGGGTTACGAGGAGAAGCTGAAAGCCATCCGCAGCGCGACGGAAGGCAGAGAGCGGCCGACCGTTCTCATTTTGCTTGGGGTGCCGGGCAGTTATCTGGTGGCCACCGAGCATTCGTATATCGGCGATCTCGTACGGCTGCTGGGCGGCGTCAACATCGCGCAAGGCGAAACGGTGGAATATTTGGCGTCCAATACGGAGCATTTGCAGCAGGCGAATCCCGACGTCATCTTGCGGGCCGCCCACGGCATGCCGGAGGAGGTCGTCAAGATGTTCGACGAGGAATTTGCCAAGAACGATATTTGGAAACATTTCAAGGCGGTGCAGACGGGGCGGGTATACGATCTGGAGGAGGCGCTGTTCGGCACGACGGGCAGCCTGGCCGCCGGGGAAGCGCTCGACGCGCTGCTGCCGATGCTGTATCCATGAGGCCGGCCGGCGTATTTGCGGCGCTGCTGCTGCTGCTTGCCGCCGTCGCCTGCTATTCCGCCATGACCGGGAGCATAAAGGTGGGAGCCGCCGAGCTCATTCAAGGGCTGCTGACCGGCGCGAACGAGCAGGTGCAGGTCATCAAGGATTTGCGTTTTCCGCGCATCGTCGTTTCCATGCTGGCCGGGGCGGCGCTGGCCGTATCGGGAGCGTTGTTCCAGGCCGTAATGAAAAATCCGTTGGCGGAGCCCGGCATCATCGGCGTTTCGTCCGGCGCCGGTTTCGTCTCGCTTGCGGTCGTGACGGTGTTTCCGACGCTTTATTTTTGGTCGCCGCTGTTTTCGGTGCTGGGCGGCGCGCTCGCCTGTTATTTGGTCTATTCCTTGTCCTGGCGGTCGGGGCTGAATCCGCTGCGGATCGTTCTGGTCGGCGTGGCGATCAACGCGACCTTTACGGGACTGGGCCAATCGTTCAATTATCGGGGCAGCTATGCGGTGACGAGCGTCAATCAGGCGGTGTCTTCGATCTTTACGATGCAAACGTGGGAGGACGCGCACATTCTCGGTCTCTTTGGAGGCGTCGGGCTGGCGGCGGCGCTGTTGTTCGGAGCCTGGTGCAACATGCTGGCGTTCGGAGACGAAACGGCCCGCAATCTGGGACTTCGCGTCGTCCGCGTCCGGCTGATCTTGTCCGGAGTCGCCGTGCTGCTGGCTTCGGTCGCCACGGCCATCGGCGGCTTAATCCTGTTCGTCGGACTGCTCGTCCCCCATATCGGCCGCGCTTTGCTGGGCTCCGACTACAAGCTGCTGTTGCCGTTCTCGGCCGGCGGCGGCGCCCTCCTCGTGCTGGCGGCCGATACGATCGGGCGAACGGTGCTGGCTCCCGCCGAAATTCCGGCATCGATCATTATGGCCGTAATTGGCGGACCGTTCCTGATCGTCATGCTGAAGCGGAGCGACCGGCGGCGCAAGTAGCGCGTCGAGGGCGGGGCGAAGCGGCTGCCGCCGGGCGTCCGGGGCAAACAGGATCATGCGGCCGTCTACGGGAGGTTGTACGATGAAGCATCTGTTGATTACGGATGACGATGCCCATAACAGAACGCTGCTGGGCCATTATTTGACCAAGGAGGGGTTCCGGGTGCTGGAGGCTCACAACGGCAGCGAAGCGATGGGCGTGCTGAAGGAGCATCCGGTCGATCTGGCCATACTGGACATTATGATGCCCGGGATCGACGGTCTTGCCTTGTGCGAGCACACAAGAAAAAATTACGATATCCCGATTATATTGCTGTCGGCCCACGACCAGCTCAGCGTCAAGGAGCAGGGCTTTCTGAAAGGAACGGACGATTACGTGACGAAACCGTTCGAGCTGCCGGAAATTTTGTACCGCATCAAGGCGCTGTTTCGCCGTTATACGCTGGCTTCCAGCGACAAAATCAGGCTGGGACGACTGACGATCGACCGCAAAAATTGCGAAATTATCGACGGGGATGCGGTGTTTATTCCGCCGATGAAGGAATTCGAGCTGCTGGCCCAGCTGGCCCAATATCCCGGTCGGCTGTTTGCAAGGACGGAGTTGATCAGGCTCGTATGGGGGGCGGATTACGGAGGAGACGAGAGGACCGTCGACGTGCATATCAAGCGGCTCCGCCAACGCTTTCCGGCGGACGAGCACGGCTTTGCCATTCATACGGTTAGAGGGATCGGCTACAAGCTTGAGGTGCGGCATCGATGAAGTCGCTGTACGTCAGAGTTTTGTGCATTACGCTGTATACGCTCGCCGTCAGCGCGCTGCTCGGTTATTATTTGACGACCGTATATTATATAGAGGCCCTGAAGCCGCAGCAGGATGCGAAGCTGGTCCGGATTGCGGAGAACGTGCGCGATTACGCGCAGCGGCATTCCGACGCCATGGGCGACTATTTGCGGCATGTCGCGGATTTGGGCTACCAGCTGTACTTGTATGACGGCAATGGAAATGACTTTTATTACGGCAGTCCGTTCGGATTGGCCGACCTGCCTCAATCTATAAAGGATTCGGTGCTGGCCGGCGGATCGTACGGCGGCATCGCCGACTATTCGAATCATCCGTTGGCCTTGTGGAAATACGACAACCGCTTGAGCAACACGGTCGGCCTGCCGATTACGGACGGCGAAGGCCGCTACGCGCTGTTCATTCGTCCGGATACGCACGCGATGTACCGGGAAATCCGCATTTTCATCGGTTTGATCGGATTGGTGACCGCTTTGTTGTGCGTGCCGTATTTCATGCTAAGCACGCGCTATTTGGTGCAGCCGATCGCCGGATTGACCGAGGCGACCCGGCTCATCGCCCAGGGGCATTACCGGGTCCGGCTGCCGACGAACCGGAAGGACGAAATCGGACGTCTCGCCGAGCATTTTCGGTCGATGGCCGCGCAGCTGGAACGGTCGGACAAGGCGAAGCAGGAGTTTGTCGCGAACGTTTCCCATGAAATTCAGTCTCCCCTCCATTCGATTCAGGGATTTGCGGATACGCTGCTTGCCCCGGGCATAGCCGACCAGGATCGGCTTCGTTACGCCGGAATTATCGGCCGGGAAGCGCGCAGGCTCGCCGCTCTCGCCAGACAGCTGCTGCTGCTTTCCTCGCTCGACTACGCCGATGGATTAGACGCGAAGCGCAGCTGTCTTCTTCAGCCCCAGCTCCGTCAATCGGTGCAGCTGCTGCAATGGCAGCTTGCGGAGAAGGAAATCGCCTTACGGATGCAGGCGGCGCCGGATATTCGCATATCCGGGGATGAAGTGCTGCTGATGCAAATTTGGTCCAATTTGCTGTCCAATGCGGTCAAGCACATCCCGTCCGGACGTACGATCGAGCTTCGGGCGGAGCGGGGCGACGGCTGCTGCATCGTGGAGATTTCCGATACCGGGGACGGCATCCCCGAGGAGAACCTGCCGTACATTTACGAACGGTTTTACCGGGGAGACAAGGCCAGGCTTCGCGAGGAAGGAAGCACGGGTCTGGGGCTGTCCATCGTGCACAAGATCGTCGCCCTGCACGGAGGTTCCATCGAAGCGAAGAGCGCCGCCGGACAAGGAACGTCGTTTCGCATCGTCATTCCCGATTGAAGTTCTGCATATATAAGGGTATAAATCGCATGCCGGCGCACCAAGCTAGGAAGAGGGGGTGCGCTTTTTTGCTTTGCTTAAATTTGCGATATCGGAATCGTCAGAAAATTTAAACCGGCACTATTGACCTGCGCTTCGTTTTGCGTATAATAAAATTAAAGTCAAAGAAAGTCAAAGTCAATTGGCGGCAGCAAAACGGACGGCTCGCTGACAACGCTCCGGAAGCGGAGCCGAGCGCGGCGGCTGTTACGACGCCAAGGACGATGGCCATTTCAGCTCCCGCATAGGGGCATGCTCGAGGAGGTTGGGGATTTGCGCAATATATCCGATCTCATTGAACAATATTTAAAGGAAATGCTGGACGGCAGCCGCGAAGGCGCCGTCGAAATTCAGCGCAATGAGCTCGCGGATAAGTTCTCCTGCGTCCCATCGCAAATCAATTACGTCATCAGCACGCGCTTTACGCTTGAGAAAGGGTACGTCGTGGAGAGCAAACGCGGCGGCGGCGGCTATATTCGCATTCAGCGCGTCGATCTGCCGACGCTGAACACGATCCAGTTCCATGTTGAGCAAACGATCGGGGACCGGGTCGATCAGGAAACGGCGGAAGGGCTGATCTATCAGCTGGAGGAAGGCAAGCTGATTTCCCGGCGGGAAGCCAATCTGCTGAAGGTGGCCGTTCACCGGGATACGATCGCCATGAAGCTGCCGCTCCGCGACGAGATTCGGGCGAGGCTTCTGAAGGCCATGCTCATCTCATTGCTGATCAAGCCGTAGAGGCGACAGATTACCGGATGTCAATCCGTCAAGGAGGGACAAAGCATGTATTGTCAGGAATGCGGCAAAAGGCCGGCGACCTTGCATTTTACGAAGATCGTCAACGGCGATAAAACGGAATTTCATATATGCGAAAGCTGCGCCCGCGAGAAAGGGGAAGGCATTCCCGGCGCGCCTAACGGCTTCTCGATCCACAGCCTGCTGTCGGGCTTGATGGATTTCGATTCGATCGGAAGCGCGGCGCCGAGCAGCATGAAGGCGGCGCAGCCGGTACGATGCGAGGAATGCGGCTTGACCTACGCGCAGTTCAGCAAGCTGGGACGGTTCGGCTGCAGTTCCTGCTATAACTATTTTGCCGACAAGCTGGATCCGCTGCTCAAGAGAGTGCACGGCAGCACCGTCCACAGCGGCAAAATTCCGAAGCGCTCGGGCGGACAAATCCAGTGCAAACGCGAAATCGAGCGGCTTAGAACGGATTTGCAGCGGCACATCGAGCACGAGGAATTCGAGAAGGCGGCCAAGCTGCGGGACCGCATACGGGAGCTGGAGAAAAAAATATCCGGCATGTAGGCCTATAGATAGAAAGAAAGGAGAGGATCGGCGTTGTCGAACCATCGATTCGCCCAAAGCGCGCTAAGCGATTGGATGAAGGGAAACGGGCCCGATTCCGACGTCGTGATCAGCAGCAGGGTTCGCCTGGCGCGCAACTTGCGCGGCTTGCCGTTTCCGATGCTCGCGACGAACCAGCAAGCTTCGGAGGTGCTCGGCACGCTGGCGGAAATCAGCAGATCGGGCAAGCTGGAGCCGTTCGGCCGGTTCGAGACGATCGGGTTGTCGGAGCTGAGCGAGCTCGACCGCAGGGTGCTGGTGGAGAAGCATCTGATCAGTCCGGGTCTGGCCAACGAATCCCGCGGCGGCGCGGTGGTGCTGAGCGAGAACGAGGCGGTCAGCATCATGATTAACGAAGAGGATCATTTGCGCATTCAATGTTTGTATTCCGGCTTTCAAGTCCAGGAAGCCTGGCGACTGGCCAGCGCGATCGACGACATCTACGAGTCCGAAGCTGACTATGCGTTCGACGAGCATCGGGGTTACTTGACCGCTTGCCCTACGAACGTAGGCACCGGCATTCGGGCGTCGGTCATGATGCATTTGCCTGCGTTGGTGCTGACCCAGCAGATCAACCGCATCTTGACGGCGGTCACCCAGATCGGTCTGGCGGTGCGGGGGCTGTACGGAGAAGGCAGCGAGGCGCTCGGCAACCTGTTTCAAATTTCGAATCAGGTGACGCTGGGACAGTCCGAAGAAGAAATAATCGACAATTTGCATGGCGTGGCCCGCCAAATTATCGAGCACGAGCGCGCCGCCCGCAAGCGGCTTCTGGAGGAGTCGCGCATCCGGATCGAAGACCGGGTCAGACGGTCATACGGCATTTTGTCCCACGCTTCAATCATGGATTCCAAGGAGGCGGCGCAGCGGTTATCGGATGTGCGGCTGGGCGCGGATCTGGGCATTGTGACCGAGGTGAATCCACAGATGCTGAACGAACTGCTCGTCATGACGCAGCCCGGTTTCCTGCAGCAATCGTTCAACGAGAAGATGACGCCGGAGCAGCGGGATTACAGGCGGGCGGAGCTGATCCGCCAGCATTTGCAAAAATCTAATCATTCAAATGGGGGTGCAGCAAGATGATGTTTGGAAGATTTACGGAACGGGCGCAGAAGGTACTGGCTTTGGCTCAAGAGGAAGCGGTCCGGCTGGGCCATAACAATATCGGCACGGAGCATATTTTGCTGGGGCTGATCCGCGAGGGAGAAGGCATCGCCGCCAAGGCGCTGACCGGACTCGGCCTGGGCCTGGAAAAAATTCAGGACGAAGTGGAGGCGCTCATCGGCAGAGGCCAGGAGCAGCCGAACAATATCGCTTATACGCCGCGCGCGAAAAAAGTGATTGAGCTGTCCATGGACGAAGCGAGAAAGCTTGGCCATACTTATGTCGGCACGGAGCATATTTTGCTCGGCCTCATTCGCGAGGGCGAAGGCGTCGCGGCTCGCGTCCTGAACAACCTGGGCATCAGCCTGAACAAGGCGCGCCAGCAAGTGCTGCAGCTGCTGGGCAGCAGCGAAGCGGCATCGAGCAGCCACGGCACGCCGTCCAACGTAAGTACGCCTACGCTTGACGGTCTGGCCCGAGACTTGACCGCTTACGCGAAGGAGGGCAATCTGGACCCCGTCATCGGGCGCAGCAAGGAAATCGAGCGCGTCATTCAGGTGCTCAGCCGCCGGACCAAAAACAATCCGGTGCTCATCGGCGAGCCCGGCGTCGGCAAAACGGCCATCGCGGAAGGCTTGGCCCAAAAAATTATCGAAAACGAAATTCCCGAGACGCTGCGCGACAAACGCGTCATGACGCTCGACATGGGCTCGGTCGTGGCGGGCACGAAATATCGCGGCGAATTCGAGGACCGGCTCAAAAAGATTATGGATGAAATCCGTCAAGCGGGCAACATCATCCTGTTCATCGACGAGCTGCATACGCTCATCGGGGCGGGCGGCGCGGAAGGCGCCATCGATGCCTCCAACATCTTGAAGCCGGCGCTGGCGCGCGGCGAGCTGCAGTGCATCGGCGCGACGACGCTGGACGAATATCGCAAATATATCGAGAAGGACGCCGCGCTGGAGCGCCGGTTCCAGCCGATCACGGTCGACCAGCCTTCGGCCGAGGAGGCTATCCAAATTTTGCACGGCCTGCGCGACCGCTACGAAGCGCATCACCGGGTCAAAATTACGGACGAATCGATTGTGCAGGCGGTGAAGCTGTCGGACCGTTACATCACCGACCGGTTCTTGCCGGACAAGGCGATCGACCTGATCGACGAAGCCAGCTCCCGCGTAAGATTGAAATCGTACACGGTTCCGCCGAACCTGAAGCAGATGGAAAGCCGTCTGGAGGACATCCGCAAGGAGAAGGACGCGGCGGTGCAAAGCCAGGAGTTCGAAAAGGCGGCGGCGCTTCGCGATACCGAGCAAAAGATTCGCGAGGAGCTCGATTCGACGAAAAACCAATGGAAGGAAAAGCAAGGCCGCACCGATTCCGAGGTGACGCCGGAGGATATCGCCCAGGTGGTGGCGAGCTGGACCGGCATTCCGGTCAGCAAGCTGGCGGAGGAAGAGACGGAGCGCCTGCTGAAGATGGAGTCCATTCTGCATGACCGCGTTATCGGCCAAGAGGAAGCGGTCAAGTCGGTCGCCCGCGCGATCCGCAGAGCGAGAGCGGGGCTGAAGGATCCGAAGCGCCCGATCGGCTCGTTCATCTTCCTGGGGCCGACGGGCGTCGGCAAGACGGAGCTTGCCCGCGCGCTGGCGGAGGCAATGTTCGGCGACGAAAATGCGGTCATCCGCATCGACATGTCGGAATATATGGAGAAGCACGCGACCTCGAGGCTCGTCGGCGCGCCTCCGGGCTACGTCGGCTACGAGGAAGGCGGCCAGCTGACCGAGAAGGTTCGCCGCAAGCCGTATTCGGTCGTCCTGCTGGACGAAATCGAAAAGGCGCATCCGGAAGTGTTCAACATCCTGCTGCAAGTGCTGGAGGACGGCCGTCTGACGGATTCCAAAGGCCGCCTGGTCGATTTCCGCAATACGCTGATCATTATGACGTCCAACGTCGGAGCCGACCAGATCAAGAAAAACTCTACGCTCGGCTTTACGGCCGTGCAGGATGCGGGCCGCGACTTCTCCGTCATGAAGGATAAAGTGATGGCGGAGCTGAAGAAGAGCTTCCGGCCGGAGTTTCTGAACCGGATCGACGAGACGATCGTCTTCCACTCGCTGGGCGAGGAGCATATCGCGCAAATCGTCACGCTCATGTCGGAGGAGCTGCGCAAGCGGCTGAAGGAGCAGGAGGTCGACTTTACGCTGACGGATGCTGCGAAGCAATTTCTGGCGAAGGAAGGCTACGATCCGCAATACGGAGCGCGTCCGTTGCGCCGGGCGATTCAGAAGCATATCGAGGACCGGTTGTCCGAAGACTTGCTGATGGGCTTGATCAAAAAAGGCGACACCTTTGTCATCGACGAAAAGGACGGCGCGTTGACCGTCTCGAAGGCCGAGCAGGAGCCGGCTTCGAAGGCTTAAACCAAAATTATGCAAAAACCGGGCTGTCCGACGACAGCCCGGTTTTGTTTCGTTTACAACCGTTTATTTCGATTTTCCGTAATCCTTGATCTTCACTTTCACCGAAATGGTAATGTCGGTTTCGGGGTAAACCTTGTCCCAATCGAGCGATTTCCATTCCTTGAAGCTAAGGCTGTTTCGCACATATTGCCCGATCCCGGCGCTGTCCACCTTGTTTTTTTGCATAAACGCCATCATATCCTTCGCTTCCGCGGCAACATACCGCTCGATCATGTGGGCCAATTGCTCTCGGTCGCGGTCTTCGAATATATGTAACGAGCCGGTATACTCCTGTACCGAACCTTTTAATTCGACTTGGAGATGGACGGCGGGACGTCCGTTGCCCGTTCGCTTGACCTTTACCGCCCGGCGGCAGTAGACCGAATTCAGCATCACATATTCGTTGGGATCGGTTTCCGGTTTGCGATACGGATTCAAGTCCATGCTCATCTCGCCGCGCTTCATCACTCCGCGAAGGATCGAGTAGATGACCGACCGGTCGAGCGGAATTTTCGAAACATATCTGTCATCGTCAAACAGCGCGATGCCGTCGGCTTCGATCTCGTTATCCGAGCCCTTGATGATTGGCGCAATCGGATCGATGCCGTCGTCATAATAATTCCTCACGAATTCATAAACGGAAATTTGCGGTATTGACTGAGTTCGGGATTCCTTCTCGAGCAGCCGATCGATATATTGACCGGTTCTTGGATGATCCGGATAATCGCGCAGCAGCACCTTCCATGCTTCGCCGTTTACGATGGTGACTTTCACCCTCCCGGAGATGGACGGGTCGCGGACGAGCGTATCGATGTGTCTCCATAGCCCTTGTTTAGCCAGCTTGACGCCGAACAGCGTATTTCTCAGCTGGCCGCTGACCATCATCAGCTCGGTTTTTTTCGACAACTCGATCTTGGCTTCCTTGCTTGTGTGGGCGGTCGTTAAGAGCGTTTCCCGCCGCACCTTTCCTTCGGCATCCGCCTTGGGGATGCTGACGGCGATGGTCAACTGCTTGTCCTGCTGACCTTCCTTCTGCGGAGTCAGGTCGTAGCTGGTCGTATGCGTAAAGCCCAGTCTTTCCAGCACCTTTTGGTCGCCGCATCCCGTTGTCAGCCCCAGCAGCATCGTCAACCCAAGCGCCAGCTTACTTATAAATTGCCTACGCATCGCCGGAAGGCTCCTTTCGTCGAGTTCGTTGGTACAGAAGAAGCATAATAAGCAATAAGGGGAGCCCGAAAGCAATGGACAACTCGACGTTACCCGCCCATTGAAGCCACTGATGCACCTCGCCGATCACATCCGGGAAAAAGGCGATGCCATAGGCTGCAGCCAGCATGACGAGTGCCAGCTTCCCCGTCCCGGTCTGCGGAAAAATACGTTTTACCGCTTCTGTGGCCGTCCAGGTATACATGGTGACGGTTATCAGGGACGTGAATAACAAGAAGCCGAACAACAGATTTTCCATCCTCTCGATAAAAGGAAGCTCGATATAAGCCAGCAAATCCAGCAACGGAAATACCAAATTCGCAAGCTGCCTGTAATGATAAAAGCCGAAAGCGATGAAGCAAATCGACAGGTAAGTAAGAGCGGTCATCAGATTGCCGATGTACACGGCCTTCATCGCTTTGGGGTTGCGGCCGAAGAAAGGAAACAGGAACATCGAGAGCTCATAACCGATATACGCCGAATAGGTTTCGACCGCTCCCTTGATCATATCGCCGCTGTCCCGGAATATAAACGGAGTCAACCGAGACCATTCATATTCCGGTAAAAAGGCCACCAGCAGTCCAAGCATCCAAATCACCAGAAAATAAAACGTTGTGCTTGCTTTGGCTATATTGTAGATGCCTTTGAGCACCAGATAAAAAACGATGACGTCGACAGCCAGCTTGAATATCATCGGATGCGTCGTCGGGAAGGCAATCATCTGAAATATCAAAATGTATTCCTTGCCGATCATGCAGCCCGCCATGATCCAGACAGCCGCCGCCGCCAAGTAAATCGGGTACAGCAGCGCTTTCGGCACGGACCGTTCCAGAATGTCGAAGACGGAACGGCCCTTCCCCAGACGGTAGACGAGCGAAATCAAAAAAATATTGAACGACGACAGCAAGGTTGCCGGAATAAGCGCCAGCCATCCGTTCGTTCCGAAATTTTCCGCCAATATGCGGGGCAGGCTTAATATAATGACAGCCGCTTGCGTCATGTAGATCAGGATCGCAATGTGAGTCGGGTGCAATTTTTCCTTCATGGGCGCTCTTCCTTCATTGTCGCATTTTCTGCTTGACTTTGTTGGGCGATTTGGATTCCGACGGGCGATGCGACAACCATCGGAACGGAGCGCGGATAAAGGAGTCTTTCCAGTCGCGTACGACGAGCGGTGCCACAGGAGTCATGTAAGAAGCTCCCAAGCTGGTCAGCCCCGATATATGAATGACGATCAGCGCGATGCCCATGACGAGCCCCAAATTGCCCCAAATGCCGGCAAGCACGATGAGTCCGAACCGGATCAGCCGAATGGAGGCGCTCATAATATAGCTCGGAATGACAAACGAAGCGATGGCGGAGGAAGCGACGGCAATAATGAGAATATTGCTGGTCAATCCTGCCTGAACGGCCGCCTGGCCGATGACGATACCGCCGACGATGCCGATGGTCTGGCCGATCTTGCTGGGCAGTCGCGCTCCCGCTTCGCGCAGCAGCTCGATGGTCACTTCCATAATCAACGCTTCGATGATGGGCGGGAACGGCACGCGGCTTCTCGATTCGGTCAACGGCATGAGAAGCGCCTCGGGAATCATTTCGTAATGATAAGTCGTGACCGAGACGTAAAAGGCGGTGAACGCGATCGTAATGACAAACGCGATAAAACGGAGCACCCGCGTTGCGGTTCCTAACGCCCACCTTTGGTAATAATCGTCCGGTGATGAGAAAAACTCGAAGATGGAGGACGGCGCCGTAAAGATCGAGGGACTGCCGTCCAGGATGCCGACAACTCTTCCCGCCACGAGCTTCGATGCAGCCGAATCGGGGCGCTCGGACGTAATGAATTGAGGAAAGATAGATTTGGAGTTGTCGTCGATCAGCTGCACGAGCATATTCCCGTCGTGTACGGCAGCGATCTCGATTCGCTTGATTCGCTCGATCAGTTCGTCCACATAAGCTTGATTGGCAATATCTTTAATGTAGACGATGTACATGTTATTTTTGGTCACTTCGCCGACCGCCAGCTTGACGACCTTCAGATGGGAGCTCTTTACCCTCCGGCGGATCAGGGAAAGGTTGACGGAGGAAGATTCCACGAAGGCGTCATGCGGCCCCGTAATGACCGATTCGGTTTCGGATTGGGCGATAGCCCGGTTTTCCAGTTCCGAGGCAAAGACGACATAACTATTGCCGTCATGAAAAATCGCCACATATCCTTCCAGTATGCTTTTGATCAACACTTTGGAATCCGTTACTTCCTCGTATTGGGTACGTTTGAGCAGCTTCCCCACTTCATCCGCTTGCACGTTGGAGAACGGATGCTCGATCTCCCTTATATACAGCCGGTTCCCGATCAAATGATCGATAAAGACGAAATGCACCTGCAGCTCGGGCATTTCCCGATGAACCAGATCGTCGCATTCCGCGAATTCGTTCAAGACGTGCTGAAGGGCGAGGCGATCGCGGTCTTCCGGTGGCTGGGAAGGCGTCTTCATACGGGAGTCCCCCTTCATGAGGCAAGAATTTCATTCCTGAATAGTATGGAATCGGCAGACGGTAAATATGCACAGGGAGGAGCCCTCTCCATTCCCTGCCCGATTAAAATGAAATCGATTACAATCCGATATAGGAGTTATAGGGCATTTGCTAGTGCCAAGGGCTGCTTGCCATAAATGACAATTTTTTTCGTGGCCGCGGCTTCTTCCTCCCGGATGGATTAAATGTTAAACTTTAATCGTGAGAATTATTAGAAGGAGACCGGAATGGCCAAAATAAAAATGAAATTCGTCTGCGTCGAATGCGGTACGGAGTCGCCCAAGTGGATGGGCAAATGTCCGGGATGCAACGAATGGAATACGATGGTGGAAGAAAAGGAAACCGTCGTCAAGACGAAGGGGATCGGACTTTCGGGTTTGCAGACGAAAGAAAAGCCGCAATCGATCATACATATAGAAAGCGGGCAAGAGCCCCGCATCGAGACGCGGATGACGGAGCTGAACCGCGTGCTCGGCGGCGGCGTCGTGCCGGGCTCGCTCATTCTCGTCGGCGGTGATCCCGGCATCGGCAAGTCGACGCTGCTGCTGCAGACTTCGCACGCGATGGCGGCGAACGGGCTTAAGGTGCTGTATATTTCCGGGGAGGAATCCGTCCGCCAGACGAAGCTTCGGGCGGATCGGCTCGGCGCGCTGTCGGAGACGCTGTACGTGCTGTGCGAAACGAACATGGAGCATATTAATGCGGCCATCGACGACGTGGAGCCGGATTTTCTTGTGATCGATTCCATCCAGACGGTGTACGATCCCCGTGTGGAGTCCGCCCCGGGCAGCGTATCCCAGGTCAGGGAATGCACGGCCCACTTTATGCGGACGGCCAAAATCAAAGGCATCGCCACCGTGCTGGTCGGCCATGTGACCAAAGAAGGAGCCATCGCCGGTCCGAGGCTGCTGGAGCATATGGTGGATTGCGTGCTGTATTTCGAAGGCGAGCGGCATCATTCCTACCGACTTCTTCGCACGGTGAAGAACCGGTTCGGCTCGACGAACGAAATCGGCATTTTTGAAATGGGAGAAGACGGCTTGCGGGAGGTGTCCAACCCGTCGGAGCTGTTTCTGTCGGAGCGGCCGCTCGGCGTATCCGGTTCGACGGTCGTGGCCAGCATGGAAGGAACGCGGCCCGTCCTTGTGGAGCTGCAGGCGCTGGTGGCCGCAACGAACTTCCCGTCGCCGCGCCGAATGTCCACCGGCATCGACCATCACCGGATGGCGCTCATTATTGCGGTGCTGGAGAAGCGGATCGGCATGTTTCTCCAGACGCAGGACGCTTACCTGAATGCGGCGGGAGGGGTGAAGCTGGACGAACCTGCCGTCGACCTGGCGGCCGCGGTCAGTCTGGCGTCTTCCTTCCGGGACGCGCCGACCAAGCCGTACGACGTCATCTTTGGCGAGGTCGGCTTGACCGGGGAAGTGCGGGCCGTCTCCCGGGCGGAGCAGCGGGTGAAGGAAGCGGAGAAGCTGGGCTTCAAGCGGGTAATCATGCCCGAAAAAAGCTTGAAAGGATGGAAGCCGCCGGAGGGGATTCAAATTATCGGTGTCAACACCGTATCGGAAGCACTCAAGGCAGCGCTTGAATAGGGGGCATACCATGAAAGAACCGAACCAGCAAGAAGTGATGAGCCAATTGTTGCAACTGGTCGCGCCAGGCACCCCTTTTCGCGAAGGGTTGGAGAACGTGCTGAGAGCCAAGACGGGCGCTTTGATCGTCGTGGGCTACAGCCCGGAAGTGATGGAGGTCGTGGACGGAGGATTTTCCATCAATTGCGATTTTTCCGCAAACTATTTGTATGAGCTGGCGAAGATGGACGGCGCCATCATTATGAGCGAAGATATGAAGCGCATTCTGTACGCGAATACGCAGCTCATTCCGAACAGCTCGATTCCGTCCATCGAGACGGGCATCCGTCACCGCACCGCAGAGCGGGTAGCGAAGCAGACGGGCAAGCTGGTCGTGTCCATCTCGCAGCGGCGCAACGTCATTACCTTGTATCAAGGCCATTTGCGCTACTCCTTAAAGGAGATCGGAGTCATTTTGACCAAGGCGAACCAGGCGATTCAGACGCTTGAAAAATATAAGGCGGTTCTTCATCAGGCGCTGACGAATTTATCGGCGCTTGAATTCGAGGAACTGGTCACGCTGCAAGAGGTCGCGCACGTCATTCACCGCGTCGAAATGGTGCTGCGCATCAAGACGGAAATTAATCGTTACGTGAACGAGCTTGGCACGGAGGGCCGGCTGATCAGCATGCAGATGGATGAGCTGGTCGGCGGCGTCGAGGAAGATGCCTGGTTTTTGCTTAAGGATTACGCCAAGGACAACTCCGACGACAAAATCAAGGATATTCGGAACGGCCTCAAGAAGCTGAGCGCGGAGGAGCTGATGGACGGATCACCCATCGTACGCCTGATCGGCTATCCGCATACGAACAATATGGCGGACGAAGCCGTGCTGCCGCGCGGGTACCGGCTGCTGAACAAAATTCCGAGGCTGCCTCTGGTCATTATGAATAATCTTGTGGAAAGATTCGGCCGGCTCCCTCATATTTTGATGGCGACCATCGAAGAACTGGACGAAGTGGACGGGATCGGAGAGGTTCGCGCGAGGGCCATTAAGGACGGCATGAAACGGATACAAGAGCAAATGTTCATTGACAGGCAAATATAAAATCACATACAATTGGTTGGATGCATGCCAAACTTTACTCGTCGCGTCTGTGGCCATGTTTGGGCATAGTAGAGAAGAGGTGAAAAGATGATCGCAAAGTCGATACCGAGCCTTCTCACGGTGGGCAATTTGTTTCTTGGCATTATATCCATTATTCTGGTCTTTAACGAGAAGCCCGAGATGGCGGCGATGATGGTGCTGATCGCCATGCTGCTGGACGGCGTGGACGGCCGCGTTGCCCGGGCTCTGAATGCGCAAAGCGAATTCGGCAAAGAGCTGGATTCATTGTCGGACGTAATCTCGTTCGGGGTTGCGCCCGCTTTTATTATGTACGTGGTCGCCTTTCAGGACTTGAATCCTGCAATGGCTTGGATTATAACGGCGCTGTTTCCGATATGCGGAGCGCTTCGTTTGGCCCGCTTCAATGTCGTAGCCGGTTCTCCGGGCTATTTTATCGGGCTGCCGATTCCGGCGGCGGGCGGCGTCCTGGCGACGATGGCCCTGTTCAAAGCCGATATTCCCGTACCGGTGCTGCTGGCCGGCACGCTGCTGCTGTCGCTGCTGATGGTCAGCACGATTCGTTATCCGAACTTCAAGAAGGTGGGCATACCGCGCAGCGCGGTATGGGTCGTGCCGATTATTGTCGTCGTGTCGCTCGTTCTGGCTCTTCTGTTCGAGTCGCACCTGTCGAAAATCCTGTTTATCCCGCTGCTGCTCTACGCGTTGTACGGCATAAAAAAAAACGTTGACCGCAGACTGATGAGGCGCCGCAAGCGGGCACAGCTGAACGATTCGGAAGACGAATCGGTCAACTCCGAGAAGCCGGCTTAAGCGCAACGCCGGGACGTTCGGTCGGAAATGCCGGCAGAGGCTGCCGGCTGCCATAAATACGAAGAAGCTCCGGAGACGCGCTCCGGAGCTTCTTGGTGTTCATTGTATGAGAAACAGGCCTTACGTCAAATTAAACAATCCGAGCGTCGAGCATTTGTCGTATTCGTCCGCCACGACTTCGTCGAGTCCGATATTCAGCTGATTGCATAGAGCGGTCATATAGAACAGGTTGCGGCCCAGCTCGCTTTGAAGCGCGTCGCGGCAATGCTCGCACAATGTTCCCGACACGTGGCTTTGCAAGATTTCCTTTGCGTTCTCCAGGTTGTTGACATCGGAATAGTGCTGCTTGCTGGCTTTCAGCTCGATGCAGCCGCAGTCCGTAACGGCCTTGGTGACCGCACGGTTGACGGCTGCGCTGGATTGGCCCAGCTTGGACATGACGTCCAGCACGCTCCGGTGGCGCAGCAGCAGCTCCGATACTTGCTGTTGAAATTGTTCCAGCGTTGGAGCATTTTTGGATTCCACCTTGATTCACCCGCCTCATCGTATTCGAATCGAACATGACCTGATCCCATTATAAACTTCCCTAAGCGCCTTTGCCATGCCCAATGCAATGATTTTGCAAAATTGGCATCCCTTGCGATTAAGAGTTCCGCGATTGGAACATAATTGTAATGGAGGTGAACCAATATGGTTAGACGAATTATTCAACTGATAGGATTAATTATTGGCGCAATGGCCGGAAACGAAATGTACGCATGGACGCACGGCTCAGCCGTTTGGCCGGGAGCATCATACGGCATGCTGCAACAATCCGGAACTTATTACATGAATGTAGCAATCGGGGCATTGGCGGGGGTCGTTGCGGCGACGATCGCGGCGGGACCGGCGATCAAATCGATGCGCAGAGGAGCGGAGTGGACGGCGGCGCTGCCGCTTGGCCAACTGTTGTCCGGAGCGGCGGGTCTTCTTGGAGGCTTGCTGATGTCGGTGCTGCTGTACCCCGCGGTGGCGGGGCTGGAAGGCGTCGGCGCGGCGCTTCCCGCTTTGATGGCTCTGGCGTTCGGCTACGTAGGCATGCAGATCGGCTTAAGAAAGCAGGAGGACATGGCGGCGGGCATCGCGGCGCTTGCCGAAAGAGGGCGGGCCGTTCCCGCGGCGGACGAGCACCGCAGGTACGAGGAGCACAAAATATTGGATACAAGCGTCATTATCGACGGCAGAATCGCGGACATATGCAAAACGGGCTTTATCGAAGGGACGCTGGTCATTCCGGAATTCGTGCTGGAGGAGCTGCAGCATATCGCCGATTCGTCGGATTTGCTGAAGCGGAACCGGGGCCGCAGAGGACTGGACATTTTGAACAAAATCCAGAAAGAGCTCGACGTCAAAGTGCTGATTTACGAAGGCGACTTCGAGGAGATCGGCGAGGTGGACAGCAAGCTGGTCAAGCTGGCCAAGGCGCTGCAAGGCAAGGTCGTAACCAACGACTTCAACCTGAACAAAGTGTGCGAGCTGCAAGGCGTGTCGGTGCTCAACATTAACGATTTGGCCAATGCCGTCAAGCCGGTCGTGCTGCCGGGCGAAGAAATTATCGTACAAGTGATCAAGGACGGCAAGGAGCACGGCCAAGGCGTCGCGTATCTGGACGACGGAACGATGATTGTCGTCGAGGGCGGACGGGACTATATCGGCACGACGATGGAGGTGCTCGTCACCAGCGTTCTGCAAACTTCCGCGGGCCGGATGATATTCGCCAAGCCGAAGCTGTTGGAAAAAGCGCTCTGACAAGGTATGATAGTACTATTGTACTTGATACATTAGAGATCGCTTAAGGCAGGTTGAAGCAGGCATGGCTGACAAGTGGAGCGTCGTCATCGTCGCGGCCGGACGCGGCTCGCGCATGGGGACGAAAGAAAGCAAGCAGTATTTGATGCTGGCGGACAAGCCCGTTATCGTCCATACGCTGGAGCTGTTCCAGCGCATGGAGCTGGCGGAGGAAATCGTGCTGGTTGTCGGGAGCGGCGATGTGGAGCGTTGCCGGGAATGGGTCGCTTCCTACGGCTTGCATAAAGTAACGCGCGTGCTTGCCGGCGGCAAGGAACGGCAGCAGTCCGTCCTGATCGGCTTGCGTGCGGCAAGCCTGGACTGGGTCATGGTGCATGACGGCGTCCGGCCGCTCGTATCGGAGGCCGCCGTGTCGGCATGTTGCCGCGTCGCCGCCGCGACCGGGGCCGCCGTCTTGGCCGTACCGGTGAAGGATACGATCAAGCAGGTGGATGAAGCGGGCGTCATCGTGTCGACGCCGGATCGCGCAAGCTTGCGGGCGATACAAACGCCGCAAGCTTTTCGTCGTGAGCTGCTGCTGGAAGCGCACGAGAAGGCGGAGGCCGAAGGCTTTCTCGGCACGGACGACGCCATGGTCGCGGAGCGGTACGGCGCTGCGGTCGCCGTAGCAGAGGGAGAGTACAGCAATATTAAAATCACGACCCCTGACGATTTGCCGCTGGCGGAAATTTGGCTGGCGCAGCGCCGGGGAGCGGAAGCGGGGAGAGGGTCTTAACATGATTCGGATTGGCCAAGGATTCGACGTGCATCAGCTTGCGGAGGGACGGCCGTGTATTATCGGAGGCGTGACGATCCCGTTCGAGAAAGGGCTGCTGGGGCATTCCGACGCGGACGTGCTGCTGCACGCCATTGCCGACGCCGTTCTCGGCGCGCTGGCGCTTGGCGATATCGGCAAACATTTTCCCGATACCGACGAAGCCTACAAGGACGCCGACAGCTTGAAGCTGTTGAAGCGGGTATGGGAAATGGCGCGTGAGCGCGGCTATCGGCTGGGCAATCTGGATGCCACCATTATTGCGCAGCGGCCGAAGATGCTGCCGCATATCCCGCAAATGGTTGAGATTATCGCCGGCGCCCTGGAGGGAGACGCCTCCCAGGTAAACGTCAAGGCGACCACGACGGAGCATCTCGGCTTTGCGGGGCGGGGCGAAGGCATCGCCGCTCAGGCGGTCGTCTGCTTGATCGCGGCTTCGGCGTAACGGCGCGTGTTGCGTTTTCGGCCTGCGGTTGCGGCATGTCCTGCGTGACGGACGATTTTTACGCATGATGCTGCAGTTGGCATGGCCGCTGTACGTCCACCATTTTATGGTAGTTTCGTATGGATGTATGGTGATTTTGTATGGTGACTTCGTATGGTTGTATGGTGATTTTGTATGGTGGTTTCGTATAGTGACTTCATAAGGTGTCTCCATAAAGTGACCTCCATAAAGTGACCTCCATAAGGTGACTCCATAAGGTGACTCCTAGGGGTGACTTTTGCGAACGAGGCTTACTTTTAATCTCTAACGAATCTGACAGAGCTTAAACGCGCTAAAATGCACGGATTTCGAATTTAACGAACTTGAGACGCTTAATTGGGTATCAATCGGTCTCAATGTATCGATTTTCGGCGAAATAAGGCGTGTGAGATTCGTAAAAAAATGAAATGAAGCGGAATCGAGCATTTAATGTTTCTGAGGTTCGTTAGCGGCAAAGCGTATAAAGAACTAAAGCGTTTAGAAGGTTAAATCAGAGCATTGTACAATGCTGGGCGGAATGAGGAAATCGAACTGGAGAAACGGCAGTGGTCGCCTTTGCAGAGGGTTGGTAACCGTAAAACGGTCCAAGGCAATCCAAGCATCCCACTGCGAGAGCGATCGGAAGTCGATTCCTCATGCAGCATGGCCCGTGTGCATATGCGGAACAAGAGGAGGAGTATGATCATGACTGCGGACATTCGCGTTCGTTACGCGCCGTCGCCGACGGGGCATTTGCATATCGGCAACGCCAGAACGGCCTTATTCAATTATTTATTTGCCAGAAGCCAAGGCGGCAAATTCATTATTCGCATCGAGGATACAGATGTGAAGCGGAACGTTGCCGGCGGGGAAGAAAATCAGCTGAACTACTTGAAATGGCTGGGCATCGACTGGGACGAAAGCGTCGACGTCGGCGGGGAATACGGACCTTACCGCCAAACGGAGCGTCTCGATATATACCGAACTTATTGGCAGGACCTGCTGGACCGCGGACTCGCCTACCGCTGCTACTGCACGGAAGAAGAGCTGGAACGGGAGCGCGAGGAGCAGATGGCGCGCGGCGAGACGCCCCGTTATTCCGGCAAGCACCGCGATTTGACGCCGGAGCAGCAGAGCGCGTTCGAAGCGGAGGGGCGGACCGCCAGCATCCGGTTCCGCGTGCCCGAAGGCCGCTCGTATACGTTCGTCGATATGGTGAAGGGCGAAATTACGTTCGATACGGCGGAGATGGGCGACTTTGTCATCGTGAAGAAGGACGGCATTCCGACGTACAATTTTGCGGTTGCCGTCGACGACCATTTGATGAAGATCAGCCATGTGCTGAGAGGCGAGGACCATATTTCCAATACGCCGAGGCAGCTGATGATTTACGAGGCGTTCGGCTGGGAGCCGCCCGTGTTCGCCCACATGACGCTGATCGTGAACGAGTCGAAGAAAAAGCTGAGCAAGCGGGACGAATCGATTATCCAGTTTATCGAGCAATACGATCGGCTCGGCTATTTGCCCGAAGCGATGTTCAACTTCATTGCGCTGCTGGGCTGGTCGCCGGAGGGCGAGCGGGAGCTGTTTGCTCGCGAGGAATTGATCGAGGCGTTTAACGCGGCCAGGCTGAGCCGCAGTCCGGCCGTGTTCGACACGCAGAAGCTGGCCTGGATGAACAACGAATATGTGAAGAGAGCCGACTTGGACCGCATGGTCGCCTTGTGTCTGCCGCATCTTCAGCAAGCCGGAAGGCTGGCGGAGCCGCTGGACGAAGCGGGCAGGGAATGGGTGACGGCGCTGGTGGCGCTCCATCAGGACAAGCTGCGCAGCGCTTCCGACATCGTGCCGGTTACGGAGCTGTTCTTCCGCGAGGAAGTGCAGGAAGAAGAAGAAGCGGCCGCCGTATTGGCGGAGGAGACGGCGCCGGCCGTACTGGCGGCGTTCCTTGCGCAGGTGGAGGCCGACCCGGACGCGTTCGGCGTAGACGGCATCAAGGAAATGATCAAGGCGGTGCAGAAGGAAACGGGCTGCAAGGGCAAATCGCTGTTCATGCCGATTCGGGCGGCGCTGACCGGCCAGACGCACGGCCCGGATCTGAACCAATCGATCGCGCTTCTGGGGCGAGACAAAGTCATCGCCCGCCTGAAGGTGCGGCTGGGCTGAGCGGGCGGGCGCCCGAATCGGCGCAGTCCGGCACTTGTCACCCTCATGGCGATTATGTATACTATGACTAATAATCGCGAGAAACAACCGGGATGAGGAAATCGAACCGGAGAGGCGGCTGTGTCCGCCTTTGCAGGGAGATGCCTCTTCGGGGATTGATCGGAAGTCGATTCCTCATGCAGCTTGATGCAACTGGGAATAAATAGTATTAGTACAACTTATATAGATCGGCAATGAACAGGAGAAGTACGTTAGGCCGCGGATGCACAGAGAGGACAACCGCCATGCTTCCGAGGACGGCGCAGCTTGCAAGCGCCGGACAGGAGACGGCGGCTGGAAGTTGTCTCATTCGCCCAAACGGAAAATTGCACCTGGGAGCCTTGCTCCGAGCCGGCGCTGGTCCATACGGTTATTCGCATCGGCGGCCGTATGGAGGACGCCGGGGTAGGCGGCAACGAAAGTCCGCGTTAAGGACGTCAAGATGACCGGGCCGCGCAACTTGCCGTCTGACCGGTCAAGCAGAGTGGAACCGCGAACGTCAACGCCTCTGCAGCCATGGAGCTGCAGAGGCGTTTTGCATGGGACTACAGAGAGAGCATGCGCGGCATTGGACAGGGGAGCAGGCAGATCAAGGGGGAGTTATCATGTTTCGTCAATTTCGTTCGGATGTGCAAGCCGTATTCGAGAACGATCCGGCGGCGCGGAGCCGGTTCGAGGTTATTTTCACCTATTCGGGTCTTCACGCCATCTGGGCTCATCGCATCGCGCACCGGCTGTACCGCATGGGCTGGTTTACGCTGGCCCGGATCGTCTCGCAATTCAGCCGGTTCATGACGGGGATCGAAATTCATCCCGGAGCGAAGATCGGCCAGAGGCTGTTCATCGACCACGGCATGGGCGTCGTCATCGGAGAGACTTGCGAAATCGGGGACGACGTCGTCATCTACCAAGGCGTCACGCTTGGGGGAACCGGCAAGGAGAAGGGCAAGCGGCATCCGACGATCGGCAACCATGTCGTCATCGGCTCGGGCGCCAAAGTGCTCGGTTCGTTCACCGTCGGCGACTATTCGAACATCGGCTCGAACGCCGTCGTGCTTCGCGAAGTGCCGGACAATTGCACTGTCGTGGGCAATCCGGGCAGAGTCGTGCGGCGAAACGGCGAGCGAGTAAGAGACCGTCTGGACCATACGAATCTCCCGGACCCGGTCATCGAGATGCTGCGCGCCATGCAGAAGGAAATCGACGGGCTGAAGTCGGAGCTTAAGGAGCTTCGAAGCTCGAATCCCGCAGAAGGAGTTAAGGAATATGACCGTATCGATATATAATTCGCTTACCAGATCCAAGGAAGCATTCAAGCCGCTTGAGCCGGGCAAGGTAAAGATGTACGTGTGCGGGCCGACGGTATACGACTATATTCATATCGGCAACGCCAGGCCGGCGATTTTTTTCGACGTGGTGCGGCGTTACCTGGAATATGCCGGCTACGAGGTCCGTTATATCGTCAACTTTACCGACGTCGACGACAAGCTGATCCGGAAGGCCGAGGAAGCGGGCTCTACCGTACCGGAGATTGCCGACAAATTCGTGGCGGCGTTCTACGAGGACATTGAAGCGCTAGGCATCCGCAAGGCGACGCTCAATCCCCGCGTGACCGACCATATCGGAGATATCGTTCAGTTTATCGCCGAGCTGGTCGAGCGGGGGCACGCATACGAAAGCGAAGGGGACGTCTATTTCCGCACGTCGTCCTTCCCGGAATACGGCAAGCTCTCTCATCAAAATATCGAAGAGCTGCAGTTCGGCATCCGTATCGAGGTGGACGGCCGGAAGCGGAGCGAGCAGGACTTTGTGCTGTGGAAAAGCGCCAAGCCCGGCGAGATCAGCTGGGACAGCCCGTGGGGCCCGGGACGTCCGGGCTGGCATATCGAATGCTCGGCCATGGCGCGCAAATATTTGGGCGACACGCTCGACATTCACGGCGGCGGCCACGATTTGCAGTTCCCGCATCACGAGTGCGAAGTGGCCCAGTCGGAGTCGCTGACCGGCAAGCCGCTCGCCAACTACTGGATGCATAACGGCTATATTCATATCAACAACGAAAAAATGTCCAAGTCGCTGGGCAACGGCATTACGGTGCACGAGCTCGTGAAGCGCGTCAAGCCTCAAGCGATCCGTTACTTCATGCTGTCGACGCATTACCGCAGTCCGCTCAACTTCAGCGACGAGACAATCGCGCAGGCGGAAAACAGCGTGGAGCGCATCGCCAATTGCGCCGGCAACCTGAAGCATCGGCTCCAAACGCTGGAGACGGCGGGGATCGGCGCAGACGGCGCTGCGGCGGAGCCGGAGCTCGAGGCCAAAATTTCGGCGATTGCGGCGCAGTTCCGCGCGAAGATGGACGACGATTTCGGCACGCCGGATGCGATTACCGCCATGTTCGAGCTGGTGGCCGAGGCGAATCAGTACATGAGCCGCGACGGCGTCACCGCGGCGGGGCTCAAAGCTTTGCTGGATGCGATGGAGCAGATGGACGGCGTTCTCGGCTTGCTGCCGGCGGATCAAAGCGGCGACGATCTGCTGGACGAGGAGATCGAGAAGCTGATTCAGGAGCGGACGGAGGCGCGCAAGTCCAAAAATTGGGCGAGAGCGGACGAGATCCGGGATTTGCTTCAAGCGCAAAATATCGTGCTCGAAGATACGCCGCAAGGCATTCGCTGGCGGCGCAAATGACCGAGCGCAGGGAGATCGGCCGCATGGATGACCGGAAGGAGCCGAATCCGCTCGCCTATCACCGGCCGCAGCAGAAGACGGGATTGATGAATCCCGTCGTTCTGGCGTATATGGGCGATGCGGTATTTGAATTGGCCGTCAGGCAATATTTGATTTCGCTGCCGAACCATAAGCCGCAGCACCTACATAAGGAAGCGACGTCGCTTGTGTCGGCCAAGGCGCAGCGGAAGCTGCTTGAGCGTTTGCAGCCCCTGTTGACGGAGGAGGAAGCGGACATCGTCCGCCGGGGGAGAAACGCCAAGTCCGGCGCTCCTCCGAAAAACGCCGACCCTGCGGATTACCGTCATGCGACGGCGCTGGAATGTTTGGTCGGCTATTTGTATTTCGAAGGGAAATTCGAGCGGATCGGCGAGCTGCTGCATGGCGCGCTTGCGGACCGGGAATAAACATACGTAGGCATCGAGGCGGCACCGTTTTCGAATGGAGGAATTCGAAGGGCGTGCCGGCCGGCCGAGACAAACCTGGGAGGGTTAACGATGTCGGAGGAAATGAACCGGGAGGAATGGATCGTCGGCAAGCATCCCGTGCTTGAGGCGCTTCGTTCCGGCCGGGAGATCAACAAGATATGGCTGGCCGAAGGCGCGCAAAAAAATCAGACGGCGGCGATAACGGCCGAAGCGAAAAAGCAGGGCGTCGTCGTGCAAACGGTGGACAAGCGCAAGCTGGACGCGATGGCCGCGGGACTGGCTCATCAAGGCGTCGTGGCGCAGGCGGCGGCTTTCGCCTACGCGGAGGTCGAGGACCTGCTCGCTGCGGCGGCTGCCAAAGGCGAGGCTCCTTTTGTGCTGGTGCTCGACGAAATCGAGGATCCGCACAATTTGGGTTCGATTCTGCGCACGGCGGAATGCACGGGCGTCCACGGCGTTATCATTCCGAAGCGCCGTTCGGCCGGCTTGACGGCTACGGTGCTGAAGACGTCGGCGGGGGCGGCCGAGCATGTCCCGGTCGCTCGGGTAACGAATCTGGCCCAAACGATCGACAAGCTGAAGAGCGAAGGCGTCTGGGTAGCGGGAACGGATGTCGGCGCCGCCCAGGATGCTTATGCGGCGAAGCTCGATCTGCCGCTGGCGCTGGTGATTGGCAACGAGAGCAAAGGGATGGGACGTCTCGTCAAGGAGAAATGCGATTTTCTCGTGAAGCTGCCGATGTACGGCAAGCTTAATTCGCTGAACGCCTCCGTCGCCGCGGGCGTGCTGATGTACGAGGTTGTCCGGCAGCGCCGGGGCGGCTAGGAATGAAACGCCGCAACGACGTGCTTCTTGTGGACGGCTACAACATTATCGGCTCCTGGCCGGAGCTGGAGAGGCTGAAGGAGCATGATCTCGAGGACGCCCGCGACCGGCTTCTGGACATGCTGGCCGATTATCAGGGCTACACCGGCATGGGCATCTTCGTCGTCTTCGACGCGCACCAGGTACCGGGGCTGGGAGCTACCTACAAGCAAAACAAGCTTACGGTCGTCTACACGAAAGAAAAAGAAACCGCCGACGAATGCATCGAGCGGCTGTGCGCGGAGCTGCTGTCCCGAAGGCGCCACGTTTATGTGGCGACTTCGGATTTGGTGGAGCAGCACGTCATTTTCGGCAGAGGCGCGCTGCGGGTGTCGGCGAGGGAATTGCTGATCGACGTCGGCCAAAGCCGGAAGGAAATCGAGCAGTCCATAACGGAGCAGCGCCCCGACCGAAGAAATACGCTCGACAACCGGCTGAGCCTGGATGTGCGAAGCCAATTGGAGCGCCTTCGAAGAGGAGAAAAGTGACGGTTCGGCTTATATGTTATATATTTGTTATATATAATAACATACAGGGTTATACTTCCTCACCGAACGTCCCACATTGTTACATTTTTACTAGTAAATCGATAGTATTCGCGCGCTCTCTCGGTTGACGCTTCAACGTTTCTTACGGTATACTGACTCTATATTTCTTGACGAATCTAGCGGTGTACGCCTTGCAGGCCGGAGGGATAGATTGTGGGCATCGACCTCAAAGAATGGAGTACGCTCGAATATGGGAGCAGCACGGATGAGGATATCGTGGAAGCGGTCCGTAACGGCGACAGTATAGCGCTGGAATATTTGATTAATAAATACAAAAATTTTGTCAGAGCCAAGGCGAGGTCATATTTCTTGATCGGCGCGGACCGTGAGGATATCGTGCAAGAAGGGATGATCGGTCTGTACAAGGCGATCAGAGACTTCAAAGGGGACAAGCTGACGAGCTTCAAGGCCTTTGCCGAGCTCTGCATCACCCGCCAGATCATAACCGCCATCAAGACGGCCACCCGCCAGAAGCATATACCTCTCAATTCCTATGTTTCGCTGGACAAGCCCATCTACGACGAAGACTCCGACCGAACTTTGCTCGACGTCATTTGCGGCACCCGCGTTTCGGATCCCGAAGAGTTGATTATCAACCAGGAGGAATTCACCGGGCTCGAATACAAGATGTCCGAAATATTGAGCGATTTGGAACGGCAAGTGCTGATGCTCTACCTGGACGGAAGATCCTATCAGGAAATCGCCGTCGACCTGGACCGGCACGTCAAATCGATCGACAACGCGCTTCAGCGCGTAAAGAGGAAACTTGAACGATACTTAGAAGTGAGGGACTTTGGCGGAACGCTGTAAGGAAGGCGGTTCGTCCCGTACTTACGAAGAAAAGCGCGGCTTCGGCAACGGACTGTCTTTTCTGTCTGACGGCTTTCAGGCAGAGAAGACAGTCCATTGGTTTTAAACGGGGTATAATCGTCCATAATGGTAGAATCGAGAGACCGATGTCTTGCCAGAGATTTGCAATCCCGGAAGCTGCATGCGAACGTTGACACGGTATGTGCGTTGTGCTAAAGTGTTTAGGTAGGCCTGAATTCGAGGTTTTTTTCTTTATGGCTTTAGAAACTTAGAAACGTTGAAGACGTTTGATGAAGGAATCAATGAACTTACTATAGAGCTTCAATGATTCGTATTTATAGCAGTTCGGGAGGTGTAATTCAATGCGGGTTATCATTACGCTGGCATGCACAAACTGCAAGCAAAGAAACTATGCGACGACGAAAAACAAACGCAATCACCCCGACCGCATCGAGTTGAAGAAGTTTTGCAAGTTCTGTAACGAGCAGACTCCTCATCGCGAGACGCGATAGTCCATTGGAGGTGTGACCATGGCTTTTTTGGCTAAAGTAAAGCAGGGCTTTGGCACGACGTTTGGTTTTTTCGCCGACAGTTGGGCGGAACTGAAGAAAGTTCGCTGGCCTAACCGCAAGGAATTGACGAGCTATTCCATCGTCGTATTGCTGACGGTTGTGGCTGTGACGATCTACTTCTGGCTTCTTGACATCGGAATCTCGTCTCTGGTGCAGCTTATTGTTTAATAAGGACCCAAAGGTGGATTTGTGATGGAAAAAAGATGGTACGTCGTGCATACGTATTCCGGGTACGAGAACAAGGTCAAGAGCAATCTTGAACGCCGCGTCGAATCGATGGGCATGGAAGACAAGATCTTCCGCGTGCTCGTTCCGATGGAGGACGAGGTGGTGGAGAAGGACGGCAAGAAAAAGACCGTCCAGCGCAAGGTCTACCCCGGCTACGTTCTCGTGGAAATGATTCAAACGGACGATTCATGGTACGTTGTTCGCAATACGCCCGGCGTAACGGGGTTTGTAGGGTCCACAGGATCCGGCTCCAAGCCGACTCCTCTCATGCCCGATGAAGTGGAACAGATTCTGAAACACATGGGCATTGATGAGCCGAAGCCGAAGATCGAATTCGAACTGAAGGAAACCGTCCGCGTCAAGGTAGGTCCTTTTGCCGATTTTGTAGGTTCGGTGGAAGAGATTTTGCTGGACAAGGCGAAACTGAAGGTTCACGTCAACATGTTTGGCAGGGAAACCCCGCTTGAGCTGGACTACACTCAGGTGGAGAAGATATAATAATCCGGTTTCCGCGATCAGCCGTCAGGTTGTATAATACGGCAAGGAGGTGTAACAAATGGCTAAGAAGGTTATCAAGCTGGTCAAGCTCCAAGTTCCTGCGGGCAAGGCGAATCCGGCTCCTCCAATCGGTCCGGCGCTCGGTCAGGCAGGCGTCAACATCATGGCATTCTGCAAAGAGTTCAACGCTCGCACCGCAGATCAAGCAGGCTTGATTATTCCGGTTGTCATCACGGTATTCGAGGACCGTTCCTTCACATTCGAGACCAAAACTCCGCCGGCGGCAGTATTGCTCCGCGTAGCGGCAGGGATCGAGAAGGGTTCGGGCGAACCGAACAAAAAGAAAGTCGCTACGGTGAAACGCGACAAAGTGCGCGAAATCGCCGAGAGCAAAATGCAAGACCTGAACGCAGCTTCCGTCGAGGCGGCAATGCGCATGGTCGAAGGCACGGCTCGCAGCATGGGCATCACGATCGCCGACTAATTTCGCGGCCGTCCGCAAGGATGCGCTGGCGCATGTCGGACACTCGCTTCGCGAAGCTTCAAGCTTCGCAGGTGGGAGGATCATCCCCATTCGGGCGGATGCTCCGTTATAACCACATTAGGAGGAAATTCAAATGGCTAAACACGGCAAGAAGTATGTAGAAGCCGCCAAGCTGATCAACAGCGAAGCAAGCTACGAGCCGGCTGAGGCAATCGAGCTTGTGAAGAAAGCGGCAACCGCCAAATTCGACGAGTCCGTCGAAGTGGCTGTGCGCCTGGGCGTTGACCCGCGCAAACAAGACCAAGCGGTACGCGGCGTAGTCGTACTTCCGCATGGCACAGGCAAGACGAAACGCGTTCTCGTTTTCGCCAAAGGCGACAAAGTGAAAGAAGCGGAAGCTGCAGGCGCTGACTATGTCGGCGACGCAGACATGATCAACAAAATCCAACAAGGCTGGTTCGAATTCGACGTCTGCGTAGCGACGCCGGACATGATGGCCGAAGTTGGCAAGCTCGGCCGTATCCTCGGCGGTAAAGGCTTAATGCCTAACCCTAAAGCGGGTACCGTAACGTTCGACGTTGCGAAAGCCGTGCAAGAAATCAAGGCCGGTAAGATCGAATACCGTCTTGACAAGGCAGGTCAAATCCACGCTCCGATCGGCAAGGTGTCCTTCGACGCCGACAAGCTGAACGAGAACCTGAAAGCTCTGGTTGACGCTCTGGTTCGCGCCAAGCCTGCCGCAGCTAAAGGGGTTTACCTGAAAAACATTTCCGTTTCCTCGACGATGGGCCCTGGCGTCCGCGTATCGACGGCGGCTTACCGCTAAGAACGAGCGAAACGAACCTGAAATCGAATATGCATACCGTAGACAGTAGGTGCCCGCGGGCTTAATTTCCTACCGAGGTGTTATGATAGAACGTTAAAGTACGCGCCGGACATTCCAGCCGGTGGCGGATAACGCATCATGGCCTTCGCGGTATACTGCGAAGGCCTTTCTCATGCATCGAGGCGGAAGGATCTATTACGGGATGTAACATTTTACGGGAGGTGTACAGTTTGGCAAACGCAAAGATCATCCAAGAGAAACAGGAAGCGGTCAATGTGATCGCTGGCAAGCTTCAGCAAAGCCCCAGCACGGTTGTTGCCGACTACCGCGGATTGAACGTGGCGCAAGTAACCGAGCTGCGCAAGCAGCTTCGCGAAGCCGGCATTGAGTTCCAAGTGCTGAAAAACTCGCTCGTTCGCCGTGCGACTGAAGGTACGGAGCTGTCTTCGCTGAACGATATTCTGACGGGACCTACGGCAATTGCATTCAGCGGCGAAGACGCTGTTGCTCCTGCCAAAATTTTGAACGAATTCGCGAAAAAGAACGAAGCTCTGAAACTGAAGGGCGGCGTTGTCGAAGGCAAGGTTGTCGACGTAGCGCAAATCAAGGCGCTGGCGGATCTTCCTTCCCGCGAAGGTTTGCTGTCCATGCTCCTCAGCGTGCTTCAAGCGCCTATGCGCAACTTCGCGCTGGCCGTCAAAGCCGTCGGAGAAAAGCAAGAAGCGCAAGCATAAGCTTCACATTTGCAAGCAAAAGCGTGACGGCGGTCTAGAACCGGCGGCATAAACGCAACCCAATTAAACCAAAATAAAATTTCGGAGGTAATACCATGTCTAAAGAGCAAATCCTGGAAGCTATCAAAGGTATGACTGTTCTTGAACTGAACGATCTCGTGAAAGCAATTGAAGAAGAATTCGGCGTAACGGCCGCTGCTCCAGTAGCCGTAATCGGCGGCGCTGCAGGCGGCGCGGCTGAAGCTGCCGCTCAAACGGAATTCGACGTTATCCTGGCTAACGCCGGTGCTTCCAAAATCAACGTTATCAAAGTTGTTCGCGAAATTACGGGTCTCGGCCTGAAAGAAGCGAAAGAACTGGTTGACGGCGCTCCTAAAGCGATCAAAGAAAAAGTTAGCCAAGAAGAAGCTGACGCTGTTAAAGCTAAGCTTGAAGAAGCCGGCGCAACGGTTGAAGTTAAGTAATCACTCTTTCATAGAAGAAGAACCCCTTGGAACGCGCAAGTTCCAAGGGGTTCGTTCTATCTTGCTGAAGGAATTGCGGGGTTGGGAAGATGGCGAATCATTATTATGACAAAAGTCCGGAAACGAAGCATGACCGGAATACCATCTCGTTTACGCTGCGCGGCTTCGGGCTGCGGTTCGTGACGGATGCCGGCGTATTCTCGAAAAGCGGTGTCGATTACGGCAGCCGGGTCCTTATTGACGCCATGGAGCTGGGTACGGCGGATCAGGTGCTGGACGTCGGCTGCGGCTACGGCCCGATTGGGCTGACGGCGGCCAAGCTTGCGCCGGAAGGGCATGTCACGATGATCGACGTAAACGAAAGGGCGGTGCAGCTGGCGCTGGAGAATGCCCGGCTCAACGGCATCGGCAATGTCACCGTGCTGCAGAGCGACTTGTTTGAAGCGGTGCGGGGGCGCGCCTATCGGATCATTCTGACCAATCCGCCGATCAGAGCCGGCAAGTCGGTCGTTCATCGCATATTCGAAGAGGGGTACGAGCTTCTCGAACCGGGCGGCAGCTTGTGGGTCGTCATTCAGAAGAAGCAGGGCGCTCCTTCGGCCAAGGAAAAACTGGAGTCGCTATATGCCGAGGTGGAAGAGGTTACGAAGGATAAAGGCTATCGAATATTTCGCGCGGTAAAATGAGCATAAAACGTTTGACTTGACATTTTGGATATGGTAATATTATAAAATGTCAGTATAAAATCGCTTGAAATCTCTTTAGTTAACTAAAATGTCAAGTGTGAATTTTCGGCGCGGTATGAATAAATTTAGAGCATTTGACGTATAATGTTTACATTTTGGGCAAAATTACTTGATATGAGCCGTCGCACCGCGCTGCGGCTGGCAAGCTGCCGGAACATGCTCTTTTTTCGAGTTATTCGATAAGGGCTTTTCTTTATTTAACATATAACCGGGTATAAGCTTCGGCTTATGCGTCGTTTATATGTTTATATATTCAACGCTGTGCAGTGCGATTCCTTCCCGGAAGCGTCGGCGCATGCGGCTGCAAGATGCTGCGTCGATGGCAAGGCGCGGGCATTCATGCTGTGAGACAGACTTGAGGGGTGAGGTTAAGTTGGCAGGACAACTTGTTCAGTATGGCCGGCGGGCTCGCAGAAGCTACGCCAGGATCAAAGAGGTGCTGGAAGTTCCGAACCTGATTGAAATTCAGCAGAAATCGTACGAAAAGTTCCTGGACAGCGATTTGATCGAATTGTTCCAGGATATTTCGCCGATTACGGACTTTACCGGCAATCTCTCGCTTGAGTTTATCGATTATAGCTTGGGCGAGCCGAAGTATTCGGTCGATGAATCGAAAGAACGCGACGTGACGTATGCCGCCCCGCTCCGCGTAAAGGTTCGCTTGATCAATAAGGAGACGGGCGAGGTTAAGGAACAAGAAGTGTTCATGGGGGATTTCCCGCTTATGACGGAAACCGGCACGTTTATCATTAACGGCGCCGAACGCGTTATCGTCAGCCAATTGGTCCGCTCCCCAAGCGTGTACTTCAGCACGAAGGTCGACAAAAACGGGAAAAAGACGTACACGGCAACGGTCATTCCGAACCGCGGCGCTTGGCTTGAGCTGGAAACGGACGCTAAAGACATCATTTACGTCCGCATCGACCGCACCCGGAAAATTCCGGTGACGGTGCTTCTGCGCGCGCTTGGTTTCGGCACCGACGCTGAAATTTTGGATTTGCTCGGCCATGACGAGTATATCCGCAATACGCTGGACAAGGACAGCACGGATTCGACGGAAAAGGCGCTGATCGAGATTTACGAGCGTCTGCGTCCGGGCGAGCCGCCTACCTTGGACAACGCGAAGAGCTTGCTTGTTGCGCGCTTCTTCGATCCGAAACGTTATGACCTGGCCAACGTTGGCCGTTACAAAATAAACAAAAAGCTGCACATCAAAAACCGTTTGTTCAATCAGCGGCTTGCGGAAAATCTGGTCGATCCGTCGACCGGTGAAATCATTGCCGAATCCGGCCAAATGATCGACCGCCGCCTGCTGGACGAAATTTTGGACAAATTGGAGACCGACGTGGGCTTCAAGACGTATCATGTCGCCGGCGGCGTGATGGATGCCGATAGTATTCCACTGCAAGCGGTCAGCGTATACTCGCCGCTTGACGAGAGCAAAGTGATCAAGGTGATCGCGAACGGCAACATCGACAAGTCCGTCAAACATATTACGCCTGCGGACATCATTGCGTCCATCAACTATTTCATCAATTTGCTGCATGGCGTAGGCAGCACGGACGATATCGACCATTTGGGCAACCGCCGTCTCCGTTCCGTCGGCGAGCTGCTGCAGAACCAGTTCCGCATCGGCTTGTCCCGCATGGAACGCGTCGTGCGCGAGCGGATGTCCATTCAGGACGCGAATGCGATCACGCCTCAGGCGCTGATCAACATTCGTCCCGTTATCGCTTCGATCAAGGAGTTTTTCGGTTCGTCGCAGCTGTCCCAGTTTATGGACCAGACGAACCCGCTGGCCGAGCTGACGCATAAGCGCCGTCTGTCCGCTCTCGGTCCGGGCGGTCTGACACGCGAGCGCGCAGGCTTCGAAGTTCGCGACGTTCACCACTCGCACTACGGCCGGATGTGTCCGATCGAGACGCCGGAGGGACCGAACATCGGTCTGATCAACTCCTTGTCGACCTATGCCCGCATTAACGAATACGGCTTTATCGAAGCGCCGTACCGGTGGGTCGATCCGAAGACGGGCGTCGTAACCGATCAGATCGCATATCTGACGGCGGATGAGGAAGACAATTACGTTATCGCCCAGGCGAACGCGGAGCTCAATCCGGACAACACGTTCAAGGAAGCTCAAACGATCGTGCGCTACAATAAGCAGGCGGACAACATTTTGACCATGCCGAGCAACCGCGTCGATTACATGGACGTATCGCCGAAGCAGGTCGTGTCCGTGGCGACGGCGCTTATCCCGTTCCTGGAGAACGACGACTCCAACCGTGCGCTCATGGGTTCGAACATGCAGCGGCAGGCGGTTCCGCTGCTTATTCCGAAGGCTCCGTTCGTCGGAACCGGCATGGAGCACAAGGCGGCCAAAGATTCCGGCGTCTGCATCGTGTCGAAATACGACGGCGTCGTCGAGCGCGTAACAGCCAACGAAATTTGGCTGCGCCGCGTCGAAGTGATCGACGGCAAGCCGGTAAACGGCGATTTGGTCAAGCATAAGCTGCACAAGTTTATGCGTTCCAACCAAGGGACTTGCATCAACCAGCGTCCGATCGTCAAGAAAGGCGACGTCATCAAGAAGGGCGACATTATGGCGGACGGTCCGTCCACGGAAATGGGCGAACTGGCGCTGGGCCGCAACGTCGTCGTGGCGTTTATGACTTGGGAAGGCTACAACTACGAGGATGCGATCCTGCTCAGCGAAAAGCTGGTCAAGGAAGACGTATATACGTCCATCCATATCGAGGAATACGAATCCGAGGCCCGCGACACGAAGCTGGGACCGGAGGAAATTACGCGCGATATCCCGAACGTGGGCGAGGACGCGCTTCGCAACCTCGACGAACGCGGCATTATTCGCGTCGGCGCGGAAATCAAGGCGGACGATATCCTCGTCGGCAAGGTTACGCCTAAAGGCGTCACGGAGCTGACGGCGGAGGAGCGCCTCCTGCACGCGATCTTCGGCGAGAAGGCGCGCGAGGTGCGCGATACGTCGCTGCGCGTGCCGCACGGCACCGACGGCATCGTCGTCGACGTGAAAGTGTTCACCCGCGAGAACGGCGACGAGCTGCCGCCGGGCGTCAATCAGCTGGTGCGTGTCTATATCGCGCAGAAGCGTAAAATTTCCGAAGGCGACAAGATGGCCGGCCGCCACGGCAACAAGGGCGTCATCGCCCGCATCATGCCGGAAGAAGATATGCCGTTCCTGCCGGACGGCACGCCGGTGGAAGTCGTGTTGAACCCCCTGGGCGTACCGTCGCGGATGAACATCGGCCAGGCGCTCGAGGTTCACTTGGGCATGGCTTGCAAGCATCTCGGCATTCACGCGGCGACGCCGGTCTTCGACGGCGCCCGCGAGAACGACGTATTCGATACGATGGAAGAGGCGGGCATGCAGCGTAACGGCAAGACGCCGCTGTACGACGGACGTACGGGAGAACCGTTCGAGCGTGAAGTAACCGTCGGCGTCATGTATATGATCAAGCTGGCGCACATGGTTGACGACAAAATTCATGCCCGTTCGACCGGTCCTTACTCGCTTGTTACGCAACAGCCGCTGGGCGGCAAAGCCCAATTCGGCGGCCAGCGTTTCGGCGAGATGGAGGTTTGGGCGCTTGAAGCCTACGGCGCGGCTTATACGCTGCAAGAGATTCTGACCGTCAAGTCCGACGACGTCGTCGGACGCGTGAAGACGTACGAATCGATCGTCAAGGGCGAGAACGTGCCGGAGCCTGGCGTTCCCGAATCGTTTAAAGTTCTGATCAAGGAGCTTCAAAGCTTGGGCATGGACGTGAAGATCCTGACCGAGAACGAAGAAGAGATCGAAATCAAGGAAATCGACGATGAGGACGAGGCTGCGGGCGACAAGCTCAACCTCAACCTGGAAGGCGCGGAAGTTGGAGTAGAATAAGCGGACAACCGGGCTTCAGGCCGGTGCGGCGGATATTGCCCCGCGCGGTTTGAAGCTCGGCATCCGAGGACATAAGTCAACCATGACGGAGGAGGGTTGCTCCTTGTTGGATGTGAACAACTTCGAGTATATGAAAATCGGCCTGGCATCGCCGGACAAGATTCGCTCTTGGTCCCGCGGCGAGGTCAAGAAGCCGGAAACGATCAACTACAGGACGCTTAAACCGGAGAAGGAAGGTTTGTTCTGCGAGAAGATCTTTGGACCGACAAAGGACTGGGAGTGCCATTGCGGCAAGTATAAGCGCGTTCGCTACAAAGGCGTCGTCTGCGACCGCTGCGGCGTCGAAGTGACGCGCCAGAAGGTGCGCCGCGAGCGAATGGGCCATATTGAGCTGGCCGCTCCCGTATCGCATATCTGGTATTTCAAAGGCATTCCAAGCCGGATGGGTCTGGCGCTGGACATGTCGCCCCGCTCCCTGGAGGAGATTATTTATTTCGCATCTTATGTCGTAACGGATCCCGGCGACACGCCGCTTGAGAAGAAGCAGCTGTTGTCGGAGAAGGAATACCGCAGCTACCGCGAGAAATACGGCTACGGCTTCCAGGCCGGCATGGGCGCGGAAGCGGTGAAGAAGCTTCTGCAGGATATCGACCTGGACCGCGAGCTGGAGCAGCTGAAGGAAGAGCTGCGCACGGCTCAAGGCCAGCGCCGTAATCGCGCGATCAAGCGTCTCGAAGTGATCGAGGCGTTCCGCAATTCCGGCAACGAGCCGGAATGGATGATTATGGATGTGCTCCCGGTCATTCCGCCGGAGCTTCGTCCGATGGTGCAGCTCGACGGCGGACGGTTTGCTACGTCCGACTTGAACGACCTGTACCGCCGCGTCATTAACCGGAACAACCGTCTGAAGCGGCTGCTCGATCTGGGCGCTCCGGACATTATCGTACAGAACGAGAAGCGCATGCTGCAGGAAGCCGTCGATGCGCTCATCGACAACGGCCGCCGCGGCCGTCCCGTTACGGGACCGGGCAACCGTCCGCTGAAGTCGCTCAGCCATATGCTGAAGGGCAAGCAAGGGCGCTTCCGCCAAAACCTGCTCGGCAAACGCGTCGACTATTCCGGCCGTTCCGTTATCGTCGTCGGCC
>CALAWP010000021.1 GCA_937895345.1 uncultured Paenibacillus sp. | reverse complement strand
ACCATACAACTAAGAATCTCCTTTTTTGCTGTCCGATTTTCTTAGTCCATTATACTTTTCCGTTGCTGTTCGATCGGGTCATCGACCGTTGGAATGTCTTGTTGATTGTTGCTGCAACCGGGATGTTGATCGCAGTTGTTTTGCTTAGAAGAGGCGCTGGCTAAAGTAAAGAGGGGCATAGACCCCTCTTTTTTGTTGCCTTGATGATCAATCGTTTGACAACTGCGACAACTTGTCGTAGTATAGAACTACGACAAGTTGTCGCATTAAAGGCCAGAGGTGTACACCATGGGGAATTTAGGAAGATTATCGGAAACGGAAATGGAGATTATGGAGGTGATATGGAACATCGCGGAACCTGTGACGGTTGCCGGGCTGCTGGAGGTCTTTGAAAGCAAAGGCTGGAAAACCTCGACGCTTTCGACACTTTTGAAACGATTGATCGAAAAGGGATTCCTGGTCAAATCCATGTGCGGCAAAGCCAACTATTATGAACCCGCTCTGACATGGCAAGAGTATCAAAAGCATGAAACCCGCTCCTTTTTGGGTCGATTGTACAAGGGCAAGGTGAAAAATTTCTTTGCCGCACTGGTCGAAGGAGACGATCTGACACCCAGCGACATCGCAGAGTTGAAAGAGTGGTTTCAGCGCCAGGAGGGCAAGAAATGATGGATTTAATCGCAGCTCTCCTTATCGCTTCATTCGCAGGAACGATTACTTGGCTCGCTCTATGCGCTGTCAGGCCCTTCACGCAAACAGGCTTCTCGCAAACATGGCATTATTACTCCAGCCTGATCCCGGTATTTTTTCTGCTGGGCGGTTCGGACATTGTATATCGCTTCCTATCTGTTATACGTTCCGTTGCATCGGGTTCGGCAACAAGTCCGTCAGCCGCTTCCGGCCAAAGTACCGGTGTCTTCACAAGCGACCTGTTCTCTATGCAGTCGTTTGGAGACACGTCATTGGCGAATGTACTAGCCGGCTATGCCGGATGGTTTGAACATCGCCAGGAGTGGATATGGCCGGTCCTTGCGGTTTGGACCGCCGGGGCTGCAGCCTATCTTGCCGTTCCTATCAGGCAGTACCGGGCATTCAAACGATCGATTTTGCAAGACGGCAGAATATGCAAAGACGTTCGTTGTCCTGTCAACGTAATCGTCAGCGCCAATGCAACGACGCCAATGCTGATTGGATTGTGGAAGCCCGTTATCGTACTCCCGGATACTCCGCTGGAGAAAAACGAACTGGCCATGATTCTTTCGCACGAGTTGGTTCATTTCAAGCGGGGCGATTTGTTGGTGAAGCTGCTGGTGTTTATCGCAAATGCCCTGCATTGGTTTAATCCAGTCGTTTATTGGCTTAACAAACGGATTTCGATGTTCTGCGAACTGTCCTGCGACGAGAAGGTTGTTCGAAATATGGATGCAGAAGGCAGGAGACGCTACGGCGAGACGCTTCTGTCCATGATGGAATATAGCGTCAAAGAGAGAAACGTGATATGCACAAGCCATCTATGCAGTTCCAAGAAAGTTATACAAAGGAGACTGGTCAATCTTATGAACGAGAAGAAAACGAAAAAAACGATGATCGCCTTGTCCATTGTTGCCGCCATTGCCTTAGCCGGAACCGGAGGAACCGCCGCTTACGCAGCCGGATCGGCTATGCCGTCCAAAAATGCATCCTCTAAACCTGTGGAGGGCAGAAACATTACGATTCAATATCCGGACGGTACGGTCATGTCTTATGATGCGGACGGCAATCCATCGAAGGGCAAGCCGAAGGGCAGCCATGCTCCGAGGACATTGACCCAGGAGGAAATTAACGATCGAGTCATAAAGCACATCGAGAAGGGGCTTGATGTGCCGCAAGGTTACATTGATGGACTGTCGGACAAAGAGCTGAAAGCGATCAACGATACTTACGGCTTGAACCTTAAAAAATCGAAGTAATTGCGATGTTGAATCGACGCGAAAGCGGCGAAGACAGCTGGGACGGTCATTGATTCCAGATCGCAACTAATGAAGGCCATCGGACCGAAGGCAAGGCGCTTTGGGAGGTGGTCTTATTTTTATTGCTGAGAAAGCGATGTCTTGCGATACTCCGACGGCGTAAGGCCGACGTTCTTTTTAAATGCGGCATGGAAAGAGTCCGCGTCGCGGTAACCGACGAGCTCGGAGATCAGTCCGATCTTAAGGGTGCTGGTGCGCAGCAATTCGCAGCTTTTTTGGATGCGCAAATGCCGAAGGAAAGTGCCGAACGATTGCTCGGTATGCGCCTGGAAAAGCCGCTGAAGATGCCGAGAGCTCCAGCCGGAAGCATAGGACAGCTCTTTCAGCGTAACGGGTTTGTCTATATTTTGCTCGACGTAGTGAAGCAAACGGGCAAAATCGTGGGCATCGTCCTTTAGTCGGCTTCCGCGGTCCGCATATCGGAGCCTGTACACCGTTACGATGAGCTGATTCAGGAGGGCGTACAGCATCGTTTGGGAGCCGGCCGCATGTTCGGACATTTCCCGGTGCAGCTGGAATATTGCGTTATCAAGGGCAAGAGCATCCGATTCCGAAGGATGTTCCCCTTAAGCTGGATTTGAAATAAGTTGATATTATTATAAATATTTATAAATGTTTACAGGGTTATGGCGGTTTCATGTCAAATAGGTATGAAGCCGCTGTTTGTTTAGCAACAGAAGCCGACATGTTCGGTTTGCCGTTGTCAATCATTTGGCTGCCCAATAAGGTCCGCTGGAGGGAGTATCTTGAGGCTGGCAAAATGTGCAATTGCAATAGGGATGATGATTTTATGGGCAGGATGCGGGAATGACGCGAATCCTGTCCGCTCGAATATCGAGCCTTCGGAGACGGCGGGAGCCTTAACGGAATGATCTTATCGAACGAACGGAGTCTTGAACTGAAGAGCAATAACAGGACGTATCTCTTTGTGGAATCGGATAAGTCGTTTCAAGAAAAGTTCCAAGAAACTCGAGAGTATTTGTTGGAGAAAGCCAGGGAGCAGATCGATAAAGCCTTATTGGAGGAGCATCTTTCGTTGATCGAGCCAGTTTGAAGCTTTGGGACCAAATAGATATAAGCGCTTTTATGAGAAACGCCCTTTCCGGGCGTTTTTTTGTCGTTCAGTTTATACAAATCGCAACTTGCTCTTATACAGAATTAATAGTTCGTCCGTATAATGGGGGACAAAAAACGAAGCAGAAGGGGATTTGGTCCTATGACAAATGATCGAAAGACGGTGCAGGCGCCGAGTCGAAAATGGTATGAAAGGTTTACCTTGCGCGATAGGCTGCTGATCTTATTCGTCCTTTTGTTAACACTGTCGATTAGCGCGGTTGGGATCAGTTCGTATACGAAAGCCAAAGACATGCTCGTTGAAAATGTGGAGAAACGGCTGGAAAGGGAATCGGAAAGCATCGGTTATGTCGTTCGAAACTTAAAGTTCGTCTATGTGAGCGATGAAGACTACTTTCGGCAGCAAGTCGAGATGAGCATTACGGAGCAGCAAAGGCAGCTCGAGCAGCACGGCTTCGCCTCCGACTTCTTTTATTTGACGGAAGACGGGGAGATGGTCCCGTTTAAAGTAAGCCGCAGCTCCGACATTTCTTTTACAGATGAAGCGATAGCTCGCATCGCGAATGAACAGAACCTTGTTTTCCACGAAACGATTGACGGGGTCGACTATACGTTGAGCGTTCGGGACATGCCCGAAATACAGGGCAGATACATTCTGATGGTGCCGACCGATTCTTATTTCGGCCCGGTCTACGGAATGGCACAGTTTACTCTTATTATTAGCGCAATCAGCCTTGCGGTATCCACCTTCCTTATTATTATGTTTGTGCGCAGCTTGACGAAGCCGCTGATGAGGCTGCGGGAGATCATGTCGGATGTGCGCAAGGGCAATCTGAAACAGCATTTCTCCATTCGTTCGACGGTTCCCGAAATTTCCTCCTTGGTGCTCAGCTTTTCAACGATGCTGGAACAGATGCGAAGCATGATTACGGAAGTGAACGAAATGACCCATGAATTGAATCGTACCGGCGAAAGCTTAAGCGAAGCTTCGCATGAGACGCTCTCCCACAGCAAAGAGCTGATCGATTCAATTGAGACGGTCAAGCAAAGCGCCGAACAGACGGCGGCCGGGTCGAATGCGGGGCTGCAAAGCTTTAAAGAGATGAGGGAACAAAACGAAGCCTTGATCGGCAACATGGATCAAATTTTCGTTACCTCGGAAGGCATGAATATATCCGCCAAGCAGGGAGAAAGCAGCCTGAAGCTGCTTATCGAGACGTTCCATACCTATGAAAAGGATGTTAACCGTATGGCGGAAACAATTGAAGAGGTGAAACAGCAGGCGTTTTCGATTTCCCGTCAGGTCGAGCTGATTCAGAACGTAACGAAGCAGACGAATTTGCTTGCTCTTAACGCTTCCATTGAAGCCGCCAGAGCGGGCGAAGCGGGCCGCGGCTTCTCTGTCGTCGCCGATGAAATAAGAAAGCTGGCGGTGCAGTCCGAAACGGCGAGCGGTCTTATCACCAAGTCGATCCATCGAATGGGGGACGTCACGGTACGGGCGACCGAAACCTTTGATCAAATGATCGTAAAGCTGAAGGACAATGTCCGCACGGCGAACGAATCCAAGGTTTCATTGGATCAGCTGATGAAGGATATCGGACGGGTTACCGAGCGCATTAAAGGGGTGCAGGGCGACCTGCACGCTCTGAAGCAAGTGCTTCCGGAGCTGCAACAAATTATGGTCAATTTCTCCGCCGTATCCAAGAATACGTATCTCAGCTCGGAACAGATGTTGTCCGCCAGCGAGGATCAGATTGTGCAGATGGAGAGAACGCATGAAATCGGCATGCAGCTGCGCCATCTGTCCAATTCTCTCGCCCAAATGACAAGCCAGTTCAATGTCGGACAATCCCCGACAGATTTTACACGGAATTAACATAACTTTATACATGCATAACAAATGGGGACTACCATAAAGAAGTGGAGTGAACAAAACCCATATCTGATTAAGGAGGAAGTTGTACAGATGAAAAAGGTATTAAAAACATTAGGGGTCCCATTGACGCTTGTTCTTGTAATGGTGTTTGTAGCGGCTTGCGGAGGCAACGGCAACAACGGCGGCAACTCTGGCAATGGCAACCAAGGAAGCCAGCCAACCAACACAGAAACGAATTCGCCGGCTCCGACGAATACGGAAGAAGAAGCTCCGAAGCTGTCCGGTCAAGTTATCGTTGACGGCTCCGGTACGGTATACCCGCTGATGGCTCTTATTTCCGAAGAGTATATGTCGGAAGCTCAGCCGAATGTAAGTGTTCAAACGGGCCGCGCAGGTTCTTCCGCCGGATTTAAGAAATTTATTCCGGGCGAGCTTGACTTCGCCAACGCTTCGAGACAAATCAAGGATGAAGAAGCGGCGGAACTGGAAGCCAAAGGCCTGGTCATGGGACAAGACGTTCTGGAATTCCGTCTTGCATACGACGGCTTGACTATGGTTATCAACCCGCAGAACGATTGGGCAACCGAAATGACGAAAGAAGAAATCGTCAATATGTACCTGTCCGGTCACTATTCGGCAGACGACGTAGTCAAGTGGTCCGACATTCGTCCGGAATGGCCGGCTGAGCAAATCAATTTCTACGGCCCGAACGAAAACCATGGCACTTATGAATTTTTCTCCGAAGTCATTCTTGGCAAAGAGCCTATGGTAACAACGGCTAATCTGCAGCAAGAGTACTCGACGCTTGTCGACCTCGTGTCCAAAGACAAAAATGCCATCGCCTTCTTCGGATTTGGTTACTACACGACGAATACCGACAAAATTACTGCGGTAAAGGTTGACTTCGGCAATGGCCCGGTTGAACCAAGCCTGGAAACAATCGGCGAAGATCTGGCTTATGCAGGCTTCACGCGTCCGGTCTTCACTTACCTGTACGGACCGTACGCCAAAGAAAAGCCGCAAGTGCTCGATTACGCTTATTATGTGATGGACAATGCCGGAAAATTCGCGGGCGAAGCCGGATTTGCTCCGCTTCCGGATTCGGCCTATGCCGAATACAAAACACAGCTTGACGCCTTGAAATAATGCGTTGAATCCAACCTTCATAGGATTTGACGGGAGATGAGAGTCATTACATGCTCTCATCTCCTTGCTTGTATTATAAGCAGGAATTAGTAAAAAGTTGCTTTGGAAGGTGGCATACCCTTTTATGGATAAGCACTTAAGTGTCAGGGAGCAAATCCAACAAAATATCGCCCGCAGAAAAAAGAGACCGTTTCAGATGGAGAGAATGGCGCCGATCGTGCTGTTTGTCGCCGCGCTCATTTCCGTTCTGACAACCGTCGGCATTGTGCTGTCGCTGGTCTTTGATGCGGCATTATTTTTTCAGCAGGTTCCGTTCAAGGAGTTTTTCGGAAGTACGAAGCTGACTCCGCTCAGCCATACCGATCCGTCCTTCGGTATTTTGCCGTTAATTAGCGGCACGCTTATCACCTCACTGATTGCGATGTGCGTAGCGATCCCAATCGGGTTAACATCCGCCATATACTTGAGTGAATACGCTTCGGCGAGAGTAAGAAAAATCGTGAAACCGCTGATGGAAGTTGTCGCGGGGATACCAACTATTGTATACGGCTTTTTTGCCTACTCCTTCGTAACGCCTTTGTTGACTCACCTGATTCCGAGTCTGGGTGCGAAGAACGCCTTGAGTCCCGGAATCGTAATGGGAATTATGATTATACCTTTGGTCACTTCTCTTTCCGAGGATGCGATGAGCTCCGTCCCGAATTCGATGCGCCAGGGTGCGCTCGCGCTAGGATCGACGAAGCTGGAGATGTCCTTTAAGGTCATTATTCCCGCCGCCCTGTCCGGCATCATCGCTTCGTTTGTATTGGCTGTCTCGCGTGCGGTCGGAGAAACGATGATCGTCACCATTGCAAGCGGCAGCTCCAAAAACTTTACTTTCGACATTACCCAGTCTATGCAGACGATGACGGCATATATCGTTGAATTTACAAGCGGCGACGCAGGAAGCGGAACAGTCGGCTACTACAGCTTGTACGCCGTAGGATTGACCCTGTTCGTCTTTACGCTTCTCATGAACCTGGCTGCCCGCTATATTTCACGTATATTCAGGGAGGGTTATTAAGCATGAAGAGCGGTCATAGTCAAAACATTCTGATCCGTCAGACGATGGACAAAGCGATGAAGAACCTGTTCTTGCTCGCTACCTTGTTTGCCTTGCTCGTTCTGGCTATCCTGATCTATCAAGTCGTGACGCAAGGCGCCGGGTGGCTGGATTGGAATTTCCTTACGGGCAAGCTTTCGTTGAATCCGGATCGCGCGGGTATATTAGGCGTTATTGTCGGAACGGTGCTGTTAATGCTCGTTGTCGGTCCTGTCACGATGCTGCTGGGCGTCTGCACGGCCATCTATTTGGAGGAATACGCCAAGAAAAGCAAGTTTCACGCTTTTATCCAAGTCAATATTTCGAATTTGGCCGGCGTGCCTTCCGTTATTTTCGGTTTGCTCGGTCTCGCGGTATTTTCCAGAGGATTAAATCTTGGATCGAGCATTTTGGCGGGCGGACTGACGATGTCTCTGCTGGTGCTGCCGATCGTCGTTGTAGCCAGTCAGGAAGCGATTCGGGCCGTACCGCAGTTTTTGAGGGAAGCCTCCTTCGGGATGGGAGCGACCAAATGGCAGACCGTTCGCAGAGTTGTGCTGCCAGCGGCGCTGCCGGGCATTTTGACCGGATTTATTTTGTCGCTGTCGCGGGCCATCGGAGAGACGGCACCTCTGGTCGTGCTTGGCATACCGGTATTGATTATGCCGATTCCGAACTCGTTAATGTCCGACTTTACGGCGCTGCCGATTCAGATTTATTATTGGACGCTGGATACGGTTCTCGTGCAGGAGTATGCGAACCTGGCGGCCGCAACCATTATCGTGCTGCTCGTCGTTTTGTTTGCCATGAACTCTCTGGCTATCTTTATTCGAAACAAATACCAGAAACGTTACTAAGAAAGGAGAGGTGACGAATGAATCATGCGGTAACGGAACGGCCCCAAGCTGCGCTTGCTTCGGAGAAGTCCGAGACGGAGAACAAACCTACCGTCATCCAGACGAAGGAGCTTAACTTATGGTACGGAGAATCGCAGGCGCTGTACGATATTAATATGGACATTCAAGAGAACGAAGTGACGGCCATTATCGGTCCTTCCGGATGCGGGAAATCCACGTATATCAAAACGTTGAACCGGCTTATCGAGTTGAACGACAGCGTCCGGACGCAAGGGCAAATCGTTTATCAGGGCCGCGATATCTTTCGCGAATATACGGTAGAAGAGCTGCGCACGCAGGTCGGCATGGTGTTTCAAAAGCCCAATCCGCTGCCGAAAACGATTTATGAGAATGTCGTTTACGGGCCTCGCGTACATGGGATTCGCAAGAAGCAAGTGCTGGACGAAATCGTGGAAAGAAGCTTGCGCGGCGCCGCGATCTGGGACGAAGTCAAGGACCGTCTGCACAAGGACGCCTACGGCTTATCCGGCGGCCAGCAGCAGCGCTTGTGCATCGCCCGCACGCTGGCGTTTGAGCCGGAAGTCATTCTGATGGATGAGCCGACCTCCGCTTTGGACCCGATCTCTACGCTGAAGATCGAGGAACTGATTCAACAGTTGAAAGCCCAATATACGATCGTAATTGTTACTCACAATTTGCAGCAGGCCGCTCGTATTTCCGATAAGACCGCCTTCTTCCTGAACGGCAAGCTGATCGAATTCGATCAAACCGTCAAACTGTTTTCGAATCCGAACGACAAGCGCACGGAAGATTACGTCAGCGGACGATTCGGATAAACAGGCAAGCCGAGAATGGAAATGAAGTTGCATAACGGCATAAGGACTTATCAAGACCCGTAAGAGGAGGATTCTTCCGCTTACGGGTTATTCGTTTGCGCTGCGGGATGAACCGGTTCGCCGATTGTCCCCAATCGTCACGGGTTCCGTAATTGCAGTCCGGATGGTATCATTTTATACAGACACAGATATTTCGCGGGAAATTGAGGCATGCTGGAGGAGAAGACGGTTGAAGCTTCAAATTGACATTAAGGACCAATACGACGAAACGGTCGTCACGATACAAGCCAAGGAGTGGACCGAGGAGCTCGCGGCGCTGGTCAAAAAATACAGAGCCCGACGACGAAACGGCTGGTCGGCATTCAGGATGAGCGGTCGGTGCTGCTGGATCCCGGCGACATCGATTACGTGTATGCGGAAAACCGCAAAGTGTTTGCTTCCATGGGCGGACAGAGTATCGAACTGAAGATGAAGCTTTATGAAATCGAGGAGCTGCTGGCTCCGCATCAGTTCATGCGTTTCTCGAAGTCGGTTATCGGCAATGTGGAGCGGATTGTTCGGTTCGAGCTGTCGTTTAACGGCAATTTGTGCGTGCACTTCAAGTCGGGCGGCAAGGAGTACGTTTTACGGGCTTACGTGGCGCAGCTGAAGAAGAGACTGATATGGGGGGACGACAAGCATGGCGATTGAACTGTTCAGGCGGGTATTGATGGGATTCAGCTGTTCGGCGATCATCATGTTCGCCGTTTTGACGGGACTTATGCTGAAGGACGCGGTCATCCCGGCCAAGCTGATTTGGGCGAACATGCTGGGCAGCATGGCGATGGGCGCCTATTTCAGCATCGCATCGTTTATTTTCGAATACGACCGATGGAGTCCGCTGAAGCAGCTCATCGTTCATTTTTTGCTGTCCATTGCCCTCTTTTTTCCCATAGCGGCCGCGGTAGGGTGGATTCCGCTCAAGCCGCTGCCTATCGCGCTCGGCCTGCTGATGTTTATCGTTTCGTACGCCATGTTTTGGCTCGGTTTCCGTTATTACTTCAAGAAGCAGGCGGAGGCGTTGAACGCTTCGGTTCACAAAAACGAATATTAATTTCGGGCTTTAGCGGCCGGAATGCCGGACGGGGCGGTTGATGAGACTGCTCCGTTTTTTTTGCGGCTATAGAAATTACAACGCTCCCAAGATAATGGGATGTTTGTGTCTGCACACAGGCATGGATATCGGCAGTTGATGCGCGATAACGCGCAACTTATTCCGAATTCGGGGTGCGACGGCCAGCCGTTTGATAGAATGAGGGCAACGATAAAGGCGAAAGGGAGAGAAGCGATGGAACTGGCGCTGAAGGCAAGCGGCATCAAGAAAAGCTATGGCGGGAAGCCGGCTCTTAAGGGAATCGACCTTACGGTTCGGAAGGGAAGCTGCTTCGGGTTGCTCGGCCCGAATGGAGCGGGCAAATCGACCGCGATGAAGCTGCTGACCGGGATCTTGACGCCGGACCAAGGCGAGATCGAGATGTTCGGCCGCAATTTTCGCAAAGAAATCGATGCGGTGCGGAGCATGATCGGTTACGTGCCTCAAGATATTACATTGTACGATAAGCTGAGCGGGAGAAGAAATTTGACTTTTTTTGGAGAGATGTACGGCATTCGCGGCTCCGAGCTGAAGCGGCGCGTGGATCGCGCGTTGACGGCTGTCGGGCTTGCCGAACGGGCGGGCGAAGCGGTCGGAACGTATTCCGGAGGCATGAAGCGCCGCATCAATCTGGCCGCCGCGCTTCTACACGAGCCCAAACTTATTATTTTGGACGAGCCGACGGTAGGGATTGATCCGCAGTCGCGCCATCTGATCTTCGAGATCATTAAGGATCTGAAGCGCGAAGGCGCCACGATCATTTATTCGACCCATTACATGGAGGAAGTCGAAGCGCTGTGCGACGATGTCGCCATTATCGATCACGGGTCGATCGTCTCGCAAGGCGGTCTCAAGGAATTGCTGGAAAAGCATGCGGTCAAGGCGGTTTATGCGGAAGCGGAAGGCGCGGCCGAGCCGCCGAAGCTGCGCGGCGTAACCGGCGTGAGGAAGGAAGGCGGAGGCTGGGTGCTCGAGTGCGAAAGGCCGATGGAGGCGATGGCGGAGCTGGCAAGCCTGTGGGCGCGCGACGGCGTGTCGGTACGGGCGCTTGAGCTGCTGCAGCCTTCGCTGGACAGCGTATTTCTCCGTTTGACCGGCTCGAAGCTGAGAGACTAGCGTTTGTCGGGCGATTTAGCGATGAAGTGAAACAGAAGAGAAGTGTAACAGAAGCGGGACAGGAGGACGAGCACCGGTGATTTGGACTATCGTTCGCAAGGAAATTGCATTGACGCTTAAGGATAAAGGAACGTTTTTTTGGCTGTTTGCCCTTCCCATCGTATTTATTGTCATGTTCGCGTCCATATTCAGCCAGTCGGGCGGCGCAACCTATGCCATCCCGTATGTCGATGAAGACGGTTCGGCACTATCCGGGCAGCTGATCGACATGTTGGCGGAAGTGAAAGGGTTTGAGCCGGAGCGGTACGAAGGGACGGGAGCGGCCGACGCGATAAGGGAAGTGAAGGAGGGCGGGCTGTCTTATTTGCTCGTTATTCCGCAAGGCTACGGGGAACGGGTGAGCGGAGGAGAAGCTGCGGAAGTGAAGCTGTACCGCGACGCGGCGGCCGACGAGGCTGCGGCTCCGGTCATCGCGCTGCTGGACAGCGTGACCGGCGGGTTGCAGCAATACAAGCTTCGAAACGCCATGGCGGACTTGGGGCTGGAGGGTTCCGCCATCGAGGCTCTAATGGAGCCAGCCGTTATAGTTAGCGAAGTGAAGGAAAACGCGGCGAAGGCGGATCCGATTACGCAGATCGTGCCCGGCTACACTGTCATGTTCGTCTTCTTTATTATGATTAATATGATTCTCGGGCTGCTGAAGGACCGGCAATCGGGCATGCTGGCGAGGCTGCAGAGCACTCCGATGAAGCCGCTGCATTACTTGTGCGGCATGTGGGTCCCTCATGTGCTGGTTCTGCTCATCCAGTCCGTCGTGTTGCTGTCGTTCGGCCGGATTGCGTACGGCCTTCACATCGGCGATCCGTTGGCCATCGCCTTCATTGTGATCGGTCTGGCTGTATGCGCGACAGGCATCGGCTTGATGCTGTCCATGCTGGTCAGCAGTGAAAATATGGGCATTGCGGTCGTTCAAGTCATTACGATGGGCGGAGCGATCGTGGGCGGATTATGGTTTCCTTACGATATGCTGCCAAGAGCGGTTCAGGCGGTCGGGTTGTTCACGCCGCAATATTGGGCGCAGCGCGGCATGCAGGACGTCATGATTCGCGGTGCCGGCGCAGCGGACATCGGCTGGACGCTGCTGGTCCTGTTTGCCTTCGGCCTTGGGGGATTGTTTGTCGCTTGGCTGCGCTTCAGAAAATTTGCGATGAAGACGGTTTGATGCGATGAAGACGGTTTGATGCGATGAAGACGGTTTGAGAGCTTCATATTTCGCGGCAGGCTTGGCGACGACGGCAGGGTATTTGATACGAAGAAGAACAGGAGGGGCATAAGCCGCCTCCTGTTCTTCGTTATTCAAGTCTTTATTTCTTTACAATCGAAATCCAAATCTCGCAGCGGTAGTCCTCGGCACAGGTATCGCCCGGAAGGTAAACCTCAAGCTCCGGCGCGCCGGCATGCTGATAGCCGGTAGCCGGGAACCATTCCGAGAAGATGCGTTCAAACGTATGCTGAATGGCTCCGGGCAGCGGTCCGGTCGATGTGAAGACCGCCCAGGTGGCGGCAGGGATGGAGCAAATCTCGTAGCCTTCGGCGGCCGCCGCGTTCCGGTCGCCCCGGCCGGCGATCATATACGTAAAGTCGCCCGTATCGGGCTGCATGTTCAGGCATACGCCAAGCATCGAATCGCCTTGCATGATGCTTTCCAACTTCGCCACAGTGCCGTTGCGGTGGCATTCCTCCCAAAACTGCGGTATTTTGCGGGATTGTTCGCTTTCCTGGGCGGTAACGTTCAGACTGACTCCAAACACGTCAAAAGCCTCTTTTTCTTCAATACGGTAATCCATTTCCTGATCTCCCTTCAACGTTAACTGAAAGGTCAGCCGCGGATACGCCTTCAGCTTCACCTTGGCGCCGCGAGCTTCGGACGGCGAGATGCCGTGAAGCCGGCGAAACGCCTTGGAGAACGACTCCGGCGAATCGTAGCCGTACTTGTATGCGACGTCGATCACCTTGACCGAGGAGGAAGCCAGCTCCTGGGCGGCCAGCGTCAGCTTGCGCCGCCTGACGTATTCGGCAACCGTCACGCCCGTAACGATATGGAACATGCGCTGGAAATGGAAAGGGGACATATAACCGGCTCGCGCGATGCTCTCCATGTCGAGCCTTCCTTCCATGCCGGCTTCCATATAATCGAGCGCCTGCTTCATGCCCGCCAACGCATCCAACGGCGTCACTTCCTTTCGTTTACATCGTAACATTGGCTGAATCGGGTTATCCTGTCTTTCCGTGCCCGCTTGGAACAGGGAAGGGTTGAATGAAAGCTGGGAGGCGACTAGACGAACGCCCGGCAGAGCCGAATCGCCGGGATATTGTCCAGCCGGAGGCTTGCAGAAGCATTCGGGCGTTTAATCGACTCTCGCGCCATGCGAACGCACGAAGAGAACGGCTTGTTCCGCATCCATGCGGGCGCCCTTGACGCTCACCGACGTAAAATCGACGCCGTCCATCACGGCGCCTCGCAAATCCGCGCCTTGCAGCCTCGCATGCTTCAATTGGGCTCTCGTCAAGTCGCAATCTCTTAAATCGGATTTCTCCAGATGGGCATCCGTTAAATCCGCTTCGTAAAAACGAACCCCTCTTAAATGCTGCTTGTCCAGTCTCGCCTGCCGCAAATGGGTATAGGACCAGTCGCCGTTGGCGATGGTAATCCCGTCCAGCTTCGCCTTGAAAAAGTCGGATCCGACCATCTTGCAGTCCGTAAAGACGGACGCAAACAGGTTGCTTTCCGCAAAGCTGCAATTCTCGAAGGCGGTTCCCGTATGAACGGAGCCGTTCATCGCCGCCCCTTGAAAGCTGCATTGCGTAAACCGGCAGCGGGCCGTCGACATTTCCTCCATGGCGGCGAAATGGAACGTGCAGCGATCGAACGTGCACCTCAGAAACTCGTGCTCTGCAAACTCCCGGCCGCTGAAGTCTGCCGCTTCGAAATGTTCATCGATATGCCTGGCCATCCTCGTCACTCCGTTATGTCATAATAAACCAACTATACCGAACGTATATTCGCATGTCAAGGCGGCGGTTTCGTCTTCCAGCGGTTCGATATATCTCAAATATACGGTTTCATTTACCGCCGAAAATGTTAAAATCTTCTTATATCCATCGAAAAATAGGTTGCAAAGGAGCAGAGCATTGAACAAAAATACGCGGTTTAACGACGGTTGGACATTTGCCAAAAGCGGCCTGGGGACGGACGATTGGTCGGGCCTCGTCTTCGAGCCGATAGACCTCCCGCACGACTGGCTCATCGACAATACGCTGGATTTGTACGAAGACGGCATCGGCTGGTATCGTAAGCGCTTCCGCCATGAAGAGGCGGGGGAGCGGATCCTTTTATATTTTGACGGCGTTTATATGGATTCATCCGTTTACGTGAACGGCCGGAAGGCCGGCGAATGGAAGTACGGCTATTCCTCGTTCGAAGTCGAATTGACAGATGCGCTTGTCGCAGGGGAGAACGAAATCGTCGTCAAAGCCGTTCATCAAAATCCGAACAGCCGGTGGTATTCGGGAGCGGGCATCTACCGGAACGTGTGGCTCAAGACAAGAGGGGCGACCTATATCGAAAAGGACGGCGTCTATGTCTCCATTAAGCAAGCCGGCAGCGGCTGGCAGGTTGAAATCGATACCGAGCTGCATCTTGCGGAGGACGTGCGGCTCACGCATACGCTGTTGCGCAAGGGCGAGGCCGCAGCCGCAACCGAATGCCGGATAGCGGCGGACGGGCGTCCCGGTCCCGTTCTGGATCGACAAGCTTTGCAACTGGAAAGCCCGGAGCTGTGGAGTCCGGACGCACCGAACGTATACCGGCTCGTTACGCGTCTGGAGCGGATTGAGCCGGATGGGAGCGGCGCATCGGGGCATGCCGCGATCGAAACGATCGATCAGCCGGTCGGGTTCCGCGACATCGTGCTCGATCCCGATCAAGGATTTCTGCTGAACGGGACAAAGATGAAGCTGAACGGCGTGTGCGAGCATCACGATCTGGGAGCGCTGGGAGCGGCCTTTAATCGGACGGCGCTTCGAAACCGGATGGTGCTGTTGAAGGAAATGGGCGTCAACGCGATTCGAACGGCCCATAACATGCCGGCGCCGGAGCTGATGGACCTGGCGGACGAAATGGGTTTTATCGTCGTTTCGGAAGCGTTCGACATGTGGGAGAGGCCCAAAACGCCGTACGACTATGCGCGCTTCTTCCAGGAATGGGCCGCCGCGGACGTCAGGAGCTGGGTCAGGCGGGACCGGAATCATCCGAGCCTGGCGATGTGGAGCATCGGGAACGAAATTTACGACACGCATGCCGACGAGCGGGGGCAGGCCGTGACGCGGATGCTGATGGACGAGGTGCGCAAGCACGATCCGAAAGGCAACGCGGCCGTCACGATCGGGTCGAACTACATGCCTTGGGAAAATGCACAAAAGTGCGCCGACATCGTCAAGATCGCCGGGTACAACTACGCAGAGAAATATTACGCCAAGCACCATGCCGAGCATCCGGACTGGGTCATCTACGGCAGCGAAACGTCGTCCGTCGTGCAGAGCCGGGGCGTCTACCATTTTCCGTTCGAGCAGCCCATCCTGGCGGACGACGACGAGCAATGCTCGGCGCTCGGCAACAGCACGACGAGCTGGGGCGCCAAGTCGCCGGAGTTCTGCATTATCGCGGAGCGGGATACGCCGTTTTCGCTGGGGCAATTTCTGTGGACGGGCTTCGACTATATTGGAGAACCGACGCCGTATCATACGAAAAACTCCTATTTCGGTCAAATCGACACGGCCCATTTTCCAAAGGATTCGTATTATATTTACCAAGCCGCTTGGACGGATTTCAAGACGAAGCCGATGGTTCATCTGTTTCCGTATTGGGACTTCAATCCGGGCCAGCTGATCGACGTCCGCGTCTGCTCCAATGCGCCGAAGGTCGAGCTGCAGCTGAACGGGAATACGATCGGAACGTATGAGATTGACCATGCCAACGGGACGCAGCTGCTCGGGTGGTGGAAGGTGCCTTACGAGAAGGGCGAGCTGAAGGCGATCGCTTACGACGAAGACGGCCGGGTTGCGGCAACCGCGGTCAGACGGTCGTTCGGGGATGCGGCTAAGCTTCGCCTGCAAGCGGACAAGACGCAGCTGACGGCCAACGGAACGGATCTGGTCTACTTGACGATCGGCATGGACGACGCCGAGGGCAATCCGGTCGACAACGCGAACAACCGCGTGCGCGTCAGCGTGACGGGGGCCGGCCGCCTGCTTGGCCTGGATAACGGCGACAGCACCGATTACGATCCGTACAAAGGGGTGAGCCGCAGATTGTTCAGCGGGAAGCTGACGGCCATCATCGGCTCGACGCTGGAGCCGGGAGCCATTCGGGTGGAGGTGTCGTCCCTGGGCATGGAATCGGCGGTTATGGAGCTGGAAGCGATCCCCTCCGCCGGAGAGGATTTGGCGGGAATATCCGCATTGACGGCCAATCGGGAACGTGCGGTCGTGACGGGTCATGAGGACGAAATTCCGCTGCGCAAAATCGAGATCGTTTCTCCGGAAGGACAGCGGCTGGACGCGAACAGGCGGGAAATCGCGGCGAGGGCGGTGCTGTACCCGGCGAATACGTCTTATCGGGACGTCGAGTGGAGCGTCGTGAACGATGCCGGCATCCCGTCCAACATCGCCCGCGTGGAAGCGTCAGGGCTGGAAGCGAAAGTGACCGCGCTCGGCGACGGAGCGTTCCGGCTTCGCTGCACGAGCCGCAACGGAACGGACAAGACGAAGCTGATTTCGCAGCTGGAGTTCCAGGCGGAAGGAATCGGCACGGCTTATAAAGATCCGTACGGTTTTATTACCGGCGGACTGTACGATTACGTCAAAGGCGAAGCCGGCAACGGCAACGAGCGCGGCGTCGCTACGAGCCGGGACGGGGAGACGCATGTCGGCTACCGCGACATCGACTTCGGGCCGTATGGTTCCGATACGATCACGATTCCGATCTTTGCTTTGTCCAGCGAGCCGTATGCGCTTGAAATATGGGAAGGAATGCCGGATGAAGAGGGCAGCGAGCGGCTGGCCGATGTCGTCTATCAGAAGGAGTCCCGCTGGAACGTCTACCAGGAGGAGACGTACCGGCTGAGCAAGCGGCTGCGCGGCGTGACGTCGATCTGCTTTGTCACGCGCCAGAAGCTGCATATTAAAGGGTTCTCGTTTGAGCGGCAAAACCGGGCGTTCGCGCGCAATGACGCGGAGGACAGCGACCGGATCTACGGCGATACGTTTACGCTGACGGGTTACAGCGTAGAAGGCATCGGCAACAATGTGTCGCTGCAGTTCGACGGGATGGATTTTGGCGAGGAGGGCGCCTCGCGAATCGTCATCTGCGGCCGCTCTCCGCTGGACAACAGCACGATCCACGTACGGTTCGCCGGCGCGGACGGCGAGAGCAACCAGCTTATCGAGTTTGCCGGTTCATACGACTACGTAGAGCGCGTGTTCGAGCTGGAAAAAGTAACGGGACTGCAGAATGTAACGTTTATTTTCTTGCCGGGATCGAACTTTGACTTTGGGTGGTTTAGGTTTGAGAAGTAGCTGGACGGGATGCCGGCATTATCTAAAATGCCAGCTGGTATTACACAACCTGCCGAATGTGGCACTGGCGCGCGCGAAGGGTATTTTGCTTTAATCTATGGGATGCGGTACGGGCGCGGAGACGGGCAGAACATGCCTGTCGGTTAAGAGATGATTCAGCTTCAGTTTTTAACGGAACTGAGAGACGCTATATTGCTGTAATCGCAGCATTATAAACTCTAACGGAACTCACCGCTCTTATTTAGATAATTTTGATCTTCAACGGTCCGATTTTCGACGAATAGCTGCGCTCAGCTCCGTTAGAAATTCTAAATGGCTCAAATTGCCGACATAAGGTACGTGAGTTCCGTTAGAACTGACGTTTCATGCTGGTGACAGTGTCAAACCTTGTCAAGGTCTTCCGGTTCATTTGCAAAAATATAATGCTCAAGCTAATTACTGGTTGAAGTACGAACGTTGTATGTGTGGCTGAAATAACTCCTTGGTCGCGTAACTTGGAAAGGAGATAAACGAGAGTAGTAGAAGGATTTCTTTGTTCTGAGTTGAATTTATTTAAAACGGAGCACGTGGGCCAGTGCGAAACACCGGTGCGAATGTGGAGTGCACATGAATTCCCCGGGGGTTTCGCACCAATAAATTAGAAATATTTTACTTTACCATAGTCTTTCTGTAAGTAATTTTCTCAATGGAGATATATACATCATGTAAGATGATGTCGATTTATGTTGTTTTATATACATTTTTAATCAAAAACCGCCGTCGCATCCCATGCGGATGCGTGGATTGAAATTCTCCGGGTCTTTTCCTTTGGCTGTAATCTCCAGTCGCATCCCATGCGGATGCGTGGATTGAAATAATCCACGCCGAAGCGACACCTTTAATATAAAATGTCGCATCCCATGCGGATGCGTGGATTGAAATCCTAATCACCTCTGCCATAGCTCCGTCGCCACATGGTCGCATCCCATGCGGATGCGTGGATTGAAATTTGTCCATCTGGCGACTTCGCGTATCCATCCGCAGTCGCATCCCATGCGGATGCGTGGATTGAAATATAATTTGCGGCTTGCCGCCACCGAAGCGACCGAGTCGCATCCCATGCGGATGCGTGGATTGAAATTCCATCCCGAGTGCGCCTTGTTGATTGTGATCCGGTCGCATCCCATGCGGATGCGTGGATTGAAATCCGAAAATGTTGTAGAATCGATTTTAAGAACTGAGTCGCATCCCATGCGGATGCGTGGATTGAAATTATGCGGAGCTGATAGCCATGCTGAACGACACAACACGTCGCATCCCATGCGGATGCGTGGATTGAAATCCACGGAACGCAACGGAACACATAGACAAAATGCGTCGCATCCCATGCGGATGCGTGGATTGAAATTGGAATATCCAGTGACCGATAGCTTCAGATGATCGTCGCATCCCATGCGGATGCGTGGATTGAAATATCGTTGTGTGCAGGTTGTTTACCATGGCCTGCGTCGCATCCCATGCGGATGCGTGGATTGAAATTGCAAGAGTTGGCCACCCGTATTGCGGCTCTTGAGTCGCATCCCATGCGGATGCGTGGATTGAAATTCTTTTAGGTTTACATCGGACCATTGCAGAGCTGCGTCGCATCCCATGCGGATGCGTGGATTGAAATCGTCATCCTTCGTAACCTTGGCGATGGAGCCGAGTCGCATCCCATGCGGATGCGTGGATTGAAATTAACCTCTCTTTCGTGAGTGTCTTTACATCGTCGTCGCATCCCATGCGGATGCGTGGATTGAAATTAAACCGGGTGACGGCTTACATTGCACAACTGTTGTCGCATCCCATGCGGATGCGTGGATTGAAATGGGGCAATGATGCAAATGATCTGCCCGGTTTTATGTCGCATCCCATGCGGATGCGTGGATTGAAATGTGGTATCAGGCGGCGTATGATGAAGTAACAAGCGTCGCATCCCATGCGGATGCGTGGATTGAAATCTTGAGGAAATTCGGGCAATTACGACGGTGCGCCGTCGCATCCCATGCGGATGCGTGGATTGAAATTTTTTGGAGGCGATGGAATGAATCTTGTACGAAGTCGCATCCCATGCGGATGCGTGGATTGAAATCTGCCGGTTCCCAAGCCCGGCAAATGGCGCAGAGGTCGCATCCCATGCGGATGCGTGGATTGAAATGCAGTCGGTGAAGAAGGGGCACAAATCCCCATGGGTCGCATCCCATGCGGATGCGTGGATTGAAATAAAAATGATGCTCCTGTGGTGGACAAGATACTTCGTCGCATCCCATGCGGATGCGTGGATTGAAATCCAAGCCATCTGCCCGACGGTCGGCCATTTCAAGTCGCATCCCATGCGGATGCGTGGATTGAAATGCACGATCGGCGATGTCATCGGCCGGCTCCCGTTGCGTCGCATCCCATGCGGATGCGTGGATTGAAATCGGGACGTGTGGGTGCTGCCGGAAGAAGAAAAAGTCGTCGCATCCCATGCGGATGCGTGGATTGAAATTCTGAACTTCTAAACAGCAACTCAACCTCGTCAGGGTCGCATCCCATGCGGATGCGTGGATTGAATTATCAACGCTGCGGCCAATTGCGATTTCGATTCCCGTCGCATCCCATGCGGATGCGTGGATTGAAATATCGTGCTGACCGTCGATCCATCAAGCATCGTTAGTCGCATCCCGTACGGATGCGTGGATTGAAATCGTCCGTCCCGACAATAGCGCGACTGGCCAGCCTGTCGCATCCCGTACGGATGCGTGGATTGAAATTGACGGGTGATGTTGATCCGAATGCATCCCCTCCGAGTCGCATCCCGTACGGATGCGTGGATTGAAATTGTTGTCACCATTTTATTGCTCTTATCCGATCCAAGTCGCATCCCGTACGGATGCGTGGATTGAAATGGTTTGACGTGGAGCCTGGAGTTGTACCAGCAGGGTCGCATCCCGTACGGATGCGTGGATTGAAATTGTCCGATCGCACTGAAGAAATTGGACAAAAGCCCTGTCGCATCCCATACGGATGCGTGGATTGAAATTCTTGTCTCTTAAGACGTTGTTGCTCATCAAGCGTCGCATCCCGTACGGATGCGTGGATTGAAATGTCTCGATCTTGCCCATGTCGTATTTTTTGCTCAGGTCGCATCCCGTACGGATGCGTGGATTGAAATCCGATCTCCAAGTATGGAATCTCGATGGTTTCGCTCGTCGCATCCCGTACGGATGCGTGGATTGAAATATGACAACAGGCTGCGCTCCTGCATTGCTCCCGGTCGCATCCTGTACGGATGCGTGGATTGAAATGAGATAGTCATAGGCTTTGTGCAAACGTGCAATCGTCGCATCCTGTACGGATGCGTGGATTGAAATGTCCCGATCGCAGCGACGTCATGCCACAGCTCGCCGTCGCATCCCGTACGGATGCGTGGATTGAAAGTTTGCTAGAGAAGGGTCTGGGGGGTGCCTCAAAATATCGCTTCATATGCGGAAACGCCTATTGCCATCCTTAGGTAAGGTATGAGATGTTATGGAAAGATCAGACGCTATCCTATATAAGAATTAGGGCCACTTGACCAAAGTGAAACTTTGGGAAGGGGCCTTGTTTTTTATTCATTCGATTGAAATTCGTTGATATTCCTCGAAGGTTGTTGAAAAGAGAAGAAAAACATAGATCTGAATGGTATAATGAAAGGAAAATCAAGAAGAAATAGGACATTTGGTGGGAGACAAATCAAAAATATTATCGGACCGATTGGAGGGTAAAAATATGAGCGGGAGTGTTCGGTGCGAGTGGCTGCCCATCGAGACAATCAATTACAGCATGCAGCAAAATTATGTGCCGGTTGTGAGGCGTCTCAGCGTGGCCAATACTTCGGATGAGGAACTAAGGCAAGTTGAGGTTGTCATTGCTTGCGAACCCGATTTCGCTTTTACGTGGAGTAAAACGATCGATGTCCTCCCCCCGGAGCAAACTGTAGAGATCGGCACGGTTCCGATTCAGCTGTCCGCTTCCTTGCTGGCACAGATGTCTGAAAGAATTAGCGGGACCATTGGACTGACAGTCATGCACTCGGGACAAGTGTTATTTAATGAACGCAAGCCGATAGCGGTGCTTGCCTTTGACGAGTGGAGCGGAACGGCAGTGCTGCCCGAAATGGCTGCCGCTTTCGTAACGCCGAACCACCCGCAAGTGTCGCAAATCGTTCGCGAAGCGGCTGACATTTTGAATAAATGGGCTGGTTCGTCCGCTTTTACTGCCTACCAGACAAAAGATCCTAATCGTGTCCGCATGCAAGCGGCGGCCGTATATTCGGCAATTCGGCAACGGAGAATCGTATATTGCGTTGCGCCGCCCAGCTTCGAGCCGATAGGTCAGCGAGTCCGGCTCCCCGAGACGATCTTTGCTCACGGCATGGGCAATTGTCTGGATTTGACGCTGTTGTATGCGGCTTGTCTGGAAGCAATCGGCTTGCATCCGCTCATAGTCTTTACCGAAGGGCACGCATTCGCGGGGCTTTGGCTGACGGAAGAAACGTTTGCCGAGATTGTGCAGGACGATTTGTCCGCACTGACCAAAAGATTGTCCAGCGGCATTAACGAAATATGTGTCGTTGAATCGACGGCCATGTGCGACGGAAATGCGGCGGACTTTGACGAAGCGGTTAGGTTGGGGACAATGAATTTGAACCCGCCGGAAAAGTTCGAGAGCCTCATTGATATCCGACGTGCCCGAGCTTCTGCAGTCAGGCCGTTGCCGGTTCGTACTGCGACTGCGGCCGGATGGGTAGTCGAGGATTTCGAATCGGAAAAAGCGAATGCGGCTATTGACGCCCATGCCCCGGAAATTATAGAAGTACTGGAGAAGCCGGAAGAGGTTGACTCACTGCCGGCATTATCGAAACAAAAACAATGGGAGCGCAGATTGCTGGATTTAACGCTGCGCAATGCGCTGCTGAATTTCCGGTTGACGAAATCAAGCATACCGATTATGTCGGTTCAATTGAACGATCTGGAGGATGCATTGGCCGACCGGGAGGAATTTCAGTTGCTGGCCCGTCCGGATGACTGGCAGGATAATGTGCGTGACGCAGCACTGTTCCAATCGACGTCGAGCGCTTCTCCATTGGCCGGGTTGCTGCAGGAGGAATTCATTCGCAAACGTCTTCGCTCCGATCTTAACGGCCCCGAGTTGGAACGGCGGCTTGTTCATTTATATCGTTCATCGCGAAGCTCGCTGGAGGAAAATGGAGCGAATACTCTGTACCTTGCTTTGGGTTTGTTGAAATGGTATGAGACGACTGCAAGCGAGGTGCCTCGCTATGCGCCTCTAGCATTGATTCCGGTAGACTTGATTAGAAAATCGTCACGCCAAGGTTACGTTATCAGGGCGCGGGACGAAGAACCGCAAATGAACATTACGCTGCTCGAGATGCTGAAGCAGGATTTCGGTATCGGTATATCTGGTCTGGACCCATTGCCTCGAGACGAAAAAGGGATTGCGCTTAAGGAAGTTTTCCATACGCTGAGGCATGCCCTGATTCAAGTGCCTCGATGGGATGTATTGGAGTCGGCTTATTTAGGTTTGTTTTCATTCGGTCAATTCGTTATGTGGAACGATCTTCGTAATCGGGCGGCCGAGCTCGTACAGAACCGAATCGTTGCCAGTCTGATGGAAGGAAAGCTGCAGGCCATACCTATTAGCAGCGATGACGCTGCTCCTCTCGATGAAGTGCATCCGACGGAAATGGTGATTCCGATTAGTGCCGATTCCTCGCAATTGGCGGCTGTGCAAGCTGCGGCAGCAGGTCACAGCTTTGTACTGCACGGACCGCCGGGAACGGGTAAGTCGCAAACGATTACCAATATGATTGCAAATGCTTTAGCCCAAGGCAAAAAAGTGCTGTTTGTCGCCGAAAAAATGGCCGCCTTGTCGGTCGTGCAACGCCGATTGGAGCAAATCGGACTTGGGCCGTTCTGCCTAGAGCTCCATTCAAACAAAAGCACGAAACGAGCAGTCCTTGATCAGCTGAGCGCAGCGCTCGAGTCACGCAGGGTACAGTCTCCCGGCGCTTGGAAGGCGCAGGCGGACCGGTTGCAGCAGCTGCGTGGAGAGCTGAACGATTACGTGGCGGCGCTTCATCGCCGTCATTCATCGGGTTTGTCATTGTTTGATGCTATATCGGCTTACGAGAATACTGGACCGGGAGAAGATGTCGTCGTGCGGTTCCCGGCAGAGACCATTAAGGACATGCGTGAGGAGCAGCTTACGTTATGGCGGGATTTGGCCGGGCAGCTTAAGGCGGCTGGAGCCAAATGTGGAGATGTCGGGAACCACCCGCTGTCCGCAATTCAATCATCGGACTATTCGCCGCAGATGAAAACCGAAGTCGCCGATCTTTTGCATCAGCTCATTGAAGAACTGCCGATTTATGAACAGGAACTTGGGCGAACGGCAGATGATTTGCTTCCAAACCGTGGATCAGGCGGATTCCGATACCGGGAGACGGAGTGGATGGCGGAGCTAAGCGAGTTGGCATGCAAGGTTCCGGATGTGAAGCCGGAATTCATTCGCTTCGATCAGGCGGATATTGTCATAGCCAACATACGGGAGGTTGTCGAACAGGGGCGAAGAAGAGATGCTGCAAGGGATTCCGCTTTAACCGAATTCACTTCCGATGCGATTAGTTATGACGCACGGCAGGCGCTGGCTGTATGGAACCGTTGCGAGCTGCAATGGTTTCTTCCGAAGCTATTTGGTCAACGCCGGATCGTCAAGTCGATGCAAAGGTTCATGCCATCGGGACAGGCACTGGCTCGGGAGCGGATTCCGAACGCGTTAAACCGGCTGATCCAGTGGCAGGAGGAGGAACAGAAACTTCTCAAGCTGGAGGAGAAAAACAAGCCGCTTTGCGGGAATACGCTATGGAACGAGCAAGGGAATTGGGATGCCATCGATGCGGCGGCCAATTGGCTGGAGCGTCTGCAGGCATCGCTCGTGCAATTATGCGGGTCGGCGGGAGCCGCTGCTGCGGCGCGTCAGGCTATGGCGGGCCGACTGGCCGGGCCGTTCGTCGATTCTGCGCGTGCTGCCGTACTGGAATCATTCTTGAGCCGTCACACCGAGCTTTCAACGCGTTTCAAGCGACTGACTGAACTGCTGCGGTTGGAGCAGGATCAACTTATTGCTTCTGCAAACGAAAGCGGCTGGCCAGGTTTCTTGCTGGAGTTGGCACGTGTATGGCAAGCCAATCTGGATGAACTGCGAGATTGGTGCGCCTGGCGCAGGGTAAGGGACCAGGCGATTCAAGCAGGACTTGCGCCGCTCATTGAGCCATACGAGCAAGGAAAACTGTCGAATGAGCAGCTCATGACGGCGTTTGAGCAAGGCCTTTACAAAGCGATAGCCAACTGCATCATTGCAGGCGACGAAGTACTGTCGCGATTTTCTGGACATTTGTTCGAGGATGCCATTAAACGATTCAAAGAAGCGGATAGGCAATTCACCGAACTGACGCGTCAGGAAATTGCGGCCAGATTGTCTGCCAGAGTGCCGCAGATGACTCATGAGGCATCACAAAGCTCCGAGGCTGGAATTTTGCAACGGGCAATACGGAGCGGCGGTAGGGCGCTGTCCATCCGGAAGTTGTTTGAGCAGGTTCCAAACTTACTGTCCCGCCTTACCCCGTGCATGCTGATGAGTCCGATTTCCGTGGCGCAATATTTGGATCCGGGAAGTGCGAAGTTCGATTTGGTCATATTCGACGAGGCCTCGCAAGTCCCGACGGCCGAAGCGGTCGGCGCGCTGGCCAGAGGCATACAAGCAATTATCGTCGGCGATCCGAAGCAATTGCCGCCGACCAGCTTTTTTTCCAAATCATCTTCGGAGGCCGAGGAAGATGAGGCGGCGTTGCAGGACATGGAAAGCATTCTGGACGATTGCCTGGCGGTCGGTATGCCCGAGCGGCATTTGTCCTGGCATTATCGCAGCCGGCATGAAAGCCTGATTGCGTTCAGTAATGCGCATTATTATGAAAACAAGCTGCTCACATTCCCGTCTCCGGATGAGCCGGTGTCGAGCGTCGTCTGGCATCCGGTAGACGGATTCTACGATCGCGGTAAGTCGAAGCATAATCGCGCGGAAGGCGAAGCGGTCGTCTTCGAAATAATGAGGCGGCTCAAAGATGTCGAGCTGCGCAAGCTGAGCATTGGCGTTGTTACCTTCAGCTCGATTCAGCAGACGTTGATAGAAGATTTGCTTGACGAATCGTGCAAACGCGATCCGGAGCTGGAGTTGCTGCTTACGGAGCTTCCGGAACCGCTCTTCATAAAAAATTTGGAAAATGTACAGGGAGACGAGCGCGACGTTATTCTTTTTTCCGTGGGCTACGGGCCAGATGCTGCAGGTAAAGTAACGCTGAACTTTGGGCCGCTGAACAGGCAAGGCGGCTGGCGCCGGTTGAATGTGGCCGTATCGCGAGCCAGACGGGAAATGCATGTATTTGCGACATTGCGATCTTCACAGCTAAATGCGGGACGAATCAGCGCCGAAGGAGTGCTAGGACTGAAGGAGTTTCTCGAATACGCCGAAAAAGGCAAGCAGGCTTTGCCTGCCGGGGCGTCGGCCGGCCTTGCTTCGCGAGGTTCTTCGCTCCATACCGGCATTGCGGATGCGTTGGGAGAACAAGGCTGCAAGGCGGATATTTATGTAGGTGCTTCCGGATACCGCATCGATTTGGGTATCGTGCATCCCGAAAAGCCAGGGCAGTATATTCTCGGTATTGTTCTCGATGGTCCGATGTATCGCAGCGCACTATCCGCGCGCGACCGCGACTTGCTTCGCGAGGAAGTGCTGACGGGGCTCGGCTGGACGCTTCATCGGGTATGGAGTCCGGACTGGTGGGACAACCGGGCAGCGGTAGTGTCCGGCATTATGGAGGCGATTCGGCAAGTTATGAGCGGCGAGGCCAAAGTCGATGCACGGACAGATGCTATGAAGGAAAAGATAGAGGCGCCGAGTGTAATGGAGGGCAACGCCGGAGCGGCGGTTGAGCCGGATAAATCGGAGAAATTGTCCAATTCGAATGAACGGTCTGACGATCTTACGACCGTAAAGAAGGATATTGAAAACGTCGGTACGAGTTATGAATCCGGGACTTTCCAGCCGACTGCAGAAGACTCTAATCGTACATCCGAAATTTTGGATCCCGCAAACGGAAAACGGCATTACATGGTTTGCACGCTTGATCCGGTTGCTATGGGGGCGGATGCGTTTGCATCTTACCAATCGACGAAAATAGTGCTTAGCCAAATCGAAAAGGTCATTGCCGAGGAAGGACCGATCAGTCGCAATTTATTGGGCAAGCGGATTTTGCAGGCATGGGGCATCGCTCGAACGGGGGCCAAGCTCGATCAGCGTTTCGACGAACTTCTTACGATGCTGCGTCCGAAACAAACCGATTCGCAGGACGGGAACATATTTTATTGGCCAGACGGTACGGATCCGGAGCAATTCGCGATTTACCGGGTGGCTTCGGACGAAGCGCAAAGACGATCGGCGGAAGATTTGCCGCCGGAAGAAATTGCGGCAGCGGTAAAAGATGTGCTTGCGTCCCAAATAAGCCTTCCTTACGATGAGCTGGTTAAGCAAACGGCTAAGCAGCTTGGGTATGCGCGAACAGGTACGATTCTCGATAAAGTGGTTAGACTCGGCATCGAGAAGGCGGTCGCCTTGCAGTATGCGTACGTAGATGAGCATCAACGGGTCGTGGCGAAGTAATGGCATTTATCTAATTTACTCCCCAACAAGTTGAAAGGTTTCCACAACCGATCAACCTGGTGGGGAGTATTTTTTTATCTTCGATAAGGGAATGCGAGTTTGCTGATTTCGAAGAAATAAACTGCAGTGCAATGAAAGGTGAAGTGGCGGATGATGCAATTTTTTCACTAGGTCTATGGAAGGGGAGGAATTTGTTGGTTGAAGGTCGAAATAACTATACAATTGTCGATAAATTGAACATGATACGACGCAAGGAGAGGAGCAGTATTCGTGAGCGGAAAATTGATTCGCATGCTGCGCATCGTCAATCTGGTGCAATCCAAGCCGGGGATTCTGGCCCGGGAGTTGGCGGAGCGGCTGGAAACGTCGGAACGCAACATTTATCGCGACATTGATGATTTGAACGCTGCCAATATTCCGATTATTAATGCGGGTCACGGGAAAGGCTATGAATTTTTAAACCGGTTTACAATGTATCCGCTGGATTGGACTGAACAGGAGGCCGTCGCCTTTTCGCTGCTGCCGTCCGTGCTGGAGCCGATTGCCTCGCTCGTTCCGGCCGGCTTCGATTCAGCTTACGAAAAGGTGTTGTCCTCTCACCAGAAAGAAAAGAGGAAACGGGTCGAAATCGTTCAGCACGTCACCGACATCATCCAGCTCGGCTCCCCCGCCTACCGCGAAGAAGGAGGCACTTTCCTGTTTGATATTATACAAGCCGCGCTGGCGCAGCAAACGATCAAGACCGTCTACTACACCGGTTCCCGCGATTCCGAGACGGAGCGGGAGATCGATCCTTATTACCTGGTTCCCCGAGATTACCGATTCTACGTCATCGGCTACTGCCACCTCGCACAGGAGATTCGGACGTTCCGCATCAGCCGGTTCCGGAGCGTGGAACTGCTTGACCGGAAGTTCGACAAGGGCGATTTCAATTTGAAAGCTTACATGAAACATACGTGGTCCATTGAACGCGGCAACGATACGATTAGGTTCAAGGTAAGGTTTCTTCCATCTATCGCGCGTTATGTTAAGGAAGAGGAGATGTTCCTGAAGCCGAAAATGACGGAGCAAAAGGATGGAAGTCTGTTGTTTGAGGTTACGGTGAACCATGACCGCGAGTTTTTGAATTGGGTCGGCCAGTACGGTCCCGATGCCGAAATTTTGGAACCGAAATCCTATCGGAAAATTATGCGAGAGAAACTGGAAAGATGGAAATCGGTGTATGAGGACGAGGAATGACGACTGCAGCATCTTGACGAAGGTCTTCGCGCCTAGCTTGTTTCGAGAGACAGTGCATGCGATCCGGAACGGGACGTATTTGCTTGAACACGAAAATGCCGTCAGCTTATATCGCAGTCTCGAGCAGTTTGGCCAGCTGGCTGAAGGGCCGATTGGCTTCCCGACCGGTCGAATAGACGATGGCGCGTTCCTGCAAGCGTTCCTCGGCGGCATTATTCTCTTGCAGTTTCAGCAGCGGGAAAATCGCTTTAAACAACTTGGCGGTATTAAACGCGTCATCCAGCGCCCGGTGCTGCGTACCGAAGAAAGGAATGTCCAGCGCCGTCAATGCTTTGGTCAGTCCCCATCTGCCTCCCTTGTTTCCTCCTTGCTGATAGGTAAACTGCAGTTGAATATCATTGTAGTTGCGAATCCAACCCAGCCCCAGTCCATGCTGCTCGCACTGCTTGACCAACATCAATTTGTCGTCGGGTCCCCATGCCAGCAAATAATAAGGTTCTTCGCCCAACCAGTTCGCAAAGTTCTGAATGGCTTCCGGAAACGGCGGTGCTGAATCCACCTGCCGCTGCGTAATACCGGTAAACGCTGTAGTGAGCGGGGTAATCACGGGAGAAGTCGATGGCCGAACGTAGGAATGGAACAGATCTGTCATCGCAATCTCGCCTTCATCAACGGTCAATTTCACGGACCCGATTTCGATAATGTCCGACAAATGCTTCTTCTGCCTCATAACCGTAAACTCTAAGTCTATCACGATGTAGTTCATCGTCGTTACCTCCTTGCAACATATTGTGATAACCCAACCATACCAGGTTGCCGCGACAGCCCTTTGTCATGGAACGTGCGTTCTTATAATTTTGGCGAAAAAATGTATATTCGAACATTCGTTCCTGACAATACGTGGACAAATTGGGAGTGTATTATAGGGTTTGAGAACTAGCGAAAGGGGTTGAACGTCCTGGTTTATATTGCTCATATAAGAGAATCGGATAACGAAGAACAGACCGCTAAAGCACATTTGCTTGGCGTAAAAAGACTGGCCGAAATTATCGGAGAAAAGTTGGGCGTCAAACATATTGCGGGTCTTGCTGGCGTCTTGCACGATATGGGCAAATATACGGATGAGTTTCAAACCTATTTGCGAAATGCCGTTTACCGGCCCCATGAACTTTCTCAAAAGCGTGGCGACGTTGACCATTCGACAGCGGGCGGCAAATTGATTTTTGACTATATTCATAATGGCAATCCGTCAATAGCTTGGATTTTAGCCGAGATTGTCGGCAATGCAGTCATCTCGCATCATTCCTATTTGCACGATTTTCTGAACCCCGATCTGGAGTCGGACTACTTGAGACGCGTAAGAGACAAGGCTATCGGAGATTATGAGGATGCTAAATCCTGCTTTTACCGGGAAGTGATGAGTGAATCTGAATTCCGGCAGTATGTAGATGCCGCTGTCTCGGAATTGGCGCAATTTATTAATCAACCGTCATCTATGAGCGCGGAAACTCGATTGATGTTTTTGTCCAAATATATATTCAGCGCTTTGATAGACGCCGATCGAACGGATACGAGGCAATTTGAAGAAAATAGGACGGAGGAGGCTCCTCGCGCAGATTTGCTGTTCGAAGAATATTATTCGAAGCTTATGGCCAAAATTGAAGCCTTCAAATCGGACGAATCCAACATGATTAATGACTTGAGGCTCGATATGTCGGAGCAATGCGAAGCGAAGGCCATTCAACCTTCGGGTTTATACCAGTTGTCCATCCCGACAGGCGGAGGCAAGACACTTGCCAGCTTCCGGTACGCGCTGCGGCATGCTCTACAATACGGCAAAAGACGGATCGTCTATGTGGTGCCCTATACAACAATTATAGAACAAAATGCCGATGAGATTCGGCGTTTGATTCAGGATGATGCCCATTTGCTGGAACATCATTCTAACGTTGTAGACGATTTGGATGATGACGATGAAATGGATGAAGGGCGGGCGGTTATTGGACAAAAGCTGAAACTGGCCAAAGATAACTGGGATTCCCCCATCATTTTTACGACGATGGTGCAGTTTTTAAATGTGTTCTTTGCTAAAGGCAGCCGAAATATTCGCCGACTTCATAACCTGGCCGAAGCGGTTATCATCTTTGACGAAGTGCAGAAGGTGCCGGTATCCTGCGTTTCTCTCTTTAACCAGGCGGTCAACTTTATGAAAGAGGACGCGAAATCCAGCATCGTGCTGTGTACGGCTACCCAACCGGCTTTGAACAGGGTTGAAAAATATAAGCTTGCGCTTTCTTCCGACGCAGAAATGATTGGGGAGCTTGGCAATGTGCAGCAAGCTTTTAAGCGGGTTGAAATCGTCGACAGGACCGCCGACGGATCGATGGATACGCAAGAATTGGCCGAACTGGTGACGGAAACGTTGGAAATTGCGAACAGCACATTGGTTATATTGAACACGAAATCGGTCGTCAAGAAGTTGTACCGGCAATTAGTCGAGCAATATGCCGGAAGTTCGATTGCCGTTTATCATCTAAGCACCTCCATGTGCGCATCGCATCGTAACGATATACTGGAGCGGATCAAAAGTCGGCTTGTTCATGGGGAACAAGTAATTTGCGTAAGTACACAGTTGATCGAAGCGGGTGTCGATATCAGCTTCGAATGCGTAATACGCTCGTTGGCCGGATTGGATTCGATCGCACAGGCCGCAGGTCGATGCAACCGTCATGGCAAGCAGGGCATTCGGAATGTTTATGTGATCGATCACGCAGAAGAAAAATTAGACCGCTTGCGTGAAATAAAAGTGGGAAAAGAGATTGCCAGACGCATACTGATCGATTTGCGGCGCGACCCGCGCCTTTATGGCGGAAACGTGCTGTCTGTGCAGGCGATGCAAAAATATTTTCTGGAGTTTTACGGGGAGCTGCAAACGAAACTAAATTATCCGATTCCAGAGCTAAGGAAGGATATGACCGAATTGATCAGTACGGGCCGCAAACAACATCCGTACAATGTCGAATATGAGAATACCCATAATCCGCCTAATCATCGGGTACCTTTATTTCTCGTACACAGCTATCGCACGGCGGCTCGTTATTTTGAAGTCATCGACAGCCATGCCGATACCGTCCTCGTGCCTTATGCAGAAGGCCAGGAGTTGATTGCGCAACTAAACGGCAACGAGTCTATTGAGGATCTGAGCAAGTTGCTGCGCAAAGCGCAACGGTACTCCATCAACTTGTTTCGGCATGAGATGGAGGCGCTGTCCAGAAACGGCGAGCTTGTAAACTTGCTGGAAGGCAAAGTGTGGGCTCTGAAGGAAGGAGCGTACAGTCAGGATTATGGTTTGGACCTGGATCATGACAGTACAACAGACGTTTATATTTGCTAAAAATATTTAGAAAATAAAATTCAAGAACTAAGGGATAGGCAATTGAAACCATTCCAATAAAGGCTTGTGCTTGACCGCCACCATGTAACGAGCC
>CALAWP010000020.1 GCA_937895345.1 uncultured Paenibacillus sp. | reverse complement strand
CGCGTCCGAGGCGAGCCACCCGCGAGTGTAAGGTCGCCCGCGACCTTAGAGCGCGCCCGGGGCGAGCCACCCGCGAGTGTAAGGTCACCCGCGACCTTAGAGCGCGTCCGAGGCGAGCGATCCGCGAGTGTAAGGTCGCCCGCGACCTTAGAGCGCGTGCAGGGCATGTCGCCCGCCGCCCGAAGGCTTCGCCGACGAAAGTCGTATCGTCCCCCCTATATCGTCGATTGCCCCATCCCGCCCGAACCGGCCCGTTTTTTATAATAAAGCTACGAAACGGAGGAGGATGCAGCATGCACAGAAATCGGCTAGGGGCCTATTTGTTCACCTTTCCCAGCTTCTTTTTGACGATGGCGCTCGGCATATATCCGATCGCCTGGGCGCTTCGATATATGTTCTACGATTATCAAGGGTACGGCACGCCTCGCTTCATCGGGCTGGACAATTTTGCGAGGGTCGCCCGCGACGCCGAATTTTGGCAATCGGTCGCGAACACCTTCGTATACGCGGGGGGCAAGCTGGTCATTACGCTGCCGTTGTCGCTCATATTGGCCGTCATCCTAAACCGCAAGCTGCGGGGGCGGCATGCGTTCCGGGCGATTATTTTTCTCCCGACGATCTTCAGCGCCTCGGTCATGTCCATCGTGTTCTACATTATTTTCAATTCGTACAACGGCATCCTTAACCAATATTTGCTGAAGCTGAACCTTGTATCGGCTCCGGTCGACTGGCTCGGCGCTTCCAATGCCATGCTGACGATCGTCATTATTGCGGTATGGGGCGCGATCGGCAACTACATGCTGCTGTTCATCGCGGGACTGCAAAGCATTCCCGAAGACATTTACGAAGCGGCGTCGCTGGACGGCGTCAACCCGGCGCAGCGGTTGTGGCACATTACGATCCCGATGCTGGGGCCGGTGCTCCAGATGATCGTGATGCTGGCCATTACGACGTCGCTCAAAGGCTATGAAAGCATCATGGTGTTGACGGAAGGCGGGCCTTTCGGCAAAACGGAAGTGATGTACCTGTATTTGTACAAGCTCTTTTTCCCGCTGACGACAACGGGCACCTCCGTCCAAAATATCGGTTACGGAAGCGCGGTCGGCTTTACGACGGCCGTCATCGTCGGAATCGTCACCTGGCTGTACTTCTGGATGTCCAGAAGACTGAACAATATTTATTAAGGGGGCATGCTCAAGATGACCATTCGCCAAATAGGAGCCCGATTGCCCGTATGGATATTGCTGCTCGCGATTTCCGCTCTGCTGCTGTTTCCGATCGCGGTGGCGTTTCTCGGCTCGCTCAAGACGAACCTGGAGCTGACGACAGGAGCAACGTTTTGGCCCGAAACGTGGCAGTTCAACAACTATGTCCAGGCGTGGACGCAAGCCGACTTTGCCAGCTTCACGTTCAACAGCCTGTTCGTGGCGGTGTTCGTGACGGCCGGGACGCTGCTCGTCTCCGCCATGGCGGCTTACGCCGTTGACCGCGTGCCGTTCAAGGGGAAGAAGCTGTTCATTGTTTTGCAGTCGTTTACGTTGTTCATTTCCATCGGAGCCGTCGTGCTGCGGCCGCAGTTCGATCTGATGGTAAGCATCGGTTTGCAGAAATCGCTGTGGGGTGTCATAATCATTCTCATTAGCGCGCATGCTACGGCCTTCTTTATGGTAATCGGCTTCTTCCGCGGCATTCCGAAGGAGCTCGACGAAGCGGCGCTGATCGACGGCTGCAACTTTTATACCACCTTCTGGCGGATCATTCTGCCGCTCTTAAGACCGGCGCTGGCCGTCGCGGCGCTGTTCACCTTCCGCGGCGCCTGGAACGAATATATACTGCCGCTCGTTTTCTCGCTGTCGCGGCCCGACATGCAGACGCTGCCCGTCGGTCTCGCCAATCTCCGGTACGGGGCGGGAGCGGCCGTGGAAAATCAACTGATGCTTGCCGGGGCGTGCATTTCGATCCTGCCGCTGCTTATTGTTTATTTGTTCGCCAACCGCTCCTTTATGCAGGTAACGGTCGGCTCCGTCAAAGGCTAATCCTATATCGAGATCGAGGCGATGCGCAGCATGAAACGGCTATTTCGAACAATGTCGCTAAAGAGACGGCTGTGGGTATCGTTCGTGCTGCTCACCGTCGTATGCATATCCGTCACGGGAACTTACGTTTCCGTGTTTTTTTCTCGTGAAATGGAGTCGCAGGCGGTGAAGACGAGCCGGGAAACGCTTAGCAAAACGGCGCAGGTGCTCGACGAGCGGCTTCGCAATATCGTCGTGTCCGTCTCCACGCTCATGATGGGCGAGCCGTTCCAGCGGACAATGAGAGACGTCCAGAGCCGGAATGCGAAGGATTACTACAATCGCTTGTCGCAAATGCAAACTCCGTTCGCCCAGCTGATGCTGACCGAGCAGTCGATCGACTCGGTGCTGATCCGAACGCCGATCGGCGATTTTTATCCGACGGAAAACAGGCGCAACGACGCGGCCGAATTCGCCGATACGTCCGTAGCCGAGGCGATCGCCCAGGCGAAGGAGCCGTGGAGCACGCTGTGGGTGAGAGGGCATGCCGACGAGTTGTTCGGCCGGGGCAGGCCGGTCGTTTCGCTCGTCATGAAACCGCTCTTCGATCTTCAGCTGCCCGGCGTCTATGTCGTCGTCAACATCCGGGAGGATCATCTGCTTGAGTTGATCGAGGCCCACTTGCAGGAGGGCAGCCTGAAGCGGCATGTGGCGGACTTGAACGGCCGGGGCGTCTTCTCCTCCGTGCCGGAGCTGCCGGAAATCGGCGGGAGGCTGCTCGATCGGACGGCCGGCGGCAAACGGGGGAGCTTCGATTATATCGGGGAGAGCGGCGAAACTTATCTGGTAAGCTACGCATCCTTGGGGATGAATCCCGATTGGGTGCTGATCGGCTACCAGTCGAAGTCGCAGCTGCTGGCTCCCGTTGCGCAAATGCGCTGGACGATTCTGACGATCATGGGCGCTTGCATCGTGCTCGCGCTCGTTCTGTCCAGCATGCTGTCGGAGCTGCTGCTGAAGCCGTTGTTCAAGCTGCGCAACCTGATGCTTATGGTGGAGCAGAATCGGCTCGACGTCCGGTTCGAGAGTCCGTTCGAGGACGAGATCGGCCAGGTCGGCCGCAAGTTTAACCGGATGCTGGAGCAGATCGGCGAATTGATCGAGGAGGTCAAGGCCAAGGAGCAGGAAAAGCGTTATTCCGAAATTAAAGCGCTGCAGGCGCAGATCGATCCTCATTTTTTGTACAACACGCTCAATACGATTTATTGGAAAAGCGAGATGGAGGAGCAGCAGGCCGTCAGCGAAATGATCGTCGCGCTGTCGCTTCTGTTCCGGCTCGGCCTGAACAACGGCAAGGAAATTACGACGCTTCGCCAGGAGCTGAATCATGCGGAGCAATATTTGAAGCTGCAGGCCATGTGCTACCCCGATTTGTTCCGTTATGAAATTTTTTGCGAGGACGAAGGGCTGCTGGACGTTCCGATCTTGAAAATATTGCTTCAGCCGCTGGCCGAAAACTCGATTTTGCACGGCTTTCAGGAGTTGAACCGTCAGGGGCTGATCCGGATCGAGGCGGCTTCGGAAGGCGATCGGCTGACGCTGACCGTGACGGACAACGGAGTCGGCATGGACGCGGAGCGTGTGGAGCGGATGATGGACGGCACGGATGCGGAAGGCGCGACGAGCTATGCGTTGTCCAACGTGCGCGCCCGATTGGCGCTATATTACGGGCCGCATGCGTCCGTGAAGCTGAGCAGCGAACCGCGCGTGCGCACGTCCGTCAAGCTGACCATTCCCGTACAAGAGGTGAGAAACGAATGAGCGGCATTTCCATGGTTATTATAGACGATGTAAAATCGGTGATCGACGGCATTTTGCGCAAAATCGACTGGGCGAAGCACGGCATAGCCGTCGCCGGAACGGCCGTCAACGGCAAGGAAGGGCTGCGGCTCATCCGGGAGCGGCAGCCGGATATCGTGCTGACGGATATCCGCATGCCGATGGGCAGCGGCATCGATATGGTGCGCGAGCTGAAGGAGGGCGGCGGCTTTGCGGCCAAAGTCATTTTCTTCAGCGGTTATTCGGACTTCGCTTACGCCCAGGAATCGGTGCGGCTCGGAGCGTTCGACTACGTGCTCAAGCCGTTCACCGTTCGGCAGATTGAGGACGTCGTGCTGCGGGCCAAAGCCCGGATTGAAGAGGAACGGGCCGAGCGGCTCGGCCGGCTGGAGCTGGAGCGCAAGCTGCGGGAAAGCTTGCCGTATTTGCGGCAGGAATATTTCCGGCTGCTGATCCGGCATGAGGAGCTGCCGGAGCGGGCATCCGACAAATGGGAGTTTCTCGGCATCGACATGGAGACGAACGGCTTTGTCGCGATGGCAGCGCAAATCGACGGACTGATGGACGAAGATTCGCCGATGCCGGTGCGCGAGGTGGAGCTGAGCCGGTTTGCCGTGCAAAATATTATGGAGGAAACGATCAAGAAGCATGCCAAAGGGATCGTATTCCGGGAGCACCTCGGCCAATTCGTCATTCTGGTGAATGCGGACGGGCGGACCGATCCGCTCGCGCTGGCGGAAGCCTGCAAAGACAACGTCCGTCTCTTCGCGAAGCGGGACATTTCGGTCGGCATCGGAGGCCGGGTGGACGCGATCGGCGAGATCGCGCTTTCGTACGAGCAGGCCAAAACGGCGCTCAGCTACCAGTTTTATTTCGGCAGCGGCAGCGTTATTCCATACGGCGACATCGGGCGCCAGGCCGGCATGGCGCTGCATTATTCCCCGGACAAGGAAACGGAGCTGCTGTATTGCTTGCGTTCGGGCAACCGGGAAGGGACGGAACGGCTGCTGGACGGCATTTTCGACGAATGTTTGCGGTACCCGGAGCCGCCGGATCCCGACGCGTTGACGAACCTGTTTTACGGTCTTGCCTTTGCGATGTACCGCGTCATTGCGGAGAAGGCCGACGAGGAACAGAGAAGATGGCTGGACGAACGGCTCGCCGTCATTAAGAAGGGCCGCTATTTATCCACCGCCGGGCTGCTCGGGGATGTGAAGGAGCTCGGACTGACCGGCTGCGAGTGGCTGCTGAGGCGGCAAAAAAGCGATGTCGGGCAATTGATTCACCAGGCGATCAATTATGTGAGCGGCAGGCTGGGCAGCGATTTGACGGTGCAGGAATGCGCGGACGCCGTCCATTTGAGCCCCAGTTATTTTTCCAACTTGTTCAAGAAGGAGACCGGCATGACGTTTATGCAATTCGTCACCTCCGCCCGCATGGAAAAGGCGAAGGAGCTGCTGCTGGAAGGGATGCAGGTGCAGGACATTACGTTCGAGCTCGGTTACCGGGACCGTCCGTACTTCAGCGAATTGTTCAAAAAGCATACGGGGATGACGCCGACGGAGTTTCGCGGCAAATACGTCAATTCGTCGCCGGATTGACGCATCAGAGTCATTTTACCCTCCCTGGATCGTATTTTTGACCTTCTTGGACGAGGCTCCTCCGATGCTACAATCGAGTTAAGCAAGCGGTCGACGCGCGGAGCGGTCCGGGCTGGAGGCTTGCCAAACAAAGGGGAGGTACGACAGATGAAGAGATTGTTTGCAAACAAGTTTTCCTTGGCGGCGCAAGCCTTGCTCGTGACTGCGCTGCTGTCCGCGGCGTGCTCGTCGGGCGGCGGCGGGGCGGCGCCCGAAGGCAGCGACGATCCGGATCGGGACGCGGGGGCGCAGGGCAAGACCAAAATCACGTATTGGACGATGGACCGTCACGATATGGACTATATGCAGCAGAAGGTCGACGAATACAACGCGACGAACGAAGACAACATCGAAGTCGAAATGAAGGTCATGGCCGACAATTACAACCAGGCGGTCGATGTGGCGTTTGCAAGCAATCAGGCGCCGGACGTGCTGAAGGTTAACGATTTTCAGACCTATGTGAACAAAGGCTATTTGGCTCCGCTCGAGGAGCTGCTCGGCTCCGAATTTCTGGCCCAGTTCGACGGATTGCTCGTCGAGAACGTGTACGCCTTGAACGGAACGGTGTATACGCTTCCGAATACCGGCCAGTTCTGGAGACTGCTCTATAACGTCGATTTGATGGAAAAAGCGGGCTACAGCGAACCTCCGAAAACGCTGGACGAGATGGTGGACGCCGCCAAAAAAATAACGGAGCAGGGCAAAGCCGAAGGCATTTACGGGTTCGCCAGCAATTTCAAGAACGGCTCCGGCTTCACCCGTCCGGGCTACGCGTCCGGCTCGCTTGGTTCGGAGACAAGCCATGAAGGCTTCAACTACCAAACGGGCGAATTCGATTTCGGCATGTTCCGCGACATTGCGGAAGCGCTGCGGCAAATCAAGCTGGACGGCAGCATGATTCCGGGCGCCGAGGCGCTCGACATCGACCCTCTGCGGGCGCAGTTTGCACAGGGCAAGATCGGCATGTACGTCAACCATTCCAGCGAACCGGCCGTCTATACGTCCCAATTTCCAACGGATATCCGCTGGGCGTCGACGCTCGTTCCGACGAAGGACGGACAGATTAAGGGCGTCACGTGGGTCAATGCGAGCGGCTACCTGGGCATCAGCGCCAATTCCGAGCATAAGGAAGAGGCGGCCAAGTTTCTGAAGTACGTTTACAGCAGCGAGCTGCGCACGGAATATCAGGAAAAGGGTCTGGGCCTGTCTGTGCTCCCGTTTGTCAACGAGGCGGCCGGCAAGCCGGAATTGGCGGGCATCGAAGGATTTCTGCCGACCAAATACGACGGCATCTATCCGGCGACGCCGCTGTCGATTACCGAGACCAAGCTGGAAGGCAAGAAGATGGCCGACGTCTTTATCGAATATATTTTGACCGGCAATCAGGAACTGGACGCGGCTATCGACGATTTGAACGCGAGATACGCGAAAGCGCTGGCGGCGGCCCGCGCGGAAGGGTTGACGAACATCGAGGCCGATCCTTCGTTCAACGCGAATAACCTGCAAGGCTCCCTCGGACAATAACGTGACGAAGGAGCGAAGGATGGCTGCCCGGGCGGGGCGGCCTCCTTTCGCATAGATGCCTTTTTTTGCCGCGCTGCGGGGATCGTTCAAGAGAGGGGAGAAGACGGGCATGGACCATTTGTATTTTGCACCCGGGCAAAGAAACGAGTGGGGACGGCGGTTCCGCCGCTTGTTTCCCGAGAAGGCCGAGGAAGCTGCGGCGGAAGCGGAGCGCTGGTGCAGGGGAAACGGTTTTAATTGGAAGGACAGGATCATCGACATGGGCAATCCGATCGATTGGTTGTATAATCCTACTGGAGACAAGGAATTTACGTGGGGCATCAATCGTTTCAAGCATTTGCGTTCCTTGGGCATCGCGTATGCCTGCACCGGCGACGACAAATATGCGGCCAAAGCTTGGGAGCATATCGCCGGATGGATCGCAACCCAGCCTTGCCCGCGAGGGGTTCCGGCGGAGGAGCTGACCTATTTCCAACGGCCGGGCCCTTGGCGGCTGCTGGAGACGGGGCTTCGCCTGCGCCAGTGGGTGTACGCCTGGCATTTCTTTCGCGGTTCGGCAAGCTGGAGCGGGGATGCGGAACGGACGTTTCTTGAATCGGTCAAGGAGCATGCCCGGTTTCTGTCGACGTATACCGCCAGCATCGAGATCAATCATTCGATCATGCATATGATCGGATTGTTGAGCGCGGGATTGACCTTTGCGTCGTGGGAGGAAAGCAAGGCTTGGGTCGACGTCGCCGTCGGAAGGCTGGAGGAGTGCATCCGCGTGCAGGTGCTGCCGGACGGCGTGCATGCCGAGCTGACGCCCCATTACCATATGGTGTCGCTGGAGCTGTTCGTCGATTGCGCCGTCATGCTCCGAAAGCGCGGGCTTGCGTTTTCAGAGGAATACGAGTGCATTCTCGCCGGGATGGCGCGCTTCTCGCGCTGCATGACGCGGCAGGACGGCACCATGGCTCCGTTTGCGGACTCCTACGCAAACCAGCCGCCCGACTTGAACGCGGCCGCTCTGTATTACGGCAAGCCGGACTGGCTGCTCCGCGAGCAGCTTCACGAGCAGTTCTGGACGGCCGGTCCGGAGGCGGTCGAGCGTCTGCTGCCGGAAGGCGCGGACGGAATCGGCGCCGCGCGGGAACCAGCCGGAAACGATGGGGGTGATTCCGGCCGGAGCGACGGGAACGAGCTGCCCTTTGCGTTTCCTTCGGCAGGTTATTACGGTCTCGGCGACGGAGAGCAGCAGCTGATCTTCGATGCCGCCGCGCTGGGCGGACCGCACGGCCATGCGGACGCCTTGTCCTTCGAATGGTGCGCGTACGGAGAGCCTTTGCTTGTCGATCCGGGCACATATACGTATATGGAAAATCCTTGGCGGCGTTACTTCAAGAGCACGTCCGCCCACAACACGGTGCTGGTCGACGGTCAGGACCAAACGCCGTATTTGCGCACGCAGCGATGGGGAACGCCCGAGGCGAGCGTCCGGCTGATCGCATGGGACCCGGCGGCTCAGCTGATTTGCGCGGAGCATGACGGCTACGCGATCCGCGGCATTACGCACCGGCGCAGCGTCCAATTTCTCGACAGCGGAGAATGGATCATGTTCGACCGGCTGACGGGGACGGGGGAGCATACGTATCAGCATCGCCTGCACAGCCGCCTGCTGGATTGGAGCGTAACCCGGCGGCAGCCGTCCGCGAATCTGAAGGATCCGGCCTGTTATGTCCTTGCCGGCAGCGGCTTGGCGGGCGGCGTCTCGACATTGCGGTGCGACATGCTGCTGTTCGGTCCGGCGGCGATGGAGGTCGACGTGGAGGACAGCTGGGAATCGGTGCGGCCGATGGCGATGGAGCCGCTGAAGGTGGTGCAAGGCTTGCTGACTTCGGAGGACGGCGGCTGGTTCGTTACGGTCATGAAGCCGGCGCTCGGAGCCGAAGGCCTCGGTGCTGACCGCGACGAATCGCAAGGCGGCTCTGCGGCGGCGGGATTGTTGCGGATGGAATGGAGCGCGGCGCTGGACGAGCGGGGGCGCCCCGTATTGAGCTTGCGCCGGGGCGGCGCCGTGCGGACGTTCGCCATGCCGGAACAATAGTGGAGGAGGAAGACGGCCATGAGCAAAATTAACGTATGGGAAAATGCGGAACCGGGCGTCAAACGTAAAATTTTTGAGCCGGGCGAAGGCATCATGATGATGGAAGTGCATTTCGAGGAAGGGGCGGAGGGCTATATGCACCGCCATGAGCACGAACAGCTTTCCTATTGCCTGGAGGGCCGGCTGGCGTTTACGATCGACGGTGAAACGACCGTCGTTTCGGCGGGGGAAACGATCTATATCCCGAGCAATGCCGAGCACGGATGCAAGGCGCTGCAGAAGAGCCGGCTGCTCGACGCTTTTACGCCTTTGCGGCTGGACTTGCTCGGACGGCAGTAAGTGCAGCGATACGGCCGCCGCGAAGAGACGGTCGTAAATTGCGGCGTTCCATTTTATAGGGAGGTTTTGTCCATGGTAAAATAGGGCTGACGTCCGTTACAAGAAGACGGTCATCATGGGCGAAAAACGGGAGGTGCGCTATTCGATGAGAACGTTGCTTTGTCTGCCCGAGCTGACCGAGGAGCAGCAATCGGCGGTGCGGCTTGCGGCGCCGGAGCTTGAGATCGTGTTTAAGGGAACATCCGCAATCGATGAGAGCCGGTATCGCGAGGCGGAAATTATTTTCGGCTGGGATGCGAAGGTGAAGGCAGAGGCGCTGCGCGAAGACGCGAAGCTGCGCTGGGTGCAAAGCTGGTCGTCGGGCGTCGACAGTCTGCCCCTCGACCTCCTCGAGGAACGAGGCGTCTTGCTGACCGACGCGAGCGGCGTTCACGCCCGTTCCGTCTCCGAAACGGCCGTGGCGATGATGCTTGGCCTCGCGCGGGGCATCGCTTCCGCGGTGCGCAACCAGCAGGCGGAGCGATGGCAAAGCCCCGAGACGCTCGCCGAAATAAACGGAGGGACGGTGGCTATCGTCGGAGCCGGCGAAATCGGACGCGAGCTGGCCCGGATCGCGCGCGCCTTCGACATGCGCGTGCTGGCCGTTCGCCGGTCGGGAGGCTCCATGCCGGAAGCGGATGTCGTCTACGATACGTCCCGTCTTGACGACGCGCTGCGGGAGGCGGATTACGTCGTCAACATTTTGCCTCTTACGGCGGAGACTGCGCATCTGTTTGACGCAAAGCGGTTTGCGGCGATGAAGCGAAGCGCTTATTTCATTAACGTAGGACGGGGAGGGACGGTCAGGACGGAGCATTTGACGGAGGCGCTGAGCAATGGAGTCATTGCGGGCGCGGGACTCGACGTGTTCGAACAGGAGCCGCTGCCGGCGGGCCATCCGCTCTGGGCGATGCCGAATGTCATCTTGACGCCGCATAATGCCGGCGGCATGACCGTACGCAATACGGAAAGGCTCGTCCGGCTGTTTGTTTCGAATCTGGAAATCTATTTGTCGGGCAATACGGACGGGCTTCGCAATCTGGTCGATTACGCAAAGCGGTACTGAGGTTCGATCCGCCGTTCCCGTCAGGCCGAGACCAGACATGGGCAAGCCGTAAGGCCGAATCCGGCGCCGCCGCAGCGGCATAGGATTCGGCCTGATTAGCGTACAAGGTGAAGTTAGCTTTAATAACGGGCAATGCGCAGCTCCGCTTCCGTCGTCAAGCCGGACGCCAGCGCTTGGCGGCGCAAGGCCAGATAGAGCTCGGCCTTGGCCGCATTAATGTAAGGCGCAACGAAGAGAACGCCGATGCAGCAAGCCAGCAAGCCGAGCAGAATCCATCCGAGGAAGCTCAGATCCAGCACGAACATGCGGAATTTATGGCCGCGCGTCATTTGATTGCTCAGATCTACGGCGCGTCTATAGCCGAGGTTGGGATTATCCGCCAATAGGAACGGAACGAGGCTGTAGGCGTACGATTTGACGATGCCGGGAATAATGAGCAGCAAAAACCATAAAAAATTCAACAACCCTCTCCAGAGCATCGCTTTGACGATATCGAAATATCTTTGCTTGTTGAAGGCGTAACCCAGGTCGTTCAGGTTCGCCTCCCCCTCCGCCGCCCGCTTGAAATAACGCATCGCCCCCGTTTCGAGCGGAGCGCCGACGAAAATGCGGAACGCCAGAGCAAAAGCGATGGCGGCGAGCATAAAGGCCGTCATGACGGCGAAGATCGGCAATAAAATTTCCCAATCGATATCACCCCAGAAGGCGCCGGACGAATCCGAAGACCCAAAGTTGAAGTTCAAGCTCGGAGCGCTGAAGCCGCCGCTGACAAAGGCCAGAACAAGGCTGATCAGAAAGGCCTTCCAATACGTCGTTCGCAGGACGTCCTTGGCTCTTTGCTTTAATTGTTTGCGATCCCACATCGCGTGACCTCTCCCTATGAACAAGATGGTATGAACAAGATGCTTTCATCTTTGATGATTATAACAGTTTATTATCAGCTGGGAAGAGCTATGAAAAATTGGCGATGGTATTTTTGTGTAATTATTCCCAATACGCAAAAATTGTGTTACGATTCTTGTAGCCTTATCATAAGGAAATGTTTGGAATTATATCCTACGTGAGGAGAGAGCAGGAAGATGAAAAAGTTGTTTTCCAAAAAAGTTTTGGCCGTCGTAACGGCGGTATCGCTGGTTACCAGCGTCAGCTCCATTACATACGCCGCCAGCACGCTCAAAAAAATTACGGCTTACCAAAACTCGGCGATCAAAGTCGAGGTGGGCGGCTCTGCGGTTAATTTGACGGTCGACGGCAAAAGGCTGGACCCGATCATTTACGAGGGAAGAACGTACGTACCGGCCAAGCCGGTGGCCGAAGCGCTCGGCGCCACCGTGCAATGGGACGGATCCAGACAAGCGGTAGTCATTACGCCGTCCGGCGAAACGCCGCCGAAAGTGACGGCTCCGAGCACGGGCGGCGGCACAAGCGGCACAAGCGGCTCGGCAGGCTCCGCCTCTTCCAATAAAGGCACGTTGTCCGACCCGGTGAAGCTGGGAACGGCTTTTACGTACAACGATTACTATAACTATAATCCCGGAGTTTCGGCTAACTGGAGCGCCAAATATACGCTCACGGTCAAGAAAGCGACTCCGATCTCGAAGGACGACATCGAGAAGCTCGGCTTCAAGCGTCCGACAGAGGAGGATTTCAATTATTTGATGCTCGACCTGCACTTGAAAACGGAAAACGCAAAGTTCAAGAACGGTTCGGACTCTTTGTACGATTATAACTACCTGGACCAATATACGCCTTACGTATGGGGCTCCAAAACGGCCACCGGCGACGGGGTCATCGGGGGTACGGATTACGGTTTTGACGGCTCCCTGAATTCTAACCTGCGCGAATTGCTGAAAGACTACCCCAAAGTATACGAGGGCGATTCGAAGTCGTTTGAAGTAAGCGGCAAAATGATTCTTCCCGTTTTGAAGACGGGTGAAAGCTATCTGGTCATCCGACGGCAGGATTCCAAACTCGAATACGACGATTCGTTTATTTACTTCAAGCTGAAATAAAGGAAAAAGACAGCGCTGCGCCGACGGCTGCGGCGCGGCTGGACAGCTGAGCCGGCCTTGAGACCTTTGCGGAACTCGGGGACCGGCTTTTTTTGGCTTGACATATACAGTGTCGCTATATATAGTATAACTGTATAAAGTTGAACTATATAGTCTGACGTTACTTCGCCGAAGGGAGGGAACGATATGAGCAGAAACCGTCATTTGCCGTTGACGGAGACCGTTTATTATATATTGCTGGCTGTCATGGAGCCGGCCCACGGTTATTTGATTTTGCAGAAAGTGGAGGAACTGAGCGGGGGACAAGTTAGAATGGCGGCCGGAACGCTGTACGGGGCGATCGACAATTTGCTGAAGCTGCAGTTTCTGCAGCCGGTCCAAAGCGGCGACAGCCGGCGCAAAGTGTATGTCATTACGGAAAAGGGCAAAGAAATTTTGCGGCTGGATTACGAGCGGATGAGACATATGATTCAAACGACCGAAACTTATTTAACCTGAAGGAGGAGCATCGCATGAGAATGTTCAAGTTTTTTATCAATCTCGACAAGGAAGAGCAATGGCTGAACGAACAAGCGCGCAAAGGCTGGGAATTGACAGGGAAGTCGTGGGGATACGAGTTTCGGCAAGTGGAACCGAAGGAGCTGAACTTCCGGATCGATTACCGGCACTTCAACAACCGGGAAGAGTTTGAAAACTACCGCGTTTTGTTCGAGGACAGCGGTTGGAAGCATGTAGCGGGTACGAAGAGCTCAGGGCAGCAGTATTTTGTCCGGTCCGGAGAAGCGGAAAGCGCGGAAATCTTTTCGGACGAGGCTTCCAAAGCGGCGCGGTATCAAAGAATGTCCCGAATGTGGCTGTCGCTCGCCGTGGTGTACCTTCCCATCATAATCGCCCTCGCGACAAGCGGTGCGGTGGATGCGTCGGCTCTGCTGCAGCCAAAGGAATTGTATTATACGCCCGGTTTGTGGAGCAAGACGGGAACGGAGTTCTGGACGGCTTTTGCATGGGAGACGCCGTTTGCGCTGTTCCGGGGAATCGCCTGGCTTGCCCTTCCGATATTGGTCGTCTCGGCCGTCGTCTGTTCGTTCAAAGCTTCGAGGTTATATCGCAAAAACTTCTCCCAATAAGTACTTTGGAACAAAATTTTGCTTCAAGCCGACCGGGCCCGAAGGATATAATAGGACTGTAACCAATTACAGACAGAATGGATGGACAGTCATGCTTCGGTTGCTCGGCACAAGTCTTCGCGATTTTCGCGCCTCCTACAAGAGGCTGCTTGCATTCGAATATATGTATATGCTGTTGACCGGCTTCATCATCGTTCCGGTCATTACGTTTATATTCAACCGGATCCTGTCGGTCGTCGGGTCCGGGTCGCTGCTGAACAACGAGGTCTATCGGCTCGGGCTCAGCTATCAAGGCGTCGCGGGACTTATCCTGATCGGTCTTGTCGCCTCGTTTGCTTTATTTATCGAGCTTTGCGCTCTTATTATTATGGTGCAGCAGCGTTATTTCGGCAAAACGGTGGCGATCGTCGACGCGCTGCTGACGACGCTTCGGCAGACGCCCCGGCTGTTTGGCTTCGGCATTGTTCAGCTGATCGTATTTCTTCTCGTTCTCATTCCGTTTATCGACTCTCCGATGTCGGCTTCCTTTTATGCACTGTTTAACTTTCCGATCTTCTGGCACAGCCGCGTAGCGGATGCATCGTTGGCGATGACGGCCCTGTATGCCTTTTTGCTGCTGGCCGCTTTGTACACGGTGCTGCGCGGCGTATTTGTGCTCCATTTTATTGTGCTCGAAGGCAAGTCCATTACCGATGCGGTTCGGAGCAGCCTGAAGCTGACAAGGGGAAGAAGGCTCCAGCTGTTTATGTGGCTGTTTCTTATTAACGCGGCGGTATTCACTGCGGGCTTCGTCACGATCTCGTCCTTGTCCTATTTGCCATCCTGGCTCGATATGAACGTGTTAAAGGCGTTTACGGATCATTACTCGCTGACGCTGTCCTCCATATTGACCTATATGTTTGCGCTGCTCATTATGCCGGTTAACATCATCTTTATTACCCGGCTGTATTACCATTACGGCCGCAGTCCGGGCTTCAGGCCGCACGACACCTTGAACGTTCGCCCTAGCGCGCTGGGCCGGCTGGAGCACCGCATCGTCCGGTATATTAAGGGCCGCAAGCGGACGCGATTGCTGTACGCAGCCGCGGCAATCGTCTACGTCGGATTGGCTCTGTTTGTCGCTTTCAAAGCGAATGACAATCTCGTATACGCCAAATGGACCGTCTTGATATCCGCGCACCGGGGCGATACGGAAAGTGCGCCCGAAAACTCCGTTCCGGCCATTGCGGCGGCCATCGACAAAGGCGTTCAATCGGTGGAGCTGGACGTTCAGCTCACCAAGGACGGAGTCGCCGTGCTGCATCACGACTATACGCTTAAACGGCTGGCCGGTTCGGATATGCGGGTAGCCGACCTGACCTTCGAAGAGCTTAGCCGCATCTCGATCGGCATGAACGCAGATCTGGAGCCTGTTCGCATCCCCCCGCTCAGCGACGCGCTGGCTGAAGCGCAGGGGCGCGTCAAGCTGCTGCTGGATCTTAAGCCTTACGGGCCGAGCGAGGAGCTGGCGCGGGAAGTCGTCAAGCTGGTGCAGGCGTTCGAAATGGAACAGGATGTGTATATTCAGTCTTTCGACGGCATCGCGCTCAGGCAAATCCGTGCGGAGGCGCCCGACATCAAGATCGGGCAAATATTATATTTTGCGCTGGGCGACTTGTCGGCGCTTGACGTCGACTTTTATACGATCGAGCAGGTGATGCTGACGGAGCAGCTTGTCCGCAAAGCCCATGAGCAAGGGCGCGAGGTTTGGGTGTGGACGGTCAACAGCAGCCGCAACTTGAAGGAAGTGCTGAAATTCAAGGTGGACGGCATCATTACCGACTATCCCGAGCGGGCGCAGTCGTTAGTGGAACTGGACTTGTAGGAAGACGGGAACTGCGGGAATAAAAGTGTAAAATTATGGTGATTTTTCCTGTTCGATTGCTTATAATCGAATTGATCGTCCACTTTTTTTCGGAACAGGGGTGATGCAAGTCGAATAGTTCAGGCGAAACGCAGCTGCGCCTCCCAAGGACGGGGTCAGCCGTTTACGCATGGTTTAGAAAAATGGATAAGAAGGAGGTTTGTTATGTTTAAAAAAGCGGCAGTTTGGATGCTGGCCGTCTGTCTGCTGGCGGCGGCCGCGCCTCTGGCTTTGGCGGCGCCCGAATTTACGGACATCGAACGGTCGTATGCGAAGGACGCTATTCTGAAGCTGGCGGAGCAAGGGATTGTAACGGGGACGGGGGACGGCAAGTTCGACCCGGCCGGACAGGTTGCGCGGGAAGACTTTGCCGTCATGCTGGCCAAGGCGCTGCGGCTTGACTTGACTGCCCGGCCCGCATCGCCAACGTTCGATGACGTTCCCGCCAGTCATTATTCGTACGCTTATGTAGAAGCAGCCGCGAAGGCCGGTTTGCTGGAAGGAACGGGAAACGGGCTGTTCGGACTGAACGCCGGTCTGACGAGAGAGCAGATGGCCGTCGCCGTCGCCCGGGCGCTCGACCCGGACACTGCGGCACAATCGGCCAAGCTTTCGTTTGCCGATCGGGATGAAGTATCCTCTTGGGCACGGGACGCCGTCGCCTCCATGGCGCAGCTGGGCTTGATGCAGGGCTACGCCGACGGAACGTTTCAGCCGAAAGGATGGGTAGAAAGACAGCAGGTCGCGCTGGTGCTGGCTCGTTACCTTGAAATGGTATCAGTGCCGCCGACGGCGGTACCGACGAGCCCTCCGGTATGGTTCCCGCCGTCGACGCCGGCCCCGACACCGACGCCGACGCCAAGCGTGACGCCGACGGCAACGCAGGAGCCGACGCCTGCGCCAAGCGCAACGCCGACATCTTCGCCGAGCAGCGGCAAGGAGATCGTTTCGATTGACTCCGCTATAGGTGAATTGGCGGACGGCAAGGTGAGGCTGGCCGGCTACAACACGACCGTCATCGCTTTGAAGAGCGGGCTCAAGTTGTCGGAAGGCGCAAGGGCGGACATTATTTGCCTGGAGCCGAACGGCAGCGAATATGTATGCCCGGACATGGAATTCGTGTTTGCCAACCAGCTGATTCGGGTAACCGCAGAGGACTTAACCATTGCGGACTATGGCATCGAGCTGCCGGATTGGGTCAGCACGGACGCGAAGGTTGCCACGAGTTTTCCGGATATGTATGCAATTGACCATGATTCGAACGAAATTTCGGTGCCGAAGGATACGACGTTTGCCGCCCTGAACGTTGATGTTATCGCTCCTCCGGACGGTTATTATCATGTTTACCGGGAGGATGGCTGGCAGCAAATAACGGATAACGACGCCGTACTCGGAAGCGGCGACAAGCTGGTTTCCACGGCTCAGAGCGGTCATCGAAGGACGTATGTCATTCAAGTAAGACCTTAAGCCCGCGCCTCGTCCGTAGGCGCGGTTGGGAGAGCTCTGCTGTCGCCGGTCAGTAGGGTAATTAAAAAAGACGTCTGCCCATGAAAGGCAGACGTCTTTTATTTCGGCGAAGGTTATCGTTACATTTGCAATTCTTGCGCGTTTTTGGCTTCCTCGGGAAGAACGATTTCTTGAATTTCGTTAATATTGGAATAAACGGCGTCCACTTGCTGAACGATTCTCGCTTCTTCGCCGTCGGCCGTCATGGTGAAGTCCATGTCGACAAGCGCGCGAACCGGCAAGTAGGTTTCTTTGTTGACCGTAAACGTATAGTCGATTTTTTCGACGTTGATGTCCATTTCCACGCCGGCAAACATGTCGCCCATATTGCTCATCGCTTCTTCTTTGACGAATTCGTTGAACTTTTCGCCGGTAGCGGACAGCTTGAGAAGATATTCCGTGTCCGTTTCTTCTACCGTGAAATCGCCGCTGAACTGCTTAAGCTTCTCCATGTCCTGAGAAGGCTTGTAGTCCTCGGTATTCATGCCTGCGAGCAGGTCGCCGGACTGGTCTTGAGGCAGCTTGATCCATTGACCGGACTGCGGCTCCAGCATGACGATGCCGCCGTCGATATAATACATTTCGATCGACTGATTGGCGCCGTCGGCCGTCATATTTGTCACGTTTTTAAAAGCGAGAGGATTGCTGATCAGATCCATGGTAACTTGCGTATCCATTTTCATGTCGCCTTCAGGCGTCGACAAGTCTTGATTCATCGTCATATCAACGCGCAGGCTGTTAATGGCGGTTGCGGCTTCGATCGCTTTCTCGTAAATTTCCGTTGCATTGCCGGAGCCGTTCGTTTCTTCGTTTGCCGGTTCCGTCGCCTCGGGCGTCGCTTCAGGCGCCGCCGAATTCGTTTCGGCCGGTTTCGTCGGCTCGGCGTTGCCGGAATTTCCGCCGCAAGCCGCCAGCAGAAGCATCATTGCCGCCATGCATGCCGCCGACAGCATTTTCAATTTGTTCATTTTCATTTCCTCATTTCCCTCCACCTATTTTTTCTGTAAAAAAATACTTAGGTAGTATAACACGCATACGAAGATGGAGGAAGATAAAAATTTCCATATCCTGTGGTACGGTTTAGGAAAGGCGCTCGGCCGGCTAAACTAAACTGGTCGGAATAGAATCCTAATGAGGAGGCGCTTGCGTGAAGGAGCATGACCGCGAACAGGACATAACAAAGAAAAAAGAAAAAGTGATCGACGAGTTAAACCGGTTTTTGAAAGGGCGTTATATGGGGGTTCATCAGTACGAGCATTTGATACATCGCGCAAAGGATTTGCGGTTGAAGGAGCTGCTGCAGCAATTCCAGGAGGATGCCAAGCTGGGAGCTCAGCGGGTGGCGCGGCGCATTCAGGAGCTGGGCGGGGAAGCGGCGGACGGCGCAGGAGTGATGGGTGAAGTTCGCGAGTGGATGCAGCGCTGGAAGGATCATTCGGACGATTCGGCGGACATCGTTCGGGCGGCATTAACCGGGGAAACCAAATACGGCATCCGGTATTCGCACGACATGGTCGCGGGCGAATTGGACGAAGAAAGCGTAAAAATAATCGACACGCTGCTGGAAGAAGATCAAAAGCGCGCCGATCGGCTCGAGCAATGGCTGGCGGCTCACGGACAGGATTCCGGCCAAGATGCCGGCCAAGACGCCGGCCAAGACGCGGGCCAAGACGTCAGCCGAGACGCGGGCCAAGACGCCGGTCGTTAAGTTTGCAGCGGCAGAATCGGGTTTGACACTTGACGGAAACGCTTGTAGGCTTTACAGTAATACGCCCGGATGAGAGTGGGAATAAGCCGATGACTTATAAGTTTGTGACGGAAAATGAGAGTTGGGAGGACTTGGCGAGCGGCAGGGTGCTGTACAATGCGCATGGCACGACCGCCTTTCCCGTCAGGCTGGCCAGTGAGATTTATTTGAGAGGAAAGGCGCATTTGAAACGGAAAGACCGGGAGGGAAAGTTGACCGTCTACGATCCGTGCTGCGGGGGAGCTCATTGGCTGACCGCCGTCGGTATGCTGCACGGCCGCGATTTGTCGGGACTGTTCGGCACGGACATCGACCCGAGAGTTTAAAAAGTCGAAATTTCAGAAAGCTGTTTTCCGGCCGACCTACTGTATTGATACAAAACGGAAAAATATTGGAAGACAATATGCGGAAGCTGAAAATTACGCTGGACACGCTTAATCAGGAGCTGCGGGAAAAAAATATTTTTCATATCGACGAGGTCGATTACGCCATCCTGGAGCTGAACGGAAAAATATCGGTATTAAGAAAGCCGGAATATTTGCCGGCCATCCATAAAGATTTGCAATTGGCGATGCAGACGAAACAGTCCTTTCCGGTTGAATTGATCATGGACGGGCAGTTCATCGAGGACAATATGCGGCAGAACGGCATTTCGAAGGAATGGCTGAACGGCGAATTGAAGTCCCGCGGGTTGACTTCCGCTCAAGTCAATTATGCGGTCAAAAGCACGAACGGACAGCTGTACGTGGACAAATACAAGGACGGCTTGCAGGAACCGATCGACAAGGAATAGTGCGCATAGAACGAAGCTTCGCACGTCATCGAGGTATGGCGGAGCGAAGCTTTTTTAATCCGCGAGTTGGCCCGTTCGGACATCAACTGGCTATATTCGCAACAAATTGCCCGCTTTCGACAGGAAAATCAGGTTTTTTGTGGAATTATAATCCGTTGGAACCAACATGGCAGAACTATTTTCAGGAGGAAGCGGGAATGGAGTTATTTTTGAAGCCGGCAAGCATCGGCGAGCTGCTGGACCGGGGCGTGAAGCTTTATCGCAGGCATTTCGTTACGGCCTACTTGCTGATGCTTATTTTTTTCGCGCCGGTTTATTTTGTGCAAAATATGCTGATGTTCGGCTTGGGAGACGCCTCGTTTCTGCCGCAAGAGGGCATTACGATAGCGGAGTCGCTCGACAGACTTGCGGAATCCGAAACGGGAACGGCCGGCCCCGGCTACGGCGTCGCTTATGTGCTGTTTACGTTTCTGGTACTCCCGATTTATGCGGTTGCGGTGTTGCCGTTCGCCATATCGTCTCTGCTGCATGTGGTCCGCGCGGCGGCGGCGGGGGAGGAGATACGTCTCGGCGCCGTATTGAAGCGGTCGTTCGTCCCTTATTGGCGGGTGGCGGGCAATACGTTCTTGTACGGCCTAATTCTGATCGGCACGTATATTGCGATCGTCATTGCGGGAACCGTCCTCGTATTCGTCGCGGCTCTCATGGCGGGATTGCTGGGCGCGGGCATCGGGCAGATCAGCTCCAATGCGGTCGGCGCGGGCATCGCCATCATCGCCATCATTGTGATAGCCTACGTGTTGTTTATCGCGGGAGTGATGGCGGCCTTCAGCTTTGTTTTGATCCGGTTCGGCTTCTATTTGCCCGTATTGACGCTGGATGAAGGAGATCAGCCGTTGCAGCGCAGCTGGCGATTGACGAAAGGCAGCTTTTGGCGGCTGTTCTTCGCCCTGCTTGTGTTGACGGCGATAAGTACCATATTTGCCATTGGCGGATACGCATTGCTTATTGCCGTATTTAAATTTTCCATTATTGGCCAAATTGTTCATACGCTGCTCGCTCTGCTCGTTCTGCCGCTTTTCTTTCTTACGTTCGGGGCGATTTATTACGAGCTGAAAGGGCGCACCGAAGGAGCGGACATCGCGCGTACACTGGCGTTGGCGCAAACGGCCGGAAGCATGCGGGAGAACGGGGCATGAACGGAATGAACGGCGGAGACGTCATCGGGCAAAAGGAGAAGCTGCGCGACATATTGGCCAGAGACGAATACAGGCAGCATGAGCAGGCCGCTCCGGTCAATCCGATCGTGCAATGGCTGGAGAAGGGCTGGAACAAGCTGCTGGAGCTGCTGTACGGCACCGAGGTGCCGGCCGGGGCGCCCCAATTGCTGGCTTATTTGCTGCTGGGCGCCGTATTTGCGCTGCTGGCGGTCATGATCGTGCTGCTGGCCCGGAAGCTGGTATTGGAAAAGCGGGCAGGCCGAACCGCCTACTTTCGCGGCACCGGCGAGCTGGAGCGGACGTCTCTCATGCAGCGCGAAGCGGCGGCAAAGGCAGCGGAGAACGGCCGTTACGAGGAAGCCGTCCGCCTGATGTTTCTGGCGCTGCTGCTTAGGATGGACGAGCAGGGCTGGGTGCGCGCGGAGAAGTGGAAGACGAATCTGGAGTATGCGGAGGAGCTGGACGAGCGGCAGCCGGAGGCGGCGGAACCGTTCAAGCGGGCCGCTTATCTATTTGAGAACGTATTTTATGGGCAAAAGGAAGCCGGCCGAAGCGATTATGAGCGAATGGCGGATATCGCCTCGCGCTATTGGCGGGAAGGAGGGGCTCATGCTTAGAAGGAACGGGCAGCTGTTCGGCCTTGCGCTCGGCATAGCCGCCTTTGTCGTCATCGGCCTCGCGCTGTCCTCGCCCGATGCGCCGGCGCAGCCTCCCTATGCGTCAAGCTCCGCGGGGCCGGCGGGCGTGAAGGGGCTGTATGCGCTGCTCAAGGAGCAGGACGTCCCGGTGAAGGCATGGAAGCAATCATGGAAGTCGCTGCCGCAAACCGGCGGACAAGCCTTGATTGTCGTGGAGCCGCATGACGTCGGCGCGGCCGAAATGGCCGCGATCAAGGAATGGGCCGCCGCGGGCAACGACGTGCTGCTGCTGGAAGACGATCCGTGGCAATGGGAGGAGCACTTTCCTCTGAAGGCGGCGGAAGCCGGAACCGAACCCGAGGCGATAGAAGCGGCGGAGGCAGAGTCGGGCGGCCCGTTGACGGGAATCGTCGCATCGGCCTACCGCCTGGAAAGCGGCGGCAGCCTGGAGCCGCTGCTGACGGACCGCCAAGGCATTGTAGCGGGCCGCGTCTCCTCCGGCGGCGGCAGCGTAACGGTCTTGCTGGCGCCGGAATGGGCAAGAAACGACCGGATTTTGGACCATTCGCATTTCGAGCTGATTTGGCCGCTGTTGCCGCTGGAGGCGGATGCGGTATGGTTTGACGATTATCATCACGGCCTGAGGCAAGCGCCCGGCATGCTGGCCGCCTATCCGGATTGGCTGCTGGCCGTTCTGCTGCAGCTGGCCGTAGGCGCCGCGCTGTGGTTATGGCTGCAGGCGGTGCGGTTTGGTCCGGCTTATACGCCGAGGTCATGGACCGTCCGCCGGGGCGACGAAACGCTGCTTGCCGCCGCGGGATGGTACGAGCGGCGCAAGCTGACCCGCGAAGCGGCCGCCCACCAAGAGGCATATATCCGAAGCTTGCTCCGGCAGAGATGGGGAGTTCCGCCACAAGCGAGCGAGCAGCAGGTGCTTGCCGCCGCCAAGCGGCGATGGAACGGAGCGGACGCCGAACGGCTGGCCGGGCTGCTTGGTCAGCTGCGGGAAGCGGGCAGCTTGCCGGAGTATCCGGTCAAACGGTTTGTGAAGGACAGCCGGCAGGCCGACGGGATTATACGGAAATTGGAGAAGGAGTGAAGCCATTTGCAACAGCTGATGCACCAAATGAACGAAAGAGTGATCGGACAATCGAAAAACATTAAGCTGCTGCTCGCGGCATTTTTGTCGGGCGGGCATGTACTGCTGGAGGGCGTACCGGGCATCGGGAAGACGAAGATGGTTCGTACGCTGGCGGAGCTGACCGACGGCCGCTTTAACCGCGTGCAGTTCACGCCGGACATGATGCCGAGCGACATTACCGGCAGCGTTATTTTCAATATGAAGGATAACGAATTTCAAACGGTAAAAGGTCCGGTATTCGCCAACATGCTGCTCGCCGACGAGATCAATCGGACGCCGCCCAAGACGCAATCCGCGCTGCTGGAGGCGATGGAGGAGAAGCAGGTCACGATTCAGGGCCGGACATACCCGTTGCCGGATCCCTTTTTTGTCATTGCAACGCAAAACCCGGTCGAGTACGAAGGCACGTATCCGCTGCCCGAAGCGCAGCTGGACCGGTTCCTGTTCAAGCTGACCGTATCGTATCCGTCCGTTGAATCGGAGTTCGACATTTTGAAAGGCCACCTGGCCGGCCGGACGGTGTCCGATGGCGTGAGCCGGCCGCCCGTCATGACGCTGGAGCGTCTGAAGGAACAGCGCGCCGCGCTGAGGGAAGTAGTTGTCGAGGATTCGATTGTTGCCTATATTGCCGCTCTTATCCGCTCGACCCGCGAGAGCAAGCAAATGCTGCTCGGCGCAAGCCCCCGGGCGGGCATTGCGATGATGAACGCGGCCAGAGCCTGGGCGCTGCTGGACGGAAGAAGCTTCGTAACGCCGGATGACGTGAAGATCGTCGCCGTTCCGGCGCTCCGGCACCGGCTGCTGCTGACGCCTCAAGCCGAATTGGAGGGGGAAACCAGTGACCACTTCATCCAGGACACGCTGGCGTCGGTTCCGATCCCTCGTTGACGCCGCCGAGCGGCGCATGATCGTGCCGACGCCCAGATTCGCGGCGCTGGCGGCGTCGGGAGCCGCGCTTGTCGCGGCGGGTTACGCGGCCGGCGCCGGTTCCGCGGCGCTGCTGATGGTCAACAGTGTGCTGATCGGCTTGAGCGTGCTCGATGTGCTGCTCCTGCCCCGCAGACAAACGTTAACGTTCTCGCGGAGCATGCCGGACAGGGCGGATCGGGATTGTCCTTTCGAGGTGGTGCTGACGGCGGAATCCGCCCGTCCGGAATCGTTAAAGCTGCAGTTCTGCGACGATTTGCCGCCGTCGTTTCAAGCGCCGTCCGGCAAGTTAAGCGCCGAATGGCGCGGTAGACGGGCGGAGGTCCGGTATACGACGATGGGCCGGGAGCGGGGAAAGCATCGGCTGTCCTTCTTGCGGGTCCGCATCCGCGGGTCGATCGGGCTATGGATGAAGCAGACGAAGGCGGATTTGGCACAGACCGTGAACATATATCCCGATCTGTCCGGCGTACGGGGCATTCTCGCCTCCGCGCAAAATCATCTCATGCTGGAAGGGAAAAAAATTTACCGCAAGGAGCGAAGCGGCTCGGAGTTTCATGCGGTTCGGGAATATGTTCCCGACGACGATCTAAGAATGGTCAACTGGCGCGCCTCGGCGAGGTCCCGCACGCTGATGACGAACGTCCATCGTCCGGAACGCGGCAAAGCGGTCATGCTTCTGATCGATTGCGGAAGGATGATGGGGATCGAGCTGGACGGGCGGACCAAGCTGGACGCGTCGCTGGAAGCCGCGCTGTCGCTGGCCGCCGTGGCGCTGAAGCAAGGCGACAAAGTCGGTTTGCTCGCCTTTTCCAACCGGATCAAGACGTACGTTCCGCCCGGAGCGGGCTTGGCCCACCTGAGCGCGCTGACGAACGCCGTCTTCGATATGCGAAGCGATTTTGTGGAGTCGAGCTATCAAACGGCGCTGCATTATATGATGCGGGTTCAGAAAAAACGCTGCCTGGCCGTGCTGTTTTCCGATATGGACAACTATATGTACGAAGAAGGCTTGCGGCCTTTGCTGCTTCGCGCGCGGCGGCAGCACCAGCTGCTGCTGCTCGCCTTGCGGGACGAAGTGCTGCATGCCTGGACGTTGAAGGAAACGGACGGGAAACATACGGCGTTTGTCAAAAGCCTGGCCCACAAATTCTCGTTGGACAGGCTCCGGTATACCGCTTCGATGGAAGCGGACGGCATCGAGGCCGTGGACGTGCCCGCGGGCGAGCTGGCCTGGACGGCCGTCAACCGTTACTTGATTTTGAAATCGAAAGAGGCCTTGTAGCGCCGCCGATGCCGCCGACGGAGCGGCCGCCGCCTAATCGGGCGGCGTACCGCAGGCCGTACGCGACGTACAACGCCAGCGCCAGAAGCGTCAGCCCCGCGAACGCGTATTTGGCTTCCGGCGGCCAAGCCGAAGGCGTGACGTAGCCTTCGATAATACCCGCGGCGACGAACAGCGGCAGCGTGCCGATCAGCAGCAGCGCCGATTGCTTGACCGACTGAAGAAACGCGTATTTCCGTGTGTACGGGCCGGGATGAATCATACGGTAGCCCATGTACAGGCCGGCGCCGCCGGCAATGAATATGGCGGTCAGCTCGATAATGCCGTGCGGCAAAATATAGGCCCAAAAAATATAGCTGCGTCCCGCTCCGGCAAAGACGGCCGCCAGCGCGCCGATCAGAATGCCGTTGTGAACGAGGACGTAAACGGTCATCAAGCCGAACGTAATGCCGCTGGCGAACGCCAGCACGGCGACCTTGATATTGTTGGCCATGATGGAAGACGAGAACGAGGCATGCGCCAGCTCGTCGTGCCCGACTCCGATCAGCTCGGGGTCGACGTTATTCGCGATATTTGCAGGCACGATCGCATACAGGTTTACAGGATCGGCCCGGACGGACAAATATCCGCCTAGGGCGCCGAGGCCGAACAGCAGCGCGGCGATGAGAATCGCCCAGCGCCTGTCCCTCAAATAACAGGCAAATTCGTATTTAAAAAAATGGCCGAGCCTGTTCGAGCTTTTCCATTGCTCGCTGTGCAGCGCATGATGGGTGCGGGAGACGAGCCGGTTCAGATGCTCGGCAATCTCGTCGTTCGGATAATAGGTTTGCGCATAAGCCAAATGTCCCGAAACCGTCTTGTACAGCCGGGTCAGCCGGTCGATCTGGGCGGCCTTCGCGCCGCGTTTGCGCGAGCTTTCGAATATGGCCAGCAGCTCCTCGAGTTCGGACCAGAGAGGTCTGTATTCGCGTATAAATCGACGGATGTCCATTGTCGTATGAGGCTCCTTCCATTTATAGGATCTATCATATCATAATTCGAGTAAATTGAACTGTACAAGTTGAAAGAATGCACCAAATAAGCGGAACGTGGAAATCGAACCGAATTCAATTTACAGGGACGATTGAGGAGGAAAAAATGAAAGAGTCCGATTTCGGAGCGACGACGATCGTAACTCCGGAGCATGTCAAATTGAAGCTGAACACGGCCGGTTTGGGGAGCCGCGCGGCGGCCCTGGTGCTGGATATGCTTCTGATGGCCGCTTTTTTGGCCATCGTCAGCCTGGTTACGGGATTGCTGCTGTCAATCGCAGGAGGCGGGGTCGGCGAGCTTCTGGGCGATTACGCCGCAGCTTTTTTGACCCTGCTTTATTCGCTGCTCATCGGCGCTTATTACGCGTTGATGGAATATTACAAGGGAGGGCAGACGTACGGGAAGATGTGGATCGGCCTTCGCGTCGTACAGGAAAACGGGCAGCCGATTACGTTTCTGTCTTCGGTTATCCGCAATTTTTTGCGGATCATCGATTTTTTGCCTTCCTTCTATTTGCTGGGAGCCGTCTGGATGTTCCTTCATCCTTCGGACAAACGTCTGGGCGATATGGCGGCGGGCACGATCGTCGTGCACGATCGGAGAGAGGATAAGCGGAGGGCGCGCCGCCGTCTGCAGAAGTGGCTGCAAAGCAGGCCGATGCCGCAGCATCCCCCCGTCGCGCTGGATCCGGTCAAGCTGCGAGAGCGAATCGGGCGCGAGGAATGGGTGCTGATCGAAAGCTACGTCGAGCGGATGCCTGCTTTGAATATTCACAAAAGATACGAGCTCGGCTGGGAGCTGGCGGCCGCGATCGGGAGCCGGCTGCAGATTGAAGGGAACGTTCAGCTGCGGGATCCGGAATCGTTTATGCTTCAATTGTACGGCATGCTGCATGACGAATGGTCGCTGCAGTGAAGCTAGGCGGCTGGCGGCTTGCCTGGAAGAGAAGGCCCGATCGGCGATCGGGCCGTTTGCCGTTACGGTCGGCCGCCCGGCGCATTGGGGCCGGGAGGCCGAATAATCGGCTCCAGCGGAGCCGTATTGCCGTATGTCGGCTCCGCGCCGTGCGGAGCGGCCGCCCAGCGGACCGCATTCGCGATGACCCGCAGCACATGGGGGTTGTAATAGGTCGGGTAGGCTTGGTCGCCGGGACGGAAATAAAAGATTTTGCCGAGTCCGCGCGAGTAGGCGCAGCCGCTGCGAAACACTTCGCCTCCCTGAAACCAGCTGATCAATACGAGCTGTTCCGGGGCGGGAATGTCAAAAAATTCTCCGTACATTTCCTCGACGTCGATATCGAACGTTTCTCCGATTCCTTCCGTGATCGGATGGGAAGGATCGACTACCCACAGCCGTTCCCGTTCCGCATCGGATCTCCATTTCAAGTCGCAGGTCGTTCCCATCAGCTTTCTGAATATTTTGGACCGGTGGCCGGAGTGAAGGACGATCAGTCCCATTCCTTGCAGGACGCGCCGATAGATCGCGTCTACGACCGCATCCGATACTTGCTCGTGATACAGATGCCCCCACCAGATCAGCACGTCCGTCCGCTCCAGCACCTGCCTCGTCAGCCCGTGCTCGGGCTGATCGAACGTGGCGAAGCGAATGCGGAAGCCGTGAGGCGCAATGCCGTCCGCAATGGCGGCATGAATGCCTCTCGGATAGATAGCCGCTACAAGCGGCTCCGTCCGTTCATGCACGAATTCGTTCCATATGGTGACGTTAATCGCCCGCGTCCCGCAGTCCGCGTTAGTTCCGAATTTGATGCTCATCGATGCCGCGCCCCCTTCCTCATTATGGATATATATGCGGCGACAAGGAAAAACAATATCTTTGCCCGCATATGAATGGTAGAGATCAATGCCGCAATTGCAACGGGAGGAGGCTGGAGTTCATGCGCATCTATGTAGCCGGAAACGGGGAGACGCTGGCCGGGATCGCCCGGCGCTGCCGCATCGGGCTTGACCGGTTGATGGCCTGTAATCCGGGAATCACGAACCCTTATATGGATATAAGGGGGAGGCAAATCGAATTGGAGCCCGGCCAAGCTCCACTGACCGAAGCCGGCGTAGTGGCGCCTTTTTGCCCGCCTGTGCCCGACGTCGATTTCATTACGGATTGGATTCCGCATATAAGTGCGGAGCGGATGGCGGAAACGGAATACGACGTGCTGATTGTCGGTTCCGGAGCGGGAGGAGGAGCCGCACTGTGGCGGTTATGCGAGCGATGGCGCAACAGCGGCTACAAAATCGGCATCGTGGAGCGGGGGCCGAATTTTCTGCAAACGCATGTCGCGAATATCGCGACGATCGACGCCGTCAATTTTCGCGTATACGCTCCGCCCGAAATTATGGATTTGATCGGGGGGCGCCTCCCCGATTATTCGGGCATGAAGCTCGTATACTCGCTCGGAGGCCGGACGCTGATCTGGGGCGGCATATCGCCGAGAATTCCGGACTATGAAATTGCGGCGGACTGGCCGGTGCCGCTTGACGAGATGAGGATGTATTACAATATCGCGGAAGAAGTCATGACCGTTACGAGGGAGTACGCGCGGGAGTCTTCTTTGACGCAGGTGCTGCTGGAGCGATTGAGGGACAACGGATTTACGAATGCCGAAGAAATTCCGGTCGCCGCCGATTTGCTGGGGACAAGGATGGGGAAGGTGCGTTCGAACGTCTTTTTCAGCTCGATCGTCTTTCTGGCAAGGGCGCTCGGCAGGCGGCCCTTCGATCTGGCGCTGAATGCGTATGCGGCCCAGGTATTGACCGATGGTGGCAGAGCGGCGGGGGTAAGGGTTATGACGCCGGATCTCCGTTCGCATACGATTCGGGCGAAAACGGTCATTATGGCGGCCAGCACGCTGCAGACGCCGCGCATTTTGCTAAATTCCGGCATTCCGGGCAGGGCGATCGGCCGCTATTTGACCAATCACTCCTATTTGATTGCGACGGCTTACCTTAGCTCCTACGGCTTCCCCGAGCCGCTCGGCGTAATCGGCATCGTCGTACCGGAGACGGAGGACCGGCCTTATCGGCTGCAGCTGCAAGGACCGGAACAATATTTCAATTACCAGTACGAGCCTAAGCCGGTGAAAGACGAATGGGGCATCAGCTTCTACGGCGCAAGCGGCAAGGTCGAGTCCCGGTACGAGAACCGCGTCTATGTCGATCCGGGCCGGCTGGACCGGTACGGCATGCCGGAGCTGGGGGTCGACTTCTCCTACAGCGCCAAGGACGAGGCGATTATTCAGGAAATGTACCGGTATATTATTCGGGCTTCGGACGCCATGCAAATTCGTATTGCCCGGCTGGAAGGCGTGCCTGCAATTTGCTTGATGCCGCCGGGCGCCGACAACCACGACTTCGGCACTTGCCGCATGGGCGTGGATCCGCTCACCTCGGCGACAAACCCATACGGTCAAATTCATGGAGTGGAAGGATTGTACGTAGCCGACAACAGCGTATTGCCGTCGTTGGCCGCTTCCAATCCGACGCTGTCAACCGTGGCGCTGGCCATTCGAACGGCCGACCATATCGCCGCCCGCGCCGCGGATGCGGAGAAGAAGGGCTGACCGGGAGGACGGCTATTGGCTAATCCTGCATAAAAACTGGCAATGTAAACCACAATATAACCAAATCGCATCAGGATGCAGGTGATCATCCATGAACGTCAAAGGCTCGGCCCCGGCCCCCGCTCAAAGCGGAGGCATGACCGGCAAACAAAAGCGGAATGCCGAAGACGGCGCTGCGAAACAACCGATTTCCACATCGTTGAAGGACAATATCGGGCAGTTGGAAAAAATCTTCGGCAACAATGCGGATTTGATTTACCGGCATTGGTCATACGGTCCCGACATGCGGCATGCGGCGTGCTCCGTCTATTACGAAACGCTGATGCAAGGCGAAATCGTCAATTATATGAAGCATTCGCTGCAGGATCTGGTGACGCATGAGGTTGGGCCCGGCACGGCGGTGCTTCCGCAGGACGTGATCGATTTTTTCGAGCATGACGGCGTATCGGCCAAAAAAGCGGAAGTGCTGGTCGATCTTCAATCGGCGGTCAACGAGATCGTCATTGGCAATATCGTCATCTTTTTCGACGGATGGGACAAGGCGCTCGTCTATCAATCGATGAAGGTCGAGTCGAGGCAAATTACGGAGCCGGCCAACGAATCCGTCGTGCAGGGCCCCCGCGAGAGCACAGTTGAAAATTTGCAAAAAAATATCGGGCTCATTCGGATGCGAATCAATACGCCCGATCTCAAAATGGTGTCCCAAACGGGAGGCGGACAGTCGAAAACACGCGTCGTTTACGGCTATTTGGACGGCATTGTCGATCCGGAGCTGCTGCAGGAATTCGAGAGCCGCATGCAAAAGATCGGCGATTACGAAATATTGGAAACCTCTTATGTCGAGCAGCTGATTGAGGATTCCACCTGGACGCCTTTTCCGCAATTCCGATATACGGAACGGCCGGACGTTGCCGCCGCAGCGCTGATTGACGGCAAAATTATCGTGCTGGTGCAAGGTACGGGCAGCATCTTGATCTGTCCGGGGCTGTTCACCGAGTTTTTTCAATCCAGCGAAGACTATTACCAGCGTACGGTTTATTCCAGTATGATTCGCTTGCTCCGCATTTTTGCGTTTATCGCCGCGCTGACGCTGCCAAGCATTTATATCGCCTTGTCGACCTTTCATCCGGAACTGATCCCGACAGTGCTGCTGCTCGCGGTGATCGACGCCCGGGAAGGCATCCCGTTTCCGGCATTTTTTGAAGCGGTGGTCATGGAAGTTTTTTTTGAACTTCTGAGGGAAGCGGGCGTTCGCTTACCGAAGCCGATCGGCTCCGCCGTCAGCATCGTCGGCGCTCTGATTGTCGGCGAAGCGTCCATCAATGCCGGCATTGCGTCTCCCATCGTCGTCATCACCGTTGCCTTGACGGGGATCGCTTCGTTCGCCATTCCGCAATACAGCATTGCGATTGCGCTTCGGGTGCTGCGTTTTCCCCTTATGGCATCGGCGGCGGTGATGGGGGGATTCGGCATTATGATTTTTTGCCTGCTGCTGCTGCTTCATTTGTGCAAGCTTCGTACGCTTGGACAACCTTATTTGGCTCCGGTCGCTCCGCTTCGCAAGAAGAAGCTGCGCGACGTCGTCATCCGGGCTCCGCTTCGGCAGCTTCTGCAGCATCCTCGCCGGCAGGGGCCCATAGGCAGGCAATAACATCACGTATACGGAAAAGAGTGGAGAATCGTGAGACAACTTGCGCTACTAATCGGAATATCGGCCCTGGCGCTGCTTCTCTCCGGCTGCTGGAACAAGGAGGAGCTGGACGAGTCCGGCTTCGTTATGGCGGTTGCGATTGACGCGGGCAAGGACGGCAGGCTCGATTTGACGACGCAAATGTATCGTCCCACGATCGGCCGAAAAGGCGGCACCGGGGAATCGCCGAGCGCTACGGCCAACCTGTTGATCAAGACAAGCGATTATTCGGTGTTCGAAGCGATCCGCGACATTCCGATTTATTTGGGCCGGAAGGCGAAGTGGAGCCACCTCCGAATTATATTGATCGGCGAGCAGCTTGCAAAAAACGAGGATATTGGCAAGCTGATCGATTTCTTTTTTCGCGATCACGAACCTCGGCCGTCCGTATCGATTATGATCGCCAAAGGACGCGCCGAGAAGCTTCTCGAGAAGCAGCCGGCGATTGAGCAGACGATCGGGCAGCAGCTGCTGTTAACCAAAAAGGAGACGCACCGCATTTCGGCCAAATCGATTAATACGACCCTGTTGAATTTGGCGCTCCAAGTCAACAGTCCGCAAGGGGATGCCTTCGTCAGTTATGTTTACGAGGACAAGGAAGACAAAAAGATGCTGAACGCCGCTGGTATCGCATTGATCAAAAAAGGGAAAATGAAAGGTTTGCTTCCATCAAAGAAGGTGGAAGGACTCGTCATATTGCGAGACGAATTCACTTCCGGCGTTATCCAAATTCCGTGTCAGGACAGCAAGCGCGAATCGGAATCGTTTGAAGTGCTGGAGCTGGATACGAACGTCAAGCCGAGGCTGGCGGACGGCAAAGTGACCGTGTCGGTGCTGTCCGAATTGGACGGCGCCATCGGCGAACTGAAATGCACGGTCATTAAGACCAAGCAGGACGAGAAAGAGTTTGCCCGCAAAATCGAGGAACAGATCAAAAAGCAGATGCTGGATACGATTCAAGTGCTGCAATCCCATCAGGTGGATGCGATCGGCATCGGCAACATGATTGCCGGCGCGGCTCCTCGGAAATGGAAGTCCTTGAAAGAGAATTGGGGAGAGCATTTTGCCCAAGCCGAATTCAATATTCGGGTCAAAATCAAGCTGATGACGACGGGGACAACGATCGGCCGGCCGGTCGTCTCGTGGGAAGAGAAGTGAGGCGGATGGCGGAGCGATTTCTGGTGCTGATATGCGTGTACGGAGCGATTGCGCTGTACGACAGGCCGTTTCTGCAAAGCTCGCCGGACAAGCGGGGCAAAGCCGTGTATGCGCTGCTGATGATCGTTACGCTTGGCTTGGCGGTCGACTACCTCATCACGCTTCGCTTTGATTTTCCAAATTTGATCGAAATGGCGGAGCGGATGTTCGGCGGAATGGCCAGAGCGATCGACCGGTGGCTGAGCGTTAAACCATGACCATGCGAAGAGCGCGGAGGTGATCGCTGTGAACAAACGGGAAGTCGTCAGTCCGGGGCAACTGGGTCTGCTCTTTTTTGCATTTTTGACGGGGTCCTCCATCATTAACATTCCGTCGCCGCTGATCGCCAAAGCGGAGAGCGGGGCATGGATTTCATTGCTGCTGTCGGGGGGGGCCGGGCTTATATTTCTCGGCTGCCTCCTGTTTCTGCATCGCCGTTATCCTTCTTTAACCCTTGCGGAGTACAGCGCCAAGCTGATCGGGTTTTGGCCGGCCGCGTTGCTTTCGGTCATGCCGCTTCTTTTTATGCTGTACATGCATACGGCCATCGTCTTGGATATCGGCCTGTTTATGGAAAGCTCCATGCTGCGGGAAACTCCGGTGTATGCGTTTACGTCGCTAGTTTTTATGGTATCGGCGCTTACAGCTCGCGCGGGGCTGGAAGTGATGGCGCGCATGTTTGCCGTGATTTTGCCGCTTATGCTGCTGTTCGTCTTCGGGGTACTGCTGCTGGCTGTCGGACATTACCAGGTCGAATTTCTCGCTCCGGCCATGCCGGACGGGATTCGCCCGATATTGAACGGTGCTTTTTTTTCTTACGGATTTCCTTATGCCGAAGTTTTTTTGTTCGGGATGCTGATGCCGTTCGTCCGCAAACAGAAATCCGGTCCGCTGGGCCGGGTTATGGGAGTGTCGCTGCTGCTGAGCATCGTAACGTTGTGTCTTTCCGTCGTTTGCACCATTATGCTGTTTGGTCCGCTGGCCCCGGTCAAAAAATATTCGCTGTACGAGGTCGCCCGAATGATCGAGGTGCAGGAAATTATTACGCGGATCGAATCGCTCATCGGCTTTTCGTTGATTGTGGGTTCTTATATGAAAACGACGATCGTCTTGTACGCTTTATGCCTATATTTGAGTCAAATCTTGAAGTTGAAGGACTATCGGATTTTGATTATGCCTGTTTCGCTGATCGCCTTTCTCCATTCGCTCATCGGCTTTACCTCGGACATGCAGTGGGTGGAAATGGTATCGGTCGTCCATCCGATATGGATTACCTTCGCATTTGTTGCGCCATTGCTTCTTCTGACGGTCGTCGCGCTGGTCCGCATCCCGTTCGAACCATCGGCGCCGTCGGGGGCGCCGCTGACGGGCACGACGGGTCAGTCGGGGACGCCGGAGATGTCCGGCAAGTCGGGCCAACCGGGGATGCCGGATACGTCGGATTCGCAGCCGTCCGACAGTTCATCGGCTTCGGCAACGTCCGGTCAGCCGTCGCGAACCTTGTCTGGCGCGTCGGAGCCGTCGAACTCGCCGAACCCGTCGTCGCAGCACTCATCGGACTCTACAAACACGTCGAACTCGCCGGATGCTGCTGCACCGCAGGATCGGAACGAACATGTTACTCCAACTCAACCGTCTGCATCGTCAAGGTCGCGCAAATCATCGAGGAAAGGAGCCGCTACCAAGCCGTTCAAGCTGCCTCGTCAGCTTAAGCCGCCTTCGACGGACAACGGATGAGCCTTAAATTGGGCCGCGAACGGCTCGGCAAGGCCAAATCGATGGTTATGAACGAAATATCGTACAAATGTATGGTGCGGCAAGGCCAAATCGACGGTGATGAATGAAATATCGTACAAATCAACGGTGCAGCATGGCCAATCGATGGTTAGTGAACGAAATATCGTACATATCAACGGTAGGGTGTGGCCAAATCGATGGTTATGAACGAAATATCGTGCAAGTCAAGTCGGAGGAAAGTCAGACAGATCGTAGTTAGTACGGGGATGGAGTCAGTCCGAGAGTCTGGGCAGCAGACTCCAGCGCAGTTTGAGCCGGACCGGGCGCTGTTTGTCGGAGGATGGATCGAGCCGGCCAAAGCCGCTGGACCAATGTCCCGTTACGATACTGGTCGCAGGTCCAGAGCGTTTCTTGACCCATTCGGATAAGGTTAATTTAACGGCCGCATTCGGCAGAGCCGGAACGTTCAAGATTGAATTGCAGTCTGCGGCCAATTACGAGATAATTTTATCGCGAGGCGATGGCGGGCCGTGCTTCACGCTTCGCCTTTCCGATCGTTAGTCCATCCTGTTGAAGATAGAGGTTAGTGCAAAGTTATGACAATGGAGCTGAAAGCACGTACGGATCTATGGTATCGGCAGGCCGAACGCAAGGCCGCCGGTTATTTTGCTTCGCTGAAGGCGCAGGTGACGAATAAATCGTACGCGCCCCGATTGATCGAAGATTTTCGAACGTGGAACAAAAGCCATGTGCGCCGCAGCTTTTGGTTACGCATAGGGGCGCGGACGGGGAGGAAGCCCGACTCGTCGGATTATGCCAATTTTATCAAGTGGTTGAAGGTTACGGGCAAGCTCGACGATTATTTGGATCGAAGCGTCTCTTATATGTATTTGAGAGATTTGGGCCATCATCTCGCTTCTTCCCGTACGCAAGCCAAGATCAAGAAGTTAACCGCCGATATAAAAAGCCGCCTTCTTGAACCTGGCGGCGGCATAGGCGGGAAGGAATTCGTCAGTTTATCCGTCTTGTACCGCTGGTCGCAGAAAGAGGGGGTAGAGCTTACCGTCATTTGGCTGATCGACAAGCTCAAGCAAGTTGCTTCCCATATCCCGGACGGCATGAATGAGGCGGAGGCGAGGCGGAAGCTCATCAAAATTATTATCGGAGTCGTCATGCACGCGCTGGACGGCATGGAGGAAGGGACGCCGCCCGCCGAACGCTCCCGCAAGCTCGAGGAAGCGATCAAATTAGGCTACTTCTACGGTTTGACGTACCCCTTTATCGACGACCTGCTGGACTCCGGCGTATTAGATGAACGTGAAAAGAAGCGATATTCCGACATGATCCGCGAGGTTTTGTCCACCGGCAACGTACCGGAGCCCGGAGAGTGGAGCGGCAGCCGCGCCGAACTGATGCGATTTATCCACGCGGAGCTGCGAGACGCTTACGAATATATGAAAAGCTGTCAAAGCGAGGGGACGCTGGACGAGTTTTTTCGGCAATCGTATATTTTTTTTCACTCCCAGGATGCCGACCGTGCTTTGGATTTGACGCATGCGCATTATACGAACGAAGAGCTGTATGTGCCGATTATCGTGAAGTCGGCTTCTTCCCGCTTAATCGTCCGCACCATCATGACCGCTCCGAAGGACGAAGGTTTTGACGATCGGACGTTTTATTACGGCTTGTACAATCAGCTGGCCGACGACTTTGCGGATATGTTTGACGATATGAATGCAGGGGCCGTTACGCCTTATACGTATTTTATGAAGTATCGCCGCGAGCGGCCGGACTTGATCAATCCATTCGAGTTGTATTGGGCGGTCGTCTCCCATTTGATTCATCATGTGTACGGTTCCGATTCCACAACCCGGGAAGTGATGCTGGACCGGGCCGTCAACGGGCTGAAGCGGTTCCGCCGGCGAGCGGGCGATGAAGCCTATCGCGAAACGATCGGATTATTGGCCTTCGGGCATCCGGAACTGGACCGGCTGATTGACGAGGCGGTGCGGAAAGCGGAGGACGTGGAATTTTTCGATAAGCTGCTTCGAGACCAACTGCTGACCGCCATGAGAAGCGAACGCGAGGAGAAGGAGCGGTTTGAAGAGATCGTCCGGGAGGCTCAGAAGCACATCAACGAGCTGCTTCCTATTCCCCGGCCCGACGGGCTGCCGCCTATGGGCGGCCTTCTAATCGATACCGCCAACTACAGCCTCAAGGGAGGCGGCAAGCGATTGCGCCCCGCCCTGGCCTGGGTGATCGGCGTGAGCGAATACGGCCTGCAGCCTTCGGCGCTTGCGCCGCTGTTCCGTTCGCTTGAATATTTGCATACCGCATCGCTTATTTTTGACGATTTGCCATCCCAGGACAATTCTTCTACCCGCAGAGGGCTGCCGACGCTGCATCGGGTGCACGACAGCGCGACGGCGGAATTGACGGGACTTTATTTGATTCAGAAGGGAATCGAGCAGTTGACCTCGCTCAAAGGGTTCGACAGCAGCGTCGTGCTGGCCTTGGTGAATTATTCGGCGCAAAAGGCGAGCGAAATTTGCATCGGCCAGGCGATGGATTTGCAATCCAAGGGAAAAAGGCTGACATTGGACCAGCTGAACGCGATTTGCTTCTACAAAACCGGGATAGCGTTCGAGGTATCCCTGGTGGCGCCCGCCATTCTGGCGAAGGCGGAATCGAATGAAGTCGAGGCGTTAAAAAAGTTTGCCTATCACGCCGGGATTGCCTTTCAAATCAAAGACGATTTTCTGGATGCCCAAGGGGATTCCCGCCTTCTCGGCAAGCCTTCCGGCAAGGATGAGGAGAACAATGCGTCGACCTTCGCGACGCTGCTTGGCACGGACGGCGCCGGCAAGGCGATGTGGGAGCACTATTGCCTGGCTATGGAAGCGTTGAATGAAATGAACAGACCCAACGTTTATCTTAAGCATTTATTGAGTTATATGATCAATCGTGATAGCTAGCTAGACATCAGGAATGAACGCTATCGCCATCCCAATGCAAAATACGACTCCCTCCCTGTACGGGGAAGGGGTCGTTTGCGCAAGAGCCGTATCATGAAAGGTGCTGCGCTGAAACTTGGCCGAAGACGGGGGCCGGCCTGTTGCGTTGACCGTCCGTATTTGGAACCTTAAACTTTTACGTGACGCCAGCGAAGGCATTCGCCTTCAACTGCGAAATCACCCGGAGCAGCGGCTCGTTGGTCTGCTCCCGGTAATCGCGCATCGGACAGCCGTTCCGGCGCAGCCGCTCCGGCATGTCCGGTACCGTAAACCGGGAAGGGCTCAAGGCGGCGTTCACTTCGTCCCAATAGAGCGGCGCGGCGACGGTCGCCTCCCAATTTCCTCTGGCCGAATAAGGCGCAACGATCGTTTTGCCGGGCGCATGCTGAATGTAGTCGACATACAGCTTGCCGCCCCGGTTTTTTTTCAGCCGTTCGACGGTAAACTCATTTGGAAATTTCTCGGTCAAATAACGGGCCGCAAACGAAGTGAATACGCGTGCGGCATCGTAATCGACGGAAGGAAGACGATGGACCGGGATATGTATTTGCAATCCCTTGCCCCCCGATACTTTCGGGTAGCCGACGATGCCGAAACCATCGAGAATGCGCTTCATTTCCAGGGCCGCTTTTACGGCCAGGTCGAACCGGTCGCGGCTCGGCGGATCAAGGTCAAAGACAATCTCGTAAGGCTTGTTCATGCCGATCTGGTGAAACGGGATATGAAATTCGACGGCAGCCTGGTTTCCAAGCCAGAGCAGCGAGGGCAAGTCATTGCACACGATATAAGAAATGCCGTCCTCCGGTTCGGTCTGAATCCAATCCGGGGCGTAGTCGGGGCAATGCTTCTGATAAAAAAAATCGCCCTCCATTCCTTGCGGATACCGGATCAGCGTCAGTGTCCTCCGTTCCAGAAAAGGAAGCAGGTAAGGCGAAATCTGGATCAGATAAGACCAGTATTTTTCCTTTGTAATCTGCTTGTCTTCCCAGATCCGCTTGTCCGGATTCGTCAGCTTCAAGCCTTGTCTTCGAGCCGAGGCGTTGTCGACGAGCAACCGGTCCCAGGTGCAGTCCTCCCAGCGCGCAGCCAATTGGAAGGAACGGAATTCGGGATTGACCAGCTTCCCGTCCGCGATCGTGTCAAACGCCAATTCGACGCATATGCCGGGTCGAACCCGGTAGCGCGACCGGGACGAAGAAACGGCATGGGCGATGACGGTGCGCGTCAGCGAATCCCGCTCTTCTCCGATTAAACCGCGGGAGAAAGCGCCGACCTGCACGATGTTCCCTTCGTAAAGCAGGCCGGCAGCGAAGCTTTCATCTGCGGCGTTATATTCCAGCACAAAAAAATTGCCCGTGCATTTCCCGGCCCCCGCTTGCGGCGGCATTGGCCAGTCCAAGGCCGGCGGCCGGGTCATAGAGCGGTCTTCCAATTCATATTCATGACGTACCGGTGCAGCAGCCATTCCGCCGCTCCAACGAGAACCGCAATAAACAGCAGCTCCGCCGCGTTCAAGCCCCAGTCGAAAAGAAATGATGCGACGCCCAAATAAAGCGCCGTCCATACCAAATCGGCAATGGTTGCCAGTGCGTTGTTTCCGCGGCGCAGAATCAGTTGATCGCCAAGGAAATAAGAGGTAACGGTCAGGCCGGCGGCAGCGATGACGGCTCCCCCAAACGTCGCCTGGGAGTAGTACATCAGCATGGAAATCACGATTGCCCCGTTAACGACCAGCTTTAGCAGAAATTTGACCATAACGTGTATCCCTCCGATCTTTAGTGGCATGCATCCATAGATTCTCACCTCAAGCTTTTTTTATTCTACATATTAAGAAGCCGGAAAGCGCACCTTCGGTTGGACCCCCTAATTCCGGAGAGTTGCCCAAGTAAGAATGAGCGGATGTAGAATAGCTTCGATTTTCGCTGGATCTCGGCCGTTCT
>CALAWP010000019.1 GCA_937895345.1 uncultured Paenibacillus sp. | reverse complement strand
GGCCGTTGGGGCTCGAGCGCAGCGAGAGCGACATGGCCGCGCGTCAACTTTTCCTGAAACGGAGCAATTTGAATGTTCTTATCCTCATCAATCGCCTCTCCAGATACCATTATGTTAAAAGGTTTGCGTTGCAGGGCTTTTAACTTGTTCTAAAAAATTATTTATCCAAGAGATTTCGTACAGTCGGCGAACATCGCGAACACAGTTAGGTCGATCTAATTTGCAGCTTTTCACACCAGTCGGCCAGCGATGATTTGAGAAGTTTTATAAACGGATGAGCTTCCTGCATAGCATCTTCGAAGTTGCTTTTACATGATTCTGGCATCGGATGAGGTTATCGAAGGTTTTATACAGTTTCTTCTTCAATACCCATACTCCCATGAGAAACGCGTCGTATGCTATTGCATCAAGAGGAGGTGTTTTCACTGAAGGAGCCTATGGGAATGCAAAAAGCCGACAAGTTTATGAAGCAGGAGAAACGAGCATGGAGTGCTTATGCCAAACTCGGCAGATATTGCGGAAACAAAAAGAAAAAAATTGACGCTTCGAGAAAAGGCTGCTTAGAACGGAACTACTTGAGGGGTCCTCGGGGATACCCGGGGCCAATTGGACCAACAGGTGCCACAGGCGAGGAAGGACCGCGCGGAAAGCGCGGAAAAAGAGGCGAACGCGGTCGGAGCGGCTCGACAGGAGCGACCGGGGCGCCGGGCCAGGCTGGAGCGACAGGTCCTGCTGGAGCGACAGGTGCTACAGGAGCGATGGGTCCTGTCGGAGCTGACGGCGCTACTGGAGCGACAGGTCCGACAGGAGCGACAGGCCCAGCAGGAGTAGACGGCGCGACAGGGGCGACAGGCTCGACTGGAGCGACAGGTCCGACTGGAGCGACTGGAGCAACAGGAGCGACCGGGGCAACAGGCCCGACTGGAGCGCCGGGTCCGACAGGAGCGACGGGGGCGACAGGTCCGACTGGAACGGAAGGAGCAACTGGAGCGGACGGCGCGACCGGGGCAACGGGTCCGACCGGGCCGACAGGACCGACCGGAGCGGATGGAGCAACTGGAGCAACAGGAGCGACCGGGGCAACGGGTCCGACCGGAGCGGATGGAGCTACCGGAGCGACGGGTCCGACAGGAGCGACGGGTCCGACAGGAGCGACAGGACCGACTGGAGCGGATGGAGCAACCGGCGCGACAGGCCCAACAGGCCCGACCGGTGCGACAGGCCCGACCGGAGCGGACGGCGCGACAGGGGTGGATGGCGCTACTGGAGCGACAGGCCCGACTGGAGCGACGGGTCCGACCGGAGCGGACGGCGCGACAGGAGCGACAGGCCCGACCGGAGCGATGGGTCCGACCGGGGCGGATGGAGCAACCGGAGCGACAGGCCCAACAGGCCCAACAGGCCCGACTGGAGTGACGGGTCCGACCGGGGCGGATGGAGCAACCGGTGCGACAGGCCCGACAGGAGCGACGGGTCCGACCGGAGCGGATGGGGCAACCGGAGCGACAGGTCCGACCGGAGCGGATGGGGCAACTGGAGCGACAGGCCCGACAGGAGCGACAGGTCCGACTGGAGCGGAAGGTGCGACAGGTGCGACAGGAGCGACAGGTCCGACCGGAGCGACGGGCCCGACCGGAGCGGACGGCGCGACAGGGGCGACAGGCCCGACAGGTGCGACAGGTCCGACCGGAGCCGATGGTGCCACTGGAGCGACAGGACCAACAGGCCCGACGGGACCAACTGGAGCGGATGGAGCAACCGGAGCGACAGGACCGACTGGAGCGGATGGAGCAACTGGAGCGACAGGACCGACAGGCCCGACCGGAGAGACAGGTCCGACAGGCATTTTGATGGGCATTCAAGCCCAGCTTCAGGGGAGCGGCGGCGATACGATCATTGATGGAGAGAACGTCCTCTTCGATACGGTAATTAACGATCAAAGCGCGAATATAAGCTACAGCGCAGCAACAGGAGAATTTACCATCATGTCTGCCGGCAATTACTACATCGACTGGTGGGTATCCACGGACGGAGCAAGTGCATCGACATTTGTCACGTTTAACCTTGTGCTGAATGGCGGCGTCGCAATATCCGGCTCATCCCCGGCCGTGACGGGCCAGCTTCATGGCAGTGCGTTCATAACGGCCAACGTTGTGCCTTCTGCCGTTACGCTCGTAAATGCTTCCGGTGATACGGTAGGTTATGGAGCAATCCCTGTTCAGGCGAATATCGTGATCGTGGAGATAGATGCATGACTATAATAACGGCGCAGGAGGAAAACGATGAGTAATATCGTACTGCAGATCGAGCGCTTAGCTGCCGGCACGGTCGATGTGGGAGCCAACGTCATTTTCGACGACACGGTCTATACCTCCGGAAATATTAGTTACAACGCGGCAACGGGCGTCATTACTTTTCACGAAGCCGGAATTTATATTCTTAATTGGTGGGTGGCGACGCAATCGTCATTTTCTACGAATGGAGCCGTATTTGCGTTCAGTTCCTCGCAGGGCGATTTCCTGGAAGGAAACTCGCCGATTAGAACGGGAGTGGTACCGGGGCTGGGCGTGATCGAAGTGGCTGCGGCTCCTGTCACAGCGTCGCTTATAAACGCCAGTACGGCTGCCGTTTTTATTTCCGCGGTAGTGCCGGTCAAGGCTTCTCTCATCATTGTTCAAGACGATATTTCGGCTATAGGTCCAACCGGACCGACGGGGCCGACAGGACCAATGGGAGCGACGGGCCCAACAGGCCCGACGGGACCGACAGGGGCGACCGGACCGACAGGCCCGACAGGACCGTCGGGAGGTCCGCCTGGACCGACGGGCCCTGCAGGACCAACGGGACCAACAGGAAGCGATGGGGCGACAGGCCCGACGGGTCCAACGGGGGCAACAGGACCGACAGGACCGACCGGACCGACAGGTACGGTCGAGCCCAACCCATTTGAGGTATATGTTCAGGCAGGAGCGGTCGGAGGGAACGGTACGCAAGCCAATCCGTTTGGAACGATCCAACAAGGAGTCACAGCGGTATCCCCGACCGGGACGGTGCATGTGTTGGGCGGAACTTATCCGATCACCTCGCAAATCACGATCAATAAGACGGGAGTTACGCTGCAGGGATATCCCAATACCATAATCTCGCTGCAAGCTGCGGTCGTTCCCTTTCTCGTGACCGGAAACGCGGTAACGATCGACGGGTTTACAATGACCAGTAATATTCCGTATGCCGTTGCATTCATTCAATTTGCAGGAACGAATCATCGACTCGAAAACAATGTCATTTTTGGACCGCCTCAAGCCGGACCGTCGACAGGATGGGTAGTCAATCGCGGGTTCGTGACCCAGTCCAACGTAACGAATTTGATCGTTAAAGACAATATTTTTTATTCGCTCAGGCAGCCGGCTTACTTAAATCCCAATTCAACGGGTCATATTGTCAACAACACGGTTTATAATACTCGGGGATATGTGGTGGACAGAGCGGTCTTTGTATTCTCCGGCAACTCGTGGGGGATTCCGGAAAATGCCGTAGACATCGCATTGCTGGCCGGCACGATAACGGGTCCTCCATACGATCCGTTAACCGCATTGTCCAACAGCAACAGCAGTGCTGCGATAAGCGATCAACGGTAGCGGAAATAGGATAACAATTTTTGGATAAGGGGCCTGTGCGCGTGTGCGCCGGCCTCTTCCCGGTTCCAATCCGATTTACGCGGGGCTTCAATGAAGCCGGATTTTGTAGTATGATGGTAGAAGTGATTTTCGCCAATAACTGAAAGTGAACTAACGCTTGAAACGAAGGCAAATGCCGAGCATTTGCCGCCTAAGAACGGCGGAAGCCGTTTTGCGCTTGAGTGGGTTTGCTTCACAGATCTGTAGGAGGAACGGTATGTCCGATCAAACGGTATCATCAACAGCAAGATCAGGCTCGAATAACTTGCTGAGACGCGATGTGCGTTTTCTTGGCAATATTCTCGGCGAAGTGCTTGTACACCAGGGCGGCCGCGAGCTGCTTGACATCGTCGAGCAGATTCGGGAGCAAAGCAAAGCTCTGAGGGCCGAGTTCGTGCCGGAATTGTTTGAGCAGTTCAAAAATAAGGTATCGTCGTTAAGTCCCGAAATTCGCCATCAGGTCATTCGCGCGTTCGCGATTTATTTCCAGCTGGTCAATATCGCGGAGCAGAACCACCGGATCAGACGGAAACGCGATTACGAGGTGTCCGCCGGCGAAACGGTGCAGCGCGGTTCGATCGAAAGCGCGGTGCAGGAGCTGAAGGAGCGCAACATCCCGGTAGAAGACGTGCAGGACATTCTGAAGGCCATGTCCCTCGAGCTTGTCATGACCGCGCATCCGACGGAGGCAACGCGCCGGGCGGTGCTGGATATCCATAAGCGGATCGCCATGGACGTGATGGAGCTGGACAATCCTTCGCTCACGTTCCGCGAGCGGGAGAAGCTGAAGGACAAGCTGCTCAACGAGGTGCTCATTCTGTGGCAGACCGACGAGCTGCGCGACCGGAAGCCTACCGTTATCGACGAGGTGCGCAACGGCCTTTATTATTTTGACGAAACGCTGTTTGAGGCATTGCCGGACGTCTATGAGGAACTGGAACGCTGCCTGACCAAATATTATCCCGATGTGCACTGGCATGTGCCGGATTATCTCCGCTTCGGCTCCTGGATCGGCGGAGACCGCGACGGCAACCCATCCGTGACGGCCAAGGTGACTTGGGAGACGCTGCAGCTGCACCGCCAGCTGGCGATTCAGAAGTACGAGGAAAAATTGAACGGATTAATGGACTTGCTCAGCTTCAGCACGAACCTGGTGACGGTAACGGACGAACTGCTTGAATCGATCCGTCAGGATCGCGAGCAGGTCGAGCTGAAATGCGTCGAGCTGTGGCGCAACACGAAAGAGCCGTACCGGATCAAGCTGGGCTACATGCTGCAAAAGCTGGCCAACACGAAGAACGATGCGCTGAAGGGATCGCCGACGCGCTATAACCATCCGAATGAGCTGCTGGCGGATTTGCTTGTTATCGACCGCAGCCTGCGTCATCATTACGCCGACTACGTGGCGGACACCGATCTGGCGAAGCTGGTTCGGCAGGTGGAGCTGTTCGGCTTCCATCTGATGGCGCTCGACGTTCGCCAGCACAGCAAGGAGCATGAGAACGCAATGGCCGAAATTTTGGCCAAGATGAATATCGTCGACGATTACGCTTCCTTGTCCGAAGAGGAGAAGACGGAGCTGCTGCATCGTCTGCTGAACGATCCGCGTCCGCTGACCTCGTCGCATCTGGACTATTCGGAATCGACTCGGGAATGCCTGGACGTCTATCATACGATTTACCGCGCGCAGCAGGAGTTCGGCGAGGGCTGCATTACCAGCTACCTGATCAGCATGACGCAAGCGGCGAGCGATATGCTCGAGGTTATGGTCTTTGCCAAAGAGGTCGGCCTGTTCCGTCAGGAAAGCGACGGCACGATCCGCTGCACGCTGCAGTCGGTGCCGCTGTTCGAGACGATCGACGACCTGCACGCCGCGCCGGGCATTATGAAGCAGCTCTTTGAACTGCCGATCTACCGGAAGGCGGTCGTAGCGAGAGGCAATCTGCACGAAATTATGCTGGGCTACTCCGACAGCAACAAGGACGGCGGAGTCGTAACGGCAAACTGGGAGCTCCGCGTGGCGCTCAACGAAATTACGGCCATGGCCAAAGCTTACGACGTCAAGGTGAAGTTTTTCCATGGCCGCGGCGGCGCTTTGGGCCGCGGCGGCATGCCGCTGAACCGCAGCATTTTGGCGCAGCCGCCTCATACGGTCGGCGGCGGCATCAAGATTACCGAACAGGGCGAGGTATTGTCTTCCCGTTATTCGCTGCAAGGCATTGCCTACCGCAGTCTGGAGCAGGCGACGTGGGCGCTCATTACGTCGGCGCGCCTGGCGAAATATCCGGAGCAGCTGCCGGTTACGGAAGCGGCGTGGGATGACGTTGCCAGGGAAATTTCCGAAACGGCGCTGACCAAATATCAGGATCTTATTTTCCGCGATCCCGACTTTATGACCTTCTTCAAAGAGTCGACGCCGCTGCCGGAAGTCGGCGAGCTGAATATCGGCTCCCGTCCGTCCAAGCGGAAGAACAGCGACCGCTTCGAGGATTTGCGCGCGATTCCATGGGTGTTCGCCTGGACGCAAAGCCGTTACCTGCTGCCGGCTTGGTATGCGTCGGGCACGGCGCTGCGGAAATATGCAGGTGACGATCCGGCCAAGCTGGAAACGCTGCGTACGATGTACGAAAAGTTCCCGTTCTTCCGCTCGCTGATTGACAATCTTCAAATGGCGCTAGCCAAAGCCGATTTGCTGATCGCGAAGGAATATGCGGACATGATCAAGGATCGAACGATCCGGGATCGGATCTTTACGCAAATCGAGGAAGAATACAAGCTGACGTCGGATATGATTCTGAGCATTACCGGACAGGAAGAAATTTTGGACAACGTGCCGGTCATCCAGGAATCGATCCGGCTGCGCAATCCGTACGTCGATCCTCTCAGCTATTTGCAGGTTCGCCTGTTGTCGGAGCTGCGCGAGCTTCGCGCGGGCGGGGGAGACGACCCCGAGCTGCTGCGCGAAGTGCTGCTCACCATTAACGGCATTGCCGCCGGCCTCCGGAACACGGGCTAATCGCAATCTTATGAAGCAAGCAGCTTCCCTTCTCCGCCATGCGGCGGGGCGGGAGGCTGCTTTTTTTGTGCCGGAAACTTTGGGGGCGACCCGTTTTGGTTTTTAGCCGGTTTTTAAAGTGCGTTAAGATTGATTTAAGGTACTTCCCGCATGATTGGATTATGAACAACAGGTTGGACAACCGTTATGGCGGCAAGCCGCTGAACCATTCATTCCACAAGACAATCGGTCCTGCCGGAATTGCAGGGCCTGCGGGGAGGATACGAATATGACGATTATTAGGCAAGATGAACACGAACGGTCGGAAGAGCGCGAAATGGAGAAGAGGCAACTGGCCAACGGATTCGAGGCTTATTACAAGGAATTGGAGCTGCACCGCCCGAAGGCGGGCAGCAAGCGGAACGGCCGAAGAAGGAACCCGGCGCTGCCGATGGTGGCCGCTTTCCTGGCCGGGGCGATCGTAATCGGAGGATTGGCTTATTCTTCGGACAAGCAAAATTGGTTTACCGGAGGCGCTGCCAAAGGCGCCGCGGCGGGCGGCACAACGGCGGCGGCCGGGACGTCCGCGGGCATGGACGCGGGCGTGACGACGGCATCCGTCAAGACGGACGGTGACATTGCGTCGATCTATGAGCAGGCCAGCCCGGCCGTCGTCAAGGTCGAGACATTCGTCGAGACGCCGCAGCGGGGCCCGATAGCGGCCGATCCGTTATGGCCGTTGTTCGGCGGAGGCGGCCGCGGACAAGGCAGCGGCGGAACGGGCGGCGGCGGGACCGAGGGCGGCGGAGCTGCCGCCGGCGGCGCGGAGTTGCAGCTTGGCGGATCGGGCACGGGCTTTTTCTTCGAAGGCAGCGGCTACATTTTGACCAATGCCCATGTGGTGGAGAGTGCCCGCGAAGTAAAGGTTACGGTGCAAGGTTACGATGAGAAGCTGACGGCACAGGTGCTGGGCGCCAGCAGCGAGCTGGATTTGGCGGTTCTGAAGGTGGAGCATCCCGAAGGCGGCGAGTTCCCGGCGCTGAAGCTGGGCGATTCCGACGCGGTCCAGGTCGGCGAATGGGTATTTGCCATCGGCAATCCGCTGGGATACGATCAGACGCTGACGGTCGGCGTGCTGAGCGCCAAGGAGAGGCCGCTGACGATCGAAGACGAGAACGGTCCGCATACGTTTGAGCATATGCTTCAAACGGACGCGCCGATCAACCCGGGCAATTCGGGAGGCCCTCTTCTCAATGCGCAGGGACAGGTCATCGGCATCAATGCCGCGGTGAACGCGGAAGCGCAAGGCATCGGCTTTGCGATTCCGACCTCGGTCGTCAAGGAAGCGCTGAACGAATTGAAATCGAACACGCTGTAACGATACAGCGTATGCGCCCGGCCATTCCTTTCCCGAGGAACGGCCGGGCGTTTGCCGTCGTTTGAGCCAAGCCCGCCTATTTGTACTCCAAAAAGGACGGCGTCGGCCGTTTGCGTTTGGGAAAAACTGCAGAACTTTTGGCGCATGCCTTGCTTTTTGACCTGCAGTCGATTACCATTTTTTCTAGAAATGTTGCAAGTGTTCTGTTTCTCAATCATCCGATGGATGAAAGGTCTGGAGGAATAACAAAGGTGAACGTTCTGGAAAACCATCTCGCGCGGCTGGCGCTCAAAGGCGATCAGAGCGCGTTTGCGGAGCTTGTGGAGCTGTATCAGGACAAGCTCTATCATATGTCTTACCGCATGCTGAACAATCGGCAGGAAGCCGAGGACGTGGTTCAGGAGACGTTCTTGCGCGTGTACAAAAACTTGGACCGGTATGACGAGACGCTCAAATTTTCGACATGGATCTATCGGATCGCAACCAATTTATGCATCGACCGGCTGAGGAAGCGGAAGCCGACCTATTCGTTGGACGCAGAATCGAGCGATTACGAGGGGCTGGACGGTTATTCCATGATTCCAAGCGACAATACGACGCCCGAGACGGAGCTGATCTTGTCGGATACCCAGCGTATTATCCATCAGGCGATGGAGTCGCTTCCGCCGAAATACAAGTCCGTCATGATGCTGCGCTACATTCGCGATCTGTCCTTGCAGGAGATCGGCGATATTTTGAATATGCCCGTCACGACGATCAAGACCCGGGTGCACCGGGGGCGGGAATTTTTGCGCAAAAAATTGGAGCATCGGCTGTAGCCGCCACAGGGTTAAGGGGCCATTATTCCTTTTTAAAAAAAGTGAAACATCCGACTTTACGAAACGTATCGTATATCGAGTGTAGAAGGATTAGCCGCATGCCGGCTACCGCATAGACATCAGCAATGGAAAGAAAGGACTGGCTGCTATGGATTGCAAAGTCGCCACAGTCAAGATTCACGACTACCTGGACGGCGATCTGCCGCGCGAGGAAATCGTCCGATTGCAACATCACTTGCATACATGCGATGGCTGCCGCAGGCGGCTTCAGCAGCTCGAGGAGGCCGACGCGGCGGCGTTTCGCGCCATGGAAGCTTCCGCTGCGGTTGCGCATTACGACGCGGAGGCTTCTAGGCAGCTCAAGGAACGGATATTGAGCCAATTGCCGAAGCCCAAGAGCCGGCAGCGCAGCGGTTTCATTCGTTATCTCTATAGATATCCCGGCCTTACGGCGGCCGCCATCTTCCTCTTCGTCATGCTGGGCAGCGCTTTCGCTTCCTGGGGGCAGGACTCGAAGCTGATCGTGTCGGGGGAAGATTTGCAGCACGTCGTTATCAACGGCAGCACGGTCGTTGTGCCGGAAGGCATCGAAGTCGCCGGGAACCTGACCGTCGAGAACGGTACGGTGGAAGTGCTTGGCGCCGTGAAAGGAGACGTAACGGTCATCGACGGCAATATGGTGCTCGCCTCGACGGGATATATCGCCGGTCAAAGCCGGACGATCGACCAAGCGCTGGACTGGTTCTGGTACAAGGTCACGTCTACGGTCAGCGGCGCCATTTCCCTGAAATAGCGGGAGCTCCCTTTAACCGGGGAGCATTTTTTTTAAAAAAAATTAAGAATAGAGGATTTCCTGCCCTCTTTATAGAAAACAATAAAGTTGGAACGTGTATATAGAGAAAAGCGGAGCAGCGGTTGGGGGGTGGCGCATGAGCAGCTACTTTACGGATTCGACATGGCAGGACTGGCTGAAGGATATTATCGATGTCGGCATCGTCAGTTTTATCATATATAAAATGATGCAAATCGTGCGGGGCACCCGCGCGGTTCAGCTGTTGAAAGGCATATTTGTGCTGGTCGCCACCTGGGGCGTCAGTACCTGGTTCAATCTGTATACGCTGAAATGGCTGATGAACCAGATGTTTACCTTCGGCATCGTGACGGTGCTGATCTTGTTTCAGCCCGAGCTGCGGCGCGCGCTGGAGCAGCTTGGCCGGGGCAACCTGTTTCTGCGCTCCAACGCGCTGGAGAAGAACGCGCTGAGCGAGCAGATCGACGAAGTGATCCGGGCGGTGCAGCATATGGCCAAACGAAAGATCGGCGCCTTAATCGTATTCGAACGGCAGACGGGGGTCAGCGAGCTGATGGAATCCGGCATCCCGCTGGAATCGCGCATTACGTCCGAGCTGCTTATCAATATATTTACCCCGAATACGCCGTTGCACGACGGCGCGGTCATCGTACGCGGCAGCCAGATTATGGCGGCGGGCTGCTACTTGCCGTTATCGGAAAATCCGTTTATCAGCAAGGAGCTCGGCACCCGCCATCGCGCGGCGATCGGCGTCAGCGAAGTGAGCGACGCGCTGTCCGTCGTCGTTTCCGAAGAGACGGGGCAAGTATCGCTCGCCCTGAACGGCATGATTGTGCGGGATATTAACGAAGAATCGCTCATTTCCAAGCTGTTCGAGGAATTGACGCCGAAGTCGAACGGCAAGGAGGGCAGAACGCCATTCTGGAAGCGGAAAGGAGCTCGACATGGATAAATGGATCAGTCATCCTACTTCGCTCAAGATTATATCGGTTATTCTCGGCTTGCTGCTATGGGCCGTTGTCCATATCGATCCCGAGACATCGCCTCAGACGGTCACTTCCAATGTCGATACGAAGGTGATTGAAGCGGCGACGATCGTTCCGGTCAATATGGACCGGGACAAATATGTGCTGACGGCCATGGAGCCGACCGTGACGCGGCTGGTGGTGGAAGGACGAATCTCCGTCTTGCGGGCGACCTCCAATGACCAGTATGTCGTCGAATTGGATATGACGAACGTCAAGCCGGGCATTCATGAAATTCCGCTGCGCACCCGGCTGCCCAAGGGGATCAAGGAGATCGAGCTGTCGCCCCGGGTCGTCACGGTGCAGGTGGAAGAGATTGTGACCCAAACGTTCGAAGCTCAGGTGTTGACCGAAGGCCGGCCGGCCGAAGGATATGTGATGGGCAATCCGCAAATCGTGTCCGAAGGCGGGGGCTCGGTTCAGGTAACGCTTCCGAGAGACGACATGGACCGCGTCGGAGTCGTGGCGGCCACGCTGGACATTGCCGGGGCGGAGAAAACGGTCGTCAACAAAAAAGCGAAACTTGTCGTCTACGATGCGGAAGGAAGAGAAATTCCGAACGCCATCGTAGAGCCGGATACGATACATGCGGAAGTGAAGGTTACGCGTCCGTTCAAGCAGGTTCCGCTGCAAATCCGGTATACCGGCAGTTTGCCGGAAGGGCTCAGCCTTGTATCCGTCCAGCCCGAAATCAACGAGGTGACGGTCTATGCCCGGCAGGAGCGGCTGGATGAGCTTCAGATTTATGACGGAGCCGTGCTCGATCTGTCGATAGTGAAGGAGTCCGGCCAGGTTCGAATCAAAGCTCCGCCGCTGGACGGCATCGAAGCGGTGGAGCCGGGCGAGCTGACGGTTAATGTGACGGTGGAGCCGGCCGGCACCAAGACGTTTCGCAGCGTCCCGATCGCGCTCGGCGTCGCGGCCGAAGGTCTGAAGGCGGAATTGGCCTCGCCGGCCGGCGGCAAAATCGACGTGACGCTCAGCGGCTCGAATGCGGTGCTGGATGGCGTAACGGTCTCCGACATTCGGCTGGTCGCGAATGTAAGCGGCTTGGGACCGGGCGAGCATGAGGTGCTGCTGGAGGCGGATTTGCCTCCCTATGTGCAGCTTGCGCCCGGAACGGAACAGTCGCTTGTCGTCAAGGTGAACATCGCCGCCGATACGCCGGCGACTTCCGTGCCGGACGATGTGGAGGTCGGGGGAACTCCGTCGCAGCCGGCGGACGAGGAAGAAGGTTCGACCGGCGAAGGCTCCGGAGGAGAGGGCCATGCGCCGGACGACGGCTCGGACGGTCCGGTCGAATCGGACGGCGCAGGGGCGTCCAACCGCAGCGGCAGCGAGAATGCAAGCATGTATCTCGCGGCGGCGGAATAGCGTGCTTCCAGCGTTCATGAAGCCGCACCGGCACGCAGATTTTTTTGCTAATTGCGTATATCGTAAATCAAAGGGGAATTCGATAAATGGGGAAATATTTCGGTACTGACGGAGTTAGAGGAGTGGCGAACCGGGAGCTGACGCCGGAGCTCGCCTACAAGATCGGACGGTGCGGCGGCTATGTGCTGACGAGAGCGGCCAGCAAGCCGACCGTCGTCATCGGTCTGGATACGCGCATTTCCGGCCCGATGCTGGAGGCGGCATTGACGGCGGGATTGCTGTCGATCGGCGCCAGCGTTATTCGTCTCGGCGTCGTCTCGACGCCGGCGGTCGCTTATTTGACCAAGGAGCTCGGAGCCGACGCCGGCGTCATGATTTCGGCTTCGCATAATCCGGTCGAGGATAACGGCATCAAGTTTTTTGCCGGGGACGGCTTCAAGCTGTCCGACGAGACGGAACTGGAGATCGAGGCGCTGATCGATGCGGAGAAGGATGAATTGCCGCGTCCGGTCGGCGGCGAGATCGGCGTCGTGACGAACGATGAAGGCGCGAAGCAGCGTTATTTGGACTTTTTGAAAACGACGGTGAAGGGCGGCTTTCAAGGGCTCACGATCGTGCTCGACTGCGCCAACGGTTCCGCGTACGAGCTGGCTCCTTCCGTCTTCCGCGATTTGGGCGCGAACGTCATTACGGTGGGCGCGGAGCCGGACGGCCGCAACATTAATGCCGGCGTAGGCTCGACGCATCCGGAATATTTGCGCGAGCAGGTGCTGGCGCACGGCGCCGATCTCGGGCTCAGCTTCGACGGCGACGCCGACCGTCTGATCGCCATCGACGAGAAGGGCGAGGAAGTCGACGGCGACTTCGTGCTGTGTATCGTCGGCGACCGGATGAAGCGCGAAGGAACGCTGAAGCAGAATACGATCGTCACGACGGTCATGGCGAATATCGGCTTTTTCAAAGGCGCGGAAAGCATCGGTCTCGGCACTGTCCGCACCGCCGTCGGCGACCGCTACGTTATGGAAGAGATGCGCCGCGGCGGCTACAACCTCGGAGGCGAGCAGTCGGGCCATGTCATCTTCCTGGACTACATTACGACGGGCGACGGCATTTTGACGGCGCTGCAGCTGGTCGATACCGTTGTCGGCTCCGGCAAGAAGCTGAGCGAGCTGAAGACGCTGATGCGCAAATATCCGCAGAAGCTCGTCAACGTCCGCGTAGCCGACAAGAGCTTGTACAACGGCAACGCTGCCATCGAAGCGGCGGTCAAGAAGGTCGAAGCCGAGCTTGGCGACAACGGCCGCGTGCTCGTGCGTCCTTCCGGCACGGAATCGCTCATCCGCGTTATGGCGGAAGGTCCCGACAAGGCGCAAGTGGAAGCGTATGTCGATGAGATTGCCGGCGTCGTGAAGCGCGAGCTGGGCTAAAGTATCGGGCCGGATAAGTCGTTTACCGGATGAATAGGCAGCCTGATGAAGGATGAACCCGGTTAATCATTATTGGTCTTAATCGAATTGACAAGCCGCCCGACAGTCCGCTATTCAGCGGCAATCGGGCGGCTTGCTGCGTTTTTTATTCCCAGGCATAAGCGAACAATGCCCGGATATGGGCCAAATATCTGGTTTTGCTGGCTTCTTTCATAAGCGAAGCGGGAAGGCCGGTCAACAAAGTGCGGCTTTCGCCGATCGAAGCGATGGCGTCCTTTCTTCCCAAGCTGGCCAGCTTGCCGGATTGAACGGGCTCGAAGGCGCGCATCGGCCGCCCCTTGATCGCGGCGAACAGGTTATAGCCGGCGCATTCGCCCATTTGCCAGGCCAGCAAGGCGGCGGGCGGATAAGGCTTGCCTTGCTCGTCAAGACTATAGGCGCAGTCGCCCGCGGCAAACAGATTCGGGTGCGAAGTGGACTGGAGGAAGCGGTTGACGCAAACGCGGTCCCGCAGCAGATCGATGTCGGTCCGCTTCAGCAGGTCATGGCCTTGAACGCCGCCGGTCCAGACGAGCGTATTGGCGCCGATCGCGCGGCCGTCCTTCAGCCATACGGTACGGTCCCGGTAGGCTTCGACCGGCACGCCGGTAATGAAGCGGACGCCGCGCCGCTCCAGGCTGGTTCGGGCTCTCTCCGTGAGCACAGGCTCGAACCCCGGCAATATGTCGGGCGACGCTTCAATATTGTACAGCTGCACCTCCTGCAGCGGTATGCCCCGGCGCCGGCACCAAGCGGGCATCGCGTCCGCCAATTCGCCGACGAGCTCGATGCCGGTCAGCCCTCCGCCCCCGACCACGATGGCGGCGTCTTCCGGCCGGCCCTCTGCGGCATAAGCGTCCAGGCGGGCTTCGATATGGGCCCGTATCCGATTCGCGTCCGCAATCGATTTGAGCGTGAACGCCTCCTTTTCCAATCCGGGAATGCCATAAAAAGCCGTTTGGCTGCCAAGGGCGACAACGAGATAGTCGTAACCGAGCTTGTTTCCATCCGACATTGTGATATTATTCACATTCGGGTCCAAACGAACAACCGTGTCCGTCTGCAAGCGGACATGCTTTCCTTGCAGCAGCTTGGAGAGAGGCAGCGCGACCGCCTTCTCGGAGATGGTGCCCGCGGCGAGCCGATGAAGCTCGGTTACGAGATGGTGCTCGGGTTGTTTGTTGATCAGCGTAATTTCGGCTTCTTGGGGAAGCAAATGCTGCCTGGCCGTCAAAGCGGTCAACAGGCCGCCGTATCCTCCGCCGATGATGACGATACGTTTCATAACCATCCGTCCTTTCCGGTATGATCGAAGCTGGATTGGGCTTTTTATGCCATAACGTCTTAATGGGCGGTTTCTTGCCGATGGGCAGCGCCCGCAATTTGCAAAAATGCGGCGGCGAATCGCAAGGCGGCCTGCGTCTGAGGGTCCTTAAACATTCGAATCAGGTCGAACAGCCCCACAGGCTTATCGCTGGCCTGAGCCGCGTCTTTGGCTTCGATGGCCGCAGCCGCCGTCGAACGGACCACCCGTATGACCGGACCGAGCGTGTCGCGGATGCCGCCCTTCAGATCCTCCCGGAAGATGTCGTCCCGCGCCAGTGTCTGCGCCGTTTCGTACAGCGACGCCGCTTGCTCCGTCATGTCCGCGATTTGCGGCAGCCTCTTCAGCATGACGGCCAACGCGTCTTGCGTTTCGGGGGATTGAAGCAGCCTCATTACTTCGGGCGACAAGAGCCTGTCGGCTCCTTCGCCTGCCGCCTTCGCTTCGGGAGATGGAACCCGGTATTCGTTCATTGCCATCGCTCCTTTGGTTGTGATAAAATTCACATGTGCTGTTGATGCCGATTGTAGCATGCTTGGGGATCGTTGGCAATCCCATTTTTGCAAGCCGGTTTCCTTAAAAAAAATTTAACGCCGCTTACTATGCGCAAGATGGCAGTTGCAACGCGGCATGAAAATGAATATGATAGGTAATATGATTCAAGCAGGAAAGCGAGGGCAGAGGTTACAAAGATTCACAAGCGCCAGAGCTTGCGCGATGAATGGGCGACAGACGGTCCGTCAGCATTTGCGGACGTCCGAAGAGCATTCATGCGGGAAGCTGACGAGGTGAAGGTGTTCGAAGCATTCGGCGGGGACCTTCCGGTTCAGGGCATGCCAACCGTAAGCCGCAACGCAAAACGATCGGGCGACCGATCCGACAAACGTGCGGCAGGCAGCCAAAGCTATTATTTTTGATTCTTATAGCTCCCGTATGTCCAGGGTGCCGCTTGCGGGGCGGCGCGGGCAGATGGGGAACATTTGCGAATGGAGGCTGCGGTCGGACGCGGCTGTCCGGTCGCAGGTTAACGTGCAAGGCAAATGAAAACTTCATAATGCCTGTGCCGCGCATGGGGCATCCGGTTCAATCGGGAAATTATACCGATAACGGAGGTCTGTTTAAATATGTGCGGAATAGTAGGATATATCGGCAAACGCAATACGCAGGAAATTTTGCTGGACGGATTGAAAAAGCTGGAATACCGGGGCTATGACTCGGCCGGCATCGCCGTGTTCACAAGCAACGGGCTGGAAATTACGAAATCCAAAGGCCGTCTGGCCGTATTGGAGGAGCTTCTGCAGGACGACCCGCTGAAGGGAACGGTCGGCATCGGGCATACGCGCTGGGCGACGCACGGCAAGCCTTCCGACGTTAACTCCCATCCTCATACGGACAATTCGGCGAAATTTTCGGTCGTGCATAACGGCATTGTCGAAAATTATTTGGAGCTGAAGGAAGAGCTGATGGCGAAAGGCCGCGTATTCGTGTCGGAGACGGATACGGAGGTCATTTCCCATCTCGTCGCGGACGAATACGACGGCGACATCGTCAAGGCGGTGCAGCGCGCGGTGAAGCGGATGCGCGGCGCCTTCGCCCTGGGCGTGCTGACGGCTTACGAGCCGGAAAAGCTTGTCGCGGTGCGCTTTGCCAGCCCGCTTGTCATCGGCCTCGGCGACGGCGAAAACTTCATCGGTTCGGACATTCCGGCGATTCTCGAGCATACGCGCGACGTTTATATTTTGGACGACGGCGAAATGGCGGTGCTGACGCGCGACGGTGTCGAACTGATGACGACGTCCGGCGACAATATTTCCAAGGAAATATTTCGTGTCGATTGGGATATTGTGACAGCGGAGAAAGCCGGATTCGATCATTTTATGCTGAAAGAAATCTACGAGCAGCCGAAAGCTTACCGCGACACGATGCTTGGCCGGATCGCAGATGACGGCAAATCCGTCCATCTGAAGGAGCTCAGCATGACGGACGAGTACATTCGCTCGATCCGCAAAGTGCAGATCGTCGCTTGCGGCACGGCTTTCCATGCGGGACTTGTCGGCAAATCGGTCATCGAGTCGCTGGCGCGCATTCCGGTGGAGACGGATGTCGCCTCCGAATACCGCTATCGTTCGCCAATCATTACGCCGGATACGCTCGTCATCGTCGTCAGCCAATCCGGCGAAACGGCCGATACGCTGGCGGCGTTGCGCGAAGCGAAGCGCAATGGCGCGAAAGTGCTCGCCATTACGAACGTGGTCGGCAGCTCGGTCGCACGCGAGGCGGACGACACGCTGGTCACTTGGGCCGGCCCGGAAATCGCCGTGGCGTCGACCAAGGCATACACGTCCCAATTGATCGCGTTCTATCTGCTGGGGCTGCATATTTCCCGCGTCCTCGGCACGCAGGCGCAAGCCGATCTGGAGGATATCATCTCGGGCTTGCAAAAGCTGCCGGAGCAGGTCGAATCGATTCTGGAGCAATCGGCCGTCCTGAAGCAGGTCGCCGAATCGATCTCGCATCATAAGAGCCTGTTCTTCATCGGCCGCGGCGTCGACTACGCCGTTGCGCAGGAAGGCTCGCTGAAGCTGAAGGAAATTTCGTATATTCATTCCGAAGCTTACGCGGCAGGCGAACTGAAGCACGGCACGCTGGCGCTGATCGAGGAAGGCATTCCGGTCATCGCGCTGGTGACGCAGGAGTCGCTGTACGAGAAGTCGCTGAGCAACATCAAGGAAGTGAAGGCGCGTGGAGCCCGCGTTCTGGCAATCGCCAACCAGGGCTTCGAGGAGGAAGCGGCGAAGTCCGTCGACGAAATCTTCGCCATTCCGAAGACGCTGCCGATCCTGACGCCGGCGCTCGCCGTCGTGCCGCTGCAGCTGCTGTCGTATTACGCCTCGCTCGCCCTCGGCCACGACGTGGATAAACCGAGAAACCTGGCGAAGAGCGTGACGGTGGAGTAGGTTTCAGCGGTACAAAGACTCGCTGTCTGGTGATAAAAAAGTCGTGAACCAGTAAAAAAAGTCGTGAACTAGTAAAAAGAGTCGTGAACCACTATGTCGTCCCGGTGATTTTATAAGTCATCGGGACTTTCTCTATAAAGGGTGATACATATGGAAACGATCGGAAATCGGGTTAAAATGATCAGGAAGCTCAATAAAATCAATCAAGTCGATTTTGCTGAACGAATTGGGATTTCGCAGGCCACGCTTAGTGAGTTGGAGCAAGATAAATATAAACCGTCTATAGATACAGTCCTATCCATTGTTAAGGCATTTGGAACCAACGTTGAGTGGCTATTATTTGGAGCGAAGGATTCTGAGACGAAAGTGTTTAATGTTATAGCCGTTAAAGAAAAAGAGGCTGAATTACTAATGCATTTTGATAAATTGAAGGTGCCAGATCAGGATGAAATTCTTGATTTTATCAAGTTGAAAATAAGTCGATATTAATATAAATACAATTTTCTTATTCTCATCAGTTTGGTATGAGGTGCATGGTGTTCAGTGACATGAGAGATAGTAAGTATCTTTGACAGAAGTTATACACCAGGAATGGCCCGGATATGCATGTATCCGTTCGTAAAAAGACGGAAAGTAGTTGGAAAAGTCGGAAAGTAACTTTCAACGAAAATTTGGACCGCAAGAATGGCCCCGAAGATGCTTTTTCGGGGCTTTTCCCTTTTGGAGGTCGGATTTGCCCAGTATAGGTGAGCGAGTGAAACACACACATTAGAAAATTACATAAGTTAAATCAACAGGAATTTTCAAGAGTAATTAATATCTCGCAAGGGCGATTAAGTGAAGTTGAAAAGAATATGTAAACCATCTGCGGAGACTTTGATATCCTTGTCTAGTAATTGTAATGTTAATTTGAATTGGTTGTTATTAGGTGAAGGTGAAGAATTGAAAAGTTGATCCGATGAGGCGGTAGATGTTACGTCGGTGAGGTATTGTACTAGATTGCATAATTTTTGGTTGAGTATTAAATGCTCTTATTATTCAGAGGAAATAAAGCGTTAGACTGAAAATTATTTACGCCCCTTCATTCAACTAACGATGGATTCGAACGGGCTGTGCATATTAGCAACCCATGAGAAACCAGGCATGCTGTTGGATGATAGAATGTAGCCATAAAAGAGACTGCATATGAATCGTCAAATCCTGACGATGCATGTGCGAGAAGGAGAATCAGTGATATGGCAAAGATTGTTTTCGCATTGAACCAGTCTCTGGACGGGTTCGTCGACCACATGGCATTTCAGCCCGACCCCGTGTTATTCCGTCATTTCATCGACGATATGCGCGGTATGGCGGGCAGCCTGTATGGGCGCCGCATGTACGAGATCATGCGGTATTGGGACGGAGACTATGCTGAATGGGATGCGCCGGAACGGGAATACGCAGCGGCATGGCAAAGCAAACCGAAGTGGGTGGTGTCGAAGACGTTAAAGGCCGTCGGTCCGAACGCTTCTTTGATCGAGGGCGACCTCGCAACAGCCGTACGCGGGCTGAAGGCTCAGCATGAAGGGGAGATTGAGGTTTCCGGGCCGGAGTTGGCGCACAGTCTGGCGAAGCTCGGCCTCGTTGACGAGTATCGGCTCTATCTCCATCCAGTCGTGCTGGGTCACGGCAAGCCGTTCTTCGCCGGCCCGCGGCCGCCGCTTCGCCTCGTGGCAAGCGATCGAATCGGCGAGCAGGTGATCAGGTTGACTTACGTTCCGGTTTAGGTTTGCGGTTGACTCAGCGGCCTAAAAGGGGACGATAGCTAGAATGGCCTAACAAAGCACAGACCAACAGTCCGCCGCTTCAAACGGATGCTTGGTCTTGATTTGCTTAAGTTATTTGACTTCTTATGTTCCAAGACTCCTCCGCTAAATCTATCAGTGCCTGAACAACGAGCAACAAATGAGACAACTTTTCTTTTTGACTGTTTCCATCGCCGGTTTCCAGGGCTGTAAGCAGCTTATCGAATGCCATAATAAACCTGGATCCGGCAGCGGCACAAAAGCCAAACCGAGGAAGGTTGGCATTACCGTTCCAACCCGAGTCTCTAATCCCTTGCAGATAATTTTTGAATAACGATTCTTTATACTCTTCAACCATTTCCACCGGTATTTTTCCCTTGAGCAAGGCATAGCCAAACATTCGGCCGAGTTCTTCTCCTACACCCGAAATACTTGCAAACTGCCAATCCATCGCAATGATTGAATGGCGTTCTTCTACTTGCTCGATAAAAATGTTGTCCCAATGTACGTCTTGATGGGCAAATACACGAGGCAATCGATCCAATGTTTCTAACAGGTTGTTCACTCTCGTTCTGTTGAGGCAATACTCATTCCATATATCAGCAGCTGGACTTGTATGACCAATCACATTCCGATAACAATCCCATATCGCTTTTTGTACTTGTATAGGTTTTGCATAAGCCGTACAAGCATTTACCCAGGATTTCAGCCAATTGCGGCAAAGGAAAGAGTGAGCAGGGAGAGGTGTTCCTGATAAGTAACGGCCATTAAATTTTCCAAGTAAATAGGATACTTTCTTCATTTGATGGAGAGACCAGTCGGACTGCAGGTTTTCTATATTGATATCTTCTAACCAAATCCAGATATCCCCGTTTTGCTTCTCTTCTACAGCATAACATTCGGGGGCTCTTATACCAGCAGGCAGTTGATTTAATATCCCGGACTGGTAAACCAGGGCCTCCCGTTTCCAATAGTAATAGTGATGACTCTCTTTTCGAAGAGCATCCGGTTTTAATATCTTTAAGATCAGCGCATAAACCCTTTTCTCTTTATGATTCAAAACATTGCAGAATACCCTGAAGACAGAGCTTTCTTCCTTGTTCTTTCCCAGCGGTATGCAGTTCCAAGATAATAATTCGCAGGAGTGATAAGGTTTGTTGCGATGGATGATGGACTGTAAATATGCAGGTTCAAAATTCATTTGATTCTCTATTCCTGGACCTGTTATCATTATACACCTCGGATCTTTGAACCATTTATGCTATTAATTGCGGCCTCGCATCGGCCTAAGACCGCTCCAGCGTTCTTGGCCGATGCGGATTAAGCGGCATGCTTCCCCGACTATGAACGCTGTCCCTCCAGCACTGTCTGAAGACGGTCCAAGTTCTGCTCATTGCTCTCCGGGCAAAATGATTTGACTTTCTCGAATATTTTTTCGTCTTGGAACTGTTGACGGAATGTCACCAGCGTCCTGCCAGCCTGATCGGTAAAAGTTGCCGTCAACCGGAACTCGGGAGCGCGCCTTGATGCTCCAGTACGATACGCTTCCCTGACTCGATCTCGATGAACTTGTTTTTGTTCGGATAGTTCTTGCCATCCGGTTCGTGAAAGGTAAAGCGCCAGAAGCCGCCTTCGCGGAAGTCGAATTCGCGGAACGTGCTCGTGAAGCCGTTAGGCCCCCGCCACTGCGCCAGAAGCTCCGGCTGCGCCCACGCGCGGTAAACCTTTTCCCTTGGAAAATCATACAAACGCCTATGGACAAACTCCAATTCGCCGGGAGTGAGATCGGCGTCGTCCTCCGCTGCAACGGCTTCACTGCTCTGAGCAAGCGAATTGCCCAGCAGTTCCAGCAGTTCCCTCGACCCGTGTTCCCGATTCTCCACCGCATCGTGTCCGTCGAAGAAGGCGCCTTGCTCCGTAAAGGTCAGCTTCGTGCCGCCATCTGCGTCTGAAAGCTCAATCGTCGTTACCGACACCGAGAACCGAACGCCGTTAAAGTCCATCACGTACGTATACACAATCCGCCCGAGCGGAACAATCTCCTGATAAGTCGCGACGAACGTGAACAATCCGCCGTCCGGCGCTTCGCCGCTGCTGAATTCCCGTCCGCCGACGCCCGCCTGGAACATCCCCAGCAGGCCCAATCGTTGCTCCCAGCTTTGTTGGCGATTCAGGATCGGCTTCTCGTAGTCGTTCTTCATCGCTTGCAGCAGCGTGGTGAAATCGTCTACCGTCACCTGCTCTTTTCTGTTCATCAGCTTTGACACGTGCCTCAGTTGATCCAGCAGCTTCTGATGCCGCCGTATTTGCTCTTGGACTCGTTCAATCTGCAGGCCGACGACCTCGAGCGGGTCAATTCCGCGGTTCGTCAGCGCCGCCTTCACTTCCTCAAGCGACAGGCCCAGCTCCTTCAGCGAAACAATTCTATAGAGTCGCGACAAATCCTCGTCGTCGTAGAGCCGATGTCCCGATTCCGTGGCCGCCGTCGGCGAGAGCAGGCCAATCTGGTCGTAGAAGCGCAACGTACGCACGGTCAACCCCGTCAGCTTGGCCAGGTCCCCGACCTTCCAATATCGTTTCATTGATCATCTCCGTTCTTTGCCGCTAGCCCGATTACCGGTAGCCTCATTATAAAACGTTACGTTACGTAAGGTGCAATAGATTTGTTTTATCTATTTTTAAAATTCAAAAAGATTGTATCATTACCGATTCAAGTCCGATGGAAACAACGCGTGAAAGGTGGTAGCAAAAGAACTAGTGGATTCTGTCAAAGAAGCACAGTACATGGAATTTCTTTATTAGATTTTGATTATTATCAAGAGTCAAGGTGAGTTAAAATCAGGCATGAGCACCTACGACACCTATAAATTCATTCCATTTAAAAAGTTGACATGACACCGAATGGTGGCGTATAATTAAATGGACACCTAATGGTGTCGTTTTATTGAAACGGAGGGGGTGTTGTGAGCAAGAACGACCAAATGCGGGATGTGTTTGATGCGATCGCAGATCCAACGAGACGTCGGATCATACGTATGCTCGCAGAGGCGGAGGAGCTGCCGCTTCGGGAGTTGACGGCGAGATTTTCCATGGGCCGTACGGCAGTTTCCAAACATTTGACCGTACTGAGAGAGGCCGGATTGGTCGTGGACCGCAAAGTCGGCAGAGAAACTCGCTTTCGGCTGAACGCCTCTCCTCTAAGAGAAGTCCAGGATTGGGTAATATTCTACAGCAAGTATTGGAGCGGCAATGTGTTTCGATTAAGACACTTTTTGGAGGAGGAAGAGCAATGAGTTTAGCGTTAACAATGGATTTCCAGTACAAGACGACGATGGAGAAGGCATGGACAGCCCTAACCGATTCAACCCAACTAGCCAAATGGATAACGGAAAATGATTTCAAGCCGGTCGTAGGTCATCGGTTTCAGTTCCGCCACCAGCCGTCCGAATATTGGGATGGAATCGTTGACGGCGAAGTGCTTGTCGTAGAGCCGCCGAATCGATTGTCCTATTCCTGGGCTACCGGAGACGAGAAGCATACGGTTACCTGGACCATTCAGGATTTGGGAGACGGCAAAGTGAACCTCCACCTCGAGCAAACCGGATTTTCCAATGTTCATGGGCTCGAAGGCGCCAGATATGGCTGGAGTGGATGGTTCGAACGATTTGAACAGGCGTTGGCGTAATCATAGTGAACATGCACCGGCTGCATTGCGTATGCGGCCGGTTTATTTATGCTCGCAATTTTCCATATTGGACTCAAAGCGCTTGACTATGACGTTGCGTCATAGTACATAATGTCTCCATGAATACTTGACCAGGAGTGAGAGACATAAACGTAAGAACATTGCGTTCGGACCAAATTTATCAAAAGGTTGCCCAGGCTCAGTGTGTGAGCACGCCGTAAAGAAGAGCCTGCAGTTATTTGCAGAGCATGACATTCGTCTCCCCGTGTCCGATTGTGTATTTACCATTCAACTAGGAAATCCGGACAGCCGCGCCTTAACGATAAACGAAGGATATAGCGGCTTTGGGGGGATTCCCGGCTTTATCTGGGGTACAATCTTGCCGAATGCGTACACGCTTCCTCGAATGAAGGTTGCGCTGGCGCACGAATGCAACCATAATGTGCGATATCAATTTATTCCGTGGGATCACACCGTTAATTTGGGCGAGCTCATAGTAAGCGAAGGATTGGCCGAAAACTATGCTGTATACATCTTTGGTGAAGAATGGCTTGGCCCTTGGGTAACAAAAACAAACGCAGCAACGCTTAACCGGCGTATAAAGCCTGTGCTCAGTGAACAGCTGCAATTAACCGGATTTGATCAAATGGCTCCATATCTTTACGGTGACGAGATTGCAGAGCTTCAAAACTTTAAACCGGTCAATATGCCTTACAGCGCCGGCTACGCTTGCGGATATTATCTAAAGCGCGAGCTGTCGACGGTCCGGATGTCCGTTTCGAGCGGCTGATATTAAACGGCGGGATCTGGATTCGCACGATGTTCTGATCGAAATCAAGTATGCCGGCATATGCCATTCCGATATCTACACCGCGCACGGCGAATGGGGGCCGGTCAACTACCCGCTCGTGCCTGGACACGAGATTGCGGGCGTAGTGACGGCTGCTGGATCTCAAGTTACCCAATATAAGATCGGTGACCGGGTAGGGGTAGGGTGCATGGTCGACTCTTGCGGCGAATGCGACCATTGCCGGAATGGAGAAGAATACTGCCTGAAAGCAAATGTTCCGACCTACGCCGGCGTGGACAAATACGGAGAGCCTGCGCAAGGCGGATATTCTACCCATATTGTCGTAACGGAAAATTTTGTCGTCCGAATTCCGGATACCATTGGCCTTGACGCGGCCGCCCCGCTGCTATGCGCAGGTATTACGACGTATTCGCCGCTCAATCACTGGGGGGTTGGTCCGGGTTCGAAGGTAGCGGTTGTCGGTATGGGCGGTCTTGGCCATATGGCTGTTCAAATTGCGCATGCCATGGGGGCCGAGGTTACCGTACTGTCCCATACGTTGAAGAAAAAAGCCGACGGCTTGCAGCTGGGTGCAGACCATTACTATGCGACAAGCGATCCGGAAACATACGGCAAGCTTGCCGGCTCTATGATTGGAGGAATCCGCGAGACACAGGAAATGTTGGATTTTTGCGCCAAACATCATATTGCTCCGATGATCGAAGTCATATCGGCCGACCAGATTGACGAGGCCTACGAACGCGTATTGGCTTCCGACGTAAAATATAGATTCGTGATCGACGTCAGCACGATGTAGTCGGAATATTGGATAACCCATTAATTTGAAATCAAGCCTCAGACGCTGTACACGTCTGAGGCTTGATCCATATTATGCCCCCAATGCTTGTGACAGCAACTATAGCAAGATATGAACATTATTGTGGCGTAATCTGCCACAATTCCAATGATATAACCCATACAATGGATAAAGCAGATGAAATGGGGGGTTGGGAAATAGCAGAAAACTATCAAAGAGTTTGGCTCGACGGTATCCATTACACAATTGCGAGGAAATTGATACGAATGGAGAGGGGAGAATCGCCCATGGAGAAAAAGGTAAATCAATGCATCGTTTACGACGCGCCTGTCAGTAAGTTCGGAATCACTCCCGTCCGTGCAGTCGGCAATGACGATTTTCGAGTGAGCGTAAGGCTGCCGGGGGAGCAGTGGCGGGACCTGTTCGTTTACGAAGTGAAGGTGGATATGCATGAGGTCCGGAAAGCTTCGATGGTTTATTTCGATATGGAAGGCTCGGTTGAGGTGCGGATTGAACCTCGCAACCAGCCGATCCGGGAGTGTGTCATTCGGCCGCTGTCGCTTAAGCTGCCGTTCCAACTCAGCCATAATGCCATTACCTTTACGCTTGATAAGCCCTGCAAGATCGTGGTGGAAATCAATGGAGAACGGTTCACTCCCCTGCATTTATTTGCAAATCCGTTGGAGTCGGAGCCGGTCGATCCGGAGGATGGCGAGACCTTGCAGCTGCCGCCGGGGATTCATAGTTCGGCATCGATTGAACGCGCGCTTGCGGAACCGCTAAAGCCTGGAGGCAAGCAGCCGCGCATAGTATATTTTGCGCCGGGCATGCACTACTTGGAGGAGACGGTGTTCCGCATCCCTTCGGGGACCACCGTGTATATCGCAGGGGGAGCCGTCGTGATCGGCTCGCTTGTGTGCGAACATGCGGAGGACGTGACCGTCCGCGGCAGAGGCATCGTTTATTTGGCGGACTTCCATCGATTCACGGCTTTACGCGGGCTGCGCATCGTATTTTCCAAGCGGATTACGGTAGAAGGAATTATCGTCGTGGATCCTCCGCATTACAGCATTTACTTGGGCAGCTCGGAGCATGTGTATATTCGCAACTTCAAATCATTCAGCACTCGCGGGTGGTCGGACGGCATTGACATGATGGCGTGCTCGAACATCGAAATCGACGATATTTTTATGCGTAATTCCGACGATTGCATTGCCGTATACGGTTCAAGATGGGAGTTTCAAGGCGATTCAAGACATATCACGGTTCGAAATGCCGTGCTTTGGGCGGATGTAGCCCATGCGATGAATATGGGAGGGCATGGGAATCATCATAAGGGCGGCGATACGATCGAGCATATCCGTTTCGAGAACATCGACATATTGGAGCATCATGAGCCTCAGGAATATTACTGGGGAGCGATGAATATTAATGCCGGGGATTTGAACACGGTTCGCAATGTCGCCTTTAAGGATATTCGTGTCGAAAATTTTGAAATGGGCCAGCTTGTGGACATTCGCGTCATTTATAACGAGAAGTATAACCCGGCTCCCGGAAGACGAATCGAGAATATCGTGTTTCAGAACGTCAGTTATGATGGTCCCAATACGAATCCTAATCGGATCTACGGTTACGATGCCGAAAAGGTTGTAGAGGATATCCGTTTCGAGAACCTTCGGATCAATGGACAGCTCATCCTGCATCCGGTGCAGGGAAATTTTGATATCAACGGCTATGCCAAGGGAATAAGCTTCCATGAGGAGTGCTCGGACGGAGCTTTAGAGAATCGCCGGAGCTTGCTTGACTGAGAAGTCGGCCGCATGTATCGGAGAGCAATATTTTACAATTGAGGGCTTAAAGTTATTATAGAAATCCCGCTTTGGCCGATGGTATTATGGCACCATGACCATATTACATGATAATGGCAGGTGCATAATGAGAGTAACGGAAATTCGAGAATGTTCGGTCGGCTTGCAGGCCGGCGAGACACTGCAATTGCCGCGGTTCGTTGAGGCCCAATTGGAGGGCGGCATGACGGCGGCATTTCCGGTCGAATGGGAGTCCGTCGAGCCGTCGCTGCTCGAGCGGCCGGGAACGTTCACCGTGGAAGGAACCGTCAAGGGGGACGATTATCCGGATCCGCTCGTTTATAATCGCGCCGATCCGTACGTGCTAAAGCATACGGACGGTTATTACTATTTTACCGGTTCCGTGCCGGAGTACGACCGCCTTGTGCTGCGGCGTTCCGCCACCGTCGCCGGTCTGCGCGATGCGGAGGAAACGGTGATCTGGACGAAGCATGAAACGGGCGAGATGGGCAATCATATTTGGGCTCCGGAGCTTCATCATATCGATGGAAAATGGTACATCCACTTCGCCGCCGGTTCGGCGGAGGAGAAGTGGGCGATCCGTCCTTATGTGCTCGAATGCGAGGACGACGACCCGCTTACGGGGCAATGGATCGAGAAGGGCAAAATTCAGCTGCCGGTTGAAAGCTTCTCGCTTGATGCGACTACGTTCGAGCATCGGGGACAGCGGTATTTGGCCTGGGCCCAGATTATCGAGGATTCCCGCCTCTTTATCGCGAGGATGGACACGCCTTGGTCGATCGCAACCGAGCCGGTCTTGATTTCAAAGCCGGAGTACGATTGGGAGGTGCAGCTGCACCGCGTGAACGAAGGGCCGGCCGTCCTCATTCGGAACGGGCGCATCTTCATGGCTTACTCCGCCAGCGGGACGGATCACCGTTATTGCATGGGGCTGCTGACGGCGGATGAGTCAAGCGATCTGCTCGATCCGGCATCCTGGACAAAGTCCAGCGAGCCGGTATTTGTCAGCAGCGAGGCCGCTTCCCAATACGGACCGGGGCATAACAGCTTTACGGTGTCCGAAGACGGCACGACCGACCTGCTAGTTTACCATGCCCGTCCCTATAAGGACATCACGGGCGAACCGCTGTACGATCCGAATCGCCACGCCCGCGTGCAGCGGATCTTATGGAAGCCGGACGGCACGCCGTACTTCGGCGAGCCGGGATGGAAGCTTGACGCGGCCGGGCATACAGCGAAGGCTGTAATCACGGTCCGTTGACATTTGTACACGCATCGCAAGAAAAGGCGGGGGGGCCAGCCCCCGCCTTTTGCCGTTTAATGCAGTGTTTGCTCGTACAAGGACGGAGGCAATGCTTGCACAAACGGCGACCAATCGCCCGTCGCGTACAGATGAAGCCGGTGCATCGCCCGCGTACAGGCCGTATACAGCAGCTTGCGTTCGCGTTCCCGGCCGTATGCTTGGGAAGAAGCGTCATAGATCAGGACGGCATCAAACTCGACGCCCTTGGCGAGATAGACGGGAATGACCATTACTCCTTTGGCAAACCCCGGCGTTCCCTTCGTTATGTGCTGCAAAGCATTGCCTCCATGAGCGCGCAACGATTCATAGGCTTCGCGGCATTCGGATGCGGTCTTCGCAATGACGGCGATGGAATCGAAGCCCTCGGCCTTGAGCGCCGAAATGTCCGCCCATATTTGCGCATCGCGCTTCTCCTTGCCGTCCAGCATCGTGAGAAGCGGCTTGGCGCCGCTTCGGTCAAACGGGACAATTTCGTTCCCGTTCGGAAGCATCAATTTGGTAAACTCAACGATTTCTCTAGTGGATCGATAGCTGCGCACCAGTTGGACCAGGCAGGTTTCGGCTTCGCCGTAAAGGCGGACAAGCGGCGAGTCGGGTGCGTCCAGACTGGTGGCCTGCATAAAGATGGCTTGCGCAAAATCGCCGAGCACCGTCATCCGCGCACGGGGGAACAGCTTTTTGATATATTCATATTGAAACGGAGAATAGTCCTGACCCTCATCGACAAAAACGTAGCGGATGTCCGTGTTCGTTCGGACGCCTTCGATCAGCTCTTTGACATACAAATACGGAGTCGCATCCTCGTACAACAACTCGTTCCGGCGCAAAGCCTCGGTCGTTTGCCTGCATACTTCCGGCCACAGCGGCGGAACGGCGGACCTGTTCGTTTTTTTCCGATAAGCGGCCTCATCCTCAAACAGCTGGCTATAGATGCCTTTCACATCGACAAATGCAAACTGCTTCACGAATTTCCTTAACGGGATAAAGCTTTCCTTCACGATTTTGCGGCGGAGCAGCGCTTCCTCCTTAAGGGCGAAGTCAAAGTCTCCTTCGTCTCCCCGGCGCTTGCTGCTCATCACCTCTCGGACGGAGGCATATTGTTCCGAAATGTCGAACACTTCCCTGTCCTTGTGCAGCATATCAAACGCTTCCGCGTATTGCTCGTCGTCCAGATAATTCAATTGTTCCTCCACCCATAGCGCATTCCGCTCCCGGCGTTCCAGCGAAGCCAGTTCGTTCAGCAGCCATTCCTGCAGCAGAACGACGCGGCTGTACAGAGGCAGCGAACGGTCATAGCTGTAAAACTTCTCTCTCATTCGCTCTGCGGCAATCAAATCGCGGTTCTGAAACCGGATGCCGTTGAAGCGCATGCCTTCCCGTCCCAACCATAACCCATAGTTCTGCAGCGCTTGAAGGAAATCCTCAGAAGCCTTATAGGCGATCCCCTGAAGACGAGCCTCGTATCCCGGCGCGTCCTGCGCAGTCAGCACGTATTCGATCTGATCGAAGGGATCCTCCGGCCGCAGCGAGGAGCCTAACCAATAGTCGAGATATTCCTGAAAAGTCGTCTGCTGCATATTCTCTTCGCCGAGCTCGGGAAGAACGGTAGAAATATAGCTTGCAAACATCGAATTCGGTGAAAATAGAACGATCTGATCGGCCTTGACTGTCTGGCGGTGTTTGTACAGCAAGTACGCCACCCGCTGCAATGCCGCCGATGTTTTGCCGCTGCCGGCCGCCCCTTGTACGATCAGCATCCGGCTTTTGTCATTGCGAATGATCGCGTTTTGTTCCTTCTGAATTGTGGCCACGATGCTTTTCATTTGCGAATCGGCGCCTTTGCCGAGCGCTTGCTGCAAGATTTCGTCTCCGATCGTTTCGTTCGCGTCAAACATGTTGCGGATCTGCCCGTCCTGGATCTGATACTGACGCTTGAGCGTCATCGTCCCTTCGATCCGTCCGGCGGGCGTGTCATAGGACGCCGGACCGGGAGGGAAGTCGTAATACAGGCTCGCGATCGGCGAACGCCAGTCATAGACCAGAAAGCTCAATCCGTCTTCGTCGACGAAAGAGGATACGCCGATATAGATCTGCTCGGTCATATCCAGGCCATCCTCCCGGAAGTCCAGACGTCCGAAATAAGGGGATGGGAGCAGTCGGTTCAAGCTTTTCCATTGCTGCGTCAACAGCTTGTGACCGCGCTCCCGTTCGGCCAATAACGCGGACTGCTGGTTAATCGAGTAGAAGGAATCCTCGAAATCTTCGTACGTGCTTGTATTAATCGTCACTTCTTCCCAGAACCGCTTGCGGATGTCCGCAGCCTGATCCCTCAGGCCGATTACCTCCGGCTCCAGCTCGGCGATTCTCGCCTTCAGCTTGTTCCGGACCCGTTCCAGCCGCTCCTGTTCCAGCCGCCAATCCTTCTTGTCCATAAGGTGTAGACACGCTCCTTTTTCCTTTTTTAGGGAATTAAAAAGAGCATTGACAAATCGATATTCCGGAGGTAAAATTAAAGTGGGATTAAAATGATACACACCGATTACTTTGCGAATTTGTCAATACCGCTAATGATTATAACATGGCGGTTATTTGTGTTTCAATTTATTTTTTCCTATTGAAATAAAAAGGAATGTTGATTTCATTGCGGGCGGTTTGGACAATCCGCGAAGCCCATTTTACGAGAAGATGACCTTTGCATAGACCAAAGGTCATCTTTTTTTTCGCATGTGCTGTTCGAGAGCTGCGGCGGGGGACGATACGATCCCGGCATACGAGCTGATGTCGGTCGGACTCCGCGTGCCGGCTCCTTTATATTCCGGCCATCTCCATTATATGGATTGGTGTCTGTCAGATTGTCTTGTATAATAGGGCTTGCTTGAAAATGACAGCATGGAGGGAACAGATGAAGCAAAAGGTATGGTTGTGGCTGTTGGCATTTGTAGTAGGAGTGACGGTTGTCACCCCGGTGGGAAGAACGGAGGCGGCCGGCAAGTTCACCGATGTAGGCGACAATTACTGGGCCAAGCCTGAAATCGACTTTTTAAGCGGAAAGCAAATTATTAACGGTTATCAGGACGGTTCATTTGGCATCAAAGGGTCGATCACGCGTGCCGAGGCAGCCGTTATGGTGATGCGCGCCTTGGGCTGGGGAGACCTCAGCGGCCAACCGGATCCGAAATATCCGGATGTCCGTTCCTCCCATTGGGCATATGACGAAATTGCGGCCATGAAAAACGCCGGCTTCTTTGCTCCGGAAGGAGAATTCAAGCCGAACCAGAAGCTGACGCGAGCCGAGATGGCGGATATTCTTGTACATACGTTTGGCTTATACAGCTCAAGCAATACCCGATTCACGGATGTCGGGCGGAACTACTGGGCGTACGATTCGATTCAAATTTTAGCGGGGAACCGCATTACGACAGGGTATGATGACGGTACGTTCCGTCCTGAAAGTCCTGTCACGCGAACCGAATTTGCCGTCTTTATGGCGCGAACGCTGGATGAATCGTTCCGGCCGGAGCAGCTCGAAGGGATGGAGGGCGTCCAAACGATATTCGACATCGAGGTCGGCGGGCAGTTGTATCAATTGGAAAAGCCTCTGCTGCTAACCAGCACCTGGATGGTGCCGGCCGAGCTGTTTGAGAAGATGGGGTATCAGGTAGAGTCCGTCTCCTCCGATAAAGTGTTCGTGACGACGACCGAAGGCATCCAGTTCAGCATGGAAGCGGGACAGACCGAGGTGTGGGTAGGCGGCACGCTTGTAAATGTCACGAAAGGCGTCGAGCAGATTAACGGACAGCCTTACATCGAAGGATTCAATGTGCTGCGTGTGTTGGATAAGCCGCTTGTGTATTATCCGGAGGAACGACTGGTCCGCATCGAAGCACCGCGCGTCACGGTCCAGGATATCAAGCGGAAGGCGCCGGAAGCAATCTTGAACCTTATTCATAAAGAGGCGCCGTATTGGCAATGGACGAAATCGGACAGCGACTACCTGGAACTGATGCGCCGGAACGGCACCGTCCATCGGAAAACGCTGCTGGAGGAAATGAGAGCGCTCACGGAAGCCTTTTTCAGCATCGAGCAAGAGAAGACGGTGATTAGAGGGCTGAATTACTACTCCGATCATGTAACCGGGAAGATCGATGCGGTTACCCGGGCGCTGGAAGCGAGATACCGGCTGTTGTACGAGCCTCAGCAATACGCTTATCCGGCAATTGGCAAGAGCGGCGCAGCCGGAGCGTGGACATATGCGCCGGACACTCAGTTTGCTTATACCGTGAGCGATTTTTCGTTCGAATTTCTTGCGGAGAATAAACAAGCTCTCATCGAATTGATCGAATCGAGCAAGGATTTGAATTTCGAAGCATTGCGCGGACTGAACGTATACGGCATCCCGTTCTCGATCCGCGAGGTTCATGAGGACGGGACGGCAGAAGCTTTCTCGGGTAAGGCGATGGGATCCGACGAAATGCTGGTGACCAACTCGAATGCCGGAACCTTCATGCACGAGTTTGGCCATAACTGGGACGCTATGTTCGGGGACGAACAGCAATATTTGGCGCTTCGCGGCAAAGCGGGTTATACGCCAGCCTCGAATGATTGGGAGAACCGAATTGAAGAAAACTTCGCCGAAGATTTCGCAGCAGCTTTCTTGCCGGATTCGTATCCACGCGTGTTCAAAGGGGGATTCGACGCTCCAAGCGAGGAGATGACGGAGAATTTCCGCGCCTGGATGAAACAGCGGGAGCAGCAGTTCGGACCGGTGCCGGTCAATGAATATACGCTCAACGGATCGGCTGTCGCGCCTAAAGTTATTTTGGTTAAAGACAGAAAGTTGCGCATTCAAGGAGAGGCCGAGCGCAACGTAACGGGCGATATCGTGAATGAGGCTGACAGTTCCGCGACTCCGATCGAAATTGCTGCGAACGGCGGGACGTTCGATCAAACGGTTACGCTCCCGGCCGAAGGCGTGTATCGTCTGTACTTGGGCAAATTCAATACGATCGTTGTATACCATCCATAATGAGAATGAGCCTTCGAGTTCGCTGTTCAGCGAGCCCGGAGGCTTTTTTGTCCGGTTTTGCGGGGCAATGATCCATAAGGAGTGAAGTCCATATAATTGTGTAAAATGGTAGCCTTGAAAAAAAGGTGAGCCATAAATAAAACCCTCGTTTAAAATGAAGTTGTCGAGACACCATTTTAGAGGAGGAAGTTTTATTATGACTCAATACCAGATTACCTTAGATACTGAGCTTTTGCATCAATTGTTTTTAGGAAATGCTCGTGACGAGAGTGTAACCCTGCTCCTCCAGTCTGTCTTAAATCAAGTGTTGCATGCTCAAGCAACGGAACAGCTAGCGGCTGAGAAATACGAACGAACGGATGAAAGGCAGGGTTACCGCAATGGGACATACGTACGCACGTTAACGACACGAGTAGGAAAACTTACACTGCACGTTCCACGTTTCAGGGATGGCCAGTTCTCGACAGAGCTTTTTGAACGCTACCAGCGCAGTGAAAAAGCCCTTGTGCTCACGCTCATGGAAATGGTCGTCAACGGCGTTTCCACGCGCAAAGTAAGCAGCATAACCGAAGAGCTCTGTGGGACGGAGTTCTCGAAGTCAACGGTCAGCGACCTGTGTAAGCAGTTGGATCCCATTGTGAACGCTTGGAACAACCGGCCTCTAGGAGGCGATTCCTACCCGTTCATCTCCGTTGATACCATGTTTACTAAGGTCAGTGTCAACTGCAAACGAAAATTCCTCAAAATCTGCACTTGAAAATTCCCCAAAAA
>CALAWP010000018.1 GCA_937895345.1 uncultured Paenibacillus sp. | reverse complement strand
GGTATACGCTCGTGAGTAATGCCCGTTCGCTCACATAGCTCCCCGAATGCCTTGCTGACGAACTGCGGACCGTTGTCGGTACGGATTACTGGAGGCTGTTCCCCAGGTGCCATATGTGATGTGAGCGCGTCCTCCACCATTCGGCAGACATCCTTGGCTTCGCAGCTTGAGCCGATGTAGTAGCCCACAACGATACGGTTGAATACGTCGATCATGTCTGCGATGAAGAAGAACTGGTCGTATCCTGCGACATACCCGTATTTAATGTCAAGTTGCCATTGCTGGTTGGAAGCCGTCACGACTGCGTTACGCGCCAAGCGGCGTGGGTATTGTATTTTCTTGCGACGCTGCGGGTGAAGGATTCTCAACTTCTCGCATAGGCGGTACGTCTTCTTTTTATTGATATCTAGGTTATGCTGTTTGCGCAAGCACTCTGTGAGCATTAAGTAACCGTAGATATGCTCCTCACCGGCTACCAGTTCCATCAGCCACTCCTCGATCTGCGCGTTGCTAACTAACTCGCCCGAGTAGGTGTACGAGTGAGTCGTCACCGGGCGGCCCCTACGCGTCGCTGTTGCCTCCCTCGTCTCTGAGACCTGGCTCATCGCTCGGTTATGTCGCTGCTTGCGCTCGTAGTAAGTTGAAGATGAAACTCCCGTTATGGCCAGCACAATTGCTACCGTGTGTCCCTGCCCGATGAACGTCTGTGCGACGTGGAGTCGGTCGTCAAGGCAGGGTTGATCTTTTTTACAAGTTCACGCAGCACCTCATTCTCCAATTCCTTTTCACCAAGGGCTTTCACTGCCCTGTTATATTTCTCTTCCATCTCTGCTAGGCGCTTCGCGTCATCCAGCCGTTCATCGATCGTGGGCATCGCATCGTCACCAAAGGTATCCTGGAATTCCTTCACCCAATTCCTGATCGTCTTCGGCGATACATCATATTTTCGAGCGAGAACCCCTACCTTAATGCCGGCAAGTGCCTCCTGCGCAACCTTATACCGTACCTCTTTGAATGCGTTGTTCCGCTGTCTCATTTCCCCAGCCCCCTTAGTCAAAATTGTACCTTATTTCCCTCGATACTCTCCAACTTAATTAGGGGGCTTAATAGTTATTCGCTCCCAATTGTCCGGTCCATAATTTTAACGAACCCCCGCAAGCTTAATTACCCCGAAACGGCTGAATATCGTCCAGAAATGGGGATAATAGCGGAGCTGAGGTTCGTTACATTTTCAAACCTGCGACTCTGGGCCGATTAGCGATTGTCGGGTTCGTTAGGCGTGTCGTTGAAGATCTCTAGTTACTTAATTTCCAATCTCGCACTCGCCCTGCAAGGGCACGCAACCCCATCATATGTAACTCCATTACACAACCCATCACGCGCAATACAAACACACTATCCCTATCCCCGCACTCCTTCCGCTAACGGTCGCCAGCGACGCTTAAACCCGGTCAAGTGCCGTTTTTCCGTTTTAACGGTCACGAGAGACGCTTACGAGTAAATGAGCCGGTAAAAAGTCCGATATTTCCTTCGTAAGCGTCCGCCATGTCCATTAGAGCTCCATCGGTTGCCGAAATCCGTTCTAAGCGTCGCTTATGACCGTTACAGTCTCGCATGCTGCTCCGACCAGCCTTTGGGCACACGTTCACCGGCTGTTTTCCTCTGCCCGCCGTTCATAACGGTTTCGGCCGATGGTGCCGGGACAGCGACCATTTCGCCATGGCCGTTAAGGAAGCCTCCGCATCAAGGAGGACATCCAGGAGGATCAGCGGAGCAAGCCAATAACGGCGGCAAAGGCGCCGTTATAGTTCAATCGGCTCGTCGCCCACGCCGTTATGATCCGCCAGCTCGTCGCCCGCGCCGTTATGGTCCGCCAGTTCGGAGCCCATGCCTTATGGTTCATCCAACAGCTCGGCGCCCACGATGCGGCTCATGCCGATCCAGCTGTGGCCGTCCCCGGCGGTGAACCGGACGGATTTGAGCCGCTGGTCGATGCCGGTGACGATGCCCGAGACGCTCGTCTCGCATCCGTCCTGAAACAGCGCAAGCACAATGGGCTGGCGGAACTGCATCGATTGCGCGATAAGCCGGGACAGCCGCTCCGCCTCCTGTTCGTCCAATTGCGGCGGCTGCCGCCGGGGCAGGTCCTGCTGGTGCGCGACGTAAGCCGCCTTATGCTCCGGCAGCATCATGCGGCTCGACTCCCACATGCCGTTGCCTTCCAGCTTTTTTCTCATTTGTAATGACCTCCGATCTTTCTGGAGCGGTCCAGCGCCTGGCCGGCGGAGGTGGCGGACACCGCCCGCAGGATGCTGGCGTCTCCGTATTTCAGCTTGATGGCGTCCGTCGCTTTTTCGAGCGCCATCCATTTCTCCCGGTCCAGGTCGTACAACGACAGCTGGTATCCGTTGTCGGGGGACAGGGAGGACAGGCTGACGCCCACCTTGCGGACGGGCAGGCCGTCCCAATGCTTCCGGAGCAAACGGACCGCGCTGCGGTATACCTGGTTGGTCACGTTCGTCGCCTCGTCCATTTTCATTTGGCGGTGGAAGCCGCCCGGCTTGCCGTAATCGGCGCCCATGCAGCCGACGGATACGACCTGCCCCGTCAGCCCCTTGCTTCGGCAGCGCTGGCAGACAAGCTCCGTCAGCTCCAGCAGCACGACCTCAATGTCTTCCAAAGTTCCGTAGTCGCGCGGCAGCGTCATCATATGGCCGATCGACTGCGGAGCCGCTTCGTGCGTGCCCGGCGCGACGGGGCTGTCGTCGATCCCGTTGGCGATTCGCCAGTACAGCTCCGCGTTAATGTCCGAATTGCGGCCGAACTTGCGGCGCATCATGCTCTTCAGCGATTCGAGCGGCGTGGACGCCAGCTTGCCGATCGTATCCAGTCCCATTGCGTGAAGATGCCGGGTCATGCGGCTGCCGACCATGAACATCTTGGAGACGGGCAGCTGCCAGAGCGTGTCCGGAAGCTTGTCGGCGGTGAGCGTAAAGACGCCTCCCTCGATTTTCTTGGCGTAGTTGTCGCAGGCCATCTTGGCCAAAATTTTGTTCGGACCGATCCCGAACCGCGCATAAATGCCTGTCTCCGCCAGTATGCGGGCCTGCATCAGGCGCGCCATTTCCTCCGGGGAACCGTACAGATGGAGGGAGCCCGTCACGTCGAGAAACTGCTCGTCGATGGAATAAGGCTCCACCAGCTCCGTGAACGACCGATAGATGCGGGTAATCATGAGCGATACGTCGATGTACAGCTGCATGCGCGGCTGGACGATGACAAGCTCCGGGCATTTGGCCAGCGCTTCGCCCAGCCGTTCGGCCGTCGTGACGCCCTTCGATTTGGCGATCGGGCAAGCCGCCAGTATAATGCCGGACCTTCGCGCCGGATCGCCGGCGACGGCGAGGGGCGCATCCTTGTATTCGGGCCGCTCCGCCTTCTCGACGGAGGCGTAGAACGACTGGCAATCGGCCAGCATGATCGCGGCCGGACGGGACATAGGCAGGACCTCCTGACAACGTCGAATCGTACAAAACGAATGTATGTTCGCTTTTGTGTTATATTATATACAGAACATACGATCGCGATCCATATTTTTTTAACGGTAATTTGTGACAGCGCGGGCCGGCCTGGGGAGAAGGAATAAACCGGGGGCGGGACGTTCAACCTAAAGGGAACCTGATACAGAAAGGAAGTTGTGCCAATGGGTTCCGACGCGAACTACAACCGCAACAAACATGACCAAACCGATCATAACGGGCAGCGGCAAAACGACGTTCACGGCGGCGAATACCGGAACGGGCGGCTGAGCCAAATCAAGAACCATAACCCGAACGGCGACGAAATCCCGAATGAATATGTAAGCCGGGAAGAAGGCCGGCTGTAGGCCTGGAACGGCCGGAAGCGGCCGAAACGGCGGAAAGGAGGAACGGCGATGGCCGAAAAAAATATACTCGCTTTTTTTAAAAGTCCCGAGCAGGCGGAAAAAGCGCTGCAGCAAATTAAAGCGCTGAAGCTGGTGGACAGCTCCATCGACCGGTTTGACGGTTATCCCGGAGACGGCATCGAGCGGATCGAAAACCCGGTCACCGGCGATTTTCCCGGCCTCGGCTATTTGACGCTCGGAGGGGATTTTCCGGACCGGAACGCCGGCATTCTCGCCGCCGCCAGCGTCAGCGCAAGCGGCATGAGCTCCGGCGGCGAGGATAACGAAGTGACCGGCCGCGACATTTTGCTGACGATCGTCATCGAGGAAGAGGATTTCGACAAGGCGATGGCGATCGTGCAGAAGGAAGGAGCATTGGTCTAGACCTTTTCTGCCGATTGGCCGGAAAGGTTGAAATATTGGTCATTATAGACGATGCTCGGATGCTCCGGATTGTAGCGCTTGGCGATTTCGTGATGCTCGCGGCTCTTGGCGCGGTCGCCGATCCGGTCGTAGCAGACGGTCAATTGCAAATGGGGAAGCCAGGTCCAGGAGGCGTGGTCGACGGCCCCCATGCTTTGATCCGGCCGCTCCAGCCGGGTCGCCTGCGTAAACCAGTAGATCGCTTCCTTGTAGCGCTTCAGCTCGATCCATACGGCGCCCAGCTGGCAGCAAAATTCGGCGCGCGGAACATCGTATCGCAGCGTGCGAAGCAGGGAAGCGATCTGCCGGTCCTTGCTCCGGAGCCGGCCGTAGCAGTCCGCCTGCTTCATGCAAGCCGCAATCTCGTCCTCGACCCAGCCCTGGCCGCCGTTCAGAAACTTCTCGTACCAGTCGGCGGCTTCCTCCCAGCGGGCGTGATCGCGCAATTCGTTGGCAAAATAATATTGATCCCGGGGTGTAAACGTCTCACCTTGCTCCAGCCGCTTCAAATAGATGTTCAGATTGCGGTCGGTATGCGCGCGTTCCTTGCGGTGCGTGACGGCGATGTCGCTATGGTAAATGCGGCCCGATACGGCCAAATATTCATGAACGGGACCGATCCAGCGGAAGCCGCGGCTGCGGCGGACAAGCCGGTTGCGCCTCAAGCTGTACAACGGCTTGCCCGCTTGATCGAACGTCAAATGATAGTTCATCGTCACGCTGTCGTACGGGAAGTCGTCGTTTTCCCTCTCCTTCAACGCCAGCAAGCGCTTCAGATCCTCCTCCTCCAGCACGTCGTCCGCATCGAGCCACAAAATAAAAGCTTGGGTCGCCTGCGAGAAGCTGAAGTTGCGGGCGGCGGCAAAATCGTCGATCCATTCGAAATCGCGGATCACCGCGCCGAAGGAGGCGGCGATTTCCTTCGTGCGGTCCGTCGAGCCCGTATCGACGATGACGATTTCGTCGACGGCATCCTTGACGGAGGAAAGACAGCGCGCAAGGCTCTCCTCCTCATTGCGCACAATCATGCACAAGCTTATGCTCATCATAAAGGTTCTGTCCTTTCTCAAGTAAGGCTAAGCGTATGTACCATAGTATTAAGCGGCTTCGGCGATGGTGCGCCCAAGGCGGTCCTCCCGCAAACGAAATCCCGCTTCCGCCCGCGGCAAAATCGTTCTGGCATCGCCGCCCGCTTTTTGCTATAATTAATAGCTGACTGACGACAAGTGCATATTACGGGGAGCTGGTGTGGCCGGCTGAGAGGGAATGATTCAATTCCGACCCGCATAACCTGATCCGGATAATGCCGGCGTAGGAATTCAAGCTTGGCCATGGCGGCTGCGCGTCCTTGAACGGACTTGCGCGGCGGCGCGAATGGCCGGCGGTATGACGCGCATACGGCGTCCTCCGGACAGGGGGGCGCTTTTTTTTGGGTACATATAAGAAAGTAAAAGGTTAACGCTGTACCGGTCTTATATGTCGCCGCATAACGCAAGCTGCGCCGCTAAGGGACGGCGTCGGCCGTTTGCGCTTGTCGGTGGTCAACCACTACGAGGGAAGCAAAAGAGAGGGGAAACGCAGCATGAGAAACGGAAAACGCTGGACTTGGGAGATTGGAGCGGCATTGCTGGCGCTTATGCTGGTCATCGCCGGCTGCGGCGGAGGAAACGCCGGGCAAGCCGGAGAAGCCAATAACGGAGGCAACGGCGGGGGGACAAGCTCCGGCAATGAGGCGGGCAACGGACAGGCGGCGGAACAGCTGCAGAAGGTGCGCGTCGTGCTGGACTGGTCGCCGAATACGAACCATACGGGATTGTACGTGGCCCGGGACAAAGGATTTTTTGAAGAGCAGGGGCTGGACGTCGAAATCATTCAACCGGGCCAGGACGGAGCCGACCGGATGGTCGCGTCCGGCGGCGCGGAATTCGGCGTCAGCTATCAGGAGTCGGTGACGATGGCGCGGGTAGCGGGCGTTCCGATCGTATCCGTCGCCGCGGTCATTCAGCATAATACGTCGGGCTTCGCTTCACTCGCGGACCGGGGCATCGATTCCCCGAAAAAATTCGAGGGCATGCGCTACGGCGGCTGGGGCGCGCCGGTGGAGGAAGCGGTGCTGGATGCCGTCATGCAGGCGGACGGAGCCGACGTCAGCCAAGTGGACATTATCAATATCGGCGACAGCGATTTCTTTGCGGCGGTAAAGCGGGATATCGATTTTGCCTGGATTTATTACGGCTGGACGGGCATCGAAGCGGAGCTGCGCGGCGAAGAAATCAATATGGTCTACCTGACCGACTACAGCGAGAAGCTCGATTATTATACGCCGGTGCTGATTGCAAGCGAGGAGCTGATCGGGAAATCTCCCGAGCTGGTTAAGGCGTTTACGGCAGGCGCGGCCAAAGGTTACCAATTCGCCATCGAGAACCCGGAGGAAGCCGCGGACGTCCTTATCGCGGCGGAGCCCGATCTGAACGCCGAGCTGGTGAAGGCGAGCCAGAAGTGGCTCAGCCCGCACTATCAGGACGACGCTCCCCGGTGGGGCGAGCAAAAGCTGAGCGTATGGGCTAATTACGCCGCGTGGATGTACGAGCAAGGGCTGCTGGAAGGGGAGCTGGACGCGGAAAAGGCGTTCACGAACGAGTTTTTGCCGGAATAAGGAACAGGAAAGAAGGGGAAACGGATGGCAAACGCGTTGGTAAGCATTCAAATTTTGCCGAGCACGCCGGGCGGGGAGAGCGTGTACCCGTACGTGGACAAGGCGATCGATATTATTAAGCAATCCGGCGTTCCATACCGGGTGGCGCCGTTGGAAACGACGATGGAGGGCGAGCTCGGACAGCTGCTCGGCATCGTGCAGCGGATGAACGAAGCGATGACGGAGCTGGGCTGCGCATCGGTTATCTCTCAAGTGAAAATATATTACAATCCGGGCGGCGGCGCCTCGATGGGACGACTGCTCGAAAATTATCCCGATGGGCAATAAGCGGAGCCTGTGGTCCAAGGTGTGGCCGCCGGCTTTGGCGCTGGCGGCGGGCATCGGGCTGTGGCAGGCGTCCGCATCGTTGGGCTGGGCGGATGCGTGGACGCTTCCGTCTCCCGCTTCCGTCGCGGCGGAAGCGCTCAAGGCGGATACGCGGGAGCGGCTGGCGGAGCATACGGGCGCTACGCTGCGCCTGACCATGCTGGGCTTTGCGGGCGGAGCGGCGGCGGGCTTTGCGCTCGCCGCCTTGCTGCATTTGCTGCCCGGGCTGCGGCGGGGCTTAAGCCCGCTGCTCATTCTGTCGCAGAACGTGCCGATGGTCGTGCTGGCTCCCATCATGACGATGCTGTTCGGTTACGGCATGCTGCCCAAAATATTGCTCGTCATGCTCGTCTGCTTTTTCCCGGTGACGGTCGCCACGCTCGGCGGATTGGCGGGAGGAGACGAGGCGCTGCGCAATTATATGCGAATGATCGGCTGCGGCCGGTGGACGCTGTTCTGGCGGCTGGAGCTGCCGGGCGCGGTGACGGGCCTGTTCTCCGGGCTGAAAATCGCGGCGTCCTACAGCGTGCTCAGCGCCACCTTTGCCGAAATGCTGTCGCCCAAAACCGGGCTCGGCGGATTTATGGTGCTGTCGACAAGAGGCTATATGCAGGAACGGGCGTTTGCGGCCGTCATTCTGATCGTGGCGCTCAGTCTGGCGTTATACGGCCTGATCAGCCTGGCGGAGAGAGCGTTCACCCGCTGGCGTCCGAGAAAGGAGGCGGCGGAACGTGATGCTTGAGGTGAAGGGCGTCGGCAAAAGCTTCCGAAACGATGCCGGGGTCAAAGAGGTGCTTCGGGGACTGACGCTTCATGTTCGGGAAGGCGAATTCGTCTCGATCGTCGGACCGTCCGGCAGCGGCAAAACGACGCTGTTTCAGTTGATCGGAGGTTTGGAGCTGCCATCGAGCGGCGAAATATGGATCGGGGGGCGCAACACGACGGGGGAGCGCGGCCATATCGCTTATATGCCGCAGCAGGCTTCGCTGCTGCCCTGGCGGACTGTGCGCGGCAATATCGAGCTGTCGCTCGGCATCGCCGGCATCGACAAGAAGCGGGCGCGAGAACTGGCCGGCGAATGGCTGGCGCGCATCGGGCTGGCGGAATACGCCGACGCTTATCCGCGCACGCTGTCGGGCGGGATGAGCCAGCGCGTCTCGTTCCTGCGCGCCTTGCTGTCGCCGCAGCCGCTCATGCTGCTGGACGAGCCGTTCGGGGCGCTCGACGCGCTTACGCGGCTGGACATGCAGCGATGGCTGCTGTCCATCTGGGAAACGAACCGGCGGTCGGTGCTGCTGGTGACGCACAGCATCGAGGAGGCGCTCTATTTGTCGGACCGCGTGCTGGTGCTCTCGGCGTCGCCTGCCGCCGTCACGGACGAAATCGAAGTGCCGTTCGCGCGGCCGCGGGAGGAAAGCATCCTGCTGGACGAGCGGTTCAATGCGCTGAAGGGCCGGATCTATGGCCAGCTGAAGGAAGGGCGGAAGGAGGGTTAATCGGATGGCCGAAACATTTCCTTGCATCGACGCCCACTTGCACGTCGACTTGTATCCCGAGCCGGAACGGACGGCGATGCTGGAGGAGGCGTTTGCAAGCGGCGGCGTCGAAGCGGCGGTGGCGGTGTCCATGCACCTGGCATCCTGCATCGCCAACCGCGAGTTGTCGCTGCGCTATCCCGGCCGCATTCATCCGGCCTACGGCTGGCATCCGGAACAGGAGCCGCTGGCCGACGAGGAGCTTGAGCGTCTGCTGAACTGGATTCGGGACCGGCATCAGGCGGGGGAGCGGTTTGCGATCGGCGAGGTCGGCTTGCCTTATTACATGCGAACGGAAGCGGAAGCGGCGGGCAAGCGGTTCGACGAGACGCCTTATCTGGTATTGCTCGACCGGTTTGCCGGGCTGGCCGCCGAGCTGGATCGCCCCCTTGTCCTGCATGCGGTATACGAGGATGCGGACAAGGCGTGCCGGCTGCTGGAGAAGCACGGCGTTCGGAAAGCGCATTTCCATTGGTTCAAAGGAAGCGAGGCGTCCGTCTCCCGCATGATCGAAGCGGGTTACTGCGTATCGGTAACGCCGGACGTCGCTTACGAGGACGAGATCGTTCGCCTCGTCCGGCGTTACCCGATGGAATTGCTCATGACGGAAACGGACGGCCCGTGGCCGTTCGAAGGACCGTATGCCGGGCGGGCGACACGTCCGCAGATGGCGGGCGACGTCGCCGTCCGCATCGCCCGCATCAAAGGGATGGACGAACGCGAAGCGGCGGCCCGGCTGCTCGGCAACGCTCGGCGATTTTACGGGATAAACGTGTAAATAGGAACAATCTGCGGCCCTTTGTCCGATTTGGCGGACAAAGGGCCGTTTCGCTGCCGCCGGATGCCGCATATATCATGTAGTAAGGATGCGAACAAGCTTAAGCTTAAGCTTATGCTTATGCGGTGCGCAAAGTCCAGCGGTATAATGTCAAGTCCCTAATTCGGTCGAATTGGAAATTACC
>CALAWP010000017.1 GCA_937895345.1 uncultured Paenibacillus sp. | reverse complement strand
CAGCCGCCGGCGCCGCTTCCGCGGCGGCGCCTCGGCCGGCCTGCTGCAAAATTTGCTCCACCATCGCATGGACGTCGGGAGAGGAGCTTCTTTGCGGAACCGCCGCCGCCGGCTTGGCCGTTCCCGCCTCGACGGCGGCAACAACCTCCACCTTCTTTTTGCGGAACATGCCCAGAAATCCGCCGACCCGAATTTCTTTCGTATCCAGAATGACGGCGTCCTTGCCCAGATCGGTCCGGATGAGGGTGACCGCTTCCGGCAGCGCGTTCACGACGTATCGCTTTACTCTCATAGATTCACCACCCCGACGCTTTGAACTTCGATGTTAGGCTCCAGCTCGCTGTAGGAAAGCACCGGAATTTCTTGCATGGTGCGTTCCATAATTTGTCTCAAGTACATCCGGATTGTCGGCGAAGTCAGCACGATCGGCTGTTGTCCGGATTGAAGCTGCCGGTTGACGTGTTCGTTCAGCTTCTGATAAATTTGCTGCGTCGAGACCGGATCGAGCGCAATGTAGCTGCCGTGATCGGTTTGCGTAACGGCTTCGGCGATTTTTTTCTCCAGCTGCGGCCCGATCGTAATGACGCGAAGCGTGTCGCCGCCGGGAGAAAATTGCTGCGTGATTTGCCTGGACAACGCTTGTCTCACGTATTCCGTCAAGATGTCGGTATCCTTTGTATAATTGCCGTGATCCGCCAGCGTCTCGAAGATCGTGACCAGATCGCGGATCGACACCTTTTCCTTCAACAGCTTGGCCAGCACTTTCTGCACGTCGCCGATGGACAAGATCGACGGAATCAGCTCGTCGATCAGCGCCGGGTAAGATTCCTTGACGTTCTCCACCAGCATCTTCGTTTCCTGGCGGCCGATGAGCTCGTGCGCATGGCGCTTAATAATTTCCGTCAAATGCGTCGCCACGACCGAAGGCGGATCCACCACCGTATAACCGGACAATTCCGCTCTTTCCTTCATGCCTTCGTCAATCCAGATGGCCGGCAAGCCGAAGGCGGGCTCCGTCGTTTCGATGCCGATAATGGACTCGTCCTCGAAGCCGGGGCTCATCGCCAAATAATGATTCAGGAGCAGATCGCCTCTGGCGACCGTATTGCCTTTGATTTTGATAACGTATTCGTTCGGCTTCAGCTGGATGTTGTCCCGTATCCGGATAACCGGTACGACAAGTCCCAGCTCCAGGGCGCATTGCCTGCGGATCATAATGATCCGGTCCAGCAGGTCGCCGCCTTGCTGCGTATCGGCCAGCGGGATCAAGCCGTAACCGAATTCGAACTCGATCGGGTCGACCTGCAGCAAACTGACCACGCTTTCGGGACTGCGCACCTCCTCGATCTGCTGTTCTTCCACGAGCAGCTCCTCCTGCTCCTGACGCTTTGCGACCGACTTTTGCATATAATAACCGGCAATCGCAAGCGCAATGGCGAACGGCCATGTGCGCAACGGTCCGATCGGCGTAAGTCCGAGCATGGCGATCGTCCCGGCGGCGATGTACATCATTTTCGGATACTTGAACAGCTGTCCGGTCACGTCTTCCGCCAAATTGCCGTCCGACGCGGCCCGCGTCACGATCAGGCCTGCCGCCGTCGAGATAAGAAGAGCCGGAATTTGGGCGACCAGACCGTCGCCGATGGTCAGGATGGAAAACTTCTCGAGAGATTCCGTAAAAGACAAGTCGTGCATAACCATCCCGACGACAAAGCCGCCGATCAGGTTGATGATCACGATGATAATCGTCGCGATCGCGTCTCCTTTTACGAATTTGCTGGCGCCGTCCATCGCGCCGTAAAAGTCGGCTTCCTTCTCGATCTTGGCCCTTCTTTCGCGAGCCTGCTGCTCGTTGATCAAGCCGGAGTTCAGGTCGGCGTCGATGCTCATTTGCTTGCCCGGCATCGCGTCTAGCGTAAATCTAGCCGCCACTTCGGCTACCCGCTCCGAGCCTTTCGTAATAACGATAAACTGCACGATGACCAGAATGAGGAACACAATGAATCCAATGGCGACTTCTCCGCCTCCGACCCAGTTGCCGAACGTCTCGATGACCTCGCCGGCCTCCGCATTCGCCAGAATGCTGCGCGTCGTCGATACGCTGAGCGCCAGACGGAACAACGTCGTGATGAGCAGAATCGCAGGAAAAATGGAGAAGTCCAGCGCTTCCTTCGTATTCATCGCCACGAGCAATATCGTTAAAGAAAGAGAAATATTTACGATGAGCAGCAAATCGAGCAGAAATATGGGAATCGGGATAATCATCATGAGGATAATGCCTATAATTCCGATTATGACAAAGAGATCTCTCGTTTTCATGATGCATCCTCCTCCCTTCCGGTAATTTGCCGGGATTACGCCCGGCCTTTCGTTTTATATACGTATGCCAGCACTTCGGCCACCGCTTGAAACAAATCGGCCGGAATCGCGTCTCCGATCTCGGCTCTTTCGTACAGCGCTCTGGCCAGCGGCTTGTTTTCCATCGTTATGACGCCGTGTTCCTTGGCGGTCTCCCGGATGCGCAAGGCAACATAATCCATCCCCTTTGCGATAATGATCGGCGCGTCCATCTTTCCCGAATCGTACTTCAGCGCCACGGCGAAGTGCGTCGGGTTCGTAATGACGACGTCGGCCTTCGGCACTTCCTGCATCATGCGCTGCAGCGCCATCCTGCGCTGCTTCTCGCGGATGCGCCCTTTGACGAGCGGGTCGCCTTCCGACTTCTTATGTTCGTCCTTAATGTCTTGCTTCGACATTTTGATGCTTTTTTCATGTTCGTACTTCTGGTACATATAGTCGAGAAACGCCAGCACGGCCAGCACGGCCCCCGTGGCGATGCCCAGCTTGACGGTTAGGCCGGACGCAAACGTAAAGATCATTTGAACGGGCTGGGTCGATAGAATAAGCAGCCGGTCCCACTCGGTTGAAATCGTTATGTATACAATCAGGCCGATAATAAGCACTTTCAGAATGCTTTTCAGAAACTCGACCAGACTCCGGATCGCAAAGATCCTCTTGAAGCCTTCGATCGGATTGATCTTGTTCAGCTTCGGCTTCAGCGGCTCTCCGGTCAGCAGAAAGCCGAATTGAACGATGTTGCCCAGCGCGCCGACGACGATGACGATGGCAAACACCGGCAGCAGCAGCAGCAGCGTCTGCATGACGATATTCATAAACAGCTCCAAAATATTCTCCGGCGTCACTTGCATCGTCAGCCAATCCCGAAACAAGCTGGAGAACAGCCCCATAATATTTCGTTCATAATAGTCGCCCAGCATGAGGAACGAGGCGAATACGAACAGCAGGATGAATGCCCCGGGAAGATCGGAAGATTTGGCAACCTGCCCTTTCTTCCTTGACTCCTCCCGTTTTTTGGGCGTCGCTTTTTCCGTTTTTTCTTGGTTGAACAGCTGTAAATCCAGCTCCAAGCGATAAGTTCTCATCCAGACAGCCTCCTATTCCGCATTCGGCGGCCCTTGCACGATGCCGAACAACTCCTCGAGCGACTGGAACATGATTGCGAACAGCTTCTCGAACAAGACGGCCATCCCCGGCATTAGAAGCAGGAGCAAAAACAAGCCGATTAAAATTTTGAGCGGAATGCCGATCACGAACACGTTGAATTGGGGAGCGGTTTTCGTCAAAAAGCCGAGTCCGACGTCCGCCAAAAACATCGCGACCACGAGCGGTGCCGCCACCTGAATGCCGAGCAAAAAGGTCGTCGCAAACGTGCGCGTCAAAAATTCAGTAATGCTCCCGCTCATCAGCCTGCCGAAAAGCTCATTGTCCAAAGGCATCCACTGGTAGCTGTCCATCAGCCCGGTCAGCAGGTAATGATGGCCGTTCATCATGAGAAACACGAGCAGCATCATCATATACTTGAAGTTGCCTAGAATCGGCGCGGAAACGCCCGTATGCGGATCTACCACATTTGCCATCGCGAAGCCGATCTGGAGATCCATCAAGGCTCCCGCCGTCTGAACGACGGCGAAAAACAAGTAGACGACGTATCCGAGCATCAGGCCGATCAGCACTTCCCGGATGACGACAAGCACATATTCCGCGGTTTCCGGAGCGGATTGACCTACGCCGTAAGTTAAGAACACGATCAAGGAGATGAAGAAGCCTAAACCGATTTTGAACGTATTCGGCACCCCTCGCGAAGAAAAGACAGGAACGACGACGAAAAAAGCAGTAATTCGACAAAAGACAAGCAAAAAAATAGGAAATCCTTGTACGATTGCGTTCATCAACCCACGACCTAACCGATGTAATGATGAAGATTGTTCAGCAGACGGAATGTGAAGTCGACAACCGTATTGAGAATCCATGGGCCAAACACAATAATCGAAACGAATACCGCAACGATCTTCGGCACGAAAGCGAGCGTCTGCTCCTGGATTTGGGTCGTCGCCTGGAAGACGCTGACCAGAAGGCCTACGACCAGAGCTAGCACGAGCATGGGCGCGCTGGCTTTCAAGATCGTATATACGGCTTCGCCGGCAAGACCGATAATAAAGTCAGCACTCATTGCCTGTATCCTCCGCTTTCGTTATGGGCTGAAGCTCATGAGCAGCGACTTGACGACCAAATACCATCCGTCCACGAGCACAAAGAGCAGCAGCTTGAACGGCAGCGATATCATGATCGGAGGAAGCATCATCATCCCCATGGCCATCAGGGTGCTGGAGACGATCATATCGATCACAAGAAACGGAATGAACAGCATAAAGCCCATCTGGAACGCCGTCTTCAGCTCGCTGATCGCATAGGCGGGAACGAGCACGGTCAACGGAATATCCTCGTACGTCTCCGGCTTTTCCGTCCCCGTGTAGTTCATGAACAGCAGCAAATCTTTTTCCCGGGTATGGGAGAACATAAACTTCTTCATCGGGATGGAAGCTTTCTCGAACGCTTCCGTCTGGGATATCTCGCCCTTCAAGTATGGCTGCAGCGCCGTTTCGTTTACTTGCCCCAGCGTCGGAGCCATTATAAAAAAGGTCAGAAACATCGCAAGGCCGATCAACACCTGATTCGGCGGCATCATCTGCGTTCCAAGAGAGGTTCTGACAAAGCCGAGCACAATGACGATCCGGGTGAAGCTGGTCATCAGAACCATGATGGCCGGGGCTATGCTGAGCACCGTAAGGAGCAGCAGAAGCGACAAGGCGCTCGTTCCCGGAGCTTCGCCTTCGCCGCTGCCGCCGATATTGATGGATATATCGGGCAGCGTTGCCGCAAAAGCCTGATGATGCATCAGCAGCGACAGCAGCAAAATGGCCGGGAATGCCAGCAACCACTTATTTTTCATGATCCATCAACCGTTCGTTTGTATTATGGTTTTTCAGCAAAGCCTCAAGCTGTTCCTTGCGATCGGTTTGCCGATTCAGCTTGCTGATGAGCAGCTGCTGAAAGTCGCTTGCTTCGTTCGCGGCTCCGGCCGTTTCTTGGTCCTCGGCGCGGCCGGCGGCGTTCGGACGCCGGCGGAACAAACCGGTAAGCTCCTTCGGCGACCAGACTTGCGAAGTCTGCTTCTCCAACGCCTCGATTACGGCGGCCGCCTGTTCCGGATCCTCGATCTTGTCGAGCAGCGTCACTTGCTCGCCGACCCCGACGATGTAGACGCGGCCGGCAAGCTCGACAACCTGCATGGAGCTGTGCTGGCCCAGCGTAAGTCCCCCGAGCGACCGAAGGGACCGGTTCGGCGAGCCCCATGTCCGGCTCCGGGCGGACAACCAGCGAATAACCAATATAATAAGCGTAATGACGATGGCCATGGCCACGATAACCCATACGAGGTTGGCCAGCAGATCGCCCGTATCCGCATGTTGGAACGTTTCCTCGTCGCCGGAGCCGGCCGCCGAGACGGAAACCGGAATGAGCCAGGAAGCCATGCCCGTCATGAAGGCTGCGGCGGACAAAGCCCATTGGCGCGCTTGTGCAAGCATCTTATCCCAGCGTCTTCTTGATCGCTTCGATGACGCGATCCGCCTGGAACGGCTTAACGATGAAATCTTTGGCGCCCGCTTGAATCGCGTCGATGACCATCGCTTGCTGGCCCATGGCCGAACACATGATGACCTTTGCGTTTCCGTCCAGCTTTTTGATTTCCTTCAAAGCGGAGATGCCGTCCATCTCGGGCATCGTTATATCCATCGTAATCAAGTCCGGCTTCAGTTCCTTATATTTTTCGACCGCTTGGGCTCCGTCTTGGGCCTCGCCCACAACCTCGTAGCCGTTTTTAGTCAATATATCGCGAATCATCATCCGCATAAATGCAGCATCGTCCACGATCAAAATCCGGTTTGCCATCTTCATTTCCTCCTAGGATGTTATTGTAATTTTTGAATGCGGTCCCATTGGCTGACGATATCCGTAACTCGGACGCCGAAGTTTTCGTCGATGACGACCACTTCTCCTTTGGCGATCAGCTTGTTGTTGACGAGGATGTCCACCGGCTCGCCCGCCAGCTTGTCCAATTCGATGATGGAGCCTTGAGACAGCTCAAGAATATCCTTAATTTGCTTCTGGGTCCTTCCTAATTCTACAGTGACCTTAAGCGGAATGTCGAGAAGTAAATTCAGATTCGTGCCGTCTCCGTAAGCATTCGGTCCGCCTCCAAAATTGGCGAATTGGACGGGCTGCACATTCACGTTCCGGTTCACGTTTCCGCCGTATGCGGCCGGTCCGACCGGAGGCATATCGTAACCCGGAGCCGGTTGCGCGTAAGCGGCCGGGGCCGGTTGCGCGGGCGGCGCCGGCGGCGGCATCGTCGCCGATGCGGCGGCCGTCTGCTGCATGGCCGCTTCCTGCTCGGCGGCGGCGGGCTGTTGATTGCTTTGGGCCGGCGGCATTTCTTCGCCTTCTCCCATCAGCGTCGCAACCATTTGTTTGGCAAACGAAACCGGAAGCAGCTGCATAATCGTCGAATCGATCAGATCTCCGATTGTCAGATGGAACGAGATTTTGATGAATACGTCTACCGGCGGCAAGTGGTCGACCCCGTCGCCGTTGCTTACATCCAATATATTGATGCCGGGCGGCGAGATGTTCACAAATCGGTTGAAGATCGTGGACATCGAGGTGGCCGACGAGCCCATCATTTGGTTCATCGCTTCCTGCACGGCGCTGATATGAATCTCGTTCAGTTCTTCGTTCGAAACGACCCCTTCGCCGCCCAGCATCAGATCCGCAATAATTTGCGCATCCTTCGTCCGGATAACCAAGGAGTTAATGCCTTCGAAACCGTCCACATACTGCACGCTGACGGCGACATGCGGCTTTGGAAAGATCTCACCCAACTCATCACGGCGAACCAGCGTCACCTGCGGCGTCGTAATGTCCACCTTCTTGCCAAGCAGCGTTGACAAAGCCGTCGCAGCGCTTCCGAACGTGATGTTGCCGATTTCGCCCAATGCATCCTGCTCAATGGACGATAAATAGTCCGAAAGCTGAACTTCGTTGGAAGGCGACTGGATCGGCTCGGGCTCGTTCGAGGACTGCCGAAGCAACGCGTCGATCTCCTCTTGTGACAAATAGTCTTTACTCGTCATAATCTTCTTCCGCTCCTTCGTTTACAATCTCGTCCACCTGGACAGCCATCCGGTCCTTCACCGAACCCGGGCTGCCGATAAATTTGAGCTTGTCTCCTACTTTTATTTTCAGCCCGGCGTCAACCGGCTTATTTAATGTAAGAACGTCGCCGACGCCCAAATTCAAAAACTCGCTGATCGTAATCGACGTCTCGCCAAGCTCCGCGACGATCGGGAGTTTCGCCTTATGGACGCGTTGCTCCAGCATTTCGACTTCATCCGGAATCCGCTCCTTCTTCTGGGACACGAACCAGTGGTGGACGGACAGCTTCGGCATGATCGGCTCCAGGACGACATGCGGGATACAAAGATTGATCATCCCCGTCGTATCCCCGATCTTCGTACTGAATGAAATGAGCGCAATTGTTTCGTTCGGTGATACGATTTGCATAAATTGCGGATTCGTCTCCAGCGCTTCCAGCCGCGGAGAAATATCGATTACAGTCCGCCAAGCCTCCTGCAGGCTTTCGAACGTTCGGGCGAAAATTTTCTCCATCACAATCGTTTCGATTTCCGTCAAGCTGTTAATTTTGGAGGGCGCCGTTCCCGGACCTCCAAGCATCCGGTCCAGCATCGCATACGCCACGTTGGGATGGACCTCGAGCACCATGCGCCCTTCCAGCGGCTCCGCCTCGAAAATATTCAAGATCGTCATCTTCGGAATGGAGCGAATAAACTCGTCGTAAGGCAGCTGCTCCACATCGACGACGTTAATCTGCACGAAAGTTCGAAGCTGCGCGGAGAAATAGGTTGTCAAATACCTCGCGAAGTTTTCGTGAATGCGGGTCAGACTGCGGATATGATCCTTCGAGAAGCGGACCGCCCGCTTAAAGTCGTACACGCTGATCTTGCGCGAAATTTCTTCTTTCTTCAAATCTTCCGCATCCATCTCGCCGGAGGACAAGGCAGCAAGCAGCGCGTCTATTTCATTCTGCGATAATACGTCAACCAATTCTCTCACCTCCTTCGAGGAATGTCGCCTGTCCTAAAGCTCGCTTATAAAGAAATTCGTAATCTCCACTTTGATCAGTTTGCCTTTCGGCAGTATCGGATTGATCAGGTTGAGAAGCTTCGCTTCCAGTGCGTCTTCGCCTTGCGAGCCTTTGAATTCCTCCGCGGTCATATCCGCCAGCGTGCGGCTTATGATCGGTCTGATCTCGATTTCCAGCAGCTTGTCGAACGATTCCTTCGTCTTTTTGCTGTCCAGCTGGAAAGCGAAGTCCATCATGACAAAATATTCGGCGTCAAGCAGGTTCCGGCGGAATTCCTTCAGCTCGGACGTCACTTCCACTCTTTGCTCGGCGCTGAGTACCTTCACCTCGACGTTTTTTTCCTCTGCAGGCTCATTGAACATCGAGCGGAACAGGATGATTCCTACTATCGCTATTAAAGTAATCGATAACAGAATGGTAATTAACCAAGGCAGCATCTTTTTCATCTGGAAGAATCCTCCGTATGTACGCTCTTTTGGGCAGCGGCCGCAAGACCGATTGTTTGAAGAAACTGCTGATTAAGCCGGATCAGCTCGTCCGTCTTTTCCTTGACGACCAGCTTGTTCCCCGTCGTCAGCGTAATGACCGTATCAGCAGCCTCTTCAATCAATTCAATGAGAAGAGCATTAATCGTAACTTTCGTGCCATTCAATCGAGTGACGGTAATCATCAGCTTCCCCCCTTGGGATTAGGGGGGCGCAAGGCCCCCGCTATTTATGCCCGTTCCCCCATCTATCGTTTCAGATTCACAACCTCTTGCAAAATTTCGTCCGAAGTCGTAATAATTCTGGAATTCGCCTGGAAGCCGCGCTGCGCCACGATCATTTCCGTAAATTCGGCCGTCAGGTCCACGTTGGACATTTCCAGCTGTCCGGCAATAATCGCGCCCGTCCCGAATTCGGGATCGTTAGGTGCCAATAGTTCGAATTCACCGTCCGGATTGGCATTGACCGTCATCCGATACAAGTTTCCGCCTACTTTTTCCAAGCCTCCCGGATTGACGACTTTAGCCAGTCCAATCTGACCGGCTTCCACTTGCCCGTCGGCCGTTACGCCGAGAATCATGCCATCCTGACCGATTGTAAATCCCGTTATTGCTTCATCGAGAATGATCGGCGCACCGTCCATGCCAAGCACGAACATGCCGTCAGCCGTGACGAGCTGCCGGTTAGCATCTAATACAAAGTTGCCCGCACGTGTCAGCAATTGTTCTGCGTCCTCTCCGGCTGCTACAACAAAGAAACCGTCTCCGTCGATGCGCAAATCGGTCGGCTGGTTCGTTGTCATCGCGCTTCCCGCCGTATGGACGGTATCGATGGAACCGATCGCAACGCCCAAGCCGATTTGCTTGGCGTTGACGCCGCCGCGCTCCCCTTCTTCCGGCGCCGTGACGCCTGCTACCGTTTGGCTCAAAATATCTTGAAACATGACACGTCCGGCCTTGAAACCGACCGTATTGACGTTGGCGATATTGTTGCCGATAACGTCAAGCTTCGTTTGAAACCCTCTCATGCCGGAAACACCGGAATACATCGATCTTAACATGTAGCGTATTCCTCCCATTAATAATTTGGTTGGCTGCTTCGGTCGATCCACAGCCTGGGGCCCCCTCTTGAGGTCCAGCCCTATGACAAAATAATGGCGCTGTCGATTTGGGTAAATACGTTGCTTTTCATCTGGCTGCCGTCCATCGCCGTTACGACGGTGCGGCTGGGCACGTTCACGATCATGGCAATATCGCGGTATACGATCAAAGAATCCTTGGCTCCCTTGGAAGCCGCTTCGTCGACCGCCGTCATAATGCGGGACAACGATTCTGGCTGCAGCTTAATGCCTCTTTGCTCCATTCTCGCTTCCGCATGATGACTGAATTTCAGGAGCTGGGAATGCAGCATTTGGCGAAAATCCGCCTGCGGCAGCTGCGCCTCGGCCGTTAATTTAGCTGTCTTGTCATGCTGCTGCAGATGAGAGGTTCTGACGGGATACAAATGGCCGATCTTCATGCTGTCGCTCAAGCCGAATCCCCCTCTTCACCGCTGCCATTCGCCGACTCCGTGCTTTCGGATTCTGGTTGTCCCGCACCGGCGCCGGCTTCGGAAATGGATGAGATGTAATCGAGCGCAACCTCCGATCTTCCGGACTTGGCGTAAAGAATGTCTTCCTTGGACACGATGGCGTCGACGACGCCGCTTGACAATATGATTTCGCCCGCTTCGTTATATTCGTACCATTCGATCGTCTTGCCGATCATGCTGGAAGCCGAACCGATGTTTTGCCGCAATAGAGCCATTTCCTTATTCATGTTCATCAGCTGCTCCACCGACGTAAACTGCGCCATCTGGGCGATAAATTCGCGATCTTGCAGCGGCTGCATCGGATCCTGGTTTCTAAGCTGCGTTACGAGTATGGACAAAAACTGATCTTTTCCAAGCGTGTCCGTCGGTTGACGTGTCGCGGCGCTTTGCACGTTAGCCGCGCTGTAATTCGGCCACACGGTTCGGTTCGATACGATGTCTGCCAATCCTGTTCACCTCCAATCCGCTATGCCGCGTAGCGGCCGCTATGCGGTTTCGTTAACGGTTCGGCCGAAGCCCAGCTCTTGAATGACGGCTTGCTCGACGAGTTCGGATTCGAAGCCGCCTTCGCCGCTGCCGCCTTCGCCGCCTCTTGTACTACTGCCGCCGTTAAACATGTTGCCTCCCTGACCGTGCTGCTGCTGGGACATGCCAGCCGGTGTCTGGCCGTGAGAAACTTCCAGCTTGTCTACGTTAATGCCCTGGCTTTGAAGGGATGCGCGCAGCTGCGCCATTTGATTTTCCAGCATATCCTTCGCCATCGCCGTATCGGTATGGAAGATCGCGGTCAGCACGCCGTTCTGCATCGTAATCTTAACGTCGACGCTGCCCAGCTGCTCCGGAAACAATTGCAGCCTCGCTTCCGAAAGTCCGTTCAACGAACGGATGTCAAATTTGCCGATCATCATGTCCGCCATCGATTGGGCAAACTCTTCCGCAATGACGTAGGATGCCGTCGATACGGCTTTCGGCATCATCGAGACCAGCTCGCGTAGCGCATCCTGCCTGAGGGCGGTAAACTGCGCCGCCGTCATCGGTTCGGCCGGAACCGCAGGTTCCTGCTGCGCCGCCGTCAAAGCCGATCGGACTTCCTCAGCATTCGCCGCAGCATCCAATGCAGCCGCCGGATTAGCCGCCTGTCCGGCCAGCCGCTGCAGCAGCGTCATCGACTGTTCGCGCGAGGCGGAAGGCTGTGCCTGAATCCAGGACGGAAGACGTTCGCTCCGTCCATGCTCCGATGTTTCGCCTCTCATCTGTTCCGGGAACAAGGCGGCGGCCAATTCCGTTAGACTGCTGCCGATCAGCGCATGCGGTTCTTGTCCCATAATACGCTTGAAGCCGCCCTGCTGAAGCAAATCTTGCAATTGAATGAGCGTATCCTGCAATGCTGCTTTGACTTGCGGCAATGGCACGGTTTGCTCCGTATCGGCCGAGCCCGCGGCAAACGATCGCGCGTTCCAGTTGATCGGTTTAACATTAGAAGCTCCCAGCAGCGCCAGCAGCGCTTGCAGCGCTTCAAGCTGTCCGAGCAGCGTTTCCGCCTCCGCTTCCGAAGCGCCTTCTTCTTGGCTGCCTTCGGCATCCAGCGCATCGAACAATCGCTCCGCCAACGCCAGCAGCTCTTCCGTGGACGGCGCCTCTGCTCCCGCTTCGGCCGAAAGCAGCGCTTGCAGCCCGGCAGCAACGGCTGACGCCGACTCTCCCGATGTCTGAGCTTGTCCTTCGGTTTGGCCTTGCCCTTGACCCGCAATCACTTGAACTAGCGCTTGCTGAAATCCGGCGGCGCCGGGTGCGGATGTTCCGGACGGCGAAACTTTGCCGGCGGACATTCCTTGAGGGGCGACGATTTGCGGTATTTTCATTTCCATGTCGTATTCACCTCCTTTCCTTAGTCGTGCAGCGGCCGGTTTAAGAGCCCGCCATCATCTTCGTTACGATTTGCGCCGCCGCTTTCTCGTCGATCTTGGACATCTCCGTCAAGATGGCGGAGCGGGCCGAGTTGTCGACCGAATTCAAAATCCGCAGCACCTTGCTTGGGCTGATCGCCATCATATTGATCAGCATTTGACCGGCGCTCTTGGCGTCCATCGCGCTGAACGTCGCGTTCAGCTGCTGCTCGTCCAGCGTGGAAGACGAAGCCGCCTCGCTTCCTTCCGCCTGTTTGTCCAGCCTTGCTTGCAGCGCCGCGAGCTGCATATCTTTGGCCGGAACGTTGTCCTTTAATTTCATGGCGGCTTCCGCGGCGATTTGCGGGTTCATCTTCTCCATAATGCGAACGCGGTCGTCCGGGCTCATAGCCGAGAACAACAGCACGATTTCTTCCGGCTCCATATTTTGGACGATCGGCGCCGCCTTGCCGGGCGACATTCTGGCGAACATGCCCGCCAGCTCCCCGATCTTCGCCGTATACTGCTCGTCTTCCAGCTGCTCCTCCTCGCTGAGCCGCTTCAGCCTGGCGTTCTCGTCCTGCAAATCCTTCACTTCCGACTCGAGGTTCTGCTTGCCGGCATTCGCTTCCGCCAGCTCGCTCTTGAGCGCGGTCAGCTCCGCTTCGAGCTCCTCGATCTTTTCGGTCATCTTGATGCTGCGGATTTGATCGTCGTCCATCGAGTTTCCTGCAACCTTTGGCTCAGGCAATACGTTCTTTAATACAGGTACGGAGTTTCCGAGCTCAAGCGCCTTATTGCGAAAATCGACATCGAACAGTGTCATAAGGACAAGCAGAAGCACGATTACGAATAAGACGGGCACAAAGATGATCATTAATCGTTCAAAAAAGCCGTAGCCCTGTTTTTCCACTTCTGTTTCCGCCAATTTCGGTCACTCCCTCCGGCCGGCAAAAAATATCTATGGTGCAGACGGCATAACGAATCGAACGGCAGCCAATTCGTCCAATTCGTTTTGTTCCTTCAGCCGCATCGCCCGGCAAAAGCGTTCAAAAGCGTGATCTTTCGCTTTCAGCCATATTTTCTCGTCCTTCATTCGTTCGGCGAGATTGGCCCGATTGCCGTCCACTTGCTTTTGCGCCCTTTGCACGTCCTTTGTCTTGTTGGCGATGCAGCTTTGCAGGTGATCCAAATATTGTCCGATTAATTGAAGCTGAGCGAGCGGCACGGCATTGCCCGCAGCCTCCTGAAGCTTCTGCTCCCACTCTCTTTTCGTTTCGAGCAGCTGACGAAGCGACTGCTCCTCGGCGGACAATACGCCGAGCGACTGGGACAGCAGCCATTCCGCCTGCGATTTTTCGCTCGTTTTCAAATCGACGACTTTTTGAAATCCATACTGGAAGGACGCCAAAATTTAATCAACTCCTGTAAAAATCGTTTATCAATCGTTCCTGGGCTTCGGAAAGCGTAACTTTCTCGGTCGTTTTTTGCTTCGTGTAACGGTTGATCGAGTCGATATATTGGATGGCCGTATCGATTTCTTGATTGGATCCTTGCTGGTACGCCCCGATATTGATCAGATCCTCCGAATCTTTATATATAGACAGGAGGCGTTTCAATTCATTCGCGGCGTCCTGCTGCGGCTCCGTGACGATTTCCTTCATTACCCGGCTTATGGAGGAAAGTACGTCGATAGCGGGAAAATGGCCTTTGTTGGCCAGCTGGCGGCTCAATACGATATGGCCGTCCAGAATGCCTCTTACGGCGTCCGCAATCGGTTCGTTCATATCGTCGCCGTCAACGAGAACCGTATAAAAGGCCGTAATCGATCCGGAAGGCCCGGTGCCCGCCCTTTCGAGAAGCTTGGGCAGCGCCGCAAAGACAGAAGGCGTATACCCGCGGGTCGCGGGCGGCTCGCCGATGGCCAGGCCGACTTCGCGGAGCGCCATCGCGTAGCGGGTGACCGAATCCATCATAAGCATGACGTTAAGGCCGCGGTCGCGGAAATATTCCGCGATTGTCGTCGCGATCAGCGCGCCTTTCATCCGGATCAAGGCCGGCTGGTCGGAAGTGGCGACGATAACGACGGAGCGCGCCAAGCCTTCGGGACCAAGGTCTTTCTCGATAAACTCCAGCACCTCTCTGCCGCGTTCGCCGATCAAAGCGATGACGTTGACATCGGCCGACGTGTTGCGGGCGACCATGCCGAGCAGGGTGCTCTTGCCGACGCCGGAACCCGCGAAGATGCCTACCCGCTGTCCTTGGCCGACGGTAAGCAGACCGTCGATCGCGCGGACACCGGTACCGAGCGGATGCACGACTCTCGGACGGTCCAGCGGATTGCTAGGCTCGTTATGCGTCGAATAATGCTGCATGCGGCTTGGCAAAAACGTGCCGTCAAGCGGGTCTCCCAGACCGTCCAGCACTTTGCCCAGCAGCTCGGAGCCGACCGGGACCGTGAGCGGCTTGCCCGTCCCGACAACGTCGCAGCCGGGGCTGATCGCGTGCAGATCGCCAAGCGGCATAAGAATGACCTTGTTGTCGCGAAATCCGACCACCTCGGCGCGCAGCGGCTTGGCTCCCTTGGTCGGGTAGATGTAGCACAGATCGCCGATGCTTGCGTCCGGACCTTGCGATTCGACGGTCAAACCGATGACTTGGGTCACCTTGCCGTTCACGCGGACCGGATCGATCGTTCGCAGATGCTCGATATATTTGCCGGCATCCGGCTTATTCACGCTCATCGTCCCGCCCTCTCTCCTGGGCGCTCTGATGGCACAAGCCGATCAGCTCGCGCTTAATTTCGGCCAGCTGGGTATCGATGCGCGTATCGATGCTTCCGAATGCCGAACGGATGACGCAGCCGTAGTTTTGCACGGTCGAATCGGGCAAAATTTGCAGCTCCGCCTGAGAATCGATGGCGGCATGGAGCTCTTCCCGCGCCGCTTGCACAAATCCGAGCTGGGACGGCGCGACGCATAACGTAATGACGCCCTGCTCCCTTCTGCGCGACAGCGAGCTTCGAATCAGCTCGATCGCCATACGGGGCGCTTGCTCGAGCTGCTGGCCGATCACTTTTTCCGCGACGGCGCAGCTGAGTTCGACGAGAAACGGCTCGCTTTCCTGGATGATTTGCTCCCGCGCCGCATATGCCTGCTTCAGCACTTGGGCCGCTTCGTCCAGCTTGGCTTGCCATTCCGCCCGAAGCTGTGCTTCCGCTTCCGCGGCGCCCAAGGCATAGCCTTCATTGTAGCCGTTCACTCTGGCCGTTTCGGCGGCGGCTTCGTCTTCGGCCCGTTTATCGAGCCACCATTGCTCGATTTCGCGCCTCGCTTCGGCAAGCATCTGCTCGCTTTCTTGAGCGGCTTCCTGAAGCGTTTGTTTGGCGAAAGCCTGAGCGTCTTCCATAATCCGGTCGCGGAGCGAGATCGTTTCCTGATCCGGCACAGGCTCGGCCGGCGGCTCCTGCGGTTCTTCTTGGGAAACGTCCGTTTGCGGGTGGAACCATTGCAGCTGCTTGAGCTGCTCCAACGATATGACGTTCGAAGATTTTATCAAATTAGACAATGATATCGTCTCCTCCGCCGCGCGCTATAATGATTTCGCCGGACTCTTCCAGTCTGCGGATCGTCGCTACGATGCGAGTTTGCGCTTCTTCCACGTCGCGCAGCCGGACAGGGCCCATAAACTCCATCTCTTCCTTGAACGTTTCGGCCATCCGCTTCGACATATTGCGGAATATCGCCTCGCGCACCTCTTCGCTGGCCACCTTGAGCGCAAGCTGCAGGTCGGCGTTCTCGATGTCGCGGATAATGCGCTGGATGGAACGGTTGTCGATATTGACGATGTCCTCGAATACGAACATCCGTTTTTTGATTTCTTCCGCCAGTTCCGGATCCTGAATTTCCAAAGCGTCCAAGATCGTGCGCTCGGTGCCGCGGTCGACGCCGTTCAAGATTTGGACGATCGAGTCGATGCCTCCGGCGTTCGTATAGTCTTGCGTGACGGTTGCCGACAGCTTCTGCTCAAGCACTCTTTCGACTTGAGAGATGACCTCCGGCGACGTACTGTCCATCAACGCGATTCTTCTCGCCACGTCCGCCTGCTTATCCTGGGGAAGCGACGACAAAATTTGCGATGATTGGTCGGATTGCAAATAAGACAACACCAGCGCAATCGTCTGCGAATTTTCGTTTTGAATAAAATTCAATATTTGACCGGGATCGGCTTTTCGGGCAAAATCGAACGGCCTGACCTGAAGCGTGGCGGTCAATCGGTTAATAACCTCCATCGCTTTCGCTTCGCCCAGCGCTTTTTCCAATATGTCCTTGGCATACGTGATGCCGCCTTGAGATATGTATTCTTGGGCGAGACAAATTTGATGGAATTCGCTTAATATGTTTTCGCGGTCCAGGCTGTCAACCTTTCGAACATTGGCAATTTCCAGCGTCAGCTGTTCGATTTCGTCGTCACGCAAATGTTTGAAGATTTGCGCCGACACTTCCGGTCCGAGCGTAATAAGCAGGATCGCCGCTTTTTGCCGGCCCGTCAAACCTTGAGTACTTTTAGACAATGAAAGCACCTCTATTCATCCACAAGCCAGGTGCGAAGAAGGTTGACGAATTCGTCAGGCTTGCGTTTGGCCAGTGATTCCAGATTTTTGCGTGCTTGACTGTCATTGCTGACACTTTCGAGATCAAGCGTCGGATATTCGACTTTCGTTGGCGCGGACATTTCGACCGGTTCGGGCTCCAGTTGTTTTCTTCTGCGCATCAGCATGAAGCCTAAGCCGCCGAGCAATGCCAGCACCGCCGCTCCGATTCCGATTGCCCATGGCCAGGAAAGGCCGCTTGCCGATGCCGTCGAAGGATTTTCGGCGAAGTTGCGGGCAATGATCGATATTTTTTTGCTCATCAGTTCATCGTTGTTGACGTCCTGACCGGAGTCCGCGAGCTGCGCCCGAACGAGCGTCGTCAAATAGCTTTCGATGGCCGTCCGGCTGTCCTCGTCGGTCAGCTCCGAAGCCTCGATCCCGACGCTGATGGACAAATCCTTAAGCACGTACGGTCCGGATTGAATGCTGTTGTTGATCCGGTTAATTTCGTAATTGCGATATTGCGTGCTCGATTCGGAGGAGCTCGCTCCTTGCGATGCCGCTTCGTAGCCCGGAATGTCCGTCTCCCCCGTGCCTGCGACGCCGCCGGCCGGTGCATTCGAGCCCGTGGACGAGCTTTCGTGAAGCTCTTCACTAATAATGATGCCGTTGTTGTTGTTGTTATCCAGCGGCCGGACCAAACTTTCTTCCGTCAGCTTCTTGTCGAAGTTCATGCTGCTGGCGACGCTGACGACCAAATTGTCCGAACCGACGATCGGACCAAGAAACTGTTGAATGTTCTTTTTCAGATCCGTTTCATATTTTTGCTGAATGAGAAACTGCATTTCCACAATATCTGAGCTGCTTGCGGCAAGGCCGCCAGCTTCGGATGATATTAATTCCCCTCCGTTTGCGCTGGAGATTGTAATATCTTTGATTTCCAGATCGGAAACCGTCGCCTTTACAAGATTGTAATATCCGTCGATTTCTTTTTGCGAAGGGCGGTACCCGGGCTTGAACTTGATGACGATTGCGGCCGAGGCCTTGGATGCGTCCGCCGGGGTCAGAAACACGCTTTCTTCCGGCCTGTTGATCAGCACCTTCGTACTTTCAATGCCCTGCAGGCTGTTCAGCAGCTTTTGCACCTCGCCGTTCAACGCATTCTGATAGATGACGTTGAATTCGTTTTCCGTCGTGCCGAGCTGCGACGCGTTCGCGCTGAAAATCTCGAAGCCGATGGAGCCGTTCTGAACCAATCCTTGCGATCCGACGTCCACCTTGATGCGGGCTGCATCCTTGCTGGGGACGGAAATGCTGGTTCCTCCGTTGCCGAGCTCGTACGGGATGCCGTTTGCGTCCAAATAATTAATGACTGCGGCCGCGTCCGTCGCATCCAAATCTCTGAAGGCGAGCTCATATTCCGTTCTCGTAAATATGACCGTCAACAGGATGATGGTCAACAGCAGCCCGCCTAAGGATGCTCCCAACCATATTTTTTGTTTTTTGCCCATCTGACCCCAGAAAAGCTTGAACCTTTCACGGGACTGGGCGAATCGCTCGTTCACATTGTCACCTCACCCGAATGCTTTTGCTAGGTATTAAGCTGGATTAGATTTGCATCCGCATCAGTTCTTGATAGGCTTCCACGGCTTTGTTGCGCACCTGTGAGGTAAGCTGCAAGCTGAGCTGCGCCTGCTCGGCGGCAATCAGTACCTGCGTGACATCCGCTTTCCCAACCAAATACAAATCGTTCATTTTGTGCACGTTTTTCTCCTGTGCGCTTACGCTTTCCAGCGCAGCCTGCAAATAACTGCCAAACGATTCGGTCATTTCGGCAGGCGTAGCCTGCACGGCCGGTTTGGCCTGCATCCGGTTAATCTGGGGCGCGGAGCCCAACGACATCGATTCGATCATCCTGTTCTCTCCTCGCTATTTCTTATGCTCTGCCGATTTCCAACGCTTTGACGAACATGGCTTTAGTCGCATTGATGGCGGTTATGTTTGCTTCGTAAGACCTGGAAGCCGAGATCATGTCGACCATTTCCTTGGCTATGTCTACGTTAGGCATATGTACGTATCCGTTGGCATCCGCATCGGGATGCGTAGGATTATAGACCAGTTTGCTGGGCGTTTGGTCCTCCTGAATCCGGGCTACTCTTACGCCTTGAGTTCGGCCGCTTTGGCCCATCTCCTTGGACAAAACGCCGGCAAACGATTGCTGCAGCGGCTCCAGCACGACAAGCTTGCGCTTGTAAGGCTGGAATTGACCGTTAACATAGCTGCCCCTCGTCGTTTCCGCATTGGCGATGTTGGAGGAGATGACGTCCATCCGCATCCTTTGCGCGGTTAAAGCCGAAGCGCTGATATCAAAACCGGTCGATATGTTCATCCGCTAAATCCTCCCGTCAATTGCTGTTCGCAGCATTTTTACGTCATGGTTAATTTGTTGGATATAGAAGTTGTAATTCAATTGGTTTTTGGCCAGCAGCGACATTTCGCGATCGATATCGACATTGTTCTCGCTGATGCTCATCGAAGTGGATCCGTCCGTCACGACTTTGGGAGCCGGCAACCGCGAATCCGATCCGATCGGAATATGTCTCGGATCGGTCCTAAGTCCCGAAAACTGGCTGCTTGCCGAAGTGCCCATCGATTGCTCCAGCAATTGCTCAAACAATACCTCCGATCGTTTGAAATGCGGCGTTTCGGCATTGGCGATATTGTTCGATATGACCCGCTGCCGCATTTCCGCGGCGTACAGCGCCCCTTCCAACCGCGCAAATGACGCGCCGTTCAACAATTTCATGCATTCTCACCACTTTCGTATTCAGGATCATCCTTTTTAACTATTCAACAGATTTTGCTTCATTCCTTCTTCATTCGACATAAAATTATTAAAAAAATGAGATGAATCTGTCGATTGGTGCTGTCAAAATAATCTTCTTCAATTCCCTAATATATTACAATGAGAAAAAAGCCCTATCTTTTGGAAAAGATAGGACTTTTCAACCAATGGAACTAGGCCTGTTTTTTTATTTTTTCCAGTTCCTGCAGCAACTGATGAATCAGTATTTTAATATACGTCCCTTTCATCCCGAGCGATCTCGTCTCGATGACGCCCGCGCTTTCCAGCTTGCGAAGGGCATTGACGATAACGGAACGGGTAATGCCGACGCGATCCGCAATTTTGGAGGCGACCAGCAGCCCTTCCTTCCCGTCAAGCTCCTCGAAAATATGTTCCACCGCTTCCAGCTCGCTGAAGGATAGAGAACCGACGGCCACGCCTACCACCGCACGGCTGCGGACTTCCTGTTCAATCTCGTCCGCGCGTTCGCGCAATATTTCCATGCCGACGATCGTGGAGCCGTATTCGGCCAAGATGAGATCGTCGTCGTCGAATTCGCCTTCCGGCCTTGTCAGCAGCAAAGTTCCCAGCCGGTCGCCCCCGCCGATAATCGGCACAACCGACATCGTAGCCTGGCCGCCCAGACGGGGAAACGAATCGAGCAAACCCGCGTCCGGGTCTACATTCGTGATCGATTCCTGCATGTCCATAAAACGGGCATTCGTTTGCTGAGGAAACCGAAGCTCCTCGGCCGTTAAAGAACGGAGAAAATCATGATCGTAAATGTCGACGGCGGCGCAGCCCAAAATTTTGCCTTTGCGGCTGACGACGAATACGTTGCTTTGTATGGTGGAGCATAGCACTTCAGCCATTTCTCTGAAGTTCAGCGCCTTGCCGGCCGCTCGCTGGAGCAGCCGGTTCAGCGTTCTCGTTTTGCTTAATAAGCTCATTTCTTAATGCCTCCTACAGCTCATCGCAACTACAAAATATATTGGCTCAAATCGCGGTCTTTCGCTATGCCGCCCAGCTTCTCGCGAACGTATTCCGGCGTGATCGTCAGCTTTTCGAGCGACAGCTCGGGCGCCTCGAACGACAGATCCTCCAGCAGCTTCTCCAAAATCGTGTGAAGCCTTCTGGCGCCGATATTTTCCATATTCCGGTTGACGTCGGCAGCGATGGACGCCAGCTCGCGAATCGCATCGTCGGAAAACTCGACCTCGATGCCCTCCGTTTGCAGCAGCGCCGTGTATTGCTTCGTCAGAGCGTTTTTGGGCTCCGTCAAAATGCGTACGAAATCGTCCAGGCTAAGGCTGGTCAGCTCGACCCGAATCGGAAACCGGCCTTGAAGCTCCGGAATCAAATCCGACGGCTTGGCGATATGGAACGCCCCCGCCGCGATAAACAATACGTAATCCGTCTTGACGGGACCGTATTTGGTCATGACCGTCGAGCCTTCCACGATCGGCAAAATGTCGCGCTGCACGCCCTCCCGGGACACGTCCGGTCCGTTGCCGCGCGAAGGGCTGGCGATTTTGTCGATTTCATCGATGAATATAATGCCGCTTTGCTCCGCTCTGACGATCGATTCGGATATGACGTCGTCCATATCGATCAGCTTGTTCGCTTCTTCCTGTACGAGCGCCTTGCGCGCTTCCTTGACCGGAAGCTTTCTTCTTTTGGGCCGCTTCGGCATCAATTGGCCAAACAGCTCCTGCATATTCATGCCCATGCCTTCCGGACCTTGCCCGCCAAGCATATCCAGCATGTTCGGCGTATGATCCTCGACTTCGATCTCGATCAGCTCGTCTTCCAGCTTCCCGGCGGCCAATTGCTCGCGGATTTGGGCCCGCTTCTGCTGCAGGTTCTGGTCGACGTCGCGATCCTTCTCTTCGTCCTTCTCCTCCTGAGAGCCGCCAAACAGCATCTCGAACGGATTTTTGGCCGCCTTCGGCTTGGCGGCGGAAGGCGCAAGCAGCGTGACGATTCGCTCGTTGGCCTGTTTTTCGGCCTGATCCTTGACCACTTCCGTCTTCTCGGATTTGACCATTCTTATAGCCGTTTCGACCAAGTCGCGCACCATCGATTCCACGTCCCGGCCGACGTAGCCGACCTCCGTAAATTTGGTTGCCTCCAGCTTGACGAACGGCGCTTTGACGAGCCGCGCAAGCCGCCTTGCGATTTCGGTTTTGCCGACGCCCGTCGGACCGATCATCAGGATGTTCTTCGGCATGATTTCGTCGCGAAGCGATTCGTCCAGCTTGCTTCTGCGGTACCGGTTGCGAAGCGCGATCGCGACCGAGCGTTTGGCATCCTTCTGCCCGACGATGTATTTGTCCAGCTCCGTAACGATCTGACGCGGCGTCAACGCTTCATTTCCCATCATCTATCGCCTCCGCTATCCTCTATACGATTTCTTCTACCAAAATATTATGATTCGTGTATACGCATATTTCGGCCGCAACTTCCAGCGCCGATCTGGCCATATCCTTCGCTTCCAAATGCGAGGCGTGCCGTTTCAACGCACGGGCGGCCGACAGCGCGAACGTGCCGCCGGAACCGATCGCCAAGATGCCGTCGTCGGGCTCGATAATTTCCCCGTTGCCGGAAATGAGCAGCAGCCCGCTCTTGTCCATGACGATCATCATCGCTTCCAGCTTCCGAAGCACCCGGTCGGAGCGCCAGTCCTTCGCCAGCTCGACGGCCGCCCGCTGCAGGTTGCCGTGATGCTCCTCCAGCTTCGCCTCGAACTTCTCGAACAGCGTGATCGCGTCCGCGACCGATCCGGCGAAGCCGGCTGCCACCTGGCCGCGAAAGAGCCGCCTTACTTTTTTGGCGCCGTTCTTCATCACCATGCTGTTGCCGAACGTCACCTGGCCGTCGCCGGCGATGGCGCCTTTCCCTTCATGGCGGACGGCGCAAATCGTCGTGGCGTGAAATTGCATTTCCATCGCATTGCCTCCTGTCGTATAATCTGCCGCACCTGCCGAATGTCCCGATCTAAGCCGCAGCAAATCGATTGCTATAGTTTACTGTACGGCAAGATGCCCCAAATGTTGCCGTTTAAATTGCTCAATATGTTCCAGCGCGCGCTGCGCGATCGCTTCGTTTTTTTCTTTTTTGTTCCGGATGCGGGTTTCCAATGGCGGGAACAAGCCGAAATTTGCGTTCATCGGCTGAAAATGCTTGAAATCGGCGGTTGTAATATATTGCGCCATGCTGCCGAGCGCCGACTGCTGCGGCAGAACGAGCGGTTCCTCGCCGCGCGCAAGCCTGGCGGCGTTAATGCCCGCAATCAAGCCGGATGCGGCCGACTCGACGTAACCTTCCACGCCGGTCATCTGTCCGGCAAAAAACAGCGTTTCACGCCGGATTGTCTGATAAGTCGGCTTAAGCAGACGCGGCGAGTTGATGAACGTGTTGCGATGCATGACGCCGTAGCGGACGAACTCGGCATTTTCCAATCCCGGAATCATGGAAAATACGCGCTTCTGCTCGCCCCACTTCAGATGCGTCTGAAATCCTACCATATTATAAAGCGTGCCGGCGGCATTGTCCTGGCGAAGCTGAATGACCGCATAAGGCAGCTTGCCCGTATGCGGATTGACGAGACCGACGGGCTTCATTGGTCCGAACAGCACCGTTTGCTTCCCGCGGCTCGCCATCACTTCGATCGGCATGCAGCCTTCGAAGTAAATTTCCTTTTCGAATTCCTTCAGCTGAGCCGTTTCCGCCGTTATCAACGCCTCATGGAACGCGTTGAACTCCTCTTCCGTCATCGGGCAATTCAGGTAGGCGGCTTCGCCCTTGTCGTATCGGGACGCCAAATACACTTTGCTCATATCGATGGAGTCCTTCTCGATAATCGGAGCGGCCGCATCGTAGAAATAAAAATATTCCTCGCCGAGCAGCGCCTGGATATCGGACGACAAGTCGGGCGCCGTAAGCGGTCCCGTCGCGACGACGACGATGCCGTCCTTCGGAATGGCCGTCACTTCCTCGTTGCGAATTTCAACGAGCGGATGCTCCCGCAGCCGGTTCGTAATATCGGCGGAGAAGCCTTCGCGGTCGACCGCAAGCGCCCCGCCGGCCGGCACGGCATGCCGGTCCGCACTGCTAAGAATAATGGAATTCAGACGGCGCATCTCTTCCTTCAGTACGCCGACCGCATTGGTCAGTCCGTTGGCCCGCAAGCTGTTGCTGCAGACGAGCTCTGCAAACTGGTTCGTATGATGCGCCGGCGTTTGGCGGACCGGACGCATTTCGTATAAGACGACGGGCACGCCTTGCGAGGCGATTTGCCAAGCGGCCTCGCTCCCCGCCAGCCCCGCCCCGATAACGGTAACCTTCTGATTCGACATGATGACCTCCTGAACGTTAAGGTTGTCATTAGACAACTTCATCCTCCCCGTGAAGGGAGGACGGCTGCATGACTATGGAAGGGCGCCGCAAGGCGCCCGTACGCGGTTATGCCTGTTCTTCCCGATCGTCCTCCGCGACTTCTTCCGTATAGTCGCACGATACGCACTGCAAGCGCGCGCCGCTGCGGTTGCGCTTCTCGACCAGCATCGCTCCGCAGCTCGGGCAAGGCTTGCCCGTCGGTTTGTCCCACGATACGTAATCACAGTCCGGATACTGATTGCAGCCGTAAAAGATGCGGCCTTTTTTGCTGCGGCGCTCGATGATGCTGCCTTCACTGCATTTCGGACACGCTACTCCGATATCTTTGACGATCGGCTTCGTATTGCGGCAATCGGGAAAGCCGGAGCAGGCCAGAAACTTGCCGAAGCGGCCCATCTTGTACACCATATGGCTTCCGCATTTGTCGCAAAGCTCGTCGGATATTTCGTCCTGCAGCTCCACTTCCTTCATTTCTTCCTCGGCAACCTCCAGACGCTTCTCGAACGACTCGTAGAAGTTGTCCAGCACCTTCACCCAATCTTCCGTGCCTTCCTCCACATGGTCGAGGTTGCCTTCCATATTCGCCGTAAACTCGACGTCCAATATTTCGGGGAAAAACTCCTCCATCAGCTGAATGACCAGCTCCCCGAGCTCCGTCGGGATAAACCGCTTTTCCTCCATGGCTACGTAGCCGCGTTTCTGCACCGTCTCCAGCGTCGGCGCGTACGTGCTGGGCCGGCCGATGCCAAGCTCCTCCAGCGTGCGCACCAGCCTTGCCTCGGAATAGCGCGGCGGAGGCTGCGTAAAATGCTGCTTCGGCTCGATCGCTTCCGCCCCGACCTCGTCTCCCGCGGCAAGCGCGGGCAAAAAGCGATGCTCCTCCTCCGTGCCGTCGTCGTTGCCCTCTACGTACACCTTCATAAAACCCGGGAACTTCACTTTGGAGCCCGCCGCGCGAAACACGGCGCTACCGGTTTGAAGATCCACCGTCATCGTATCCAATACGGCGGAGGACATCTGGCTGGAAGCGAACCGTTCCCAGATGAGCTTATACAGCCTGAATTGATCCCGGCTTAGAAACGGCTTCATCGATTCCGGATCGCGCAGCACGGACGTCGGGCGAATCGCTTCGTGCGCATCCTGCGCGTTGCTGTTCTTCTTTACATAATTGCGCGGCTGCTCCGGCACGTAGTCCGGCCCGTATTTCTCCGTAATATAAGCTTTGGCCTCTTCCTGCGCGACCGGCGAGATGCGGGTCGAGTCCGTTCTCATATATGTGATCAAACCTACGGTGCCTTCTTTGCCGAGATCGACGCCCTCGTACAACCCCTGGGCTACGGACATCGTCTTGGAAGCCCGGAAGCCGAGCTTGCGGGCGGCCTCCTGCTGCAGCGAGCTCGTAATGAACGGAGGCGCCGGATGGCGGAGCCGTTCCTTCTCCTTCACTTCCATTACTTTAAACGGCTTGCCTTCGATCTCGCGCAGGACGTCCTTGACCTCGGCTTCCTTGCCGAGCTCGCGCTTTTCGCCGGCCGAGCCGTAATATTTCGCTTCGAACGGCACGCCTTTATGGCTCAGCTTGGCGGTAATCGACCAGTACTCTTCCGGCACGAACGCTTCGATTTCGTTTTCGCGGTCGATGATCAGCTTGACCGCGACCGATTGCACGCGTCCAGCGGACAGCCCTTTTTTCACCTTTTTCCACAACAGCGGACTGATCTTGTAACCGACCAGCCGGTCCAGAATGCGCCGCGCCTGTTGGGCGTTGACCAAATCCATGTTGATCTTGCGGGGCGTCTTGAATGCTTCTTTGACCGCTTGCTTCGTAATTTCGTTGAATACGACCCGGCATGCGGCGTTTTCGTCGAGTTCCAGGTAATGCGCCAAATGCCAGGCGATCGCTTCCCCTTCGCGGTCGGGGTCCGCCGCCAGATAAACTTGTTTCACCTTTTTGCGGGCGTCTTTCAATTCCTTCAATACGTTGCCTTTGCCCCGTATCGTAATGTATTTCGGTTTAAAGCCTTCCTCGATTTCGACACCGATCTGGCTTTTCGGCAAGTCTCGAATATGGCCCATCGAAGCTTTGACGATATATTTGGAGCCGAGATATTTGCCGATCGTCTTCGCTTTGGCCGGCGATTCCACGATTACTAATGAATCTGCCATGAGGTGCCTCCTCTCTTTGCGACAAGTTACAATGCCATATATATGGACCCGGGCTGAAGCTCGATTTTCCGTTTTATACATAAATTTATCAGATGAGCGTTCAAAAGTCCAAAAGGTATGCCGGACCGCTCGTGAAGCTCGTCGACCGAGAGCGGCTCTTCCCGGAGCAGCGCAAGGATGCGGCGTTCCCCGGAATCCAGCGGTTCCTCCCGCCCGGAACGTTCGCCGGACTCTCCGTCAGGCCGGCCGAGGCGGCCCTTCAGCTCATCCCTCAGCCACGGAAGCTCGTCGAACAGCTGCCCGGCATCGCTCATCAGCATCGCTCTTCCGCTTCGGATCAGCTCGTTCGGACCCTGGCTCTTGGAAGAATGGATCGGCCCGGGAACGGCGAACAGCTCACGGCCGGTCTCGAATGCGAAGTCGGCCGTAATGAGCGAGCCGCTCTGCGCGGCGCCCTCCACGACGACCGTAGCGCGAGACAGCCCGGCGATAATCCGATTGCGCTGCCTGAACTGGCCTTTGTGAAGCGCCGTTCCCGGCGGCGTCTCCGACAGGAGCAGCCCGTTGTCCGCAATCCGCCGGTATAACGATTGATGATCGGCGGGATAACAGACGCCGATCGGGGTCGGCAGCACCGCAATCGTGCCGCCCTGCTCGTGCAGCGCCGCCTCATGGGCGATGCCGTCGATGCCTCGCGCCAAGCCGCTGACGACGGCGAGACCTTCGCCGGCCAGCTCTCGGGACAGCCTGGCCGCCGCATGTCTGCCGTAAGCGGTCGGCGACCGGGTGCCCACGATCGAAACCGAGGGGCGCTCCAGCAGCCTGCGATCGCCCTTCCAATAAAGCACCCAGGGCGGCTGGGGTATGTTCTCCAGAACGGCGGGATAATCGCTGTCGTAACGGACCATCCGTTCCAATAGCGCGCCTTCCCGGAGACCGGGCGAGGTCTTGTCGAGCCAGCGGCTCCCGCGGACATGCTCCCATACTTTATTCGCTTGCGCTTTCCCCATCCCCGTCTCCAGCAGGTCGTCCGGCGTCCAGCTTCGTTTATTCCACAGCTTGGCGTTTACCGCCTTGTCGACGGTATGCCACCCGATGCCCGGCAGCTCGTGCAGCATCGTAATCATAAGCCTTCGAACGGCTTGCTCGTTGTCCATCGCTCCCCAGTCCTTTCGTGCACGGACCGGCTTGCATACTTTACTATTGTGCGTTACGAGAAGTCAGATTGCAAGTCGGCCGCATTCGTTTTTGGAAAAAAATCTGAAAAATAAGAAAAAAGCAACCTTCCCGCTTCGCCAATAGCGAAGTCCGAAAGGTTGCTTACCTCTGTTAGTTATTCGATTAAGTTTACTTGCGGGTAGTGCATTTCTCCAACAAGCCTTTTTCTTCCAGTACGCTTACGAGCGTGGATCCCATCTCCGAAGGCGTCGGAGCGACTTTGATGCCGCATGCTTCCAGCGTAGCGATCTTCTCGGCCGCCGTTCCTTTGCCGCCGGAAATGATCGCGCCCGCATGGCCCATCCGTTTGCCCGGAGGCGCCGTTGCGCCGCCGATAAAGCCGACGACCGGCTTCTTCATGTTCGCCTTGATCCACTCTGCCGCTTCTTCTTCCGCGGTGCCGCCGATCTCGCCGATCATGATGACCGCATAGGTATCCGGGTCGTCGTTGAAGCGGCTAAGAATATCGATAAATTCGGAGCCCTTGACCGGGTCGCCGCCGATGCCGACAGCGGACGATTGCCCGATGCCGCGCGTCGTCAGCTGATGAACCGCTTCGTACGTCAGCGTTCCGGAGCGGGAAACGACGCCTACGTGTCCGACCGAGTGGATGTAGCCCGGCATAATGCCGATCTTGCATTCGCCCGGCGTAATGACGCCCGGACAGTTCGGTCCGATCAGCACCGTCTTGCTTCCTTCGATGTAGCGCTTCACCTTGACCATATCGAGCACCGGAATGCCTTCCGTAATGCAAATGACGAGATCGAGCTCCGCGTCGACGGCTTCCATGATGGAATCGGCCGCGAATGCCGGCGGAACGTAAATGACGGATGCGGTAGCGCCGGTAGCCGCTTTCGCTTCGGCAACCGTATTAAATACCGGAAGGGAAACGACGGAGCCGTTTTCCAGCGTAATATCCACGTTCGTGCCGCCTTTGCCCGGCGTTACGCCGCCGACCATTTGCGTGCCGTAATCCAGCGCCCCTTTGGCATGGAACATACCCGTTTTGCCCGTGATGCCTTGCGTAATGACTTTTGTATCTTTATTGACCAAAATACTCAACTTCACTCACATCCCCTGATTGAATTCGTATGCGTAGTTCAAGCAGCGTCAGCCTGCGTTATTTCACGAGTGCGACGATTTTTTGCGCGCCGTCGGCCATCGAATCCGCCGCGACGATATTCAGGCCGGATTCGTTCAGCAGCTTTTTGCCGAGCTCCACGTTCGTGCCCTCCAGGCGCACGACGAGCGGACGGTCCAGACCGAGCTCCTTCGCGGCCGCGATAACGCCCTCCGCGATCACGTCGCATCTCATGATGCCGCCGAAAATGTTGACGAAGATGCCTTTGACCTTCTCGTCAGACAGGATGATCTTGAATGCTTCGGTTACTTTCTCTTTCGTGGCGCCGCCCCCTACGTCGAGGAAGTTGGCGGGGTCGCCTCCGTAATATTTGATAATATCCATCGTGGCCATGGCCAGACCTGCGCCGTTAACCATGCAGCCGATATTGCCGTCCAGGGCGATATAACTCAAATCGTATTTGGAAGCTTCGATCTCCTTCGGATCTTCCTCGTCCAGGTCGCGCAGCTCCTGAATGTCCTTGTGGCGGAACAAGGCGTTGGAGTCGAAATTGAGCTTCGCGTCCAGCGCCATAACGTTGCCGTCGCCGGTGACGACGAGCGGATTGATTTCCGCGATGGAGCAGTCTTTCTCGACGAACGCCGTGTACAGCGCCAGCATGAACTTGACCGCTTTGTTCACCAGCTCGCCCGGAATGTTGATCGCGTAAGCCAGCTTGCGAGCCTGGAACGGCTGCATGCCGACGGCCGGATCGATCACTTCTTTGAAGATCTTCTCCGGTGTGCGGGCAGCCACTTCCTCGATTTCCGTGCCGCCTTCCTCCGAAGCCATCATCGTTACGCGGCCCGTGCCGCGGTCCAGCACCACGCCGATATAATATTCCTTCTTGATATCGCAGCCTTGCTCGATAAGAAGGCGCTTAACTTCCTTGCCTTCGGGACCCGTTTGGTGCGTGACGAGCACTTTGCCCAAAATTTCGCTTGCGTAGGCGCGCACCTCGTCCAAATTTTTGGCGACTTTGACGCCGCCCGCTTTGCCGCGGCCGCCCGCGTGGATTTGCGCCTTGACGACGACGACCTGCGTTCCGAGTTCTTTTGCCGCCTCGACCGCTTCGTCAACCGTAAACGCCACCTTGCCTTCCGGCACGACGACCCCGTATTGCTTCAGCACCGCTTTGCCTTGATACTCATGGATGTTCATGTTGAAATCCTCCATTTCACAGACTCTTATCAGTCATATGTACACACAAACTTTTATCATTGTAGCATTTTTTCTCGCCATATTCCTTATATTTCTCGCAAACGAACAGGCTTTTTTGATATGGATTTCATCTCAAAATGAGATTAAACCCGCCACGCCAACTAGTATGGCCCATTGTCCGCATTTTACGCCGTCCGATTTGACAACTGCGCCGTCGCAAGCTATGATGTTGACAAATTCGAAAATACGGCAACTTTCGTAAGGAAGCACCTTCACGTTCGTCGATGGAGGTGCTTTTTCGTTATGTTCAGCGTTATTCTAAGCGGCAGCGTATACGGCGTCGAAGGTAAAAGCATTATGGTGGAAGCCGACATCAGCAGCGGCCTGCCGCAGGTAAACGTCGTCGGCTTGCCGGATCCCGCCGTGCGGGAATCGGTGGAGCGGGTTCGCGCCGCGCTCAAAAACAGCGGATTCCGGTTTCCGATGGACCGCATCACCGTCAATCTCGCGCCGGCGGATCTGAGGAAGGAAGGCACCGCTTTCGATCTGGCGATCGCCGCCGGCATTCTGACGGCCAGCGGCCAAATCGGCGGCCGCGCGTTCGACAATACGCTTGTCATCGGCGAGCTGTCGCTGAACGGCGGCATTCGGCCCGTTGCGGGCGTGCTGGCGATGGTGCAGCACGCAAAGCAGATCGGCATCGGCCGCGTCCTGCTTCCGGAGGGCAACGGCAAGGAAGCGGCCTGGATATCCGGCATGGAGCTGTTTACGCTGCGGCATCTGTCGGACTTGCGGGAGGACGGCGAGGGGGAAGACGGCTGGGAGCGGCTGCGGATGGTTTCCTGCCCGGAGGCGCGGCCGTCCGCGCCTCCGGGTGCGCCGCGTTACGGCGATGCCGGGGAGGATTACGGCGACATTATCGGCCAGCATCAAGCGAAGCGGGCCATGATGATAGCCGCCGCGGGCAAACATAACCTGCTGCTGAGCGGGCCGCCCGGCACGGGCAAAACGATGATGGCCCGGCGGCTGCCGACCATCCTTCCCCCGCTGACCGAGGAAGAGGCGCTGGAAGTGACCAAAATATACAGCGCCGCCGGCAAGCTGCCGGAGGACGCTCGCGGATTGATGGACCGGCCGCCGTTTCGTTCGCCGCATCACACGATTTCGGCCGCCGGCATGATCGGCGGCGGCTCAATCCCGAAGCCGGGAGAGGTAACGCTGGCTCACCGCGGCATTCTGTACTTGGACGAGCTTCCGGAATTTCCGCGCGCCGTGCTGGAACTGCTTCGCCAGCCGCTCGAAGATCGGATCGTCACCATCTCGCGTTCGAAGGCCGCGGTGCAATTTCCGGCGAGCCTGCTGCTGGCGGCCTCGATGAATCCGTGCCCTTGCGGCTACTGGGGACACGAGCACGGCGGGCAAGCTTGCAGCTGCAGTCCGGCCGCGATCGCCCGCTACCGCTCCAAGCTGTCGGGCCCGCTGCTGGACCGGATCGACCTCCAGCTGGAGGTGCCGCGACCGCCGTCATACGACCGAAGCGCCGGCAGTCAAGGTCTCAGCTCCGAACAAATGCGGGCCAAGGTGGCGGCCGCCCGCGCGGCGCAAAGAGAGCGCAACCGGCCTTACGGAGGCGTCTGCAACGGCGAGCTTGCCGGCTCGGCGCTGAGGCGGGCGGCGGCGCTCAGCCCCGATGCGGCCAAGCTGCTGGACAGCGCGTTCCAATCGCTGGCCATCAGCATGCGCGCGCACGACCGGCTGCTCAAGCTGGCCAGGACGATCGCCGATTTGGAGCAGTCTCCGGAAGTCAAGGCCGAGCATATCGCGGAAGCGATCGGCTACCGGAGACTGGACAGGACGGCGGCGGCGCCGTAACGAAAGGCCGCCTTCGTTTCTAGAAGGCGGCCTCGTAGTGCCGGTAAGATACGATTTTCCCGCCATCGTCCACTTCGATGGCAATGACGTCGAACCGAACGGGAACGCCGTCAAGCTTTTCCATCCGCAAGTAAGCTTGTGCCGCCAGTCTCAGCTTGCGGCGCTTGCGCTCGTCCACCGATTCGGCGACGGTGCCGAACCGTCCCCGGCCGGCGGCATGGCGAGTTCTGACTTCCACAAACGCGATGCGACCGTCCTTCTCCGCCACGATATCGATCTCCCCGATCCGGCAGCGCCAATTCGCCGCCGCGATCCGGTATCCGTCCTCGGCAAGCCTTCGGCGGGCTTCCCGCTCGCCCAGCCTGCCTACCGTTTGCCGGTCAATCGTCATGCGCACCGCTCCTCGCCCGATGATCCGCCCGGTACACGTAACTTAATATTTCCGCCACCAGCGTATACAGCTCCGCAGGAATTTCCTGATCGATGTCCAGCTTCGACAACACTTCGACAAGCGAGGAGTCTTCCTGGACGGGGACGCCGCTCTCCTTCGCCTTTTCCAATATTCGGTCGGCGACCTGGCCTTGGCCTTTGGCCACGAGAACCGGCGCCGCCGAGCTGCCGGGCTCATATTTCAATGCGACCGCTTTGCGCATGCCGGACTTGCGGGTTTGATCCGATCGATTGGCGTTCATACCCGAAAATCGACTCCTTTATAACGGGAATGGGCAAACGATGCCGGCTCGGGCGGCTGGCTTGCCTTCGCGCTCTGTTCATCGGCGGGCCGGGCTTCGGCGTCCTTCGGAAGCGGCGTCGACCGAAGCGACAGCAGCTGATATCCGGCTTGCTCCAGCTGGCCGGCCAGCTCCCCTCTCGTCTCTTCGATCAGGATCGGCGTCGAAGGATGATCGTTCCATACGTTCAAGCTGACGATCTTGTCCATAATGTTGACGTCAACGAGCGTTTGGCCGATGGTCTTCATCGACAAGTCGAACAGCAACCGGCAGTTGTCCGCATCGAGCTCCCCTTTTCTCCCTCTTCGCGTTTGAATGTGAACGGATGCCGTCTGTCCGCCGTCCTGATCCGTAAACGGAATGAACAGCGTCACATGTGTAAACATCGAGCTGTTGCGCTCGGGCGCAAGCAGAAGCTGCTGGCCCGTAATCTGCTGCACCAGCTGCTGGGCGGTATCGCGGACTGCGGCCGGCGCATCGGCGGCCTGGAGAAGCGTCAGGAGCGCGCTCTTGAGCGTCTCCGGACCGCCGCCCTGAGGCGGCGCGGCTGTCCCCGTCGGTCCCGGCGCCGTCTGCGGCTGGCCGCTTTGGACCTGCGCCTCTTCAGCGGCGGCAAGCTGCGCGGCCCCCGCAGCGGCGCCCGGCGCAGCCCGCTGCTCGCCGATCCGGCTTGGCGGCGGCTGCATCGCCGCGTCCGGCCGCTCCGACGGTCCGGACGGCCGGGCTGGTATGGCGCCCGATTCCCCGTCCCGCGGCGCCGAAGCCGGCGCGCCGCCCGGAACCGGACCTTGCCGCATGCCTTCCTCGGCAGCCTCCGGCGCAGCGCTTGGCGAAGGAACCGTCGCTTTGGCCAGCTGATGCTCATAGTCGACGCCCAGCCATTTCATCATCTGTCCCAGCCAACCGCCCGATGCGGCTCCCGAAGCGGAAGCTCCGCTCCCCGCCGCCAAAGGCCGCGGATCGGCGGCTCCGGAGACGCCGGTATCGTTCGCCGTCACGGCTTGGCCGGTCGGGCCGGCGGACGCGGCATTCGCCGCCGGAGCCGGCGTCCCGGTTGCCGCTGCCTGTCCCGGACCGCCTTGCGCGCTCGATGCCGGCGCTCCCGCCGAAAGCCCCGCAGCCGCCGTTCCGGGCGCGGCTTCTCCCGGACTTCTGAGCATAGCGCTCCCTTGCTCCAGAAGCGCCAACACGCGGCCTGCCGCCGATGCGAAAGCCGCTTGTCCGGCTGCCGCTGGCATCCCCGCGATACCGGCGGTTCCGGCGGCGCCGGCTTCTCCCTTGCCCACGAACGATCCAAGCTGCTGAGCCAATTGGTCCAACAGCCGATGCGCTTCCTGCCCGAACATGACTTGATGCAGCGCTCCGACCGTCGCGGCCGTCAGCGGAAGCCCCCGCTTGAATCCCGCGGCGGCAGCCTGCATCCATTGCTCCTGCGATACCCCTTGCGGCAGCGCGGACGCGGCCTGCCGGAAAGCGTTGGCCATTTCCTTGTTAAAGGGCAAGCCTTCGGCCCGCAAATCTCTGATCAGATCGGCCGCCCAGCGCTGGTTGGGCAAGCCGAGCAGCTTGGCGTAATCTCGTATGGTGTCCTCCGGCAGCCCGGCCAATGCCGGATCTACGCTTTTGAGCACGACCAAAGCGCCGTTCGACTGCGGCTGCACCTGCAGAAACGCCGCTTGCCCGGCTTGCATCGGCGCCTCCAGCTTTGCGCGCACCTGAACGCCGTTGATTTGCACGATCGCCTCATTGTTCTCCAGCAGCCCGACCACGACGCCGCGGACGACCTGGCCGATTTTCAGTTCCATCGTTCGGGGCTCGCTGCTGACCGCGTCTCCCAGCAGCCCTCTCACCATTTGTCCGATATTCATTCCGAATTCTCCTCTTCGATGACTTGAACCGTTCGCCGTTCAATCTCTAGCTATTATATCGGTCCGCATCCATCTTCGCTGAATAGCGGCGTCCGTTTCCGATCGAAACGGCAAAAACGCCCTTCGATCGGCGGCGCAGGCCGTCCAGGCCCGCGCCGAATCGAAGGGCGCTTCGCAAAAGTGTCAAAAATGCAGGCTCAGCTGCTCCTCTTCTCCGAGAAGCTTGCGCAAAAACGTCTTTCGGTGCAGCGGGCTCGGACCGAGCTCCAGCAGCCTTTCCCGATGCAGCTTTGTGGCGTAGCCTTTATGTATCGCAATGCCGTATTCCGGATAAAGCCGATCCCATTCTCCGCAGCACAGCCGGTCACGCGTCACCTTGGCCACGATTGACGCCGCCGCGATCGATTGACTGAGAGCGTCTCCTTTTATAATCGCCTGCTGCGGCAGCGGCAAGTCTACCTTCTCGGCATCGACGAGCAAGTAGCCGGCCGGCGTCCGCAGCGATTGAACCGCAAGCTTCATCGCCAGCCGGGCCGCCTGCTTAATGTTGATCCGGTCGATCGTTTCCGCATCCACCCGGGCGACCGACCATGCCAGGCTTTGTTCTACGATAACTTCGTACAGCTCCTCGCGTTTCTTCTCCGACAGCTTTTTGGAATCGTTAATGCCCTCGATCGTCAGATGCGGCGGAAGAATAACCGCGCCGGCTACGACATCGCCGAACAGACAGCCCCGGCCCACCTCATCCACGCCGGCGACGTCCGTCACGCCTTCGTCCCATAACGCTTGTTCATATTGCAGCATTTACTTTCCCCACTCTCCCGTTCGCGCCGGTTACGGCTGTCGGGCGGGCATATCGTCGTACGGCTCCTCCAGCGTCATCCGTCCCAGCTTGCCGGCCCGCAAATCCCGCAAAATAATGCCCGAAGCCTTTTCCAGATCGACGCGTCCGCCGCTGACTAAACAGCCGCGCTTCCGGCCGATCGCTTCCATCACGGCTACGATTTCGTCGCTGTCCTCCGGATCCTTCGGAGGCTCCTCCAGCTCATAACGCTGCTGAAACGACTTCCAGTATCGCCCCGCCAATTCCTTGACCGCATAAAAGGCGATATCGTCCACGTTCAAAATTTCTTCCCGAATCGCCCCCGTAGCCGCCAGCTTATAGCCTACGATCTGATCCTCGAACTTCGGCCATAAAATGCCGGGGGTGTCGAGCAGCTCAAGCTCCGGTCCCGCCTTGATCCATTGCTGCCCTTTCGTTACGCCCGGACGGTCGCCCGTTGCGGCAATGCTTCGGCCGGCGAGCCGGTTGATCAGCGTCGACTTGCCCACGTTCGGAATGCCGACGATCAGCCCCCGCACCGCTCGGGGATTCATCCCTTTGGCGATTTGCCGGTCCAGCTTCTCCCGCAGCAGCTCCTTCGCCTTCAGCGGAATATCGGCGACGCCTGTGCCGGAAGAAGAATCGGCCGCCACGCATTCGTGCCCCTCGTGACGAAAATAATCCATCCACCGCTCGGTCGCTTTCGGATCGGCCAGATCGGCTTTGTTCATTACGATCAGCCGGGGCTTGCCGAGCAATATATCGTCGATCATCGGATTCCGGCTAGACAGCGGGACGCGCGCATCCAGCAGCTCGATCGCAATGTCGATCAGCTTCAGCTTTTCCTGGATTTGCCTCTTCGCACGGGTCATATGCCCCGGAAACCATTGTATGGTCATCGTGTCACCTCTTTTTGCCGTCTGCGGGCCTTTTCCTAGTAGTTATGTTTAACGAATTCGATCTTGTTCAGCGGCCAAAATATGACGTCTGCCCTGCCGACGATTTCGTCCATGGAAACGAAGCCGATCATCCGGCTGTCCGTGCTGTCGCCCCGATTGTCGCCCAGCGCGAAGATCATTCCTTCCGGAACGGTATCGCCGGTTACGCGCTGGTTCGGGAAGTCCGCCTCGTCGTTGTACAAGCGGCCCTGGGCTTGAGCCGCCTCGATCGCTTCCCTGATATAAGGTTCCTCAATAAGCTCGCCGTTAATGTATAATTGATCGCCCTCAAGCCGAATTTGATCTCCCGGAACGCCGATAACCCGCTTTATAAATTTTCTTCCCTCTTCGGGAACGTCAAATACGACGACTTCTCCGAAACGCGGTTTGCGGATATCGTATATAATTTTGTTGACGATCAGCCGCTCGCCCGACTCGAAATTGGGCATCATCGAACTGCCGTCCACAATATACGGCGAAAACAAAAACTGCCGGATAACAAATACAAGGACGACGGCTATGACCAGCGCCTTGATCCACTCCACGATTTCCTTGTACGCCCCGCCTTTTTTGCGGGCCCCGGAAGAACCGTGGACGGAAGCGCGGTCGGGCCATTCGTTTGCGCGGTCGGCAGCCGTATCCGCCCGATCCGTCCGCTCTACTTCCGGGCTTTCGTATTCGTTGCGATGTTGGGAATCCATGGATGCCGCCCTCACTTTACTGGAAATTTATGTTTGGAAAAACGAAAAGGAGCTTGAAAGCAAGCCCCTCTTGTCGTGTTCATCTTAACGAATCTCTTTAATTCTAGCAGCTTTACCGCGCAGGCTGCGAAGGTAATAAAGCTTCGCACGGCGTACTTTACCGCGGCGAGCCACTTCGATTTTGTCGATTTTCGGCGAATGAAGCGGGAATGTTCTTTCCACGCCGACGCCGTAGGAGATTTTGCGCACGGTGAACGTTTCGCTGATTCCGCCGCCGCGGCGCTTGATGACGACGCCCTCGAACAGCTGAATCCGTTCGCGCGATCCCTCAATAACTTTGACGTAGACCTTCAGCGTATCGCCAGGGCGAAAGCTTGGCAGGTCGGTACGAAGCTGCTCTTGAGTAATGGCTTGTACGATATTCATTGAATTTCACTCCTTCCGCGATAGACGTTCTTATAAGCTCCAAAGCCCCTCGGACTTCTTCTCTGCTTATAGCGGACCGCCCCACTTTACAAACAACATTAGAAATTTTACCATACCTGTAGGCTTAAATCAATACGTTTTCGCAATTTCTAAATCTAGTATACTTAATCTGACAAGCCTGACAAAATCGGAGGTTATTATGCCGCCATACCCATTGTCCCGCCGAAAAAAATCGGCCCTTGCGGCGGCGGGACGGCTGCTCCCGCTTGCCCTTGCAGCCTCGCTGATCGCGGCTCCGCTCCCCCCAAGCGCCGACGCCGGCAGCCGCTCGTTTACGGATATGGCCGGCCACTGGGCGGCGCCGCTCGTCGCCAAAGCGCTTGAAGACGGCTTGGCCGGCGGCTACGGCGACGGGACGTTCCGTCCCGACAAGCCCGTCTCCGAAGCGGAGTATCTCGCGCTGCTGCTGCGAGCTTACGGGGATGCCGCCCCCCGCCGGGAGCCATCAGAAAGCTGGAAAGCCTCCTATTATGACCGGGCCTTCGAACGGGGGTGGCCGTTGACGTTTCACGATGAAGCCGCGGGCTTCAGGCGCGGGCAAGCCGCCCGTCTGACCGCCGTTGCCGCCAACGGAACCCCGATGAACGAAGACGAGGCGATCGAATGGCTGCTTCGAACGGGCATTGCCAAGGGCAGAAGCAGCGGGAGCGGCGCGGAAGGTTTTGCGCCGAACGGCTTCCTGACGCGCGCAGAGGCGCTGGCGATGATTTACCGGCTGAAGGCGGCCTTGCCGGAGCTGTCGACGGCAGCCGTACAGTTGCCGGATACTGCTCTGCATGGCATATCGCTGCGCGACCATGTCGACAAGCTTCTTTATTTGCTGGGCGAACCGTCGCGGATCGACAAGAGCGAATACGATTACGATTGGTACGTCTATTCCCGAGATTACGGTCGGTTTGCGATGTTCGGCGTCAGCAAGCGGCGAATCGTCGCGCTCTATTCCGCGGACCCGGACAGCTGGACGAGCCGTGACCGCCTTCGTCTCGGTACGCCGTTGGCGGAGGCGCGACGATCCCTGAACGCCGACAAGCTGAAGCAGACCAAAGCCGAATATGCGACCTACGAGCTGAACGGCGACAGAACGACCTTGTTTCTCGATACGATGGAGCAAAATAAGCTGGCCGCCATGCTCGTTCAAGATACGGCGGCGGCGAAGAAGAGTCGTTCCCACAGCCCGGAGCTGCGCAGCGCGCTCGAACGCCAATTATTCGACCTGACGAATGCGGAACGAGCCGCCCGCGGCATCGCACCGTTTGAATGGGACGCGAAAGCCGCCGCCGCCGCCCGCAAGCACAGCGAAGACATGCGCGACCGAAGCTACTTCAATCACCAAAGTCCCGGCGGGTCGACGCCGTTCGACCGAATGGAAGCGCAGGGCATCGAATACCGCTCCGCTTCGGAAAACATTGCCGCGGGATTCGCCGACAGCATGCTGGCGCATTACGCGCTCCTGAACTCGGAGGAGCACCGCAAATCGATCTTAAGCACTAAGCTGGAACGGATGGGAACGGGAGTCGCCCTCGGGGGCAAATATAAGTACTATTACACGCAAGATTTTTACACGCCGTTCTGAACGGCGCGCTTGGGGACTGTCGACCGATCTGCTGCTGGCAGCTTATAAGGTCGTTTGTGAACTTGCATAGACATGTCTTATGCTCAAATCTCGCTTTATGGTCGTTCGTGAACTTACAGCACCGTTTGGACGGCTTAACCGGCACTCTAAGGTCGCTCATGAACTTACAGCTCCATTTGGATGGCTTAACTTGCGCTCTAAGGTCGCTCATGAACTTACAGCTCCATTTGGACGGTTTAACCCGCGCTCTAAGGTCGCTCATGAACCTACAGCTCCATTTGGATGGGTTTAACCCGTGCTCTAAGGTCGCTCATGAACTTACAGCTCCATTTGGACGGTTTAACCCGCGCTTTAAGGTCGCTCATGAACTTACAGCTCCATTTGGATGGCTTAACTTGCGCTCTAAGGTCGCTCATGAACTTACAGCTCCATTTGGACGGTTTAACCCGCGCTCTAAGGTCGCTCATGAACTTACAGCTCCATTTGGACGGTTAAACCCGCGCTTTAAGGTCGCTCATGAACTTACAGCTCCATTTGGACGGTTTAACCTGCGCTTTAAGGTCGCTCATGAACTTACAGCTCCATTTGGATGGCTTAACCCGCGCTTTAAGGTCGCTCATGAACTTACAGCTCTTCAGCGGGACTGCCTGCGATGCTGCAAGGCTGATTTTGTTACTTACAGCACTCCTACGGGACTGCCTGCGATGCGCAAGGCTGATTCATGAACCCGGCCTCAGAGGCTGTCGCCGGCATGCGGCGATGACGCCGCTTCGGACGCCAGCCATTGGCGCTCCTTGTCCGTCAATTCGGCCGAATCGAGCAAGTCTGGGCGTCTGGACAACGTCCGGAGCAGCGATTGCTGCCGACGCCATTGCTCGATCTTCGCGTGGTTGCCGGACACAAGCACCTCGGGCACGCTCCAGCCTCTGAACTCGGGCGGACGCGTATAGTGCGGATGCTCGAGCAGCCCTGTGCTGTACGAATCCGTCACGGCGGACGATTCGTTGCCCAGCACGCCCGGCAGCAGGCGAACGACGCTGTCGATGACCGCCATTGCCGGGATTTCCCCTCCGGTCAATACAAAATCGCCGATAGACAGCTCGTCCGTCACCAAATGCTCGCGGATCCGTTCGTCGTAACCTTCGTAATGGCCGCAAATGAGAACGAGATGCTCCTCTTGTGCCAGCTGTTCCGCCTTCCGCTGCGTAAAGCTTTCCCCTTGCGGACACATGAGAATGACGCGGGGTTTCTTGCCCGGCTCGACCTCCAATGCTTCTACCGCCGCAAAGATCGGCTCCGGCTTCAGCACCATGCCTCCGCCGCCTCCGTACGGGTAATCGTCGACGGTCTTATGTTTATTGTTCGAGTAATCCCGGAAGTTGACGGTTCCCAGCCGGACGATGCCTTTCTCCCGGGCTTTGCCCAAAATGCTGGAGCCGAAGACGCCTTCGAACATTTCCGGGAACAAGGTCAGCACATCGATCCGCATCCGTTAAACCAGCCCTTCCATCAGCCGAACCGTCACAAGCTTGTCGACCGGATTGACGTTCAGCACGACTTCGTCGATATAAGGAAGCAAGATCGGCTTGCCTTTGCCCTTAGGCCGCTCGACCACCCAAACGTCGTTCGCTCCCGGAGTCAATATTTCCGTAATCGCGCCTAGCTCCTCGCCGTCCTCGGTCACGACTTTGCAGCCGATAATTTCATGGTAATAATATTCGCCTTCCTCCAGCTCGCCCTGATGCTCCGCGGCCACTTTGAGCAGCCAGCCTTTGTAGCGCTCCACCTCGTTAATGTTGCCGTAACCTTCAAGCTTCACGATATAAACGTTTTTATGGGAACGCGCAGCCGCCACTTTCACTTCCAGGCTGCCGCCGGTCGTTTCGTCCGTCATGAGCAGCGCGCTGCCGGGGGCGAACCGCTTCTCGGGAAAATCGGTCTGGGAAAGCACCTTCAGCTCGCCCCGAATGCCGTGGGTATTGACGATTTTGCCGACTGTGTACCAATTTCCTTTCATCTCATCATTCCTTCTTCTGGTCAGTTGATGTCATTATAACATGCAGAAGAGGGTCGGGACATATATCCCAACCCTCGACCGGCGTTCGTTATGAAACGATATCGACGATGACCCGTTTATTAGATTTCACGGAAGCGGAAGTGACGACCGTCCGCATCGCCTTGGCGATGCGCCCTTGTTTGCCGATTACTTTTCCGACATCGTCGGGATGAACGGACAGCTCGTATACCGTGCCGCGCTCATCCTCCCTCATCTGAATGCGCACCTCGTCCGGATGATCCACCAAAGCTTTTGCTATGACAAGAATTAATTCTTCCATATTCAAAGCCCTCCGCCGTTCAACAGTTATTTCTGTTGCTTAAGCTCATGGAACTTTTTCAGAACACCAGCTTTGGAAAGCAGATCGCGTGCGGTGTCGGAAGCTTGAGCTCCCGTCTGCAGCCATTTCAGCGCCTTCTCTTCGTCAATGTTGACTTGAGCCGGCTCTGCAACCGGATTGTAAGTGCCGATTTCTTCAATAAAACGTCCATCGCGCGGGGAACGGGAATCCGATACAACGACGCGGTAGAAAGGAGCTTTGTGAGCGCCCATACGTTTCAAGCGAATGCGTACTGCCATGAATATTCACCTCCTTCGACTAATGCACTCCGATCTTCTCTAGTCCGGCGCGCCTGCGGCGCCTCGCGGACGGGCATGAAGACCGTTAGAATGGAAACTTCATATTTTTGCCCATGAGCCCTTTGAGCCCCTTCTTGCCGCCCTTCAGCCCCTTCGGACCTTTCGGACCCATCATGGACGAGAACTGCTTCATCATGCGTCTCATGTCGTCGAACTGCTTGATCAGCCGGTTCACTTCGACGATTGTCGTGCCGCTGCCCGCCGCCACGCGCTTGCGTCGGCTATGGTTCAGCAGCTCGGGCTTTGCCTTCTCTTCCTTCGTCATGGAACGGACAATCGCCTCGATGCGGGCCAGCTGCTTCTCGTCGACCTTCAGATCTTTCATGCCGCCCTTCATCTTGTTCATGCCGGGCAGCATGTCCATCAGCTGGTCCAGCGGACCGAGCTTGCGCACTTGCTCCATCTGGTCGAGGAAGTCGTCGAACGTAAATTCCGCCGTCCGCATCTTCCGCTCCATCTCGGCCGCTTTCTCGGCGTCGATGTTGGCTTGCGCCTTCTCGATCAGCGACAGCATGTCGCCCATGCCCAAGATGCGGGACGCCATCCGCTCCGGATGGAACGGCTCCAGCGAATCGATCTTCTCGCCCATCGCGGCGAATTTAATCGGGCGGCCGGTTACTGCCTTGACGGACAACGCGGCACCGCCGCGCGTATCGCCGTCCAGCTTCGTCAGAACGACGCCCGTCAGCTCCAGCTGCTCGTGGAAGCTCTGGGCAACGTTGACCGCGTCCTGTCCCGTCATCGCGTCGACGACGAGCAGCACCTCGTCAGGACTGACGACCTGATGGATCTGCTTCAGCTCCTCCATCAGCGCTTCATCGATATGAAGCCGCCCCGCCGTATCGATAATGACATAATCGTTGCCGTTGTCCTTCGCATGCTGCAGACCGTTCTTCGCGATTTCAACCGGCGACGTCTGGTCGCCCATGGCGAATACCGGAGCTTTGATCTGCTCGCCCAGCACTTGCAGCTGCTTGATGGCGGCGGGCCGGTAAATGTCGCATGCCACGAGCAGCGGCTTATGATTGCCCTTCTGCAGCAGCTTCGCCAGCTTGCCCGAAGTCGTCGTCTTGCCGGCGCCTTGCAAACCGACCATCATAATGACCGTCGGAGGCTTGTTCGCCTTCGCCAGCTTCGCCTGCGTGCCGCCCATCAGCTCCGTCAGCTCTTTGTTGACGATATCGATGACGACCATGCCCGGCGTAAAGCTCTTCGATACGTCCAGGCCGATGGCCTGCTCCTTCACTTTGGCGATAAAATCTTTGACGACCTTAAAGTTGACATCCGCTTCCAGGAGCGCCAGGCGCACCTCGCGCATCGCATCGTTGACGTCGCTCTCCGACACTTTGCCTTTGCCCTTCAGCTTGCTGAACACGCTTTGCAGTCGATTCGTCAAGCTTTCGAATGCTGCCATGACTTTCCGCCTCCTCCTATTGCCGTATGCTCCTCCGCTCTGAACCGGTTAATGGCTCCCAGGAGGACTCGCTTGTCCCGCTCATCCATCTGTATCGAATCTACCGTATTCTCCAGCAGCTCCGCCGCCCGCATCAGCCTCTCGTGCCTGCCCAGCAGGCCCAGCTTGCTTTCGTAGCTTTCCAGAGCCGCCTCGGCGCGCTTGAGATTATCGTAGACCGCCTGCCGGCTGATCCCGAATTCCGAAGCGATCTCGCCCAAGGAGAAATCGTCGTGATAATAAAACGTAAGTATCGTGCGCTGCTTTTCGGTCAAAAGACTGTCGTAAAAATCGAGCAGCAGATTCACTCTCGTCGTTCTGGCCAAGGCATGCGGTTCTTCCCTCGTCAATGCCATCGCCCCTTTCCGACTCTGAAAGTGTGTCAAGCATCCGCCCTTAACAGCGGAGCAACGTGATTAATCATACATGAACCAAAGCGCCCTGTCAAGCTCGCAGCCTTGTCAGCCCTTATCCGACTTATTCACCTATGTCGGGGTCGGCGGATCCTGCGGCTGGTCAAGGAATTTGAATACGGCCGGCATCCGGGCGCAGCCTGGGCGAACGTAGGCGAACGGTCAATTCGACTGCCGTTCCGAATAAGGTTTGGATGGATCGATGCCGATCGTCTTTGCGGCGCCGTCCCATTCCACCGCAAAGTCCAGCGCTTTGCCGAGATCCCTCAGCTTAAAATAGTTGTTGCCGCCGATATTGTAGGCCGTCAGTTCTGCTTCCTCGCCGTCGATAAAGATGACGGAGCGGCTGAGCAGCGCCGGTTGACGCTTGCCATTGGTTCCTGATGCCGATGTCGGCGACAGGCTCGTCCCGGTTTCCGTATATTTCGTTCCCGTCAGCAGATGTACCGCGTTCAGCGTCCCGTCCCACTTCACCTCGAACCGTTTGGCGGTGCCGCTCATCGCTTTGGCGATATCGCGCAGCTTAAAGTAGTTGTTGCCGCCGATATTGTAGGTTTGGAACGACGTTTCTTGCCCGTTCACGACGACATTCGAGACGGCGGGCAGCGCACTCGCCTTTTCGGCCGGCGCATTGGCGCCGGCGGATCGAAAGCCGTCTCCAATCGCAAAATAAACGTTATAAAATTCCGCTATATATCGGCCGTCCTTGTCATAAACGTAAAAATCAAAGGCGAGAACGTCGTCCAGCATGGCATTCAACTGCGTTTCGTCAACCCGGTAAGCCAGCTTTCCGCCTTTGAACTCGCCGCTGAAAAATTCGAGCTGGCCTTCGCCGTACTTTTGGGGGACGGATTCGGCGGCAAACGCCTTCGGATCCGTCGTCGTCAGCTCGAACAACGTATATGTCCCGTCTCCGTTCCGGGAGGGCTTTGCCATATGAACGACCGTAACTTCGTTCACCGCACCTGCGGCATCGCGCGCTTCAACAGTCGCCAAATCGATGAATCCCGGCACGACAACACGGTAATCGGATTGCTCCGCGCCCAATTCGACGGTCTCCGTTCGGCCGGCCGCAACGGCGGGCGAGGCTGCTATGCCGGATAAAAGCAGCCCGAGCGCCGCGATAACGATTAACGCCTTCCGTTTGTTCATTCGTTACTCCTCCGTATATTGAATTAAAGCCCTGACAGATAATTACAAATATAGTTTATCTGAATCGCCCGCTTAATTCTACTTCTTTTTCAGAGAGCGAATGGAGGACAATCCATCGGCGGAAAACGGAACGATCGAATATCGATTGGGATGATCTAATGGGTTCGAGGATACGAGAAGTTAGCGGACCGAGTATTGGAGGCTGTAAGGCGAGGCTGTATATTTATTGCAGATCCAAGGATACAGTTCTGATTAGAAGAAATTTCATACAAAAACGCCCGCCGACCAAGTTTATGCAAAATGCAATCGCTAGTCTCCAAAAGACTAAAAAGATCATTCGTTCAAAGCCTTAGGTTTTGCCACCCTGCTGCGATGATTTGGACGATCTATCGTTCATAGCCATAGGTCTTGCCACCCTGTTGCGCTGATTTGAACGATCTATCGTTCAATGCCATAGGTTTTGCCATCCTGCTGCGATGTTTGAACGATCTATCGTTCAATGCCATAGGTTTTGACCCTCTGTTGCGATGATTTGAACGATCTATCGTTCAATGCCATAGGTCTTGCACCCTGTTGCGATGATTTGAACGATCTATCGTTCAATGCCATAGGTTTTGCACCCTGCTGCGCTGATTTGAACGATCTATCGTTCAATGCCATAGGTTTTGTCACTCTGATGCGATGATTTGTACGAAAGATCGTTCATAGCCTAAAATTGCTTTAACGGAACGACCGCCAATACCGGTGAAAGCTAGCTGAAATCGGCGAAAGCCAAAATCGGCGAAAGCCAAAATCGGCGAAAGCCAAAATCGGCGAAAGCCAAAATCGG
>CALAWP010000016.1 GCA_937895345.1 uncultured Paenibacillus sp. | reverse complement strand
ACATCATACCGCACAACCCGCCCCGCCCGCCGTCAGCAACATTACCGCAACCCAGTGAGAGCGCCCCGTCCAACACACCATACCGCAGAACCTGCCCGCCCTCCGTCAGTTACTTTACCGCAACCCAGTACGAGCAGCCCCGCTCAACACACGTACCAGACAATCTGCCCCGAACGTCATCGGAGGCACTATTCCGCAGCTGCCTGAACGACCGGCTCGCGGGCGGGGTCAGACGAGCTTCTTGATCGTGAAGTTTTCGCTGAGCACGTACCAGTTTTGCGGGAACGGGACGCCGAGCACCCAGTAGCTTACGCCGCGCAGGCCGAAGTTTTTGACGACATCGAATTTGGCCTGCACGCTGCGGGCGTCCTCGTACCAGACGACATGCTCCCGGCCTTGATCGTCGTAATACGTGTAGTGAGGGGACTGCGCCGTTTCGTCGTATTCGATCGTCGCGCCGAACCGGGCCGCTCTGCGCACCGCCTCTTGCGGGCTGACCGTCGGCGCCCATGCGCCGCCCTGGACGTAGGGCAGCGTCCAGTCGTAGCCGTACAGCGGCATGCCCATGACGATTTTTTCCGGCGGCATGACGGACAGCGCGTAGTTCAGCACCTTGACGACTTCGTTCAGCGGAGCGACGGCGAGCGGCGGACCGCCGGACCAGCCCCATTCGTATGTCATCAGTATGACGAAGTCGACGATGCGGCCGTGCGCGGGATAATCGTGCGCTTCGTACAGCGTGCCCGTCTGCTCCGCGCTAAGCTTGGGGGCAACCGCCGTCGAGACGAGATAACCTTGCGGACGAAGGCTGTCGACCAGCTTTTGCAAAAAGGCGTTGTACAGCACGCGGTCGGCAGGAGGCACGTATTCGAAATCGACGTTCAGCGCCATATAGCCCTTCTCACGCATGACGCCGAGAATGTTGCCGATGAGCGCGGCCTGAACGTTCTCGTCCGAGACGACCGCATGCGCGATGTCGGAGCTGAACCGCCCGTTCTCGAAGTTGGTGATGACCATCATCGGAGCGACCCGCTTCTCAAAGGCGGCGCTGATGATGGCGGAATCGTCGATCGGCGTCAGGGAGCCGTTCATGGCCACCCTGTAGCTGAACGGGCTGAGATAGGTCAAGTAATCTCCGATCTCGCCGACCAGGGCGACGCCTTCCGGACCGAACTTCTCCGTATAGGCGTTCACTTCGATGACCGGCTTCGGCCCCCGCGGAATCGTCAACATTTGTCCCGGGACGATGGCGGCCGGATTGGTCAGCCGGTTGACGCGGGCGATTTCCTGCATGGGCACGCCGTATCTTTGCGCGATCTTCCACAGCGACTCTCCGGCGGCCACCCGGTGGGTGGTCGATTCGGACGGCGTCGGAATAATGACGGCTTGGCCGATAACCAGCGGATCGTCTTCGGCCAAACCGTTGGCGGCTAAAATTTGCTGCAAGGGCACCCCGAAGCGCTGGGACAGCTCCCAGAGCGAATCCCCTCTTTTGACCGTATGAATCTGCACCTTTATGAACCTCCTTTAGCTTAAAAGCCGTATCGGGCCTGTACGTCCCGCGATGAACCTTGCTACTATATGTATTCCGCCCGGTCCGTCCCTATTATCGAAAATTGAAGGAGGCGGAAGCCGGCTGAAAGTTTATTTTTGGGCATACTATATTGAATTTCCAGCGAATGCTTCTGAAAATACGAACTATCGTAAATGATCTCTTAAAAATGTTCGTATTTTGTTGACAGTACATGTCAGATTCGATAAACTAAAGAAGGCTCGGAACGGGGAATTGCCGTTCGAGCCGCAATCTCGTATATGTTCGGGATAGGCCCGAATGTTTCTACCCGGAAACCGATTATTTTCCGGACTACGAGCTTGATGAAACGATAATCCCCGGCTTGTCTGCGACGGCCGAGCATAGAGGTTGCTCTTCGAATGAGCAGCCTTGTGCTGTCTATGCCGGAGCTTCCGGCAATGGGGCCTTCTTGCCTTCGGCCAATCAGACCGAGCGGCGGGGAGGACAACGCGGCAACCGCCATGCGGCGGCGCGGGTTTCATCAAGACGAAGCGGCGTTTCCCGCAAGGGGGATGCGCTTCAAGCTCGTGTCCTGCGGCATATTCGGAAAGAGGTTGCCGGAGGACTATTTGTGCTGGTTCAGCCATTGTTCAGCCATTATAAATTCAGATACAGAAAGAGGGTTTGATGGAATGTCTGCTAAGGTAGGCGTCATCATGGGCAGCAAATCGGACTGGGAGACGATGAAGCTGGCGTGCGACGTTCTGGAGGAGCTGCAAATTCCTTACGAGAAAAAGGTGGTTTCGGCGCACCGTACGCCGGATTTGATGTTCGAATACGCGGAATCCGCTGTCGGCCGGGGGCTGAAGGTTATTATCGCCGGAGCGGGCGGAGCCGCTCATCTGCCCGGCATGGTCGCCTCAAAAACGTCTTTGCCGGTTATTGGCGTTCCCGTCAAATCCTCGAACTTGAACGGCCTGGATTCGCTGCTGTCGATCGTGCAGATGCCCGGAGGCATTCCGGTGGCGACGGTCGCCATCGGCAACGCCGGCGCCACGAATGCGGGATTGCTGGCGGCCCAAATGTTGGGCGCGTTCGATCCCGAGGTGCAAGCGCGGGTGGAAGCCCGCCGCGAGCGGATCAAACGCGAAGTAATGGAAAGCGGCGAGACGTTATGACGCGGGCGAAGGTGATCTTGCCCGGCAGCACGATCGGCGTTCTGGGCGGAGGCCAGCTTGGCCGGATGATGGCGAACGCCGGCAGCGCGATGGGCTATCGCTTTGTGGCGATGGATCCGACGCCGGACTCGCCGGCGGGACAAGTCGGAGGGCAAATCGTCGCCGCATACGACGACCGCGAGGCGGCCCGGGAGCTGGCCCGGCAGTCGGACGTGATCACGTACGAATTCGAGAACGTCGACGCCGGCGTCGCGGCCATGCTGATGGAAGAAAGCTACGTGCCGCAAGGCAACGAGCTGCTCTATACGACGCAGCACCGGCTGCGCGAGAAACGCGCCATCGAAGCGGCCGGCGTCCAGGTGGCGCCGTACCGCGAAATCCGCAGCGAGCAGGAGCTGCGCGAGGCGGTTCAAGCGTTCGGCACGCCTTGCGTGCTGAAGACGGCGACGGGCGGCTACGACGGCAAGGGCCAATGGGTTATCCGCAGCCTGGACGAGACGGCGGACGCTTATGCGTCGCTGTCCCAAGCCGGGACGGATCTGGTGTTGGAGCAGTTCATTCATTTCGACAAGGAAATATCGGTTATCGCGGCGAGAAGTCCGCAAGAGGAAATAAAAGCGTTCCCGCCTGCGGAAAATATTCACGTCGACAATATATTGCATCTGTCCATCGTGCCCGCCCGCATCGGCGAGAAGCTGCGTCGCGAAGCGGAACGGCTGGCGGTGCGCATCGCCGAGGGACTCGGCGTCGTCGGCCTGATCGCCGTCGAAATGTTCGTGACGCCGGAGGGCGGACTGTTCGTCAACGAGCTGGCGCCGCGGCCGCACAACAGCGGCCATTACACGATGGAGGCGTGCCGGACGTCGCAGTTCGAGCAGCATGTGCGCGCCGTGTGCGGCTTGCCGCTGGGCGATGCGTCGCTGCTGACGCCGGTCGTCATGGTCAACGTGCTCGGGCAGCATGTCGAGCCGCTGCTGAAGCGGACGGCCGAGCGCGACGAAGCGGCCGAACGTCTGGGCGTCGCGCCGAAGCTGCATCTGTACGGCAAAAAGGATGCGGTTCGCAAACGGAAAATGGGGCACGTCAACGTGCTGGCTCCCGATACGGACGCGGCGCTCCGGTGGATAGAGGAGACGGGCATCTGGGCCGAGGAAGGCACGGGTTCGAACTGAAAGAAACGCGTTGAACGGCATGCGCGCGATTAAGCGGCATGAGGCGCCGTTCAACATCATCCTATAACGATAACGAGCGGAAGGTGGAAGGTCATATGTTGGAGCGTTACAGCAGACCCGAGATGAGGGCGATCTGGACGGAGGAAAACAAGTTCAAGGCATGGCTGGAGGTGGAGCTGTGCGCTTGCGAGGCCTGGTCCGAGCTGGGCGTCATTCCGAAGGAGGATGTCGAGGCGCTGCGCAAGTCGGCGAGCTTCGATATCGACCGGATCTACGAAATCGAGCAGGAAACGCGCCACGACGTCATCGCGTTTACGCGCGCCGTATCCGAAACGCTCGGGCCGGAGCGCAAATGGGTCCATTACGGCCTGACGTCCACGGACGTCGTCGATACGGCGATGGGCTACCTGCTGCGGCAGGCGAACGAGATATTGCGGGCGGACATCGAACGGTTTATCGGCATCCTGCGCGAGCAGGCGGTCCGGTACAAGGATACGCCGATGATGGGCCGCACGCACGGCGTTCACGCGGAGCCGACGACGTTCGGCCTGAAGGTGGCGCTCTGGCATGAGGAAATGAAGCGCAACCTGGAGCGGTTCGACCATGCGGCGGACGGCGTGCAATACGGCAAAATTTCCGGAGCGGTCGGCACGTACGCCAACATCGACCCGTTCGTCGAGGAGTTCGTCTGCCGCAAGCTCGGCACGAAGCCGGCGCCGATCTCGACGCAGACGCTGCAGCGCGACCGTCATGCGGAATATATGGCGACGCTCGCGCTGATCGCGACTTCGCTGGACAAGTTCGCCACGGAAATCCGCGCCCTCCAGAAGAGCGAGTTCCGCGAGGTGGAGGAGCCTTTTGCCAAAGGCCAAAAAGGGTCGTCGGCGATGCCGCACAAGCGCAATCCGATCGGCTGCGAGAACATTTCCGGCTTGTCCCGCGTCATTCGCGGCCATATGCTGACCGCCTACGAGAACGTGACGCTCTGGCATGAACGCGACATCAGCCACTCGTCCGCCGAGCGGGTCATCCTGCCGGACGCGACGATGCTGCTCAATTATATGCTGAACCGTCTGGGCAACATTATTCAAAACTTGACCGTCTTCCCGGAAAACATGAAGCGCAACATGAGCGCCACCTACGGCGTGCCGTTCTCCGGCCGCGTCATGACGAAGCTGATCGACAAGGGCTTCAGCCGCGAGCAGGCGTACGACACGGTGCAGCCGCGCGCGATGCAGGCGTGGGAGACGCAGCGCCAGTTCCGCTCGATCGTGGAGGAAACGCCGGAAATTACGAGCGTGCTTTCCGCGGAAGAGATCGACGATTGCTTCAATCCTTCCTGGCATTTGAAGCATGTGGATACGATTTTTAAACGTTTGGGCTTGATATAGGGGGATAAAGGTCAAATGACAATGCAACCGCAGGCTTTATCGACCGCAGTGGATTACGTTAAGGCGCCGCTCGTCTACAAAGGCAAGGTCCGGGAGCTGTACGACCTGGGCGAGCATTACCTGATCGTCGTCACCGACCGGATTTCGGCGTTCGACTACGTGCTGGAGCCGGCCGTGCCGGACAAGGGCAACGTGCTGAACCGTCTGTCGGCGTTCTGGTTCCGCGAGACGGAAGCGATGCAGCCGAACCATGTCGTGCATACGGACGTCTCGTTGCTGGGAGACCTCGTCACCCGGCCGGAGCTGCTCAAAAACCGCATCATGGTGACGCGCAAGGCGGAGCGCATCGACATCGAGTGCGTCGTGCGCGGCTATATTACCGGGGGCGGCTGGCGGCAATACGAAAAAACGTCGGCCGTCAACGGCATCGAGCTTCCGAAGGGGCTGCGCAAAAACGAGCGTCTCGAGAAGCCGCTGTTCACGCCCGCGGCCAAAAACGACGTCGGCCACGACGAGGACATTCCGTTCGAGCGGATGGCCGGGCTGGTCGGCGCGGAGCTGGCGGAGGAGCTGCGGGACCGCAGCGTCAAGCTGTACGAATTCGCACACGCGTATTGTGCGGAGCGGGGCATTATTTTGGCGGATTGCAAGTTTGAATTCGGCCTTATCGACGGCAAGGTTATTCTGATCGACGAAATATTTACGCCGGACTCCTCGCGCTTCTGGTCGGAAGCGAATTACGCTTATGACGTCGAGATCGACAGCATGGACAAGGAGCCGGTTCGGACGTATCTGCTCGGCTCGGACTGGGACCGGGAAAGCCGGCCCGATCCGCTGCCGCCGGAGGTCGTCGCCGCGACGACGGCGCGCTACCGCGAGATTTACCGCCGCTTGACCGGCGCGGAGCTGGGGTAAGACGTCATGATGGTAACCCGATCTCTTCGGATGGGATCCAAGATGCACTGATGCAGGCTTTTGGCCCGCAATGCATGCCGAGAATCTAAATAATGGAATTATTCCAATAACCAATTTCAGGAGGCTATTATGAAAGCAACCGTCTACGTCACGATCAAGGAAAACGTTCTGGATCCGCAAGGCACGGCCGTTCAAGGGGCGCTTCATTCCATGGGATTCAGCGAAGTGGGCAAAGTGCGCATCGGCAAATACCTGGAAGTCGAGCTGGACACGAACGACCGCGCGGAAGCGGAGGCGCGTTTGAAAGTGATGTGCGAAAAGCTGTTGGCGAACACCGTCGTGGAAGACTACCGTTTCGAACTGGAGGGATAAGGCCATGAAATTTGCGGTACTCGTATTTCCGGGCTCCAACTGCGACATCGACTGCTACAAGGCGGTAGAATCGACGATCGGCCAGCCGGTCGACTACGTATGGCATACGGCGACCGATCTGTCGGCCTACGACGCGATTCTCGTGCCGGGCGGCTTTTCCTACGGCGACTATTTGCGCTGCGGCGCGATCGCCCGTTTTGCGAACGTCATGAACGAGGTCGTCAAGGCGGCCGAACAAGGCAAATATATTCTCGGCATCTGCAACGGATTTCAAATTTTGACGGAGGCGGGCCTGCTGCCCGGAGCGCTTATCCGCAACACGGGACTGAAATTCCGCTGTCACGATACGACGCTGGAAGTGGCGAACAACGCCACGCCTTTCACGAATCAATATGCGCCGGGTGAGCTGATCAACATTCCGATCGCCCACGGCGAAGGCAACTACTTCTGCGACGAGGCGACGCTGGCCGAGCTGAAGGCGAACAACCAGATCGTGTTCCGCTACGCGGGCAATACGAATCCGAACGGTTCGGTGGAAAATATTGCGGGCATCTGCAACAAGGCGGGCAACGTCGTCGGCATGATGCCGCATCCGGAGCGCGCGGTCAATCAGCTGCTCGGCTCGGAGGACGGCAAACGGATGTTCACATCGATACTGAATGCATGGAGGGAACAACATGGCGCAGCAGTTAACGGCTAAGGAACCGACGGCGGAACAAATCGCGGATCAGCGCATTTACACGCAGTTCGGCGTAACGGATTACGAATATGAGTTGATTTGCGGTTTCCTCGGGCGCAAGCCGAACTATACGGAAATCGGCGTATTCAGCGTCATGTGGTCGGAGCATTGCTCCTATAAGAACTCCAAGCCGATCTTAAAAAGATTCCCGGTCACCGGGCCCCGCGTCCTGATGGGACCGGGCGAAGGCGCGGGCATCGTCGACATCGGCGACAACCAGGCGGTTGTATTCAAGATCGAATCGCATAACCACCCGTCCGCGGTCGAGCCGTACCAAGGCGCGGCGACGGGCGTCGGCGGCATTATCCGCGACATCTTCTCGATGGGGGCCCGTCCGGTGGCGCTGCTCAACAGCCTTCGGTTCGGCAGCCTGACCAACGAGCGCGTCAAATATTTGTTCGAAAACGTCGTCAGCGGCATCGCCGGCTACGGCAACTGCATCGGCATTCCGACGGTGGCGGGCGAAGTGATGTTCGACGAAAGCTATGAAGGAAATCCGCTCGTCAATGCGATGTGCGTCGGCCTGATCGATCACGACAAAATTCAGCGCGGCGTCGCCAAGGGCGTCGGCAACCCGGTCTTCTACGTCGGTCCGGCGACGGGCCGCGACGGCATTCACGGCGCGACGTTCGCGTCCGTCGAGCTGTCGGAGGAATCCGAGGAGAAGCGGACGGCGGTGCAGGTCGGCGATCCGTTTATGGAGAAGCTTGTGATGGAAGCGACGCTCGAGCTGATCAACTCCGGCATCGTGCTCGGCATCCAGGACATGGGCGCGGCGGGCCTGACGTGCTCCAGCGCGGAAATGGCGTCCAAGGCGGGCAACGGCCTGGAGCTGTACCTCGACGAGGTGCCGCAGCGCGAGACGGGCATGACCCCGTACGAAATGATGCTGTCCGAATCGCAGGAGCGCATGCTGTTCGTTATCGAGCCGCAGCATGAGGCGCAGGCGAAGGAGATTTTTGACCGTTGGGGCATTATTTGCGCGAAAGTGGGCAAAGTGACGGATGACGGACGTCTCCGTCTGTTCCACCAAGGCGAGCAAGTGGCCGACATGCCGGTCAAGGCGCTCGTCGACGAGTGCCCGGTATACAACAAGCCTTCACAGGAGCCGGCTTACTACCGCGAGAACGCTTCGGTGGATACGGCCGCTTTTGCGGAAATTACCGATTTGAACGGAACGCTGGACCGCATTCTCGCATCGCCGACGGTGGCGAGCAAAGAGTGGGTCTACAACCAATACGATTATATGGTCCGCACCTCGACGGCGGTGCAGCCGGGCTCCGACGCGGCGGTCGTGACGATCGACGGCACGCGTAAAGCGCTGGCGATGACGACGGACTGCAACGGCCGCTACGTGCATCTCGATCCCGAGATGGGCGGACGGATCGCGGTTGCGGAAGCGGCGCGCAACATCGTCTGCTCCGGCGCCGAGCCGCTGGCCATTACGGACAACCTGAACTTCGGCAGTCCGGAGAAGCCGGAAGTGTTCTGGCAGCTGGAGAAGTCGGCCGACGGCATGTCCGAGGCTTGCGTGGTTCTGGAAACGCCGGTAATCGGCGGCAACGTCAGCTTGTACAACGAGAACGCGAAGGGCGCCATCTATCCGACGCCGGTCATCGGCATGGTCGGCCTGGTACACGACATCGATCATATTACGACGCAAGGCTTCAAGTCCGAGGGCGACGTGATCGTGCTGATCGGCGAGACGAAAGCCGAATTCGGAGGAAGCGAGCTGCAATACGTCATGAACGGCGGCGTGTCGGGACGTCCTCCGGCCATTGACCTGGCAGTGGAGAAAAAGGTACAAAAAGCGGTGCTTGGCGCCATTCAGCAAGGAATCGTCGCTTCGGCGCACGACTTGTCCGAGGGCGGCATTGCGGTTGCCTTGGCGGAATCGTGCATCAGCGGCGGCATCGGCGCGACGGTCGCTATGAGCAGCGCCCTTCGTCCGGACCATCTGCTGTTCAGCGAATCGCAATCCCGCATTTTGCTGTCCGCCAAGGCGGACCAAGCGGCGGCTTTGACGGCTTATTTGACGGAGCAAGGCGTCGTTCACGAAACGATCGGCACGGTGGGAGGAAGCAGCCTGAAGATCAGCGTAAACGGCAAAGCCGGCATTGAAGCGCCGGTTCAACATCTGGAGAAGGTCTGGAAGGATGCGATTCCATGTCTGATGAAATCTTGACGCCGTCTCGCGACGGCCTCGTCCGCGACGGCCGTCGCCTGTGGACGGGCAGCCATTACAACGAAGGCATCGGCCGCGACGATATCTTTGACAAATTGCGCGAGGAATGCGGCGTGTTCGGGGTGTTCGGCCATCCGGACGCCGCCGGCCTCTCCTATTACGGCCTCCATGCGCTGCAGCACCGCGGCGAGGAAAGCGCGGGCATCTGCACCGCGGATGCCGAGAACGGCCGGCGCTTCAACTTCCATCGCGGCATGGGGCTGGTCAAGGAAGTGTTCGACAAGGATACGCTGGATAAGCTGCAGGGAGACCGCGCCATCGGCCATGTGCGTTATTCCACGTCCGGCGAAAGCCAGCTGGCCAACGCCCAGCCGCTTATATTCCGCTACCGGGACGGCGATCTGGGCGTCGCGACGAACGGCAACATCGTCAACGCGCCGGAAATTCGCCGCGAGCTGGAGATGAGCGGATCGATCTTCCAGACGTCCAGCGATACGGAAGTGATCGCGCATTTGATCGCCCGATCGCCGAAAGATTTCGTATCGGCGGCGAAGGAGGCGCTGCAGCGCATTATCGGCGGCTACGCCTTCCTTATAATGACGAACGACAAGCTGCTCGTCGCATCCGACCCGCACGGCCTGCGTCCGCTCGCCATGGGCAAACTGGGCGACAGCTACGTGTTCGCGTCCGAGACGTGCGCGTTCGAGACGATCGGCGCGGAATACGTGCGCGACGTGCAGCCGGGCGAGCTGCTCATTCTCGACGAGATCGGCCTGCGCGAGGACCGCTACGCGGAAGTCGACCGCCGGGCGACGTGCGCGATGGAATATATTTATTTTGCCCGCCCGGACAGCGACATTAACGGCATCAACATCCACTCCGCGCGCAAGCGGATGGGCCAGCGGCTGGCGATGGAATCGTTCGTCGACGCGGACGTCGTCACCGGCGTGCCGGATTCGAGCATTTCGGCGGCTATCGGCTATGCGGAGCAGACGGGCATCCCTTACGAGCTCGGCCTGATCAAAAACAAATATACCGGACGGACGTTCATTCAGCCTTCCCAGGAGCTGCGCGAGAAGGGCGTCAAGATGAAGCTGTCCGCCGTCCGCAAAGT